>NZ_CP090004.1:3195000-3795000 GCF_021390175.1 Flagellimonas sp. HMM57 | reverse complement strand
CGAATGAAAACCCCTTTGAAAATGGTTTAAATCGATATCCCGATCCACAACAACGAAGTCTAAAGACACTGTTAGCTGAAGAGAAGCAAGTTTCAGAAAAAAATATTTTGTTGGGGAATGGAAGCGATGAAGTACTGGATTTGATTTTTAGGGCCTTTTGCGAACCAAATTGGGATAATATCATCACATTGCCACCTACCTATGGCATGTACAAAGTGCTATGCGGAATCAATGCTATCGAAAACAGAGAAGTGCTACTGACATCTAATTTTGAGCCAGATGTACCTCAAATTTTAAGCGCCATAAATGGTAAATCCAAGATTATCTTTATTTGCTCTCCCAACAACCCTACGGGCAATGCCTTTTCGAGAGCGAAAATCGAAGAACTGTTGAACAATTTTAATGGGTTGATAGTGATAGATGAAGCCTACGTGGATTTTTCATCAGAAAAAAGTTGGATTGCATCTCTGGAGAGATATCCCAATCTTATTGTTACGCAAACCATGTCCAAAGCTTATGGCATGGCGGGAATTCGGCTGGGAATTTGTTATGCTTCCGAAGAAATTATTGAGATTTTGAACAAAATCAAGCCTCCTTACAACGTAAATCAACTCACGCAATACCAAGCATTAAAACGGATTTTGGACGAAACATTGGTACAAGAAGAAGTAAAGAAGATTCTTGTTGAACGTGATATTTTGATTAAAGAACTGAAGGAGCTAAGCTTTGTGGAATACATTTATGATTCAGATGCAAATTTTGTTTTGGCCAAAGTAGACGATGCTGATAAAAGGTATAAAGAGTTGTTGGCATTAAAAGTTGTGGTCAGGAACAGAAGCAACCAACCTTTATGCGAAAACACGCTAAGATTCACGGTTGGCACACCAAATGAGAATAGAAAATTGATAGCGATTTTAAAAGAAATTGAATAATGGGTAAAAAAGTACTTTTTATTGATAGGGACGGAACGATTATCAAAGAAACTGCTGATGAGCAAGTAGATGCCTTCGAGAAAATGATTTTTTATCCGAAAGCATTTACCTTCCTTGGAAAAATTGCCAAGGAACTGGATTACGAATTGGTCATGATAACAAATCAAGATGGTCTTGGTACTGCTATTTTTCCTGAAGAAACATTTTGGCCCGTACATAATTTCATTCTAAAATCCTTTGAAAATGAAGGTGTTGTCTTTGATAAGGTATTTATCGACCGAACATTTCCCAAGGATAATGCTAATACACGAAAGCCCGGTACTGGGATGTTAACTGATTATTTCTCAGAAACTTATGATTTAAAAGGATCGTTTGTAATAGGAGATCGCCTAACGGACGTGGAGTTGGCAAAAAATCTTGGGGCAAAAGGAATTTTTATAAATGACCAGACGAATTTGGGGACAAATGAGATTACTACAGCACAAGAAGCTTTAAATGAATATATCGCCTTAGAGAGTAATGATTGGGAAAAAATATATGAGTTTTTAAAACTGGAAAATCGGGTCGCTCGGATAGCAAGAAAAACTAACGAAACTGATATTCAAATCAAATTAAACCTTGATGGAACAGGAAGGGGCAACATAGATACTGGATTAGCTTTTTTTGACCATATGTTGGACCAATTGGCTCGGCATGGACAAATGGATTTAGATATAAAAGTAAAAGGTGATTTAGAAGTTGACGAGCATCATACCATTGAGGATACAGGAATTGCCTTGGGTGAAGTTTTCTTCAAATCGCTGGGAGACAAACTTGGAATAGAACGTTATGGTTTCTGTTTACCTATGGATGATTGCTTGGCGCAAGTTGCTATCGATTTTGGAGGGCGTAACTGGTTGGTTTGGGATGCAGATTTTAAACGGGAAAAAGTTGGGGATATGCCGACGGAAATGTTTCATCATTTTTTTAAATCGTTTACGGACGGTGCCAGGGCCAACTTAAACATCAAAGCGGAAGGCACCAATGAGCACCATAAAATTGAGGCGATATTCAAGGCTTTTGCAAAATCGATTAAAATGGCGGTAAAGCGCGATGTGGAAAAAATGGTTTTACCCTCAACTAAAGGAATGCTTTAGATACATATCAGGGGTATTGAGCTGTGAATATTTAGAACATTTAAAGGCATTTAAAACTCAATTCTAATATCTCATAACTAAAAAATGAAAATAGTAATCATAGACTACGGTGCAGGAAACATCCAGAGCATTAAATTTGCCGTTCAACGCTTGGGTTTCACGTCGCATTTGACGAATGACGTCGAAGAAATTGAAAATGCGGATAAAGTTATCTTTCCCGGAGTTGGTGAAGCAAGTTCAGCAATGAAAAAGCTTAATGCCAGTAGATTGGACAAGATAATCCCCAGTTTGAAGCAGCCTGTTTTGGGAATATGCTTGGGAATGCAGTTGATGTGCAATGCATCCGAAGAAGGAAACACAAAAGGTCTAGGAATCTTTGATTTGGATGTTGTGAGATTTCCATTATCTGTAAAAGTGCCTCAAATTGGCTGGAACCAGATAAGTGATTTAAAATCGGATTTATTCAAAAGTATTCCCGAGAAATCACATATCTATTTGGTACATAGCTTTTATGCGCCTATTGGAAAGGAGACCATAGCAACATCGGAATATGCATTGCCTTATAGTGCCGCCCTTGGAAAAGACAATTTTTATGGAACACAGTTTCATCCTGAAAAAAGTAGTAAGGTCGGAGCACAGATTTTACAAAACTTTTTAGATTTATGATGAAATATAAGGTTGTAAATCGGATATCAGAAAACAAAAACAGAAAGCAGATATCAGAAATCTGACCTCTGAAACTCGAAGTCTGAAATATGAGGTCCGAAGCTAAAACTATAAACTTGACACTAAGAGCTAATATTCGAGAATCAAAACCAAAACTTAAAGTTTGAAATTCAATACGCTAATGATATCGAATTTTCCCGCTTACAAAATCTCACGTCTCAATACTCATATCTAATTACTAATTATGCGAATTATACCAGCAATTGATATTATAGATGGAAAGTGTGTACGCCTATCCAA
This sequence comes from Flagellimonas sp. HMM57, assembly GCF_021390175.1. NCBI lineage: Bacteria > Pseudomonadati > Bacteroidota > Flavobacteriia > Flavobacteriales > Flavobacteriaceae > Flagellimonas > Flagellimonas sp. HMM57. The sequence continues at coordinate 3,791,966 of NZ_CP090004.1, read as the reverse complement.
AGGAGATTATGATACCAAAAAGATTTATAATGAAAATCCTTTGGAAATTGCCAAACAATTTGAAGCCCATGGTATCGAGCATCTACATTTGGTAGATTTGGATGGTGCTAAATCAAAACATATAGTCAACCATAAAGTATTGGAAAACATAGCGACAAGTACCAATCTTAAAATTGATTTTGGAGGTGGCTTAAAAACTAATGAAGACCTGCATATTGCCTTTGAAAGTGGGGCAAATCAAGTTACTGGTGGCAGCATTGCAGTAAAAGAGAAAGAAACATTTTTAGGCTGGCTGCAAAAATATGGTGCTTCTAAAATCATTTTGGGAGCAGATGCCAAAGATGAAAAAGTTGCAGTTTCAGGCTGGTTGGAAGAATCGGACAGGCAACTTATTCCGTTTATTCAATCGTATCAAAAAAACGGTATTAAATACATCATCTGTACCGACATAAGCAAAGATGGAATGCTTGAAGGCCCCTCTTTTGAGCTCTACAAAAAAATCCTGTCCAAGACAATGAAAACTGAAACTACCATAACGGGAAGTGGTGTGGAAGACAAAGAAGTTGTTGGAGTCAACTTGATAGCAAGTGGTGGTATTTCCAGCTTCGAAGAACTGCCAAGGCTTAAGGAGATAGGCTGTGAAGCAACGATTATTGGAAAAGCCATCTATGAGAATAGAATCAGTTTAAAACAGTTGGAAAACTATATTTTGGGTAATGTATAAACAATGGCAAACAGAAGTAGTCCTTAATGCAAACTACAGAATGGACGAAAGTTTACGAATGATTAAAATCTGTTTGGATAAGCTTTCAGATGAAGTAATTTGGCGAAAACCCAATGAAAGTACAAATAGTATCGGGAACCTTATTTTACATCTATGTGGCAACATCACACAATATGGAATTTCTTCGATTCAAGGTACTGAGGATAACAGAAACAGGGATGAAGAATTTATGGTTTCATCTGGTTTGGACAAAGACGAACTATTTCAAAAACTAATTTCAACGGTAGAAAAAGCCAAGTTTGTATTTGTTTCAGCAACAAATGAAGAATTAATACGGAAAAGATCGGTACAGGGGTTCGAATTCTCTGGGATTGGCAATATTATCCATGTTGTGGAACATTTGTCGTATCATACAGGGCAGATTGCGTTGTGGACAAAAATTTTGAACAACAAAGATTTGGGATTTTATGATGGTATTGATCTTAATGTGAAAAATAGAGATTAGAAGTTAGAATTAAAAAGTACGAAGTACAATGTGGAAAATGAGTAATATCGTCACCCTGAACTTGTTTCAGGGTCACACTACTGGAAAACGGATAATTGGGATGGGATTCTGAAACAAGTTCAGAATGACGTAGAACTTAACTGAAAGTACATATATAGAGAGATGCAAGAAAGTTTTATTTATATAATGACGAACAAGTACAGAACTACATTTTATATAGGTGTGACTTCAGATTTATCTAGAAGGATTATAGACCATCAAACGGGTCAGAAATCAAAATTTGCAAAAAAATATAATATATGGGATTTAGTATATTTTGAAGTTTTTACGAATATTAAAGAAGCTATTGCTCGTGAGAAACAGTTGAAAAATTGGAAACATGAATGGAAAGTAAACTTGATTAAAGAAAAAAATCCTACTCTGGAAACGCTTTATTTTTAAAAGGATATCGTCACCCTGAACTCGTTTCAGGGTCACACTAAAAACTTAAGATAACAAGAATGGTGTTCTGAAATGAATTCAGAATGACGTTCAATTAAATTATAATAATGTGCTAACAAAACGAATAATTCCCTGTTTGGACATCAAAAATGGACGTACCGTAAAAGGCGTCAATTTTGTTGACCTTAGGGATGCAGGAGACCCAGTGGAACTTGCCCAAATATATGCGGACAAAGGGGCGGATGAATTGGTATTTCTTGATATTTCCGCAACCGAGGAAAAAAGAAAGACCTTAGCTGATTTAGTATATCATGTTGCGGAAAAAGTGAATATTCCATTTACTGTAGGAGGAGGAATTTCATCCATTGAAGACGTTGATATGTTACTTCAAAATGGGGCTGATAAGGTTTCTATTAATTCCTCAGCTGTCAAAAGACCTGAATTGATCAACGAACTGGTAGCTAAATTTGGTTCTCAGTGTATAGTGGTAGCTATTGACGCGAAGCTAATAGATGGATACTGGAAAGTACATCTGGTAGGTGGTAAAGTACCCACGGATATTGATTTGTTCGAATGGGCAAAAGAAGTTGAAGAACGTGGAGCAGGGGAGATATTGTTCACCTCTATGAACCACGATGGGACAAAAGGTGGTTTTGCGAACAAAGCTTTGGCAAAATTATCAACTTTGGTGAACATACCGGTAATCGCATCAGGCGGTGCGGGAACCATTTCACATTTTACCGATACTTTTACTGATGGGAAAGCGGATGCTGCATTGGCAGCCAGTATTTTTCATTTTAAAGAAATCGAAATAAAGGATTTAAAGCAACAATTACAGAAAGAGGGAATTCCCGTTAGACTTTAAAAATGAAAATAGACTTTACTAAAAACCCAGATGGATTGGTACCTGCCATCATTCAAGATTCAAGAACAAAAAATGTCTTGATGCTTGGGTACATGAACCAAGAAGCATTTGACAAGACAATAGAGACCAAAAAAGTAACTTTTTTTAGCAGATCCAAAAATAGACTTTGGACCAAAGGTGAGGAAAGTGGCAACTTTTTGAATTTGGTGCGTATAACAAATGACTGTGATAATGATACATTGCTTATAATGGTGAATCCGGCAGGACCCACTTGTCATAAGGGAACTGATACTTGTTGGGCAGAGGACAATTCACAGACTTATGGATTTCTAACGGAACTAGAGGATATTATAACTTCCCGAAAAGAAAATAAGGATGATGAAAAGAGTTATGTAGCTTCATTGTTTAGAAAAGGCATCAATAAAATAGCGCAAAAAGTAGGGGAGGAAGCTGTTGAAACAGTAATTGAGGCCAAAGATAATAATGATGAACTCTTTTTGAACGAGAGTGCCGATTTGCTATTTCATTATTTGATTTTGTTACAGGCCAAAGGATACAAGTTGAGTGCCATTGAAAAGATTTTAAAAGAACGACATAAATAAAATAGTACCATTCTTATTCGGAAATGTTCTTTTTGTAACGGTTTCGCCCCATATTGAAGATTCCTACTTTGATGCCAATACCAGTAGAAAAACCATTTAATCTTGTAATTGGGCTAGTGGCAAGGTCTATTTTATTGGTAAAACGGTATTTGACACCAGCTTCTAATTGTAGATATCTAGAGATGTTAAAAAGTACACTTACTCCTGGTTCAATCACATAAATGTTATTCACATTCTCAAATTCCCTATCTATAAATTCCTCACTAAAATCGTCACTGTTCCCAGTAGTATATCCTATACCTCCAAAACCGACAAACAAAGGCACTGATAAATTCAATCTTTTTTTACTAAAGAATATAGGTTCTAAATGTGCGCCCAGATAAGCTCCAATAAGTTTGTTGTCAATATCTACAACGGTAATGAACTCTTGATCAGATTGTAGGACATTTGCCGCTAAACCAATCTCAAATTTTCGATTGGCCACATAAGCGAATTTAATACCGACACCATAGGTTGATATCCCTTTTAACTCTCCGTAATGCCCAGTTACTCCTAAATAGACCCCGTGCACCACATTCTTGCGATCATTGAATTCAATATAGTCCATGGAATCCTTCTGTGCCTTTAGTTGTAAACCAAAGTGCAAGAATAGTAGTAGCAATATAAATTGGACAGTAGTATTAAGCATAGGTATTGGTTTTTATTAAAGACAATTTAAATTTTTAAGGGTTGCATGGAAACAACATTATTTTATAAATATCAGGTATTGTGTAATCTCTAAAACGAGCTTTTGGGTTATTTCCTTCACCACCAAACCACAAATAATTTTTCAATAGTTCCGTCTGGTTTTTTTACCCAGAGCATTGGCGCATTTTCTTTTAGCATGCTTAGGTTGACTTCAAGGAGTGCTGCATAGTGAGATGTGTATTTTCGATTTGATGTAGGGGTAATGACCCATTCTTTTTTAAAAGGAATGTAATACTCAAACTTCCTAAACGTTTCTGAGTTAAAATCGTTAAACCTAAGCCAGCTCCCTTGAATACATTTATTGTTTAATGGGCGGATAGAAATGTTACTATCGCCATAAGGAACGAAAAGTTGTGTTTTAAAACATGCCTGTTGAATAACAATAATGGGGTTTATCTCTAATTCTTGCAGCTTATCATGTAATGCAGCATTATATAACAAAGGAAATTGTTTTTCCTTCAATTTATCCAGTTTGGTAAAGAACATATCGCGTTTGTTCGGTCCCATTAAACGGTGAATTGGTTCTGAAATATCTGGATTGACAATGTAAAATTTATAGGCTAGCTCTATATGATACACTTGAGCGGTTTCTATATTCCTCAAGATAAAATCAAGTTCACCCAAGCGTATTTTACCTTCATCAATCAATAGATTCTTAGCTAGAATTTTCCACTGTTCCGAAAATGAAATCAATTGTTCAAAAACAATTTCCATTTGATGCCCTAGGCGTAAGCGTTCGTTAATAGTTTCAGACTCAAATTCAGTTAGTAAAAGCTCAGGAAATTCAAATTGTTCAATCCCAAATTGTTCATTCACCCAAAGCGGAGCAGTATTGTAAAAGCCCAAACATAGTTCTCTATCCATCCCAACAAATGTAATAGAATCAAGTAAACTCTTTTTTAAAATCATATCATTGAAATCAAATACGAGAGCGTAAGCTTAAGTTTGAACTTAAAACTTGAAACTTGAAACTTGAAACTTGAATTTGTGTTTGAACTTTGAATAAAGTTAAGTTTTCATTAAAGCGGTAATCATAAAGCAGAAAGTGTTAATTTTATGTAATGGCTATGAATACAAGAAAAGGATTTCGTTTTACTACATACGAAGCACCTAATCAAACCCCGTTTGAAAAACTTTTTGAGATTTTTCAAGAACTCATTACGCATACTTCCGGTGATGTCGAAGAAGCCTTGGATTGGCTCAGGGAATTGGACAAAGAATATGAACTTACCGATGATGATTACACTATCGACGACTTTATAGAAGATTTAAAAGCAAAAGGATTTATTCGAGAGGAGTTTGACGACGATGCGAAACAAGGAGAAGGTGATGGAGAAGAAGGTGACGGTAGCGGAAACCTTTCGATAACAGCTAAATTGGAACGGATGCTTCGGCAACGCGCATTGGACCAAATTTTTGGTAAGCTTAAAAGAAGTGGTTCTGGTAATCATAAAACTGGAAAATCAGGTAGGGGAGATGAACATACAGGAGAGTTTAGGGAATATCGTTTTGGGGATGGCCTAGAGCATATCTCCATGACGGAAAGTCTTAAAAATGCACAAATCAATCATGGATTGGACAGTTTTTCGTTAAATGAAGACGATTTGGTGGTAGAGGATACGCAGTACAAAGCACAGATGAGCACTGTACTGATGATCGATATAAGCCACAGTATGATTCTATATGGTGAGGACAGAATAACCCCGGCCAAGAAAGTTGCTATGGCACTGGCAGAATTGATTACCACGCGTTATCCTAAGGATACCCTCGATATTTTGGTTTTTGGTAATGATGCCTGGCCCATTCCAATTAAGGATTTACCATATTTGAAAGTAGGCCCTTACCATACCAATACTGTAGCCGGATTGCAATTGGCAATGGATATGCTCAGGCGTAAGCGAAACACCAATAAGCAGATTTTTATGATTACGGATGGAAAGCCATCTTGTCTGCGACTTCCAAACGGGGACTATTACAAAAACAGTGTTGGACTGGATGATCATATCGTGGAGAAATGTTACGCAATGGCGCAGCAAGCCAGAAAACTCCATATACCCATTACTACGTTTATGATTGCACAAGACCCTTATCTTATGCAATTTGTACGGCAGTTTACACAGGCCAATAAAGGGAAAGCATTTTATACGGGATTAAAGGGTCTTGGTGAAATGATATTTGAAGATTACGAACAAAATAGAAGAAAAAGGATAAAGTAAGTGCGAAGTAGGAATACGGAGCACAAATTTAGAAATAAACAAAAAACTGTCGCCCTGAGCCTGTCGAAGGGTGGAATGTTATAAAAATTGATTGAAAGAGGAATGAAAATAGATACCAAAAAAATAACAACTTTAGGCGCACTAAAAAAAATAGGCTACCAATCCAAGAGCATAAAAGACGAGCTAAGAGAAAATCTGTTGGAGAAAATAGCCCAAGGCGAAAATACTTTTCATGGGGTCTGGGGATATGAAAATTCCGTGATTCCAGAACTGGAGCGTGCGATTTTGTCCAGACATAATATCAATCTATTAGGATTGCGAGGTCAGGCAAAAACACGTTTAGCAAGGTTGATGGTGCAATTGCTGGACGAATGGATTCCAGTTGTAGAAGGTTCTGAAGTCCATGATGACCCATTTCAACCTATTTCTAGGTATGCGACTGAACTCATCAAAGAAAAAGGTGATGATACCCCGATTGATTGGATTCACAGGGATGAGCGCTTCTATGAAAAATTGGCTACACCAGACGTGACTGTTGCTGATTTGATAGGCGATATTGATCCCATAAAAGCAGCAAACCTAAAATTATCTTATGCGGATGACAGGGTCATTCATTTTGGTATGATTCCACGTGCAAATCGTTGTATTTTTGTTATTAATGAATTGCCCGACCTTCAAGCAAGAATACAAGTGGCCTTATTTAACATACTGCAAGAGGGAGATATACAGATTCGTGGATTTAAGTTGCGACTTTCCTTGGACCTACAATTCGTTTTTACCGCTAATCCTGAAGATTACACCAATAGAGGTAGTATTGTTACCCCTTTAAAGGATAGGATTGGCTCACAAATATTGACCCATTACCCAGATTCATTGGAAATTGCCAAAAAGATAACAAAGCAAGAAGCGCAATTGGACGGAAGGCAAAAAGATAGTATCCAAGTACCCGAAATTGCCATGGATGTTTTGGAACAAATCAGTTTTGAGGCACGTAATAGTGAATATGTAGATGCTAAGAGTGGTGTGAGTGCAAGGATGAGCATCACCGCATTTGAGAATCTTTTGAGTACTGCTGAGAGGAGAATCATTAGGTCTGGGGAAAAGCAGACCACAGTACGTTTGAGCGACTTTATGGGCGTGGTTCCATCAATCACTGGAAAAATAGAATTGGTTTATGAGGGCGAACAAGAAGGTGCAGGCTCTGTAGCAGAAATCCTTATTGAAGATGCCATAAAGTCTTTGTTCCCCAACTATTTTCCAGAGATTGCAAAATTAGAACGTAAAGATGCCGAAACTGCATATGACGATTTGATCCATTGGTTTTTTGATGGTGAAGGCTTTGAACTTCTGGACGAAGACACAGATGATGAGTACAAGACCAAATTGGATGCTGTTAAACCCTTAAATAAACTCATTGCCGACCATCAACCAGCTATTTCAAAAGAAGATTCCTACTTTATGAAAGAGTTATTGCTTTGGGGATTGGTCGCACATAAAAAATTGACCAAAAACCGTTTTACCGAAGGTTATCAGTTTAAAGATCTTTATGGTAGTTATATAAGGGGATTATAACGTTATTGCCAAATATTGATATCGTTGTATTTTTCAAAATTGTACCCACCAATATAGTGCTTGCGTTGCCAAAAGGAGAATAGTGTCAATACTATCAATAAACCGTATAAAGCAATGGAAAGCAAAACCATAGGTTTAAATATAGGTGCAATTAAATGTTGTTGGTATTGTGAAGAAGAACCCAGAACTACTATCACGTCATACATCTTGAATATGTAAAAGAGTAATACTGCATAAAGTCCATATTCAAGATTTCTCATTTGGGGATCAGGAATCTCTTCTTCCTTTATTTTGAACCAAATTACGTACATATACAAGAAATGTACTATGCTGAGCAGCGGTAAAATATAATTACTTAGCTTAAAAATGTAGAACTTATTGGTATAGGGACCGTAAAAATTCAATCCAATCAATATTAGTAAAACTACGGCGATAAGAATATTGGTTCTTTTCCAATTAAAAGTTTTGGATAGCGATTTCATATCATTTTCAAATTTGTGCCAGTTAACATGGTGTAAATAAAAGGATTAGAATTCAGAAGCTAGAAACAAATCGATATGTAACCAAAAATGTTGGTTCATCTGACAAACAAGTATTAAAAATGGCATTTGGATAGGAGCTTTTTATCCAGTAATCAACGGTATTAAAATGCCGGTTTTTAATGTATTGAAAAATAGCACAGTAGCATTGACTAAAAAGTTTTTTTGTATTTTGAAACAAAAACTAGCTACATGCCAAACTGGCTTTACATTTTGTTGATTGTTATTACAAGCTATTTGGTGATCAGTGTTTTGCTATATTTTTTACAGGATTACTTTTTATTTAAGCCTGAAAAATTATCCAAAGATTTTCAGTTCCATTACGATAATCAGGTAATTGAAGAGTATAATGTTGAGACAAGGGACGGGGCCGTTATCAATGGATTGCACTTTAAATCGGAAAAACCCAAGGGAATAGTTTTTTATCTAAAGGGGAATTCAAAAAGCATAAAAGGATGGGGGAAGTTTGCTGTCGATTTCACGCGTCATGGTTATGATGTCATTATGGTAGATTACCGCGGTTTTGGCAAGAGTACGGGGAGAAGAACACAGAAAGCGGTAAAACGTGATATGCAGGTAATCTATAACAAGCTCAAAGATAAAGTGACTGAAAAATACATTATACTTTATGGTCGTTCCATGGGTTCAGGTTTCGCTGCAAAATTAGCTTCAATGAACAATCCCCGTATGTTGATATTGGATGCTCCCTATTATAGTTTGAGCAAAGTCGCAAAAAAGTTTATTCCGTTTATGCCACTTTCTTTACTGATAAAATTTCCAATGCCAACTTACAAATGGTTAAAATATGTAAACTGCCCAATTCATATTATCCACGGCACGGATGATAAGTTAATACCCTATAAAACAAGTGTCAAACTCTCAAAAATTAAACCTGAGCTTACCAAACTTTACACGGTAATAGGAGGGGGACACAAAAATTTAAACACTTTTGAATCGTATCATACCATGCTGACAGAAATCATTACGACAAAACCCAAGAAAGTGGATCTAGAAGGTTCCAGTATTAATGTTAAACACTCTTCAAAACGCGCCAATGCAAAAGCTTAGACGTTTTGGGCTATCCATCTTATCTTTATTTTTACTACTTATAGCGATGCTTTATTTTCTTCAAGAAAAACTCATTTTTCTACCCTCAAAACTTCCTCTTGACTACGAATACTCGTTTACCCAAAATTTTGAAGAACTCTTTTTGGAGGGTACAGACGACGCTAAATTAAACGCCTTACATTTTAAGCAAGAGAATCCAAAAGGCTTGATACTATATTTTCATGGCAATGCGGGCGATTTATCTAGATGGGGGAACATTGCTTCTTCATTTGTGGAATTGCGCTATGACGTAATTGTCATGGATTATAGGACCTATGGAAAAAGTACCGGAAAACTAAGCGAATCGGCACTGTATGAGGATGCGCAATTGTTCTATGATTATGCACTGGACTTCTATGAAGAAGATAGTATTGTTGTCTATGGTCGTTCCTTGGGGTCTGGTATTGCAACCAATTTAGCATCCAATAACAAGCCAAAAAAACTGATTTTGGAAACTCCTTTTTATAGTTTGTTGGATGAAGCTCAAAATCGTTTCCCCTTTTTACCCGTCAAACACGTTTTAAAATATAAAATGACTTCATTTGAGTATATTCAAAACGTATCGGCTCCTGTTCGTATTTTTCATGGAACACTTGACAATGTTGTTTCTTATGAATCAGGCAAAAAATTATACGTTGCCATATCAAGTGAAGATAAAAAAATGTACACCATTAAAAATGGAAACCACAATAACTTGATAGAATTTGAAGCTTTTCGAAAAGGAATCAAAGAGGAACTATAGTAGTTTATTCGAATAAATCGGAAGATAGGTATCTATCGCCCCTGTCACAGACAATAGAAACAATAGTTCCACTTTCTAGGGATTTTGCCAAGCGAAGTGCAATGGTAGCTGCACCACCACTGCTCATCCCAGAAAAAATACCTTCTTCTTTAGCCAATCTTTTAGCCATTTGGTGTGCTTCTTCCTGGCTCACTTCCATTACCGTATCTACCTTTTTGGGATTAAAAATCTTAGGCAGATATGCTTCAGGCCATTTTCGTATTCCCGGAATTCTCGAATCATCCGTAGGTTGGACACCGACAATTTGAACATCAGAATTCTTTTCCTTTAAAAAGCTTGAGGTCCCCATGATCGTACCGGTCGTACCCATACTCGAAACAAAATGTGTGACTTGTCCATTTGTATCCTTCCAGATTTCTGGTCCAGTGGTTTTATAGTGCGCTTTCCAATTATCATCATTCCCAAATTGGTTGAGCATTTGGCACCCCTCATTTTTAACTTTATTTTCAGCATAATCACGAGAACCTTCTATACCAACATCAGCAGAGGTTAGAGTGACCTTGGCACCATATGCTCTCATGGTCTGTACACGTTCTTTTGTAGAGTTTTCTGGCATCACAAGCTCAATATCAAGCCCATAGATTCCGGCAATCATAGCTAGGGCGATACCTGTATTTCCACTGGTCGCTTCAATTAGTTTTGAGTTTTTTGTAATCTCGCCCCGTTCCATGCCTGCCCGTATCATGTTCAGAGCTGGTCTGTCCTTTACACTACCACCTGGATTGTGTCCTTCTAGCTTGAACAATAATTTCACATTAGGATTGGTATTCAAAACCTTGGATTCGACCAGAGGCGTATTGCCTATTAAATCAAGAATGCTATTGGACATTGGAAACGGTCTTTATTTTTATTTCTGGCGTATGAAAAACGGTTGAATTGGCAGGAACCGAAGCCGTCAACCAAGCATTACCGCCTATAGTGGAATTTTCGCCAATAATGGTTTCCCCGCCTAAAATTGTTGCATTCGCATAAATGGTGACATTGGACATTATTGTGGGGTGCCTTTTTACTTTCTGTAACTCTTTTGCAACATAGAGTGCACCCAACGTAACACCTTGATATACTTTTACATTGTCATGGATTATGGCTGTTTCGCCAATGACAACTCCCGTGGCATGATCTATAAAGAACGATTCCCCTATTTGTGCCCCGGGGTTGATGTCCACACCAGTTTGTCTATGGGCATATTCTGTCATTAATCGTGGAACCAAAGGAAATCCTTGGTTGTAGAGTTCGTGTGCCAATCTATATATGGCAATGGCATAAAACCCAGGATAGGCCATATATACCTCTTGAATGGATAAAGAGGCTGGATCACAATCCAAGATGGCCTTGGCGTCAAAGTTAAGTTTTTCCAAGATTCCAGGTAAGCACTGAATATAATGTTCCCATACCTTTGTGCAAGGTTTGTTAGAATCCCAACAGGCCAGTTCCACAAGTAGGCTGAATTTTTCACCTAATGCATCAAGATTGTTGGCAACAGGTGTATTTACATCAAAAAGTGTATAAAAAAGGGTGTTGGTGAAATGTTCTGTCTCTTCTTTTAGCCTATAGTCTAAATAGGGTAATTTCTTGTGCTTTTTTAAAGCAGCGATTATCGATTCTTTGTCCATTACCTGATTAAAAAATTAAAAATAACTAAATCCATTACCTTCACTGGATGAAATCGTTAACTTTAGCTTAAAAATAACACATCCTTTCCACACTGTGAAGAATTCTAGAATTACCAAAGAAACTTTGGACATTTTAAAAAAGTTGGCAAAAAACAACAATAAAGATTGGTTTGAAGCGAACAAAGCCACGTTTAAAAAATATGAAGCCGAAGTTAAATCCTTTTATACCATGCTACAAGAGAAACTGAATGTACATGATGACATTGAAAAAATGAAAATGTTCCGTATTTATCGGGATGTTCGTTTTTCAAAGGACAAGACACCTTACAAAACGCATTTTGCTGGTTCCTTCTCAAGATTGGGCGCCCATTTGAGGGGCGGATACTACGTTCATATTAAACCTGGGGGTTCATTTATTGCGACAGGCTTTTGGAATCCAAATAAGGAGGATTTGCTTCGTATTCGGAAAGAATTGGAGATGGATGCATCGGAATTTAGGGAAACCATAAATGAAAAAGCGTTTAAAAAGGTTTGGGGCGCATTAGAGGGCGATGAAGTAAAAACGGCTCCCAAAGGTTTTGACAAAGCGCATCCCGATATCGATTTAATAAAAAAGAAACAATTCATCTTTATCAAAAACTTTTCAGATACGGAAGTACTGTCCGATTCATTTATTGAAACGTTGGATGAATCGTTCAAGGCCATTAGACCTTATTTTGATTTGATGAGCGATATTTTGACCACCAATCTTAACGGGGAATCCATCTTAGACTAATACTGCGTTATCCAATAATTGCACTTGGTCTTTTATCCGCTCAATGACCATATTCATCATACGCTTGTTGAGCGCAGAGGAATTTTGAATGTAGTTTTGATACTCTTCAACAGTAAACTGCCCAATGATTATCCCTTTTAGCGAATTACGGAACTTGATATCCTTCTGGATTGATTTTTCAATAAACTCCAATCTTTTTTCCAAGGAAAGATCGTAAAATGCGCCTTTGTGTTTATCAATATAATTTCTAAAAACCTCTATGAGCAAGAGATTCTGAAATTTGATGACTGGACGTAAAGTTTTATTTTGAAAACGCTCATCGCGGCTCATATTATCATGTAGCCGAGCTTGTGCAATCTCTGGACGAATGTCCAAAAGATTCTTGGATCTTGAATCCATGGTCGTAAGTTTTATTAAAGTTACGTAATCACAAACTGCATAGTTTTAGAAGCACCAATAGTTTTTAACGATGTTATGAACAGGGGTGTTTTTAAGGGCTAGACCTGTTGTCTTGTCTTATCTCACTAAAATTTGGGAAAAGAGATACGTGGCAGAGCCTAAGTATTAGAACTACGAACGCTTCGCTAAAAGGGCCAAGAAACTAGACCTTTTTATCTTGATGTTAGATTCAAGCCAGGACCACGGGGTAAATTCTATAGATTAGAAAAATACCTATTTCTAACTCTTTTGCTTTTTTGACCCAGAAATTTCTTGTTTTAGTTCCTCAATCTCCTTTTGTTGTTGTATCGTATAGAGCATGAGTTCCTCTATCTTTTGGAGCAGTTTGGCGTTCATCTCTCCAAGTTTGATACCGTTCTCTTCAACTTCTTTGGCACTGGGAATATCCTGTAAATGTCCCTTTTCCGTTATATGAGCTTCAACTTCTTCCAACGTTGGTAGGTTATATTCCTTTTCGAACACGTAATCTGGCCATCCCACTAGATCTACTTTTACTTCTTTGGTATGGATATTACCGTTGACGGCTAGTTTGGCATCAGGATTTATAGTGCCAATCCCGACGTTTCCTAATGAGGTCCCATCTGTTTTTGTCGCCAAAATAGTATTTCGGTCCAAGGATTTGATAATATCCAAATCGCCCCCATCCGTATTAGTGGTAACTCCGTTCGAATACTGATATACGCCTCTCAAACTCCAATTCATGGCTCCTGTGGGACCACTGTATCCTAAAGGTATTATTCTGGCTACATTTTTTGTGATAAAGTTTGTTGCCAATCTAACTTGTATCTCATCTTGGACTTCCAACGAAGCATTTGGATTTGTTATTCCAACCCCAACGTTTCCTAATGGGGTTCCATCTGTTTTTGTCGCCAAAATAGTATTTCGGTCCAAGGATTTGATAATATCCAAATCGCCTCCATCCGTATTATTATCGACCCCGTTCGAATACTGGTACACTCCTCGTAAGCTCCAGTTCATTGCCCCAGTGGGACTACTGTACCCTAAGGGTACTATCCCTACCACATTTTTGGTAATGGAAATTGTAGCTAGTCTAACCCGAATCTCATCTTGGGCTTCCAGTGGAGCATTTGGATTGTCTATTCCTATCCCAACATTATCATTTGTAGTAATACTGGTTCCGTTGTCCGTCCATTGGGCATTAAGACCAAATTGAATTAAAACTGTAACTAAAAGAGTAGCTTTTTTCATTATGAAATGTTTTATATTCTATGAAGTGTTTGTAATTAAAAATGACAAAAAAAGTGTAAACTAATTAGTTGTCTTTAGCATTTTGATATCATCCAGTAATTCCATGTTCTGTTTCTTGAGCTTTTCAATCTCCTTTTGCTGTTGTATCGTATAGAGCATGAGTTCCTCTATCTTTTGGAGCAGTTTGGCGTCCATCTCTCCGAGTTTGATACCGTTCTCTTCAACTTCCTTGGCACTGGGGATATCCTGTAAATGCCCCTTTTCTGTTATATGAGCTTCAACTTCCTCTAACGTTGGTAGGTTATATTCCTTTTCGAATACGTAATCTGGCCAGCCTACCAAATCTACTTTTACCTCTTTTGTATGAATATTACCGTTGACGGCTAGTTTGGCGTCTGGAGAATTGGTTCCTATGCCTACATCTCCATTCATTCCAAGAAAAAACTCTTCATTACCAAAACCATCATAACCTCCTATCCAAAATCGAAGACCATTAGCATCGACCCCATAATCTACTTTCCCAGGATTGTTTCCAACCCTATTTAACTGAACTTGGACAGTACGGTCAAGAGCATCAATTTGAAGTTTTTGTGAAGGATTGTTTGTGCCAATGCCAATGTCTCCATTCATTCCAAGAAAAAATTCCTCATTTCCAAAAGCATCATATCCCCCCAGCCAAAAGTGCAATCCGTTTCCATCCACACCAAAATCTACTTTTCCTAGATTCGAACCCGTTCTATTCAGTTGAATTTGTGCGGTGCTATATGAAGCATTAATCTGCAATTTTCGTGATGGATTATCTATGCCTATCCCAACATTGTCTATTGTAGTAAGACTAGTTCCGTTGTCCGTCCATTGGGCAGAAATACCAAATTGTACCAAAATTGTAGCCAAAAAAGCAGCTTTTTTCATTCCTGTTTATTTTAATTTAAAAGTAAGAAATATATACTATGAAAAACAGTAAAATTGTACAAAAAGGATTGAAAGAATTTGGATAAAACGCTTTGATTTTATTAGACTTTTAAGAAGTGTAACGCAATTGGATTTTCGAGCTTTTAATGAGCCAAAATTATATGGTTGATTCGGAGTTTCAGTTTTTTTGGATACTATTGATTGTATTTGAATACACCATTGCTACAAGTTGTTTTCTTACCTTTATTTTTAAATTCGTGTTGACTTAAACTATATCCATGAAATTCGGAAAAGTAGACCATCCTGAATTAATAGATTTTACCATTCCCAATAATCACCCAGATACGGAAGTATTGCTTTCAAATACCCCTAAAAGCAAAAAAACCGATATCTATGTGGGCTGTGCCAAATGGAACAGACAGGACTTAAAAAACTTTTACCCAAGGGGTACCAAAGATGAACTTGCCTATTACTCGTCTCAATTTAATTGCATTGAATTAAATGCCACGTTCTACAGAATTTTTCCGGCTGAACAGTACCAAAAATGGTATGATAAAACCCCAGAGGGTTTCAAGTTCTTTCCTAAAATGACCAATGAAGTGAGCCATCTAAGAAGATTGAACGACAAAGTGTATGACATTGTTGATAGATATTTGGAAGTCACAGCACAATTAAAGGATAAACTGGGTACTATTTTCTTGCAGATGCACAATAACTTTGGACCAAAAAATTGGGATAGGATAGTGCAGTTTGTAAACTATTGGCCAAAAGAGTTTCCCTTGGCAATGGAGTTTCGGCACACAGATTGGTTTACAGATGAAAAAGTGGCTCAAGAACTGTATCACTTATTGGAAGAGAACAATATTGCCAATGTTTTAGTAGACACCGCAGGCAGACGCGATATTATGCACATGCGATTGACCAATAATGAGGCTTTCATCAGGTATGTGGGTGCCAATCATGCCTCAGATTATAACAGGTTGGATGACTGGGTCAACAAACTAGCTGATTGGAAAGCAAAAGGACTACAAAACATTCATTTTTTCGTTCATCAAAACTTGGAACTGGAATCTCCTTTGTTATCGGCTTATTTCATTGAAAAATTAAATCAAAGACTGGGTTGCGACCTAACAATTCCCAAGACAGCAAAACTGCCTCAGAAGAATTTATTTGATTAGGAATATCCTTGATCAAGGCAGTAATAAATTCATTTATTCTGATTTTTTAACGCAAAAAATTCATTGCTTGCAATTCTATGGACAAAGTGAAAAATGCCTATTACTACCCATATTTTTTTGCCCTAAATTTGTTTGACAACACGTAGAAAAACAAAATTCTTATGAGATTTCATACAAGAAAATGGGTCAAACCCGAAGATTTAAATGCCAATGGAACTTTGTTTGGCGGTAAGTTACTTGCTTGGATAGATGAAGAGGCCGCATTGTACAGTATTGTTCAATTAGAAAGTAAAAAAGTAGTGACCAAATATATTTCCGAAATCAATTTTATGAGCACCGCAGAAAAGGGCGACATCGTTGAAATTGGTATAGAGGTCATAAAATTTGGGACTACATCCATCTCACTGAACTGTGAGGTGCGCAATAAGATGACCCACGAAAGTATTGTTACCGTTGATAATATCATTATGGTTAATCTGGATGAAAAAGGGAATCCAAAGCCACACGGAAAAACGAAAATCGAATACGTAAAAGACAGGCTCGCAAAGCGCGAAAAAGAAGAATCTTAGTTTACCCCTTTGGCAATTTCCTGTACCTCGTCCAAGACACGCAGTAAATTTCCGCCCCAAAGTTTGCTAATTTCTTCTTCCGTATAGTTTCTTTTTACAAGCTCTAGCGTTACGTTAAAGGTTTCAGATGCATCTGACCATGCTTCAATACCGCCGCCGCCATCAAAATCTGAGCTAATTCCTACATGGTCAATTCCAATGAGCTTAACCATATAATCAATATGGTCCACAAAGTCCGAAACGTTTACCGCTGGAGGAGCATTTTCATCTTTTTTTGCTAACGCTGTCCCCATTTTCTTGACCTTTGGGTAATTCTCCATGAATTCGGCACGTTGTGTAGCTGACAATGTTGAAAATTGGGAGCGTTCGTACCAGTTAATACCCAGGGAATCAGCAATCTGTTTATGGATTTTTTTCATGTATTCTGCTCTTGCCTCATGCTTTTCTGTGTTTAAATACGAACTAAATGCCACTGTTTGAACTACCCCGCCATTCTGTTTGAGCAATAAAAGTTGTTCGTCGTCTAAATTTCTACTGTGGTCGCACAGTGCTCTCGCCGATGAATGTGAGGCTATGATAGGAGCTTCGGAAATTGCCACCATCTGCTTCATGGATTCTTTGGACGGGTGCGAAACATCTATCATTATTCCAAGTCTATTCATCTCTGTTACAGCATCTATACCAATATCACTTAAACCATTATGTAACCAAATACTATCTTTTTCGCCTGTATTGGAATCACAGAATTGACTATGTCCATTATGTGACAATGAAATGTATCGTGCTCCTCGTTTGTGGTATTCTTCAAATTTTGATAAGTCTTCACCTATAGGGTATGCATTTTCCACACCGATCATAGCCACTTTCTTGCCAGCGTTATTAATTCGCCTAACATCATTGGATGTCATTGCCAGTTCTATTTTGTCCGGCGCATACGTTTCGCAAAGCCGATGTATGGCTTCAAACTTGGCAATTGCATTTTCTGATGCCTTTGCGTAGCCTTCGGCATTTAGAGAATCCTGCCCGGTATAGACTATCAGCCAGGTTACATCCAAACCACCTTCTATCATTTTTGGTAACGTTATTTGCGTTTCCAGATCTTGGGTGTAGTTGATACTATCTGTAAAATTCTTCACATTGATATCGTTATGGGTATCAATAGTGATTACTTTTTCATGAATTCGTTTTGCTATTTCTTCCAAGGTTTCTTTCGGTTTTTCGTTTTTGTTGGCACATGAAAACAATAGGCAGACACTGCACAGTAAATAGAAATACTTCATAATGGTTTGTTTACACCTACAAATAAAGCAATTTGACAACAAAATGGGAACGGTTTGGAACAATAAGTTGGGAAACCCTCTTTAAATCAGGATTTTTAATAGTGTAAGCAACATATATAGAAAATTTGGGAACACGAGAATTATTACTGTATTTAGAAAAATTGGAAATAGGATTGAGCAACTTTTCCTATGAAGAACTTGGAACGGTCGAAGCAGGTGAATTGAAAAGATCTTTTGATTGTTTTAAATCCGGTCTTGAGAACAAAGTATTTGGCATTTCCGAAATGGAGCAGCTGGATGTAATTTACCAGCGAGTAGGCATTGAGGGTAACTCTGAACCATTCAGCGTTCAGAAAGAAGAAAATGAATTGAGCGATATCAATGTACTGCTCGATTTAATAAATACGCTTCAAAAAACTGGACTGTCCAAAAGTCAGCGAGAAATTGCCCAAATGATCAAAAATGTTTGTCTACAATTGGAAAATGGTCATAAAATACATAAAATCAATTCAAAAAATGAGACCAATATGCCTTCAAATATACTTTCAATAGAAAAAGACTTACAGTCTGTTGTTTTTGCCCAAAAGGTAAATTTAAAACCTGTGCTCACTGAGTGCATGGGACAAATGGAACTGCTGGAGGAATTGATACGGTTGTACAAACAGAATATTTTTGAATTTATAGGTAGCCTAAAAATTCATTTGGATACTGAAGATTTTAAAGAAATTGAGTATGCTTGCCAAAAAATTCAGCCCTGCCTTCGGATGATGAAAACGGTGAGCCTTTTAGAGATAACCGACCAAATTGTTACGGTTTGTAAAACGGACAAGGATACCAAGCATCTTTATTTTTTGTACGAGCAATTTTTGGTTGAATACCCAAAAGTTGAAGAAATGGTCGATTTTGAAATTGATGTGTTGCGAAATATGTAGAAATTAAACTAGTATTGTCATGGAAGATGGTTTTTTACCCGAATATCACCACAGTATCTTTTATCATCTTATAGAGTATGCATCGGATACGGATTCTAAACTTATTCTTTTGGACCAGATTTTAGAAGTAGGGGACAAGAAAGAAATACCTTTGCTTGAAGAACTTGAGAATTGTTCTGAACTTGTCATTAGCAACAAAGCCTTTCATGTTAAGGAGCAACTGTTATCGAACATTAAAGTTACTGAATTGGAAGATGAACTCATGCCTATGAGCCTATGCTTTTTGTATGAGGAGTTTGATATTAAGCCACCTAAAATCGATATAGATCTAGATATTGATTTTGAACTAACCCTAGATATTTTCAAAACAGAACTTTCCGATTCCGAAAAATAATTTGCTGCAAAAAATTCAAATTCAATTATCACTTGAATTTTCTCCCATAAAAAGTTATTCCTTTTAAAACTTTTTTTTCGATTTCACAACTCAAAAAAAGAATTTCACCACAAAATATTGTACTCTTATAATCTTTCATTTAGGTTTACGTTATAATTATAACCCAAATAAAAAACGACCTAAATATTATGTTATACGATACCTACGGAGAAGAATATTTGTCATTTCTTCAAGAACTTAACGAAATATTGAGCATTAACGAATTAGTGGAACTTGACTATTTATAGCCCAAATCTAAAAATACATCCCATGAAAAATCAGAACAACGAAAACACGGCCTACCTAAATTTCATCAAAGATTTGAATGACATGTTAACCGACTTTAACATAAGCCAATTGAACCGTACTTAAATGTTTTAAAGTGTATAACTAAGAAAGGGGACGTCAACGTCCCCTTTTTTTGTATATAGTACAAATTGGATTCACCCCAGGTAGGATTTCAAAATCTTGCTTTTAGATGCATGTCTTAACTTTCTAATCGCTTTTTCCCGTATCTGCCTTACACGTTCCCGTGTTAGGTCAAAAGTGCTTCCAATCTCTTCTAGGGTCATGGACTGCTGGTCTCCTATTCCATAATACAGGCGTACAACATCAGCTTCTCTGGGTGAAAGGGTTTCCAAAGCACGGTTGATTTCCGTGTTTAGGGATTGATGCATCAGTTCCTTATCGGGTTTGGGCGATTCGCCAGAGTTGATCACGTCATACAAACTGGATGTTTCTCCTTCTTTAAGCGGGGCGTCCATAGATACATGTCTCCCTGTATTCTTTAGCGATTGTTTCACCTCAGAAACCGTCATATCCAATTCTTTGGCAATTTCTTCAGGGGAAGGAGGACGTTCATGGGCCTGTTCCAAGTACGAAAATGTTTTTTTTATCTTATTGATCGAACCTATTTTGTTAAGTGGAAGTCGCACAACCCTAGATTGCTCAGCCAATGCTTGTAGGATGGACTGCCTGATCCACCATACGGCATATGAGATAAACTTAAATCCACGGGTCTCATCAAAACGTTTGGCGGCCTTTACCAAACCAACATTGCCTTCGTTGATTAAATCTGGCAGTGTCAAACCTTGATTTTGGTATTGTTTGGCAACGGAAACGACAAACCTTAGGTTGGCATTGGTAAGCTTTTCCAGGGCTACTTGGTCTCCATCCCTTATGCGTTGGGCCAGTTCTACTTCTTCTTGGGCAGTGATCAAATCTATTTTGCTAATATCTTGAAGGTATTTGTCTAGGGATTTTGATTCTCTATTGGTTACCTGCTTGATAATTTTAAGCTGCCTCATATGTGTAAATGATTTCTAAATGATTATAGCTTACATTATACATCATAAAAGGTTATTTTCCAAACAGCAAGTGTTATTGTTATCAAAATGTTATCAGAAGGACAAAAGATGACTTAAAAACCAGGTTCAAATGGTTGTTGATAGTATCTTGAAAGAATTGATGCAATAAAGCTCATAGGGCATACAAAAAACTCCTAATTTTGTAAGGTTTGATAATTTGGAACATTTAATATCCCGTTTTCCTTTGGAGATAGAAAGAACAGCTAGCAAAAAAACATTATACGATTACCAAGAAGAAGACCTTAAAAAAATCTTCAAGCACATTGATGAGCTACCGGCAGGTACAAATATCTTGTACCAGTTGCCGACAGGCGGTGGAAAGACGGTAGTTTTCTCAGAAATAACCCGTAAATATATTCAGGATACGGGTAAGAAGGTGATGGTACTTACCCACAGGATTGAATTGAGCAGACAGACATCTAAAATGCTTCACGGTTTTGGTGTTGCCAATAAAATCATTAACAGTGAGGTAAAAGAGCTTCAGGACCAAGATGATTATATGTGTTTTGTTGCAATGGTGGAAACCTTGAACAATAGACTTCAAGAAGAAAAGGTTACCATAAACAATGTTGGACTGGTCATTATTGATGAAGCACATTACAATTCCTTCAGAAAATTGTTCAAATATTTTGAAGGGGCCACGATTCTTGGGGTGACAGCAACCCCCTTAAGTTCCAACATAAAACTCCCTATGAAGGATCATTACAAACATTTGATCATTGGGGAGTCCATCAAATCTTTGATAGCGAAACGTTTTTTGGCCAAGGCGAACCTTTACAGCTATGATGTAAGCCTTAAAACACTGAAATTGGGCATCAATGGTGACTATACGGTAAAATCGTCCGATGAACTCTATGGCAACCACAGTATGTTGGGCAAACTGGTCTCTGCCTATGAGGAGATAGCAAAAGGTACCAAAACGCTTATTTTCAATAATGGGATAAATACATCGCTGTATGTTTACGAGACCTTTAGAAAGGCGGGTTACAACATACGGCATTTAGATAATAAGAATACCGCATCAGAACGAAGCGAAATATTGGAATGGTTTGCAAACACGCCAGATGCCATACTTACTTCTGTGAGTATCTTGACCACAGGTTTTGATGAACCCAGTGTACAGTCCATCATTCTTAACCGTGCCACTAGGTCACTTACGCTATATTTTCAAATGATTGGGAGGGGGTCACGTGTTCTGCCCAATAAAGATGAGTTCTCGGTCATCGATATGGGAAACAACCTTGCCAGATTTGGCCCTTGGGACGACCCTTTGGATTGGCAGGAAATCTTCCATTTCCCCGACTTCTATTTGGAGAACATCAAAAATGATGAGGAAATAGAGCGCGATTTTGTGTATGAAATGCCGGCAGAACTCAAAGCGAAGTTCAGTAAATCAGAAAATATTTCTTTCAACATTAAAGAAGAGTACAAGAAAATCTTCGCACAGGGTAAAAAGTCCAAATTGGTTTTGGAGATGAGCATTGAGCAACATGCACAGATCTGTGTGGAAAATAGTGAGGATGTGTTTGATGCCCGTATCTTGGCAAAGGAACTTAAAGAGGAAATTGCTTATCGGGTTCGTCAATATTCGTACTGTATCATGAACAACACCAAAAATTACAAAGAGTGGTTAGAAGAAGATTATGAACGTAAATTGCGTTCCAGTATTTCCAAAAAATTTGCTGCTATGCTATAATTGGCGGTTATTCTTTTCAATGTAGCTCATAAACAATGGGGAAGACTGTATTTATAATTGGTTACGTTTGGCCTGAGCCTGCCACAACAGCTGCGGGCCATCGTATGTTGCAATTGATATTATTTTTTAAAACCAACGGTTATACTGTTGTTTTTGGGACAACAGCAACTAAGACAGAGCATAGCCTTGATTTAGATACTTTGGAAGTAGAAACAGTTTCCTTAAAACTGAATCATTCCAGTTTTGACACGTATGTACAGGATTTACATCCTACCATGGTAATTTTTGACCGATTTATGGTCGAAGAACAGTTTGGTTGGCGTGTTGCAGAATTTGTTCCCAGTGCAATTAGAACACTGAATACGGAAGATTTACATTCCTTAAGAACGGCTAGAGCGGAATGCGTTAAGAAAGGGCAGGAGTTTACCTTGCAGCAATGGAAAAGCCACCCAAAAACAATGCGTGAAGTCGCCAGTATCTACCGTTCTGATTGTACGCTGTTAATTTCTTCCTACGAAGTTGAAATCTTGGAGAGCAGATTACAGCTTCCAGCAAACTTACTTTTCCACCTTCCATTTCTTTTGGAAAAAAACTTAGAAGCAGACATAACAAGGTGGCCCAATTTTGAAAATCGTAAAGATTTTGTTTGTATTGGCAATGGTAAACACGCTCCTAATGTAGATTCGATTGTTGTATTAAAAAACAATATTTGGCCCTTAATCACGAAAGTTTTGCCAGATGCAAAGCTACATATACACGGAGCTTACCTTTCGCAGCAGGTTTTGGAAATGCACAACCCAAAAGAAGGGTTTTATGTAAAGGGCTGGGCAAGGGATTTAAAAAAGGTAGTGCAAAATCACCGTATACTACTGGCGCCGCTTCAGTTTGGTGCAGGAATCAAAGGAAAGCTAATAGATGCGATGACGAATGGCACTCCTAGTATCACTACAAGTGTTGGGGCAGAAGGGATGCATGAAAATATGCCGTGGAACGGAACTATTACTGATGATTGGGAAACATTTGCAAAAGCTGCCATTACACTTTATAGTGATGAAAAAAAATGGCTGCAAGCTCAACGAAGCGGAGTATCCATAATAAACCAATTATACGATAAGGATATTTGGGAAGGCAAGTTGATGACCCATCTTGAAACACTTCAAAGTGAATTGTGTTCGCATCGAAACAATAATTTTATAGGAAAACTTTTGCAACAGCAAACCATGGCAAGTACTAAGTACATGGCAAAGTGGATTGAAGCAAAAAACAATAAATGAGTTTGGATTATGACAAATCTTTGCCCATATTCATAAGCGATAAGCTTAGCTCGTAATATTCGGCTTCCGTCAGTTCATTTCTAAGTTGCTCTGATGGGATTTCAACCATTAATCCTAACTTTTCAATGAGCAAAGTGCTGTTGGGCTTCAAAATTTGCATAACATATTCCCCATTTTTATGAAATCTTGCTCGTATCGTTGATTCATTAAAACGAAAAAATTTATTAAGCCTATATTTTGATTTACAATTACTTTCATCAACTTGTTCCAAAAATCGCTTACGGGCGATATAAAAGTCGCATAGCTCATAATATTCCTGCTCGGTCAGGTCATCTATGTACCTATCATCAACGCTCAGTACATTTACTTGCCTGCATAGAGTAGCAGTCTTCGTTTTTATGTAATCGGCATAGTTAGTGGAGCCATCTTGCAATCTAATCACCCTAACGGGAGTTCCGTCCCAATCCCTTTTGTATTCATAGTTTTTAAAGAATTGTTGGTTCTTTAGCAATATTTGTTCTCCATCTGGCGAATCATAGGATTCCACATGATTAAAATCTATTCCGTATTTGCTTACAAATTGTGTTTTCATCAAAATCGATTATTCCAATAAATATAGAGGATACTATTTGAATTGAGAACAGAGTAAGTGTATTTCTTTACAAGCATAACCAAGTCTGTAAAGTTCTTGCATGCTTTTCCAAATAAATACGTAGAGTAACTTGGCTTATTGTTCCCTCTTGTATTTAGGTACAGGTCATAACCAGGGAGTCCAAATAATTTTGATTCATTATGACATTTCAACCGATGGACCATTTAGACTTTGACTTTTGTGTACACTAGGAAAAGAGCTGTTAAATAGACTTATAGCTGTCCGTTGTTACCTATCAACAACTAGCACAACGGCTTTTATGGTTGTTATAAGTAGTTTTTATGTATCTAAGCAAATCTCTCTATTATTTGCTTTAGAATTATAGCACTTAGGTATAAACCCAGTCCAAATACCGAATGAGTTATAAAGCTCATAAGCCTGGCTTTGTTCGGGTCTGGTAAATTTGAGCCTGCAACACCAAAACCAAAAGCAGGTTGCATTAGAAAAAAAGGAGCAATAATAGTTATAATGCCAATACACAAAGCAGGTAGTACGGTTGGATTTTCCAACCATTTTTTCCCAAAAGCAAAAACCAATAAAAGTGCGAACGTGATTCCAATGAGATAGTGGGCAGTCCACCCAACTGACAGTTCATAAGGCATAGCTGAGGATTTCATGATATGGTTATGACGAAAATGCCCTTTTGTGAAATGCCCTATCCACCGGCCTAAAAATCTATAGTCAAGCGATTTTATACCGAAGATTTTTAATAACAAAGCATACAGGTCCATAAAAAGGGTAGCTCCAATACCTATTAAGATTGTCTGTAAGATTAAATTCATAGTCACTATATTTTAATTTTCATAGATACTTGTTCTTATGCCAGATAGAACTCATTTACTATCCTGTTAAATTCAGTTGGGTTATGTTTCCAAGGTATATGCCCGCTCTTTTCTATAAGTTCAACTTTAGCTGTTGGAAATCTTTTTAGAAGTTCATTTTTGCTATTTCCATAAATATCAGTTTTCCCATAGGTTATTAGTATCGGATAATTTGGATTGTTGAATATTGACAGTGGCCTATAGTTCACGATTTCTTTTGTAGTCTTGTTAATTGGCTCTGCATGTATTTTATTAAAAAAAGCTTCTTCAATTTTCACTTCACCATACGCGCTATGGTAGTTTTTAAGCACTTGTTTAAAAAGCTTTTGATATGCGCTATCACTTCCCAACATTCCTAATACCGAATTCCAGCCCATTTGTATCCATTCTTTTTTGGATGTACTCTTCTTATTGAATTCCATGACTTCCTTTTCAGTCTTTTTCCATGTTTCATTCGTACCGGAACTTGGGCTACAGAGAAATAAGCTTCTAATTTTCTTAGGTCTTGCTTCTGCATATATCTGGGCATATAGACCGCCCCATGAATGTCCAAACAGATGAAATCTGTCTATTTTTAAGTTTTCACTAATGGCGTCAATATCCGAAATGTAATCTTCCATAGCATATCCACACGCATTACATACCGATTGTCCAACTCCTCTTTGCTCAAAAGTTATTACCCGAAAATCATTTTTAAGTACTTCAACTATTTCCAACATATCATCAGGAACTCCTGGCCCTCCATGAAGTAACATAATTGTTTCAGAAGCTCTATTTGAATATGCTTTTAAGCTTAATGTGTGTGCTCCATTTCTTATAAACTCTGCGTTTTGTGCTGTTGAATCCATATACTCCGAGATTATACCAATACTGCTATTGCACTCAAATCGCTCATTTTTGGTATGAAGCAAAATTAGAATGCGGTCTACACTTTTCCATTAACAAATGATAAAAACGGTCAGCGGGACAACTCTTTGCGAAGTCTACTTAAAGAGATAGTTGTAATTCCTAGGTATGATGCAATATCGGTATGTGGAATACGGTTTTCCAAAAGTGGGTGTTTTTTGCGGAATCGTATCAATCTTTCTTTTGCCGTTAAAGAGGCTAGACCAATTTCTTTTTCAACTTTTGATATAAGCTCATTTTGAAGAACGGCGTTTCCGAAGTTGCGAATTTCTCTATTCGCTATTCTTAAATTTTCAAATGCTTCGGCATTCATCGATGCTAATGTTATATCAGTTATCGCTTTGAAATTTAGGTTGGAAATATTTTTTGAAGTCCTAATGGACTGAGGGGATAAAATGGTATTTTCAGTAAATAGGGATATGGTAATTTCGTCACCATCCGGATTGACTAAATAGCTTTTGCAAACTCCATCTAACAGGAAATATTCCTTTTCATTGTGTTTGGTATTTTGAATAAATATCTCTCCTTTTTTAAAGGTTTCAAGCGTGAGTAAACCGTCAATCTTACAAAATGATTTTTGGGATATTGAAAAAACCCCATCTACGATGTTTTTTACTTGCTCGTTCACAATATTAACAACGGTTTAGTGTATGATTACGTAGTGCATAAAGCATTAGTTGTTTTAAACTAATTGGTCTTCGACTATCCTTCAACCCTTCTTTTAAGACGCCAATTGGTAAAATATTCCCATCCTTCTCTTTCCGTTGAATTTTGAAGAGGATCAATTCCAAAAGCTTCACCCAAACTTTGCTTAATTCTTGGTTTAGTATCTATATCCTTCAACTCAGTTTCTGATTCCAACGCTTGATTGATATCATTTTTCAATTTGATATAGAACACTTCCATTTCCGACTTGGTGCTTAACTCAGAGATTTTCTCCGATAAGGTTTTATTTGATTCTTGCAGGACTTTTAAACTAGATTGTAAAAACTTATTGCTCTTTCTTGCCCTTAATAAGGGAATAATGAAAGTGATTATAGTCGCCACTATGGACAAAGCCCATAGCATCCATTGCGTTGATTCTGTCATCCCAGTTTTAATTTAATTTTAAAATTAGGGCATTATTCATAAAGATTGTGTGCAGTTTCAAAATAGAAGACTGACCGTAAAGAATTTGTTTTAGCCCTATTTTATGACTAATTGTGCATATATCGATTATCGATTGAATGACATCTGTATTCTCTTGACAAAGAAATTATTCAGTCTTGTATTTGACCTTAATTTCACGTTCCAAAATAATTTCTTGGTCCAGATTTATTCTAATTTTTAGAACCCCTTCAGGTATTATTATTTCTCTGAATTTTCTTGAATTCCATGTATTGTGAGTTTTCTTTTTAGGCCTGAACTTATATGCGCTACTTTGGGCTAAAAAGT
Source organism: Flagellimonas sp. HMM57 (assembly GCF_021390175.1). NCBI lineage: Bacteria > Pseudomonadati > Bacteroidota > Flavobacteriia > Flavobacteriales > Flavobacteriaceae > Flagellimonas > Flagellimonas sp. HMM57. The sequence continues at coordinate 3,764,336 of NZ_CP090004.1, read as the reverse complement.
TATTGTTGACATCTAAGAAATCCATTGAAGTTGTATAGGAGTTCTTGGTTAGATTGAACCATTTAATATAAAAGAATACCTTTTCACCCTCTTTTACATTAATCTCTTTTAGATTATTCAAAGGAATATTCTTTTCTGACATTCCAGAACTAACAATCAATCTTGCATTTATTTTGCTGGTTTTTTGAGCTGAAATTTTATTTTCATTGCCTTGTCCGTAGACTGTGTCATAAGGGAATATTGTTACTATAAAGATCAAGAATAAAGCTTTTATTTTCATTTTAATTCAGCTATTTTATTGTGTTTGGTTATATATTTTGAATAGTCCTTGTCGTTTCAGTATTGCAGCATTATTGATAACTGGTTTTTCACAATTTAAACTCCGTTATTTTTTCATTCGTATCAAAGATATCAGGATAGTGTTTTTTAATATTCTCGACCATGAAATCAAAAGGGACATCATCAAAATACCCATAATCGTCCAAGTATTCCATAAATCGGGTTCCCTTGCTATCGTATTGTTGCAAAAACGAATGGTTTTCCCCATCAAATTCCAATGGTTCAACATTCAGTTTCTTACACAGTGATTTATTGAATGCTGGCGACATTTTCAACCACTTCGCATCTAGATAGACGTTGACCATTCCGTGGGGCGTCAATTCATTGGAACCAAATTTTTCGGTTAATCTTTCAACAGCTATATGATTTTTGACTTTTCCCAAATGTAATCTTGCAGGTATTCCCAAAACACGAAGGCAAGCAATTAGCAATATTGATTTTTCCACACAATTTCCAGACTGTTTTTGCGCAATATGACTTGACTTATACTTGTCTTTTGAAAGACTTATGCTGTAAGGGTCATATTTCCAATGATCACGTACTTTGGTGTAAATTCCAATTGCCTTTTCTTTATCGGACCACGTATCAGTTTTAAATTCGGAAATCAGGTCTTGAACTGATTTGTTTTCAAAATCGAAGTAATATGTGGGTTCCAAATATGTCATTCACGATGGCGTATGGTTTTTAGTTTGTGCCCAACTGTAACGTAGCGAATTTATACAGGCTACTTTTTCTGAAAGGAATTTACAAAGTAAAAAGTAATAGCAGCATGAATTTGAATTCAATTTGCTATTACTTATACATCTTATTGGGAATAGTTACTTCTTTTTTAAACTACGACCTTCAGATTTTATAAAGTATTCGCAACACTTTGATTCCAAACACCAGATGCTGCTGTTTTTGTTGCATATGTTTCAAAATCTTTAGCAGGTCTACCTAAAACTTTGGCAACATCATTAGAGATCTCTTGGTTCTTAGGATTCCCCAATACTTCTTGGAATAAATAACCGAATAGCCAAACGTAAGAATCAGGTAATCCTGCCTTTCGCATACCTTCCTTAAATTCGTCAATAGAAATGGGTATAAATTGAATCTGTTTATCAGAAGCTTCTGCCATAATTTCAACGACCTCCTTAAAGGTTCGCTTTTGAGGCCCGGTAACGGTTATGGTTTGTCCATTATACGAATCATCCAAAATAACTTTCGAAACTACGTCAGCAATATCATCTACATCCACAAATGGAATTTCGGCCTCTGGCATGGGCAGTGCGACCGCACCATCTAATACAAATTCTAAAAAGGCACCTTCACTAAAATTCTGATTAAACCATGACGCTCTTACCAAGGTATAGTTTAATCCAGAATTGGCCACAATTTCCTCACAAGCTTCAGCTTCAGTTTCACCTTTACCAGAGAGTAATACTACTTTTTCTAAACCTGCCTCTAATGCCTTTTTAGTAAGTGTGCTGATCGCATCTCTTGAGCCTGGGACAGCCAAATCAGGATAATATACAATGTAAGCTCTATCCATATCTTTTAAAGCGGCACTATAGGTTTCTGGATTTTCCCAATCAAAAGCCGGGTTCGTTTTTCTCCCAACAACCCGTACGTTATGTCCAGATTGTGTTAAGTTTTCTGCAACTCTACGACCAGTTTTTCCAGTGCCTCCGATAACTAAAATGTTTTGTTTCATAATGCTTATGTTTTAAATAATTTGATGATACAAAGTTGCGCAGTGATCAAATGGGATTTTTGACACTTCAGGACAACCTTTTGACATTTTGCGCCAAAATGGAGTTTTTAGCTATTTTTCTAAATTCTGATGGAGTTTGGTTGGTCCATTTCTTGAATGCACGATTAAATGTACTTTGTTCTGAAAACCCCGTTAAGAAGGCAATCTCGCCAATGCTATGTACATCATCAAGTAACATTTCCTTAGAGAGATGTTCTTGAGTTTTTCTAATTAAATCCCGATAGGTCACACCTGCTTCAGAAAGTTTTCTGGTAAGTGTTCTATTGCTCATTGCCAAAAGGGCGCTTATATCTTGAATTCCCGGTATACCTGTTGGAAGGGCATCTTTAATTAACGATTCAACATCGCGGACAAATGTATTGCCCGGTATTTTAATTCCTTTTGTATTTTCATCTACTTGTTGCAGCAAGTAGTTATTGATACTTGCATCTGCTTTGGCAGTTCTCAGATTTAAATCAGCTGTTTTATAACTTATGGAATAGGACGGCTGATTAAAGTGTATAGGGCACTTAAAAGCGGCATTAAAGCTAGTCAAATCTTTGGGTGCGTTGTGCTTAAAACTAACTTGGGTTGGTAAAATATCTTTTTCGGACATGGCTTGCAATACCACAACAGTAGCAGATAAACTTGCCTCAGTTGATAATTCCATTCCTCTTCTATGGGCTTCTCTATTAAGTAGTACGTGAGAAACGTTTCCTTCTTCTTTGATTTGCCATACAAAGGTATTTGAGAGCAATTTAAAATAGCGTTCACTACGTTCAAAAATCTCACCAACTCTTGAACAAGTACGCCAGGAAAGCCCTAAAACGCCATAATCTTCAATAATCATTTGCTGACCTACACGAACCCCAAAACCAGGGCCAAGTTTATCATCGAGTAATTCGTGCGCAGTTAAAAACTCTTCTGCTGAGATGACCTGTAATTTTTCAGCTTCTTCAATTGGAGTAGGCCAATTTTTAAATTCATTTCTGGACATACCTTCTGCTATAGCACAATTGAGCATTTTGAGATATAGATTTATAGAAAAGTATTTCATTTTTACTTAGAAAACTTGAAGAGGTTATGGGCTTTCGGTTTCTTTAAATTATTGTAACGGTCACATATATTAAACGTAGCATGTAAATAGACGTTTATTTTTCGGATTATATATAAGCCGAATTTTTATGTTTTGTTTTTATCTTTTCTTTCTTAAAAGTCAAATTTAAAAATTTGGCGACTTTGCAAACACGCAAAAACCTCTCGGAAAGCCTTTACTAACTATGTTTTATAGGATACTTTGTTGCCATTAATACTTTATCAGAAGCCTAAGCCAACTGGTAAGGTTTTTGAATTAAAAGGATAAAATTTCGGTATTGTTCCTTCCAAACTTCCGTCTTCATCAATCCACGTTTGTCTAATATTAGTAAATAAATCTCGTCTTAGAGGAATTAGTGCATTTGGATTGTGAAAAATATTAACTCCTTCATTCCAATCTTCTTTTAAATCCCCAGGAATAATTGATTGAGAAAATTCTACGGGATGAGCACTCGGTGTTGTGTCAAATGCCAATCCTGCACGTTCCATAATAATTATCTCATCAGAAATTCCGCTCTGATATCCCATTCTATTGAATTTGTGTAAATCACTATTGTTTGTAAATATTACTGCACTTATATTTTCCGTGTCTGGTAGTCCAAAAAAGTTAGGTGGGATTTCTTTTTCTCCAAATTTGTGATTTTCAGTCCGTACTATTTCTTTTGGAATATGAGGTTCTTCGTCAGATTTTGATTCATAAGATAAACCATATAGATATTCAATGATTTTTGCATCAGGTAAAAAACTTGCTAAATAATTATGTGCTGGCGTTATCGCTAAAACTAATGGTTTGCCGACAACCCATTCAAGTTCCCAATATCTTTTTTGTAATTTGGAATACAATACACTTCCCATTCGCATGATGTAATGTTCAATCAGCTCATTTTGTACTTTTAAATCATTAGTTTTTTCAGCTTCGAGTATATATTCCTTTGTGAATTTTTCTTCTGGAACTTCATTTGATAAACTCGCTTCAACAAAAAAGTCGAAGCCGTCTTTTTCAACATAAAAATCTGGTCGATTGTGAGAATTATCAAAACTAAATCCACTTTCCTTAAAAAACTTGTACAAGAAAATTTCCCAAATTCTTGAATTAAATCCTGTAGTTTGAAATTGTTGAATAAAATTCCCATCATTATCTTCCATTTCAGATGTAATTTCTTCAATCAGTAATTTGGCTGGGTCTAATTGTTTTCCGGTACGTAATAGTTCAAAGATTGGATTCAATTTTGCTTCAGGAACGATATGTTTAAAGATGTCTTTCAGTTTTTTCAGTATTAATGGCAACGGTTGGATAAATACAACTTATCATAAAAGTAGGCATATCCAAAGTAAAAAATCGGTTATAGTATACCCTTTTTAGGATTTTGCAATAACCACTCAAAACAGCGTTATTGAAGAATACTTGGTTATAATATATTTAGAAAATCATATAAGTAAATGGGGTATGATATGTCACGGTATTAAAAACCAAATCCTCTTAACGCGTATTAATCTTCAATATAAAATTTTCTAAAATAGCATTAAATGTAGCAGGATTGTCCAAATTGGCAAAGTGTCCTGCATTTCTAATAACTATCATGCTGAAATTACCTCGTTTTTTAAATCTGGTCAGTGTGCTCCCAAGCACTTTATTGATTTCCTTGTCCAGTTTTCCTTTAAGTATCGTGACTGGTACAGTGGTTTCTTCTACAATGTCCAGATAGTCAAAGTTTGCCAAATGAGGCACTAATGTCATGATTGTCTTTTTGTTGGATTGCATTAGCATTTTTTCAATCCGCTCTTTGGAAGCAGCCGTTTGTCCAGCAGATTTGGATAAAAAAGCAATATATCTCAATGGTAATACCTTGTAAGACAATAGCAACAGCCCCAACATAAACTTTGAAGTTTTCATATGTGCCGTTGTACCAAAGGTCGTAAAGGATTTTATGCGTTCTGGCGCTAATCGCAACACTTCATAACCAACGTTACCACCCATGGAATTGCCCACAAAATGAACATGTCTGATTGCCAGCCTATAAAGTAGACCAATAATATCTTTAGCCATTTTTTGTAATGTTGGTTCAGGACTATCGAATTCATGTACAATACATGAATTACCATGCCCTCTCAAATTTATGGAAATCACTTTATATTTCTTATGGAAGTAGGCATGTTGTTCACTAAACTGCAAAGCGTTGGCACCAAGACCGTGCACAAAAAGAATGGTCTCATTGTTGGTTTCGCCACTTATGGTATAGGTAATCCGTACCTCGTTTAAATCTGCCGTGACTGTTTTAAATATAGTCATCTTGTTCATACTGAGTCTCTCTTTTTCACTTTAAAATCATGAAAAGGTCATATTCTACATTCGTGCTGCTCAAAGTGAATTCCAGAATCAAAAGCAAAGCCATTCTAAAACTAGAAATACTGAAAACTTCTTCATTTTTGGATTGGAAAATGGTACAAAAACTAATTATGAATTTCTGCAAACAACAAAACTCAAGATTTGGATAAAATCATATTAGTCGAAAAGTCTTGATTTTCGAAATCACTATGCACAAATTCCGTTATTTTGTAGTTGCATAAAATTATACTATGAAATCACCCAACTGGCAGACCGCTGTAGAATTTGAAGACATAACCTATAAAAAATGTGATGGCGTGGCCCGTATCGCTTTTAACAGACCCAATGTACGCAATGCTTTTAGGCCAAAGACCACTAGTGAACTTTATAAAGCGTTTTATGATGCTCAAGAAGACACGTCAATTGGTGTTGTATTACTTTCTGCAGAAGGACCTTCGACCAAAGATGGCGTGTATTCTTTTTGTAGCGGTGGTGACCAGAAGGCTAGGGGACACCAAGGCTATGTAGGCGAAGATGGAATGCACCGATTAAATATTTTGGAAGTACAACGACTCATTCGTTTTATGCCCAAGGTCGTTATTGCCGTAGTACCAGGTTGGGCCGTTGGCGGTGGGCATAGTCTGCATGTGGTCTGTGATATGACCTTGGCCAGTAAAGAACATGCCATTTTTAAACAAACCGATGCCGATGTAACCAGTTTTGATGGGGGATATGGATCAGCTTATTTGGCGAAAATGGTCGGACAGAAAAAAGCAAGGGAGATTTTTTTCTTGGGCAGAAACTATTCGGCACAGGAAGCCTATGAAATGGGGATGGTCAACGCCGTTGTTCCGCATGAAGAATTGGAAAATACTGCATACCAATGGGCTCAAGAGGTACTTGAAAAATCGCCGACCTCTATAAAAATGCTAAAATTTGCCATGAACCTTACCGATGATGGTATGGTAGGGCAGCAGGTGTTTGCCGGAGAAGCCACACGCTTGGCCTATATGACGGATGAGGCCAAAGAAGGGCGGAATGCTTTTTTGGAAAAACGGAAACCCAACTTTGGGAAGAACAATTGGATACCTTAATTTCAGTTTTCAGTTCTCTGACCTCCGATTTTACAACTTCCACAATTGTCATGCTGAGCTTGTCGAAGCATCTTTTAGTTCCAACTTTTCAGTTCTCTGATATCTGATTTCTGTTATTCTAAGTAAAATAGAACAATTCTACCATCAACCATTAACGAACAACCAAAACCAATATAGCCATAAACTAAAAAGAGCCTTGCCGTTATGGTCAAGACTCTTTTACGAGAACACTATATGAAAATGAAAAAATTTACTTGTCTTTAAATATTGTTTGTTGATTATTACACTGTAAATGTACCGTGACAGTTCACCCAAATGAAATTATTGTTGTGAACGGTTGTTTTGTTGTGGTTAGCGCAATGTTTTGGATAGTAATATCGATTTATGGTACAATTTTAACGACCTCTGACAGGAATGCGTTAACATCAAATGTTGGGTTTTCAGCCAATCCAGTGCGTACAACTACCAAATTCTTTGACGGAATCACAAAAACATATTGTCCTTGATATCCATTACAGGAAAAGAGGTCTCTGGGCGCATCGGGATATTTTCCTTCTGTGTTCAACCAAAAATGTGCTCCATAAGTGCCTTTGGAATGGAGCGTAGGCTCGGTGATATAGTCAACCCATTTTGAACTAAAGATTTGCTCCCCGTTCCAAGTACCCTTATCCAGATACAGCTGCCCAAAGCGAGCCCAATCCCGAGTATTGGCCCACGAATAGGAAGACCCTACGTAGTTGCCAGCAATATCCGCCTCCAATATCATGGAATGCATTCCAATTTTATCGATTAGTGCTGCATAAGGAAAATCAAGATATTCTTGGTGCGAACGAAACTGTTGTCGTAAAATCCCCGAAAGTAAATTTGTTGTACCAGAAGAATAGTTCCAGATTTCCTTTGGTTTGGCAATGGCTTCCTTTGCTTTTTGGGCTTGGGGCATATCGCTATCCAAAAAGAGCATTTTTGTGACGTCCGAGATTTTGGTATAGTCTTCTTCCCAAGCTAGGCCACTTTGCATGCGCAACAAATGATTTAACGTAATGTCCTTGCGGTCATCATCTTTCCACTCTGCAATAGGAGCGGGCCATGACATTTCCAACTTTCCTTGGTGTTCTAAAATTCCGTAACAGGTAGCCAGGACACTTTTGGTCATGGACCATCCCAACACTGGAGTGTCTTTAGTAAAACCATCAATATATTTTTCTGCAATTAAGTGACCTTTGTACAATATTAAAAGTGTTCTTGTTTTCTGTACTTCAGGATTTCCAAAAGCAGTGGCAATGGCCTTACTCACTTGGAGGTCATTGATTTCAGGGAAAATAGTATCCTTTGGACTGGCCTGTCCATAGGGATAAGGAATCGTATCCGAAGAAAAATCCCTGTTGGGTTTAAGTGTAAAAGCTGCTTCGTCATAATCATCATTTATAAGAACGGTGCCCAATCCTTCCCTGTACACTGCTTTTCGCTCCATAAGCCCGTAAACAGTTGCCGTAGCTGAATTATTGCTTTTATCAACTTCCGTATCTGCCAGTTTTACCAACGGTACATTGTTATCGTTTTGGGTTACCGATGCTGCCGAGCGTTCAGCAACAAACACAGCAGATGCCATATTTTTAACGGCATAACCGGATATCATGTTCAGTTTGGAATAGTTGAAATAAACAACAACACCGATAATGATTAGCAATAGAATTAATGAGCGTTTCAATAGTTTCATGGATATGGATTTATCGTAACTTAGAGGGGCTAAATATAAACATTTACAGCATGTCCAACATAGGATTGATCATTGAAGAAAGAAGTCGCGACATTGGTGATTTTTTGGTAGGAAGGCTCATTCCGTTTCGAAAAAAGCGAATGATCGGCCCTTTTATTTTTATTGACCATATGGGACCTACAGTGCTTGGACCTAATCGGTATATGGATGTGGACCAACATCCCCATATCGGACTATCCACGCTTACTTTTATGTTAGAGGGCGAAATTGTGCACGAGGACAGTATGGGTACAAACCAGCGGATAAGCCCAGGTTCTGTAAATTGGATGACTGCTGGCAAGGGAGTTTCCCATTCGGAAAGAACCCCTACGGATTTGCGTAACGGAAAGGTATTTACCGCACACGGTTACCAGATTTGGGTCGCACTTCCAAAAGAACTGGAAGACATAGAGCCAGAATTTCATCATATCAGCGGGAATGATTTGCCTAAATGGAAGGATGGCCCAACTGAATTCACATTAGTAGCTGGTGAAGGCTACAATAAAAAATCTCCCGTTCCCACATATTCCCCTCTTTTTATGGTCGAAGTGAAAAATGAATCTGAATACCTACTAGATGTTAAGGATAACCTCAAAGGGGAGATTGGTATCTGTATCGTGGAAGGCGGAATTACCGCTTGTGGTAAAGATATTGGGAAAGGAAATATTTTGGCTTCCAAAGTTGAAGATACGTGCGAGATTTTACTAAAACCAAATTCCCATATTTTACTTTTTGGAGGTGAGCCTTTTCCCGAAGAGCGACACATTTATTGGAATTTTGTTTCATCCAGCAAAGAGAAAATTGAAAAGGCCAAACAGGAATGGACCGCTAAAACTTTTCCAATGATGGAACATGACCCTACTTACGTTCCACTTCCAAGCTAAGATTTTTTCAAAAACAATATTATTGCCGCATATCCCTTGGTGCTACATTAACGGTATATATTATCCTTTTATATTTTGTTACTGCTTAAGTAATCAGGATTGATAGTTTTTTATTTATTCTTTTGGAATGTTACCATTCTCTAACCTGAAGCTGGTGCTTTTCACTCTTCCTTATAGTTTTCTTTTCATTTAGCTGTAGCTATTTTCAAAAAGAGCAAAAAAATAGAATTATTGTAACCATATCAATTTTTGGGAGTACTTGCTCAAAATAGCCCCTAATTCAATAAATCATCAAAATGAATTACTCCTATACGCTGTACTAACTTTTAACAAAATCCGAAACAGCGATAAACGCTTTATCTAATTTAAAAGAAACATAAAACCATAATAAATAAATACTTAAATGAAAACATGCCTAATTCAGACCTTTGTTTGTATTTCAATTCTAGTTACCTCGTGTTACTCACAAGAAAAATTGACCAAAGCCTACATCGATACCATCCTTAATACTCATGGGCGAAGTCTACTGAAAGACACCAATGCGTTTGCCGCATCCATATCCGTGATAAAAAATGGACAAACCTATACCAAACACTATGGGGAAATTGACAAGGGAAAGGGCAACAAAATTACAGATACAACGCTTTTTGAGATTGCATCGGTCACCAAAGTATTTACTGGAACTTTGATGGCGAAGGCTGTTTTGGGCAAAAAAGTAAATCTAGAGGATGACGTTAGGAAGTTTTTACCGGGAAAATACCCAAACCTTGAGTTTCAAGGTCGACCTATTCGAGTTAAAGATTTACTAGGATTCAAATCTGGGGTCAATCGGAGTTTTCCAGATATAAGTTCATTAAGAAGAGTAGAAGACGATAGCACGGCTTTTAGACTTAAAGAATTTGGTACAGCTTACGACAAATCAGATTTTTTTGAAGACTTGAGAAAAGTTGAGTTGGATACTTTCCCAGGTACAACGAACTATTATAATGAGCTATGCCCCGAACTTACAGGATACATTTTAGAAAAAGTCTATCAAAAGGACTTTAGAAAAATAGTTGAGGATGAACTTTTTGAAAAACTTGGGCTGAATGCTACCTCTTTTAGGGTGCCAAGCGCTAAAAAATTATTGAACGGCTACAATATTAACGGAAAATTGATGCCAAATTTTGCGTATCGTATCTGGGGAGCGGGCGGAATGTTAAAATCCACGATCAGTGACCTCAATAAATTTTTGAAATACCACTTAAGACTTGATGACAAAGTAGTTTTAGAATCTCGAAGAAATATTGTAAATTCTAATGAAAACTGGAATGGATACTTATGGGATGATATTAACGTGACCAGAAATGGCCTTCGTTGTCTTAAGCATGGTGGTGGATACGGAGTGCAGAATATATTCGTTGTTTTTCCTGAACAAAATTTGGGCATTTCATTGGTTATCAATCAAAGCACACCCATGACTCATGAAAGGCTTCAGATTGCCATTAACTCAATTGCAGATGATATAGGTGACCTTGACAAATACCGTGGGGAAACCTATGGTTACCGTATTGAAAATGATACTGTTATCTTTCAATATATCCATCCTGAAAAGTTGAATGTTGGTATGATTAAAAGTGTATCGGTTGCAGGAACCTTCAATAATTGGAATCCAAATAATGATTCATACCAATTGGATGATTTAGGACAAGGAGTTTATGAACTATCGGTTCCGATATCAAACTTCCAAAAAGCAAACAAACACGAATTTAGGTTTGTAATCAACAGGAATAGCTGGTTAACAATACCCAAAGAAATCTCAAATCGAACACATAAAAGAAGATATAATAATATTATGTTGGTGGTCAAGAAATAAAAGTTTTGATTGTTTACTGCAATTGCAAAAGAAATGTTTTAACAAAACCAAATAAATAAAACTATATATATTCTTACTACTTAATATTGTTCATTTACTGTAATCGAACATCATTTAATAGGCACTTGACTTACAAAAGGATTTTCTATCTTTAGAAATCAATCAATAATAATCTCTTTGAAGAATTTTTTGCTTTGTTTTTTGATATTATTTGCTTGTAAGAAAAAAACGGTTCCCCAGCCCAAATGGGAATGGAAAACTTTAGCAGTGACCGCTTCCGCTTATAATTCGGTTCCTTGGCAAACTACCAATACCAATCCAAGTATTGCAGCATGGGGCGATACTTTAAAACCGGGCATGAAAAGCATTGCCATCTCTAGAGACCTCTTAAAGTTAGGGTTAAGGCACAATACCATGGTGAAAATAGATACCTTTTCCGATACTTTTTATGTTATGGATAAAATGAACCGAAAGTGGCGCAATAGAATCGATATCTATATGGGATTGGACGTTAAAAAAGCAAGGCAATGGGGAAAAAGGAAACTACAAATCCAATATGCCGTCCCCTTGGATACTACAACTACTCCCAAAACAAACTAAATATGAAAAAAGTTAGATTATTGATTTTGATACTAATTGTGCTATGGTCATGTAATACGAAACATGAGATAGTGGACAGGCCAATCGTTTTTAATGAAGAGCGTATCGACCTGACCAAAGAATATCTGTTAAAGCGCTACAATTTAGAACAGGAAACACCAGAGATAGTTCCCAAAATGATTGTGCTGCACTGGACGGCCATTCCAACACTCCAAAAATCTTTTGAAGCTTTTGAAAAACCAACACTACCCAATTGGCGTCCCGATATAGAAAGCGTAAGTGGTCTAAACGTATCTGCTCATTTTTTGGTAGATCAAGACGGCACTATTTATAGATTAATGCCAGAAACTACCATGGCCAGACATGTAATTGGACTAAACCACTGTGCCATAGGTATTGAAAATGTAGGTGGCACGGAAGAGACTCCTTTGACCAAAGAACAGTTGGATGCCAATATTTTTTTAGTCGAATATCTGGCGGACAAGTACAATATAGAATATGTAATAGGCCATCATGAATATACCCAGTTTGAAGGTCACCCATTATGGTTAGAAGTTGACGATGGATACCGCACCACAAAAACAGACCCGGGAACTGATTTTATGAAAAGTGTACGGGAAGCCACAAAAAGATTTAATTTTAAGCCTGTTCCCTCAAAATAACAACATGCAGAAACAAATACTACTTTTTTTAGCTGGATTACTCAGCGTAATATCCCATTCCCAAGAAGCCATCACATCAAAACTATACGAAACATATAATGGTTACAAAGAAGCTTCTTTGGAAAAAAGACGTATCAAGCATAAACAAATACAGCCCTTGATACAAAGGTTTGATGCAAATCCAAAGTTTGAAGTGCAAAAAGTTGGAGAATCCATAGAAGGGCGCAATCTGCATTTGATCAGTATAGGTTCTGGATCGGAAAACATTTTTTTATGGTCACAAATGCACGGGAACGAACCGACCGCGACAATGGCCATTTTTGATATCCTCAATTTTTTGGATGCCCCGAATTCAAATCTGAAAAAGAAATCATTCTTTCAAAACTAAAGCTTCACTTTCTTCCCATGCTAAATCCAGATGGGGCAGAGGTGTACCAGCGTAGAAATGCTTTGGGAATCGATATCAACAGAGACGCCTTACGACTGCAATCCCCCGAAGGAAGAACATTGAAAAGGCTTCGCGACAGCTTAGATGCCAAGTTTGGATTTAACCTTCATGATCAAAGTACCTATTACAACGCAGAACTGACAAGTAAACCAGCTACGATTTCATATTTGGCAACTGCCTTTAATTATGAAAAGGATATTAATGAAGTTCGCTCAAACGCTATGAAGGTTATCGTTTACATGAACAATATCATCCAAAAATATGCACCAGGTCAGGTAGGACGATACAGTGATGATTTTGAACCAAGGGCCTTTGGCGACAATATTGCCAAATGGGGCACTAGCTTGATTTTAATTGAATCCGGTGGCTATGCAAACGATGTTGAAAAGCAGGAAATACGAAAGCTGAATTATGTTTCCATTTTGTCAGCGTTGTATACGATTGCAAAAGAAAGTTATAAAAGCATTCCAGAAGCCGATTATGAAAAAATCCCAAAAAACGACCGTAAGCTTTTCGACCTTAAAATAAAGAACATAACCTATGAACTTCTAGGCAAGGATTATATTTTGGATTTGGGAATCAATCGACGAGAGGTAGATGACGAAAACCATGAATCATTTTATTACCGAAGTATGATTGCGGATCAAGGCGACCTATCAACATTCTATGGCTACGAAACATTCGATGCTACAGGATACAAAATAGTGCCACCAAAGGTATATCCAAAAAAAATGGACACAAATACCAGAGCACTTTGGAACGACAAGAACAGTCCTTTTAAATCAGGCTACGGTTACTTTAAAACAAACTTTTTACCACCATTGGGCTATACCGAAATGCCAGGACACTTTGTTCCCGATTCTTATAAACTACCAGATTTTAGACTTCGACCGGGAGTAAACCCAACGTTTTTTTTAGAAAAAGACGGAAAATTGACCCATGCCGTAATCAATGGATTTTTAATTGATTTATCAAAACCCATAGAAAAGCAACAGTTTGGCAATGCATTAATCTATCGTTAATACCCAAATTGAATGTTTACTTGCGTACCATACTTGAAAAGTAGCACGAGCATTGTTAAGAGCAAACCTAGTATTGAAGTGAATAAAGATAGTACCACCCCTTTTGACCAATTGGATAATGGTCCTATCGCGCTTTTCTGAATAATCTCTTTTACCACATCCATAGTCATTTTTTTTGAGTTAAACTTAAATCAGTTCAAAAGGATGTAAATTGTTGTTGTTTATGTATTTACAACAACTATCGCGCCAGAAACCCTACTTTTGGGACATGGCCGAACATTAAAGAAATCGAAAGAATAGGATTTTATGCCAATCTAAATAAATTGTTATTCGCAGCCTCCCATAAATCCATTGGCACTGAACTTGGTCTGTACTGCGCCCTGCAGTCCACCATTGGTCAATTGAATAACTAGATTGTTGTCACCGCTACCATCCCGTTTTGGAGTACAATACTCAAACAAATAAAAACTGTTGGCCTGTTCCGAAACACGTTGGGAAATCTGTGTAAACGTAGCTTCCAATTCCTCTTTGTTTCCTGCAAATACACTAGCGGTTTTTCCAATATTTGTTAAGATACTTGTATCAATTTCAGAACCTAATCCAATGGTGAAAAAAGAAATATTTTGATTTGCGTCGTTTACCGCCCTTAACGCAGTTTCTTCTGAAAATCGTGAAGCCTGATCTGTGCCATCGGTAAAAAGTACAATGGAAGCCGCTCCTATAACGGAGGCCTCATTGTTTGCTTTAATTTCATCTTCGGCAATTTGGGTTGACTTTATAACAGCACCATACAAATCCGTTGATGGGTCGGTACTTATATCTGTAGTGATTCCGTCGATTGCCGCTGTAAGTTCGGTTGCAGAAGAGGTAGGTGGATTTAAGAGGTGTAGTTCGTCCTCACCATCAAACCAATAGATGGCCATTTTAAACGAATCTGCTTCGGGAGTAGGGATAACATTAGTAATAAAACTGGTAGATGCGGTTTTAAGCTCATCCAAACTGCTTTCCAAAACACTATTACTCAAATCAAGCACTAAAAGAGTCGTGTTGTTGAAGATTTGGGAATTGGATGAAATCCGAGCAGAAGATTCAGAAGAGGATATGGTATTGAAACAATCGTCGTTTCGGCCCTGCTCATAGATTGTAAATTGATCTGCCGTTAAACCAGATATAGGTGTCCCGGCACTGTCGAAAACTTTAAAAAGAATGGATACTTTTCCAGGAAGTGTGGTGAACTGGTCCTGAATGGAAAGCAATAGCTCATTTTCTTCAAAGCCTAAACAATCATCAGCTTCTTCGCCCTGGCCCAATTCCCGCTGGTTGATATCAAAATTGACATCATCATCAGAATTTCCGCAAGAAGAGATAAAAACGGTTAGAATAACAAAAAAGATGAGTTTGAATATATTTTTCATTTTACAAAAAGTTGAGGTTCTTTCTGCAAAACGCTTGTTTTGTTTGAAAATTACTTTTGGAGTTCATTATATGATTAAAGAAAAGTTAAAAAAAATAGCCGTTTGTTAAAAAAAAAGGAGTCCAATCAATTTTTGGTAACTTGAACATGCAAACAACTTGAAATTCAATCAATTCAAAAACACTATGCCAACGTATCAGATTAAAGTAAACGGAGAATCCAAAACAGTTGATGTTTCTGAAGACACTCCAGTGCTATGGGTGCTACGGGACCATTTAGAGTTAGTGGGAACAAAGTACGGATGTGGAATAGGCCAATGTGGTGCCTGCACCATACATGTTGACGGTACGGCAATGAGAAGCTGTTCCTTGTCCTTGGCCCAAATTGATGGTAAATCCATAACAACCATTGAAGGTCTATCCGAAGATGGAACACACCCGGTCCAAGAAGCTTGGAAGGAAGTGGATGTTCCTCAATGTGGTTATTGCCAAGCAGGACAGATCATGACAGCTTCCGCATTTTTGGAAAGCAATCCGAATCCATCCGAAGATGATGTGAAAAATGCAATGCACGGTAATATATGCAGATGTGCATCATACACCAGAATCCGTAAGGCGGTTATGATTGCTTCGGAGAACATGGATTAATCACAATGATGTTTCAAATGCTCAAGAAATTCTTTTTTATTTCCGTCTTTACTTCCCTAATTGCTTGTAATAGCAAAAGCAAGTCCATGAATCTTGACTCAAATAGTATTTTGGTAAAAGAAATGATCACAGCTGTAAACAAAAAAGATGCTCATCAATATGTGAAAAACTTTTCTGAAGATGTACAGATCTATTTAGATTCTGAACTCAAGCTAAGTGGGCGAAATAGTTTACAACATAACAGGGATGAACATTTTAAAAAGTATCCAAATGTCCGTTCAGAAATACAACATCTTGTCGAAATTGATAATAAGGTAATCATGCATGATAAGGTTTGGCTAAATCCATCAGATAAAGGAAGGGATATTGTAGAAATTTTCAGTTTTGAGGATAGTAAGATTTTCAAAGTGGAAGTGATTCAGTCTAAAGATTTTTTCAACTAAACAAAGGTAAAACACTCAAAATGTCAACAAATAAAACATTAACATTCAGCAGGAGGGCCTTTATGCGAACTTCTTCATTAGCAGGAGGCGGCATGCTGATCGGTTTCAACTTATTCCAGGCGTGCAAGCCCAAGGCCGCACCACCAATAGACCTCGCCCAATTAGACTACAATGACTTCAACGCATTTATAGAAATTGCGGACAATGGAGCTGTTACCATTTTTTCACCTAATCCCGAAATAGGACAAGGGGTAAAAACTTCCATGCCCATGATCATTGCGGAAGAACTGGACGTAGCATGGAAAGATGTGTATGTAAAACAAGGTATTCTTGACACTAAGAACTATACTAGACAAGTAGCAGGAGGAAGTCAGTCCATACGTCATGGATGGGATGCACTTAGGCAAACTGGTGCTACGGCCAAACAAATGTTGGTCAATGCCGCCGCTGCTCGTTGGGGAGTAGATGCATCTGAATTGACCGTAAGCGATGGGGTCATTACCAATGCTGCAGGAGAAACTTTGGGCTATGGTGATGTTGTTAAAGAAGCAGCATTATTGGAAGTGCCAGAGGATATTACCCTAAAAAGTCCGAAGGATTATAAAATTATTGGCAAGGATGCCGGTAACGTTGATATTGATAAAATAACAACCGGCAAACCCTTGTTTGGATTGGATTATAAAGCTGAAGGAATGGTATATGCTGCTGTTATAAGACCTCCAGCATTTGGTCATAAACTTGTTTCCTACGACGATGTAAAGGCCCGCGCTATGTCGGGTGTTATCGATATTTTTACAATTGGGGAAAAAGTACGTGGATTGCTAGAAGAAGACCCAAGTTTTGGCAGCAAGATTTCTGCTAGTGACAAGGTTGTTGTAGTGGCCAATTCGACCTGGCAAGCGCTCAAAGCTAAAGAAGCTCTACAGGCAGAGTGGGAAGAGGATTCAGCGATGGAAAGTACAGAAGAACATGATAAAAAGCTTACCGCTTTATTGGATGGCAATGACTTTGAAACCCCTCGTTCCGATGGAAATGTAAAAAAGGCCTTCGCCGAAGCGGATGAAATTTTGGAACGTACATACGAGTCTCCTTTTCTGCCACATAACTGTATGGAGCCCATGAACTTTTTTGCCAATGTAACGGATGACAAAGTACACTTGGTAGGACCTATACAAACTCCAGAGTGGAAAGCTGGTCTGGTTGCCAAAATGCTGGGCAGGGAAGAAAGTGATATTTATTTGGAAATGACCCGTATGGGCGGTGGTTTTGGCAGGAGATTGTACGGTGATTTCGTGCTCGAGGCTGCCGAGATTTCAAATCATATCAAAAAACCCGTAAAAGTAGTCAGTAGTAGAGAAGATGATATGCAAACAGGCGTTTACAGACCTGCCATAAAATATCGCATCAAAGCTGGAATCAAAGATGGAAAACTAACAGCATATCATTTAAAAGAAGCGGCTATAAATAGCAATATGTACGGTCTTATCCCGAACTTTTTTCCTGCTGGCGCTATTGAAAATTATCAAGTCGATACAGCAAAGTATACCAGTAATATTACTACTGGGGCATGGAGAGCACCCTATACTAA
The DNA here is from genome assembly GCF_021390175.1 of Flagellimonas sp. HMM57. NCBI lineage: Bacteria > Pseudomonadati > Bacteroidota > Flavobacteriia > Flavobacteriales > Flavobacteriaceae > Flagellimonas > Flagellimonas sp. HMM57. Next base: position 3,746,431 of record NZ_CP090004.1, on the reverse strand, counting down.
TTTCCTGGCCTATGCCGAGCAGAGTTTCTTTGATGAACTGGCAGAATTAATGGAAGTGGATAAGATTCAATTGCGATTGGATTTATTGGATAAGGTGAAACCAGAAGAAGACGAAAGAATCCAGTATTCTCCTGAACGTATGAAAGATGTTATTAAAATAGCCGTGGAAAAATCAGGCTGGGGCACCAAACCCAAAAATGTATACCAAGGCTTTGTAAACTATTACTGCCATAATACCCACGTAGCAGAAGTCGCCGATGTTGAAATAGAGAACGGTGAACCTGTGGTCAAGAAAATAACCTGTGTGGTCGATTGCGGCATCGTGGTAAATCCTTTAGGAGCACTAAACCAGATAGAAGGTGGCGTTATTGATGGTGTTGGACATTCCATGTTTGGAGAACTGGCATTTAAGGATGGAAAACCAATGGCCAATAATTTTGATAGGTACCGACTTATACGAATGAAAGAAGCTCCCGTAGTGGAAACTTTTTTGATGGAAAACGAATATTCTCCAACAGGATTGGGAGAGCCAACCCTTCCTCCGGCTGGCGGGGCAGTAGCTAATGCCCTAAAGGCGGCTACGGGAAATAGATTATATAAACAACCATTCACCAAAACACCAGAACTTTTAAAAGTACCCCAAAAAGAAATTATAGGTTGATTTATGACGATATTATTATTCGGGATTACAAAGGACATTGTAGGGACCTCTACCTTGTCCGTTCCCACATCCAGTGTTACAGGCAGAAAAATTCCAAAAACCGTAAAAGAACTTAAACAGTTTTTAGGCGATACATATCCAGAATTGAACAAATTGTCCTCGCTTGCCATAGCCGTGAACAACGATTATGCAGAAGATGATAAAGTAATTAATTCATACGATGAAATAGCATTAATTCCACCCGTGAGCGGCGGATAATAAAAACAGAAGTACTATCTTTTCCACGGTTTTGAAGGATAACTATGCTGATAGATAATCACAATAGGGAAATTAACTATTTAAGACTTGCCGTAACGGACAGGTGCAACCTGCGCTGTAATTATTGTATGCCTTCGGAAGGAATCAACTTTGTGAAAAATGACAAGTTGCTTACTATTGAAGAGCTCACTCAAGTGGGAAGCATATTGGTGGAGCAGGGGATAGATAAAATACGGATTACAGGTGGGGAACCTTTTGTTCGAAAAGATGTAATGGTGCTGTTACGGGCATTGACCAAGATGAAAGGGCTTGACGATATTTCAGTCACCACAAATGCTACGTTGATCGGTCCTCATATTGATGAATTAAAACAGCTTGGGATTAAAAACATCAATGTTAGTTTGGATTCCATCAATAAAGAGACATTTGAGCGAATAACACGTAGAAAACAATTTGAAACTGTACACAATAACCTAATACGACTTATTACCGAAGGATTTAATGTCCGCATTAATTTTATCGTATTGGATGGTCAGAACGAACAGGATATTCTACCTATTTTAAAAGTTATGAAGCATTATAATGTTTCTGTCCGTTTTTTAGAAGAAATGCCCTTTAACGGAGGTTCAAAGAATTTCACCTCCATCAAATGGAATTACAAAGCTATTTTAGAACATATAGCACAAGCATATCCCGATTATCAAAAACTGGAGTCACCCAAAACATCCACTTCCATAAACTATAAAATACCGGGGCATCAAGGTACTTTTGGTATTATTCCATCCTTCAGCAGAACATTTTGCGGAAGTTGCAATAGGTTAAGAGTAACTGCAACTGGCGACGTGGTCACGTGTTTGTACGGAAAACCCAAAGTGAATCTTCGGGATATCATTCGTGAAGCAAATGGGGAAGAAAATGTAAAGAGTGCCATTCTTAATGCTATTGGCAATAGAGCCAAAACTGGTTTTGATGCGCAGCAAGAACATTCGACGACAGTATTCGATAGTTCAATGACATCCATTGGCGGTTAACTAAGATTGAAGTGTGAAAAATACAAACGAACATAAAATACCAAAGCTATATGGTTTAGTACTTGCAGGGGGCAGGAGCACCCGTATGGGAACCGATAAAGGGTTGATTCCTTATCGCGGTATTCCGCAGCAAGAGTATCTGTACCAACTTTTGGGTACCATCTGCGATACTGTCTTTCTTAGTATACGGGAAGAACAAGAGACAGCATTGACAAATAGCTTCAATACAATAATTGATAAAAATGAATATCGGGGGCCGTTCAACGGCATACTCAGTGCGCATAGCAATTATCCAGAAGTGGCTTGGCTTGTACTGGCATGCGATTTACCAATGATTGACAAAGAAGCACTGCAATTGCTTTCAAATAGTCGAAACACAAATAGATTGGCCACCTCTTTTGCAACAAAAGAAACTGGATTACCCGAACCTTTGATTACAATTTGGGAACCGGCTGGATTGCAAAAATCCATTTCATTTTTAAAAACTGCGAAAAGTAGCTGTCCACGAAAATTTCTTATCAATTCTGATATTCAACTCGTTCATCCAGAACAAGATGAACTACTGTACAATGCCAATTCCATTGAAGATTACGAGTTTATCAAATCAAAAATTGCTTTGGCCGATGGAGGATAGGTATAGTAGACAAACAAGTTTGAAGGAATTTGGCCCAGAAGGTCAATCCAAATTGATAAATAGCAAGGTCCTGGTAGTTGGTCTAGGCGGGTTGGGCATTCCTATCCTGCAATACCTGAATGCCATGGGCGTGGGAATGTTAGGACTTATGGACCAAGACGTTGTGGAATTGCATAACCTGCAGCGACAAGTACTGTATACCGAAAAAGATTTAGGAAGATTAAAACTGGAGGTTGCCCACGAAAAATTAAGTGTTCAAAATTCACAGACCGTTTTTGGCTTACATGACACTTTTCTGACCAGGGATAATGCACTGGACACTATAAAAGATTATGATGTCGTAGTCGATGCGACCGATAACTTCCCAACACGTTATTTGATAAATGATGCTTGCGTAATTCTAAATAAGCCTTTTGTTTACGGAGCTTTACATGGTTTTGAAGGGCATGTTAGCGTATTTAACCATGAAAACGGACCTACATACCGCTGTTTATATCCAGATATGCCAACCCCAAATGAAGTACCAAACTGCAATGAAAATGGCGTTATGGGGGTTTTACCTGGGATAATAGGAACATTACAGGCCTTGGAAACCATAAAATTGATATCAGGGGTAGGAGAAATACTTTCTGGAAGCTTGTTGATTTATGATGGATTAAGCCAGCGCACCACCAAAATGAAGTTTAAACCGCAGCTTTCGAATACTAAAATCACTGAACTCAAGGAAACTTATCAAACCGATTCTTGCGAAATAGTAGCTGAGGTCAGCGTAGAAACCTTTTTAGAACTCAGGGAATCTAAAACACCTTTTACCTTGTTAGATGTTCGAACTAAAGGGGAATTTGACCGTGGCCACCTTCAGGAAGCAATACATCTACCTTTGAATACGTTGCAACTGCCCAAACAACTATCTAAAAGTCATCACGATATTTATATCGTCTGTCAATCTGGAAAACGGAGTGCAATTGCTACAAAACAACTCCAAATGGATTATCCTGAATTAAAGTTTTATAATATTTTGGGAGGAATGAACAAATTAATGACCTTATCGTCATAAGTATCAAACCAAATGATATGATTACGTTCAAAGTGGCACTGCAAGCTGTACTTGAAAATGTGGAAGACTACGGAACTGAATCTGTTCCATTGCTACAGGCAAACAATCGAATTTTGGCCGAAAGCATCGTTGCCGATAGGGATTTTCCACCTTTTAATAGAGCTACCAAAGACGGCATTGCAATACAATATAAGAACCTTGAACCGAATAAAACAGTGTTCAAAGCTACAATGGTGGCCCAAGCCGGAAATCCGCAACTTATTCTAGAGGATAATGCTACATGTATCGAGGTAATGACAGGTTCCATGGTGCCTGAAAATGCAGATACAGTCATCATGTACGAGCACACATCCGAAGATAATGGGATTTTTACCGTGGAAAATGCAGTAGTCAAAGGACAAAATATCCATTATAAGGCAAGCGATATTGCAAGTGGTGAGGAATTACTTCAACCGGGGCTCAAAATTAATGCAGCTGAAATTGGTGTATTGGCAACTGTTGGCAAATCTGAAGTTCTGGTCAAAAAACTACCAAAAATAGCTGTTGTAGCTACAGGCAACGAACTGGTCAAAGTTGATGAAACTCCGTTACCACATCAAATACGAAAATCGAATACACATTCACTGGCAGCTCTTTTAGCTGATGAAAATATAACAGCGGAAACCTATCATTTTAACGACGATGAATCCATATTGCAGCGTAATTTGGAATCACTTCTTACTGATTATGATGTTTTACTTTTAAGTGGCGGGGTTTCCAAAGGAAAGTTTGATTTTTTACCTAAAACTTTTGAAGAACTGAGCGTTAAAAAGATATTTCATAAAGTGCTCCAGCGACCTGGCAAACCATTTTGGTTTGGAAAACATGAAACCAAAAAATCAATAGTATTTGCATTTCCAGGCAATCCAGTATCAACTTTTGTAAATTACCATCTATATTTTAAACCATGGCTTAACAAATCTTTAGATACAGAATCATCTCAATTTACTGTATTTTTAGAAGAACCTTTTGTAAACAAAACTGACTTAACAATGTTTGTAGGTGTGAAGACTAGAATCAAAGAAGGTGTTCTATGTGCAAATACGTTGAATACATCAGGGTCCGGTGACCTTTTAAATCTGTCTAGAGCGAATGGTTTTGTACAAATGGAACCCAATCAAGCCGTTGGAGAGGATGGGGCTGTATTATCATTTATACCTACGAAAAGTATTATTGTTTAAAACATATCAATGAATTATGGCGATAATCGTCAACTAGCAATTAGGTGTAAGAATTGAGATTTTAAAAACTTGAAACCCTTTTAAATGACCCACGAGCTAAAAAATATCATCCAACAATATGAAGAAGGCAGGCCAAATTCCCAAAAAGCTATTTTGGCGACCGTTGTTTCCTTAGAAGGTTCATCATATCGTAGACCTGGAGTACGTATGTTGATTTTTGAAAATGGAGATATGGTGGGTGCAGTAAGTGGTGGATGTGTGGAGAAGGAAATCCTAAGGCAAGCACAATCGGTTTTTACCAATGGAGTGCCAAAAGTAATGGTCTACGATGGCAGATATCGTTTAGGCTGTGAAGGCATTCTGTATATTCTATTGGAGGTTTTTGATCCAAGCCCAGACCTGATAACCCAGTTTTGGAGCACCATTTTGCAAAGAAATACATTTGAGATACAATCATTCTATGAAAAGGAGCATACTGCGCATGAAGATTTTGGAACCTTTTTCCGTTTGGGAGCCGTTGCATACCCTATAAATCAAAGTGTCCAAAAACAAGACATAGATTTGTTGTATTTTGAGCAAAAGATGCAACCTTGTTTTCAATTAATGATCATTGGTGCAGAGCATGATGCCGTACAATTGTGCAAATATGCAGCTTTAACAGGTTGGGAAGTTACCATTGTTGCCAACCCACGAGAAGAGAAAACTGAAAATGATTTCCCAGGCATTCACAAACTCATTACCGTCGAGCCAGAATCTTTCCGACCAAAACTGGACGAGCAGACCGCCGTGGCCATAATGACCCATAGCTTTGTTAAGGATTTACAGTATCTCGTCGCTTTGAAGGACCAAAAACCAGCTTATATGGGTCTTTTGGGCCCTTTTAAAAGACGGGAAAAGTTATTTGATGAATTATTGGAACGACATCCAGATATTTCGGAAAACTTCCTAGACCAAATACACGGTCCAGCTGGAATTGATATTGGAGCAGAAACACCGCAAGAAATCGCAATAGCTGTTTTGGCTGAAATTTTAACTGTTGTACGTCATAAAGAGCCAATGCTCTTAAAAAACAAAATGGGTAAGATTCACAACTAATATGTCCAAATCTATTGCTACACTGATATTGGCTGCAGGAGCTTCAAAAAGAATGGGGAATTCAATAAAGCAGTTGCTTCCTTGGGGAAAGACCACACTTTTAGGACATGCACTTGAACAAGCACAGAAAGTAACGGCTCACACATATGTTGTTTTAGGGTCCAATGCGAATGAGATACGATCATCCATTTCTGAAGCAAACTTGGTTTATAACCCCAAATGGCAATCCGGTATTGGAAGTTCAATTGCTGTAGGAGTAAAACATACTTTAGAACATGATAAGAATTTTGATGGAATTTTAGTCATGCTTGCTGACCAGCCAATGATAGATTCGGTATACTTAGATTTGATGAAAAAGAAATTTAATGATGGTGAATCAATCATAATAGCAACAGCCTATGAAAATAAAGTTGGTGTCCCTGCAATTTTCCACCGTTCCATTCTCTCAGAACTTCTTGAACTTGATAAGGATTCTGGTGCAAAACAGATTATAGAAAAGTACATAGATGATACCGAACGTGTTTTTCCCAATGGAAAGGAAATTGACATTGATACACAAGAAAAATATTCACAACTGCTTGATAAAATGATAAATTAACCATGAGAACCTATATTATAACTTTACTATTCTTTCTTTGCTTTTTATGTACAAAGAGTCAAGAAATGGGGTTTGAGGAGTATAATCCCAAATCAACATTGGTAGTTCCAGAAAACCCTGTCGACAAAGCCAAGTTTACCTTTATCGATGTCCATAGTCATCAATTCAACATGGCAACACAAGATTTGTCCGCTCTAGTACGAGATATGGATAAAATGAATATGGGCGTCATGGTCAATCTGAGTGGTGGTTCTGGTGAAGGCTTGCGGGATATGCTGAAAAATGTCAACGATAATTATCCCAATAGGTTTGTAATTTTCGCCAACATAGATTTTAGCGGAGTTGGTAAGCCCAATTGGGGAGAAGAAGCTGTAAAACAGTTGGAATCTGATGTAAAAAGTGGAGCAAAAGGACTAAAAATCTACAAAAGCTTGGGATTACGGCACAAGGATATCAATGGAAAACGTATTGCGATCGATGACTCTAGGCTAGACCCTATCTGGACAAAATGTGGTGAATTGGGAATTCCCGTATTGATTCATGCAGCTGATCCAAAATCATTCTGGGACCCTATGGACAAAGACAATGAAAGATGGTTGGAACTGAAAACGAGGCCTAGAAGGAAACGCTCCGCTACCAATCCTGCACCTTGGCAACAGATTATTGACGAACAACATCGTATGTTCAAAAAGCATCCAAAAACCAAGTTTATCAATGCGCACATGGGATGGTATGCAAACAACCTGGCTAGGCTAGGGGAGTTAATGGATGAAATTCCCAATATGTCTGTTGGTATAGGTGCTATTATAGCAGAACTGGGACGCCAACCCAGAATGGCAAAGAAGTTCTTCTTAAAATATCAAGATAGAATCCTATTTGGTAAAGACAGCTGGAAACCAGAAGAATTTCCAACCTATTTCAGGGTTTTGGAAACTGATGATGAATACTTCCCATACTACAAAAAATACCATGCTTTTTGGGCAATGTACGGATTGGATTTGCCCGATGAAGTATTACAAAAGGTATATTATAAAAATGCGTTGAATTTAATTCCTGAAGTGGATAAATCGTTATTTGAAAAATAACGGTTAATTGTTGGTTTTATGTATTTCGGGTGGGTTTGTTTCATTTTCCAAATCCTGAAAAATTCCACAAGATATCTGTTTTTTCACCAATGATTTGGATTTTTTTCGCTTGACCAAAGCCTCAATCTCTTTATTCAGGAATTGCATGGGACAGATTTTATTCATTACATATAACGAATCCTTCCAAAGTTTAGTCTATGTTAATTATCATTAGAATTCGCAAGGGCCAATCCTTGGGTGTCCCATCCAACTGGTTATAGCACAAAACGAACCAAGGTCCATAACAAACCGTCTGGTTTTTTTGATTCAGATGCCTCGATACAATTCATTCATCTATTTGATTTTCAATATGTTTCAACACAAACATCCAATTCATTTTTAATATCAAGGCAGCGGTCGGTATATTATCGTCTTCAATGGCTTGAATCAAAGCTTCATTCTGATTGTTCACATTTTCATAAAAAGAAGCTTCATGCTTGCCAAATCCTTGTTCATAAAATAGTAATCTAGCCTTTAGGTCTTCAAGCAACTGAATTAAAATGATATTTGCACAACGGCTTATCAAAGCCCTATGAAATTCAAATCTTTCTTTCAACTTTCCAGAATCTGTATTCGCTTGTTTCAATCTGGTCTGGTGCAGTCGTAGAACCTGAATGAATTCAGGAGTGAACGAAGAATTCTCCAACGCCATTAATTCAAGTTGGGATATGGTTTCGTAGAGGTTTTTTGCTTCAGCTTTGCTTAGTTCAAAAATAACAAAACCTCGATTTGGAACCGCCTTAATAATTCGAGCCTGTTCCAATTGGCTCAAGGCTTCGCGAATTGGAGTGACACTAATCCCCATTGTTCTGGATAAACGCGCCAGATTAATGGTTTTGCCCACCTCTAATTCTCCCATCTGGATTTGTTCTAACAAATGGGATTTTACTTGATTTCGTAGAATGCTAAGACTATTCATGGCTTTAAGATACAAATCGTATACGATTTTAACGTTTTTTCACTTTAGGTTATTACGCTTATATTTAATCACTTTAAAATTTTATAGGCATGCATAAGTTTTGTTTTGGAATAGTACTGTGTTTTATTGTTTTTAGCTGTAAGGAAGCAACCAAGTCGGTTAAAGAGGTTGATTTTTACGATTCACAGCTTTTCAAAGACGTTCAGCTGACTACTATTTTTAAGGATTCAAAAACTTTTGTCGACTTGGTTCCAAAAAATACCATTTCAATTTTAGAAGCTAAATATCTTGTTGAAAAAGAAAAGGAAGGCTTTGACCTTAAAGCTTTTGTTGAAGAAAATTTTGAGGATAGGTCAATGCAAGCCTTGGAATTTGAAACGGACACAACAAAAACCATGTATGAGCATATCTCGTTGATGTGGGACAAGTTGACCAGAGGTCCGGATAGTAGCATTGCCAACTCCTCACGAATAGCGTTGCCAAAAAAATATGTTGTTCCCGGCGGTCGTTTTCAAGAAATCTACTATTGGGACAGCTATTTTACCTTAGAAGGTTTATTGGCTGATGGCAGGGACGATTTAGCACAGGATATGGTCGATAATTTTGCTTTTTTGATCGATACCGTAGGTTTTATACCAAATGGTACGCGTAACTACTATAGAACCAGGTCGCAACCGCCATTCTTTTCCCTTATGGTTGACGCCATTTCACGAAAAAATGAAAAAATATTAAAATCATATCTATACCAATTGGACAAAGAGTATAATTTTTGGATGGATGGAATCCAGGATACCAATATTGTTGGTCCAAAGAATCATGTGGTTCGATTAGGAGAGGATAAAGTCTTAAACAGGTATTGGGACAAAGGATATACGCCAAGACCCGAAGCTTATAAGGAGGATTTGCATTTGGCCAGTGTATTTGAATCTGATTCTTTACAGCGAATACTCTTCAATAATCTCAGATCAGCTGCAGCTTCGGGCTGGGATTTTAGTTCTAGATGGTATACGGAAAAAGGAAGTTTCAGTACCACAAAAACCGCTGATATACTTCCCGTCGACCTAAATTGCTTGTTATATTTTATGGAATGTACCATTTCAAAAATATATTCAGAAGATGGCTTTACCAATTTAGGGCTTCAGTTTAAAGCTAGGGCCGAAAATCGTAAGAAAGCTATCTCCAACTATTTTTGGAATGAGGAAACAGGATTTTATCACGATTATAACTTTGTAGAAAATGAAAATACTACAGAACTCACGCTGGCAGGAGTTTTTCCTTTATACTTCAATGTAGCTTCAGAGGAGCAGGCCAAACAAGTAAAGGAAATGATAATGGATAAATTCCTAAAAGAAGGTGGACTGGTTACTACTTTGGAACATTCGGGCCAGCAATGGGATGCTCCGAATGGTTGGGCCCCTTTACAATGGATTGCCGTTAAAGGGTTACTTAACTACGGATATACCAATGAAGCTAAGGAAATTATGCAGCGATGGCTGGCACTGAACGAGAAAGTGTATAAAAACACTGGAAAAATGATGGAGAAATACAATGTTGAGGACTTGACATTGCTTTCTGGAGGAGGGGAGTACGAAACTCAAGATGGTTTTGGATGGACCAACGGGGTTGCGCTTGGGTTCAAGAAGATACTGGAGGAACTTAGCGAAGACAATAAATAAATTCTTGCGTTTGGTCGTAAACCAATTTGAGATGTATAATACCCTTTTCAGTTTAAATAGTCTAAGATTCGTTATTGTCCAAAAAAGTACCCAAGTCGTTTAGGGTCTTATCCCAAAATCTCTCATAAAACTTGGCCCATTCCGTAATTTTTTCAAGCGGTCTGGCATCCGCAACACAAAAGCGCTCCCTTCCTTTTGCAGTAATATCTACCAATCCTGCATCTTGAAGTGTTTTTATATGCTTTGTGATACCTTGACGACTAATTTCAAACTGACCTGAAATCTGGGTTATGGATAGGGCAGAAGAGGCAATGACCAAGGCATGAAAAATTTCACGCCTTTTAGGGTCTGCTATTGCTTTTAGAATTTTGGTAATATTATCTTGCATGAATCTGTTTTGGTAAAAATGTTTCAAGTTTATCTATACAACCATTCCATCCCGCATCAAAGCTTGAAAAGAACGTTACGGCAGAGTTTTCTGGATAGTTGGAAATACCCGAGTGCTCAAGAACAAGCTTAGTTCCTTTGTCATTTTCAGTAAGTTCCCACTTTACAATCGTTTCAATATCCGTTCCTTCTACGATCCAAGTATATATTAATGTAAATGGCTCCGCATGTTTAACTACTCCAGTGATTTTTTGACAATCCTCTTCAAGACTTGAAAACGTATAGGCATATCCTGATTTAGCTTCAAAATCCGCTTTAACAAACCAAGAGGAGATTTCATCAGCTTTAGAAATGGCATCCCAAACTTTTTGTATGGGATAATTAAAACTGTGTTCTTTTCTGATTACATCTTTCATTTTATTTTGTTTTATTGGTTAATAATGCAACTAATTGGTTGCTAATTTATGTAAATAATTTTAAAAAGCAACTAAAAGGTTGCATTTAAATATTGTAAACATATTTATCTACATAAGAAATTAATTTTCCACACCTTGATTAAGTCAACGAATATTCAGGAACACCATTGGTAAAAAAATTAGGTCATAAAGTAGGTTTTTCAATATGTATGCACAATGCGCTTATTTTTTCAAAAAAGCCTTTTTTTCACATTTCTTTTAGAATTAAGACGTACGCTTTTGGTTATCTTACGATGCAATTTCAACCAAAAACTTCACATGTCACATTTCTCAAATTTTTTCCTCGTAGCACTTCTATTTGTCTCTTTAACTTTTAATACATCAGCCCAAAAACCAGACTCCACAACTTACAAAGGACTAGAGTTTAGGAGTATTGGTCCAGCAATGACTTCGGGACGTATTGCCGATATCGCCATTCACCCCAAAAACGAAAGTGTTTGGTACGTAGCGGTAGGCTCTGGTGGCGTCTGGAAAACAATAAATGCCGGTACCACATGGAAACCAATTTTTGATAAAGAGTCCAGTTATTCCATTGGTTGTGTAACGATTGACCCAAACAATACCAACACAGTTTGGGTAGGTACGGGTGAAAACGTAGGTGGAAGGCATGTTGGCTTTGGAGATGGTGTGTATGTAAGCCATGATGAAGGAAAGACATGGAAGAACATGGGACTCAAAATATCAGAGCACATTTCCAAGATTATGGTACACCCAGAAGATTCAAACACAATATGGGTGGCATCGCAGGGGCCTCTTTGGAGCAAAGGTGGCGAACGTGGGCTTTATAAATCCACAAATGGTGGGAAAACATGGAAAAGAACTCTGGGAGACGATCAATGGACAGGTGTTACCGATATGCTGATTGACCCTACCAACCCAGATGTATTATATGCCGCAACATGGGATAGGCACAGAACAGTGGCGGCGTATATGGGCGGTGGTCCGGGTTCAGGCATACATAAAAGCACTGATGGTGGCGAAACTTGGTCTAAGTTGACCAATGGTATTCCAAAGTCTAACCTAGGTAAAATTGGACTGGCAATTTCTCCTTTTGACCATGAGACTATTTACGCTGCTATAGAATTGGACCGAAAGAAAGGTGGTCTTTTCATTTCCAATAACCAAGGTGCATCTTGGACCAAACAATCCGATGCAGTATCTGGTGGAACCGGTCCACATTATTATCAAGAGCTCTACGCATCACCACACCAAGAAGGGAAACTCTATCTGATGAGCAATTATGTTCAAATCTCCAATGATCATGGCAAAAGCTTTGAACAAATGAATGAGAAAAAGAAGCATGTGGATAGCCATGCCATGGCTTTTAAGGCATCCGACCCAGATTATGTACTTTTTGGTACAGATGGAGGGTTGTACGAATCTTATGATCTGACCAAAACATGGCGGTTTTTTGAAAACCTTCCGCTTACACAGTACTACAAAGTTGCGGTTGATGATACGGAACCATTTTACAATATTTATGGGGGCACTCAAGATAATGGTTCACACGGTGGGCCATCAAGAACAACCAGCGAAGCTGGAATTCTAAGCTCGGATTGGTGGAAAACTCTAGGTGCGGACGGGCATCAATCAGCCGTAGAACCGGGCAATCCAGATATTACCTATGGGGAGTTCCAACAGGGTTGGTTATGGCGGATTGATCAAACAACGGGTGAAACCGTGTTTATTCAGCCGCAACCATCAGCGGGTGAACCTCATGAACGTTTTAACTGGGATGCACCTATATTGGTAAGCCCACACAATCCAAAGCGCTTATATTTTGCGTCGTATCGTGTTTGGAAATCAGAAAACAGGGGAGATGACTGGACAGCCATCTCAAAAGACCTGACCCGAAATGAAGAGCGGTTGAACTTACCTATTCTAGGAAGACAGCAAAGTTGGGACAATCCTTGGGACGTAGGTGCCATGTCCAATTACAACACAATTACTTCATTGGCAGAATCGCCTGTACAAGAAGGTCTTATTTATGCGGGCACAGATGATGGGATTCTTCAAGTGACCGAAGATGGTGGTACGAGTTGGACTAAAATAATGCTGGGAGATATCAAAGGAGTTCCAAACCGGGCTTTTGTCAACGATGTAAGAGCCGATTTATATGATGCCAACACGGTTTATCTTGTGCTTGACAATCATAAAGAGGGTGATTTTAGGCCATTTCTTTTGAAAAGTACAGATAAGGGCAAAAGTTGGGACTTTATAAATGGAAATTTACCTAAGCGTTTGCTCACATGGCGAATTGTACAAGACCATAAGGTAAAAGGACTTTTGTTCGCTGCTACAGAATATGGAATTTATTTCACTAAAAATGGAGGCAGCAACTGGATACAGCTTGATGGTGGTTTACCCACTATATCGTTTCGGGATATCACCATTCAGCGAAGAGAAGATGATTTAGTGGGCGCCTCCTTTGGTAGGGGCTTTTACATTTTGGACGACATCTCCCCATTACGGGAATTTGATGCTTCAAAAATGAATGAAACCACTCTTTTTAAGGTTAAACCAGCGTATTGGTATATTGAGCGAAGTGCTCTTGGTAGTCAAGGCAATACGCAATATGTAGCAAAAAACCCTCCGTTTGGAGCAACGTTCACTTACTATTTGCCAGAGAAGTTAAAAACTTTGAAAGATTCACGAACGGAAAAAGAGAAAGTGCTTAACAAACAAAACGGCAATATTACTTTTCCGGGCTGGGAAGCATTGGAAAAGGAGAAAAATCAGGAGAAGCCTGCACTAATGCTCATAGTAAAAGACAGTAATGGAAATGTAGTCAATTCAGTAGAAGGTACGAACAAGAAAGGATTCAATAGGGTAGCTTGGAATCTTACTTATGCAGATAGGTCGGGTATCCCATTAAAAAAACCAAAAGGGGATGATGATAATTTCTTTGGCTCTCCCTATCTGTCCACACCGGGAACCTATTCCGTTGAATTGCATCAGCGTTTAGATGGTGGCTTCAAACAACTTTCGGAAATACAGACTTTCCAAATAAAACCTTTAAAAGAAGGTGCCTTACCTGCTAAACCGACCTCAGAAATCGATGCTTTCCGGGAGATGCACCAGAATTTCCAACAAGATATAGCCGCCACAAACTCCATCTTGGAAAAGAGCATTTTAAAAACCAACGCTATGAAACGTGCTCTGGATGAGGCAGAAAGACCTACATCGGCATTATATTCAAAAATATATAATGCTCGCACTGGACTTTTGGAGCTCAACAAACAAATGAAGGGCAATCCAGCTAAAAATGAAGTAGGGGAGAAGACACCACCAGCACCAGGAGACGGCAGTTTTGTTGGTTATGTCGCATTAGGAAACACATATGGCCCAACCGGTAATCACAAAGCTGCAATGGGACGAGCTCAGAACCAATTGAAAACCATCAAAAAAGAGTTAGGTGTATTGATTACTACAATGTCCAATTTGGAAAAAGAACTAAAAGCTGCTGGAGCTCCTTGGATTGAAGAGCAAGGACTTATAGAAAACTAAACCTAAGAGCATGAGTCACTTCAGTATTGCTATAGTTTTTTGTTTGTCTTTGCTTAGTGGTTTGCAGGCACAATACACCGAGTCTGACTGGGCGGAACGCGATGAATGGATGAAAACCCAAGTCTTGTTGGATATGGCCAATGTTTCTGTAGATGATAGGGTAGCGGATATTGGATGTCACGAAGGTTATCTAAGCATTCATCTGTCAAAACTGGTCCAAGATTATGGAGAAGTATACGCTGTGGATGTAAGGGAAGATAGATTGGCAACACTTAGTGCTAATGCGAAAGAACGTAAACTTACCAATATAAAAACAGTTTTGGGAGAATATGATGACCCAAAACTGCCTAAAAACAGTTTTGATGTGGTTTTTATTATGGACACCTATCACGAAATGGAATCCCATGAAAAAATCCTTCAGCACGTGAAAAATGCACTGAAAAAAGGAGGCAGGCTTATGATTTTGGAGAAATTGAAGGACAGGGTAAAGGGGAAGACAAGAAAAGAACAGGTAAACGCCCATTCATTAAGTCCAGGATATGTTAGAAAAGAATTGAAGCAGGCAGGTTTTACTATAATTTCCGAAATTGAAAATCATGGCAAATGGGAGCTGGAAGATGATAAACAAATGTGGGTGATTTTAGCCCAGAAGCTTTAAAAAGTATTGGGCGGTATGCTAATTCACTCTTTAGCAACAAAAGATATTACGTGCTATCAATTCTGTCTTAATTCATAAATATAGCTCAAGATACCCGGTAAATCTTCACCCGATTCATTAATTAACTGCTGTCCATCAATTTCGAGTGTTGATAGAACATCATTACCAGCAAAAGTGACTTCGTTTTCATCAGAAAACCAAGTTCCAGTTGCTGAAATAGCATCTGAACAGCTTATGGCATATTGGTTGTTTGTAATGGGAGTTATTGTTATGGCCGTCTGTTCGTATGTCCATACCAAATCACCATCAATCAAAAGTGTACCAGAGATACAGTCCAGCTCATCCATCAGATTTGTAGAGGCTGTACCATCCATGTTTATGTCCTGCGCCTCACTAACATTTACTTCTACCAAATCCCAAAGTCCAAGAACAGCAAAATTAGGTGGGTCGATTGCTTCTTGTCCATCATCAAGACTACAAGAAGAACATAAAACAAGTACTATCGAAATACAGAGAATTTTATTGATTGTGTTCATAAGTCAATTTTTTCTTCAAAGTAAAACAATTTAATTAAAACTCATTTATTGAAAGTTAAATCCTTACAAGTTCAACCAAAGCACTGTTTACTTTTTGTCCATAAATTCACTACATTTAAGAGATTTGATAAAACTTTATAAATGACAAAACCAGCCTATTTTTCCTTTTTCCTTTCTACTATTTTTTCTTTTTTGATGTATCAAAACTCACACTCACAAAGTGACTTCTTAATTGGGGATGCCTTACCAGATGCCCCTGAACTGGCTCGTCGTGGAATGTACGGTGTAGGAGTTAAAACTATCGATTTACTGCATGAGAACCAGTTGGATGTACTAAGTATTAAAGAAGGTAAAGGTGAGCAATATGACCGTCCCATCATAATAGAGGTCTGGTATCCAGCAAACATTCCAGAAAATGTTGAAGAATTGGAAACGTACACTCAAGTGCTGGGGAAAAATGCCACTGAAGGTCGTCCTGTAGTTCCTTTCACTTTTCAAGGTCGGGCACTTAGGGATGCTACTATTATTAAAGATAAGGGGAAGTTCCCATTGGTAATTTTATCCCATGGATATGTGGGCTCACGATTTTTGTTCACATACCTATCAGAAAACTTGGCATCAAAAGGATACGTAGTGGTTTCCATTGACCATACCGATTCTACATATAAAGATGCTGCTAATTTTACGAGTACTTTGGCAAATAGGTCGTTGGACCAATTATTTGTTTTAAATGAAGTTGAACGACTTTCCTCAAACACAAGCGATAGTTTCCTTGCCAATTTGGTAGATACTTCCAATACAGGGCTCGTTGGCTATTCTATGGGCGGCTATGGAGGTCTAAATACCTGTGGTGCTGGTTATAGCAAAGCGGCAATAGCTTTTTTTAAATCGATGACAGGAGGCAGTGATGCATTGGATAAACTCGGCATGGCCCATGAATCCTATACCGCTTCCATTGATACACGAATAAAAGCGTTTGTAGCACTGGCACCTTGGGGAATGACCAATGGTGTATGGGATGAGACTGGTCTTACAGGTCTAAAAACCCCTACGTTTTTTGTAGCAGGTAGCGAGGACGATATTTCCGGATATGAAAAAGGAATCAAGGCCATTTATGAAGGGGCCGTAAACAGTGACCGCTACTTGTTGACCTATATGAATGCAAGGCATAATGTAGCTCCCAATCCTCCAGCAAATGCAACAATGCAAGAAGGATTGCATATTGATGAATATTTAAGGTATGCGGATTCAGTTTGGGATATGAGAAGAATAAACAATGTTAATCAGCATTTTATAACCGCTTTTTTGGGCACGTATTTAAAAGGGGAGGACTACAGTGACTATTTAAATCTAGAACCAGATTCAAATACAGGGGATTGGAAGGGTTTTAAGCCAAGAACTTCGGTCGGAATGGAGTTACTCCATGCATCTGCAGGAAAGGAATAATTAGCAATACGATGAAAAGAAGAGATTTTATTATTGGCACAGGAGCTGCTGCTCTAACTGCAATTTCATACAGTAATGTTCTAGGTGCAAATGATAAAATTGGTATTGCCGTAGTTGGTACAGGACGACGGGGTAGGTGGGTATTGGGAGAGATGCTCAAAACCAATCAAATAAAGCCAATAATTTTTTGTGATGTTTGGGATGAACAGATAAAAAGAACAATTGATTATTTAGCGCTTGGAAGAATACCCATGACTTATGATTTGGAAGAAGTCTTGACCAATGATGCCGTGGATGCCGTACTCTTGGCAACTCCAGACCATTTGCACAAAAATTATGCAATTCGGATACTTGAAGCTGGAAAACACCTATTGTTGGAAAAACCGGTCACATTGCATTTTGATGAGGGACCATTGATAAAAGAAGCTGTGGAAAACAGCGGAGTGGTTTGCCAAACCGGCACCCAACAACGTAGTGGGTTAATGTACCAGAGGGTAAAAGAAGAGTTTTTTGGAGGGTCAAAAAAATTAGGAGATATCGTTTTTGTTAGAGCTGTTTGGAGCAATTTTGGATGGCAAAGACGACAGTTGAAACAGCAACCCAAACCTGAAAATTTTAAATGGGATATGTTTTTGGGACCTGCGCCAAAAATAGATTACTACTGGCCCAGATATGATGGCTGGCGTCATTACAAAGAATACGGCACTGGTATATTGTCCGATTTGTTAACCCATTGGGGTGATGTGGCGCAATGGATGATGGACGATACCAACCCATTGAATGCAGTTACTACGGGAGGTATTTATCATATGAAAGATGATAGAACAAATCCAGATACTGTGAATACGATTATTCAATATAAAGACGGATGGAACTTTACTTTTGAATGCAGTGTATTGCCCATTAAGAATCAACATGATTCTGTTCTTTTTCATGGTACCGAAGGAAAACTGGAACTTTACCGTTCAGGCTATATTTATACGCCTCACAAAGGCAAACCTTTGGTTTTTGAAAATAAGGAAAATCTAACCTATGCGCACGCTAAGAATTTTTTTGATGCAATTAAAAAGGGAGTCAAACTAAGTGCTCCCATTGAAGTTGGGCTTAGTGCTGTAAAACCATCACACTTGGCGGCAGCTTCTTATTGGTCTGGAAAACGTATGCAGTTCAATGCAGGTCAAACTAGGATAATTGCTTCCTAAATCCTAGATTCTTCCTTACTGGGCAATGCTGTTCATCGATTACTTGAAAAAAGTATACTAAATAGCCCCAATTTTCGTTAGCACAGCATAACCCCAAGGATTATCGTATCATGAAAAATTCTAGACATATAGCTTTTAAATTGATGTTTGCTGTTTTTATTATGGCCGGCTTGCAAAGCTGTAGTGAAGATGAAAATGCTCCTGGTACTAGTGAGGATTTTACGCAGACCGAACTTCAGACCGTTTTAGAAACTGATAAAATCGCTAGCACGGTCGACAGTGTTTTGGCAGAGATTTTTTCAACTGAAAGAACTACTGGCAAGTCTATGGAAAACTCCAATGATTGCTATTCCGCAGAATTTTCTCAAACAGGCTTTGTAGTATCGTTCAATAATTGTACGATCAACGGTACCGATGATATTAATGGTAATTTGACTATCACATATGCTGTTGAAAATGAATCTTCAGCCTTTACGGCAACATATTCTGATTTTTATATCGGTAATCTGAAGATAAACGGTACCCGAAATTATGTGCTTACCACTGCACTAGACCAGAATACTATCGCATTTACCGTGACCAGTTCCATGACCGTGGAAACAGAAATAGGAACTTTGGTTACCGAAAGTGGAACAAAAACTTTTAGTTTCAACTTTGGCGATACTTTGGGAAGCAGTACGTTTACCCTAACCGGAAACTGGAAAGTAGAGGCAAACGGAACTACTTATATGGTAGAAACCGTAGATGATTTAAAAGGTAGCCTCACTTGTGAGCATTTAATTGGTGGGAGCATGAATATAGATAAGAACGGTTTTATCATCAACGTGGATTTTGGTGAGGGCCAATGCGATAATACAGCTACAATTACACTTCCTAACGAAAGTTCTCAAGAAGTTACATTTTAGGATTAACAGTAAAAAACATTGCTCCCGTTCACTATTCAATTTAACAGCTAAATTACGATTGGCACAATTCTTTTATCTGGCGTAACTTTATGCTCAAGACTATCCTCCCTTTTTTGACAATTTGGAAATAGTGGGTATAGTATAATTTAAGAGATGATTGAAAATCTAGTACAGGAGCAACGCAGGTTTTTTAAAACACAGCAGACCAAGGACATTACGTACCGTAAACAACTTTTAAAACGTTTTCATCAAGAATTGATTTCGAATGAAGACGCTATCTGTGATGCACTCTATGCTGATTTTAAAAAACCAAGGTTCGAGGCACTCGCCAGCGAAACACAAATGGTACTTTCCGAGCTGAAGTATGCCATAGACAATTTGGAATTTTGGGCCAAACCCACTAGAGTAAAATCTATCTGGACCAATTTTCCCTCTTCAGATTGGATATATCCTGAACCCTTTGGAAATGTGTTGATCATTGCGCCATGGAACTATCCCTTTTTGTTATCCATATCTCCTTTAATAGGTGCTTTGGCAGCTGGTAATACTGTTGTTCTGAAACCATCGGAGCTTAGTCCGAATACCTCTGAAATTATAGTCAAGATTATACAAAATGTATTTCCCATAGAATATGTAAGTGTAGTGGAAGGCGGGGTTTCCGTTTCGCAAGAGCTGCTATCAAAAAAATGGGACTACATCTTTTTTACCGGTAGTAGCAAGGTCGGTAAAATTGTGTACAAAAGTGCCGCCGAACATCTTACTCCCGTTACATTGGAATTGAGCGGAAAGAACCCCTGCATTGTTGATGCTACTGCGTCTATACCACTGGCAGCAAAACGTATTGTTTGGGGCAAGTTCCTTAATGCGGGACAAACCTGTATAGCCCCTGACTACATTTTGGTCCATTCTTCTAAAAAGGATGAACTGATAGCTGGGCTAAAAAAAAATATTGAAGGTTTTTATGGCAAGGATATTCAAAAATCCAATGATTTCGCAAGAATAGCTACTGAAGGTCATTACAACAAGTTAAAAGAACTCTTGAAAGGAGAAGATGTTGTTTTTGGAGGGAGTTTTGATGATACAGAACAATATATAGCACCAACATTGGTGAACGAGCCCATTTTTAATGAAGGGGTAATGGAAGATGAAATTTTTGGACCGATATTACCCATCATTTCCTATGAATCTGAAAACGATATCAACAGATACTTGATGAACTACGAAAACCCTTTGGCATTCTATGTATTTTCAAACGATAAAAAGTTTCAGAAAAGAATTCTTGCCAAGTACAGTTTTGGTGGAGGCGCGGTAAACGATACTATAATTCAAATTATCAATAAAAAATTACCTTTTGGTGGAGTAGGGGGTTCAGGTATTGGTGGATATCACGGTAAACATACCTTCGATTTGTTCTCACACAAAAAAGCGATCATAAAAAGAGCCAATTGGATTGATGTTCCCGTGCGCTATGCCCCTTATACTATCCCAATAAAATGGGTAAAGAAAATCAAACACCTTCTCTAAACTGATATTTTACAGTGTTAAAATTAAAATAGGAAGTATCGAGGATCAACCAAAAACTGGACTACTTTGGTTATCTTTAAATCCATCTTAAAACTAAAGAAAATGAAACGATTGACCATTTTTTCGCTATGTCTTTGTATGCTGATCGTAGCATCCTGCAAACAAAAGACCAAAGACAAAAAAGTTGAGAAACCTATGGCTGAAGACCTATCCGTGAAGGTAAAAGGTGAGGAGGTTACTTATGCATCGGACTCAACAAACCTAAAAGGATATATAGCCTATGATGAGAATGATAAAGGGAAACGTCCTGGAGTACTGATTGTACATGAATGGTGGGGGCACAACGACTACGTACGGGAGCGAGCCGATATGCTTGCAGAGCTGGGTTATGCTGCACTGGCCGTTGACATGTATGGTGACGGAAAACAAGCAGAGCACCCAGATGATGCGGGCAAATTTGCCATGAGCGTCATGACGAATCTTCCGGAGGCCAAAGCGCGTTTCAATGCTGCAATGGAGTTACTCCAAAAACATGAATCTGTAGACTCTGAAAGCATCGCTGCCATAGGGTATTGTTTTGGGGGAAGTGTAGTTTTAACAATGGCAAATGCGGGAGCTGAACTGGATGCTGTTGCCGCTTTTCATAGCGGAGTACAACTTCCGGTAATGCCTAGCAATGATTTAAAAGCCAATGTTTTGGTATGCAACGGCGCAGATGACCCATTTATCAGCCCAGAATCTATAGTAGCTTTCAAAACAGCCATGGATTCTATTGGTGCCGATTATGAATACATTTCCTATCCCGGTGTAAAACATAGTTTTACCAGTAAAGCAGCTGATGCCAATGGTGAGAAATTTGATTTACCGTTAGAGTACAATGCAGAGGCCGATGAAAAATCGTGGGCCAGCCTTCAAAAACTCTTGGAAGAGACTTTTTAGGAACCTTTACCCCTAAGGGTTACAATAACGGTACCTGTGCAAACCGGAAATCCCAATAATACTATCGGGATTTCCGGTTTGTTGATTCACTTTGTGCGTATTGGTAGTTTTTCTGGCCAATAGATTTTTTTAAGTATACAGGCAGCGAATGGTCATTGTGGTGCATTCTATATATAGATGATGCAATGATGCATATTCGTTTAACCTTAATTTATATTTATGAAAACTACCTTAATTACATTTTGTATCACTCTTTCACTTTTAGGAAACACACATCTTTCTGCCAATAACGGCGGAATAGACCCTATACAAAATGCAAGAGTCTATGTTTATCGCCCTGCCAATTTAGTTGGATTTGCGTGGGTGTTCAATCTAAAACTAAATGGAGAAAAGTATGCAAAAATCAGAAATGGCAAATATTTTGTCCTGTCCTTAAAGCCTGGAAAAACAACTTTTGGTATCAAAAAAAAGGAAGTGACCATAGATTTAGAAGCAGGAAAAACCTATTATTTACGTTCCTTTATACAACAAGGTTTTTATATAGGAAAACTGGACCTCGTAGAAGTAACAGCTCCTTTTGCCGAGCAAGAGTTTGCACGAAAGCCCATGAAACTTGTAGCAAAAGAGTAAGTACATGTTAGCTGTATTTCACATTTCCAGTTTTTAAAGAGCGTGATTTGATAGGAAAGCGTACCGTAAAACGATGTCTTAAAGGCAACAGAAAAGCGCAAAAGTTACTCTACGATACTTATGCAGAAAAAATGTTCGTGCATTGCTATCGGTATGTCAAACAAAAAGAAGATGCGGAAGAAATCGTATCTGAAGGCTTTGTAAAGGTGTTCTCGAACCTTTCAAAAATTGATTATAGGGATGCCCAAAGCTTTGAGGGGTGGGTAAAGCGTATTATGATCAATGAATGCTTAATGTTCTTGCGCAAAAAAGACCTACTGGTTTTTGATAAAATGGAAATGACCCTGGCCGAGACCACACTAAAGGTTGAAGGTATTTTGGAGGCGGATGACATATATGCACTTATAGTTGCCTTACCCGTTGGGTACAGAACCGTTTTTAACCTTTATTCAATAGAGGGTTTCTCTCACAAGGAAATCGCACAAAAACTTGGCATAAAGGAAAGTACCTCGCGGTCCCAGCTTGCCAAGGGTAGGGGGTTGCTTAAAACTTTAATGGCCAAAACTAACATATGAAAGAGGAATTTGACCATGTACTGAAAAACAAAATAGCGGAACTGAACCAAGTTCCTGGTGTCCCTTACAATAAAAAAAAGGTTTGGAAGATCATTTATCCCAGAATTCGTGTAAGGTCATCATGGAATTTCTTCAAGATTTTTACTGCGGGATCTGTACTTATTTCAGTGGTGATCATTCTATACATGTATTGGCCCAAGAAGATGTCAGAGTTTCAAAAGGATACTATTGATGTGCTCCCTAAAGCAGTTTTAAAAAAGGAAAAGGAAATCAAAACCAACAGAATAAGTACAGTAGATTCTGTGATGGAACCGATAAATGCTTCAGAACAAATTACAACGAACAAAACAACTACTGTTCCCGATATGGATACACCATCCATCAATACACCCAAGAAAGTTCAGGTGAAAATGCTCAAACCAAAACTAGATATAAGTATTGATGACGCTATTAAGCCAAAAAGTACTACAACTTCAGAATATAGAAAGTCAGTGGTGCATATATACCGTCCAAAACGGTATATTGGTTCAGGTTTGGTCTTTAGATTGAACGGAAATGACAAGCTTATATCCAGAGTCAAGAATAACAGCCATACCATGGTCTATTTAGATCCCGGGGCTATGAAATTCGCGATTGGTAAAAATGAGCTGCCATTGGTTTTGGAGCCTAGCGAAATTTACCATCTATGGATTTCTTATGAAGGTTTCCCTATTGGAAAAGTAGTGCTTAGGACCGTGGACAAATCCTTTGTAGATCGTAATCGATAGGTTTACGGATCATCATTAATTCCGATAATTCTTTTTAAACTCTAAAGGCGTCGTGTTTGTCCTCAACTTAAAAACCCTGGAAAAATAGGCATAATCGTCGTATCCAAGTATCTCAGAAATAGCTGTTAGCGATTCTTTTGAATATACAATAAGCCGTTTTGCTTCGAGCAGAACACGTTCCGTAATCAGTTCTGTAGTGGTTTTGTTCAGAGTGCTCTTTGTGATTCTATTCAAATGTTTTGTAGAAATATTCAGTTTATCCGCAAAAAACTTTGCAGATTTTTCGGTTCTATAATACTGTTCTATAACATTCTCCAAAGCTTCCAAAGTCTCAAGGTAGGTAGGGGAGAGTACTTTCTTTTCAGCTTTAAGGTTACTGAATAGACGTGTTGCATCAATATAAAGGAGGTTTAAAAGACTGGCCAGTTTTTGTCTTTTATACAGGCCATCTTGATGGAATTCAGTATTGATGGCACTAAAATACGATGCGATCATTGTTAATTCTGGTCGTTGTATGGTAATGGCCAATGTATTGTTGTACGAATTATAAAATGGAAAGCTTGAGAGTTTCCCTTTTGAAAAAAAGAATTCATAAAACGCTTGGGTATGAAAAAAGATATAACCAGATGGGGCAGTATCGAACTCCCAAGAATGGGTCTGACCAGGTCTTAAAAAAAATAAACTCCCAGGGTTTACGGAATAGGAGTTGAAATCTATTTCGTGCTTGCCAGTGCCTTTGGTGAACAGTACGCACAGAAAAAAATCATGTTTATGGGGTTTATGAATAATGTCCGCATTCTTTTTTAAATGCAGTGATAGATCATTACTATAAAAATCGGTAAGTGATTCCTCTTGTTCAAATTGTTCAATATTAAGTACTATAACGGGCTTCATTGCACAGAATATGTCCTAAAAGTACAAAAAGTAGCGATATCCGTGCGAAAGCGTTGATGGAGTTGTCGCCTACATTTGCAAAGCAAATCAATATGTCGTGAAGTTTTTAAAGGGAACTAAAATTTATAGTATAATAAAGGGTGCATGTCCTGTTTGTCAAAGTGAGAGCATGTATTTGGAACAGAACCCCTACAAACTGTCCAAAACTTTAAAAATGAAGGAGCGCTGCAGCAACTGCAACACTAAATATAAAATTGAACCGTCATTTTTTTATGGAGCTATGTATGTGAGTTATCCGGTCGGACTTTTTTTCGCCGGGTTTGCATTTGTCTTATCCTATTTGGTTTTTGATATAGGTCTAATTACAACCTATGGTATTATCGTAGTTGTTATGTTTGCCTCTTTACCGTTGATTCTGAGAATCTCTAGAAATATTTGGATCAATCTGTTTATGAGTTTTGAAAAAGGGAAGTCCCCTAAAGAAGTTCTTAAATAGTCGTGAATGTTCACCAAAGGGAAGAATCTGTATTACTCGTCACCATGCCTTACTTCGTTAAATGGTAATTTTTTATTCTTCCTAAAATCAAAGCTGCCATAGAAGAAGAGACGCAGGGTATGATTAAGGTTATAAACATTACCTGTAGCGAGTTGTTGATAGACCATCATATAGCCGCAATCCACTTTCCAACTTTTATTTATTTTATGCTTTATGCCAACAGTTAATCTGTTCTGGTTAAAGGTGTTAAAGACAACGTCCTTACCAAAATTCAGGTGTGTTTCATTAGCCAATATAAGTTCCGTAGGCCCATTTTGTTTAAAGGGAAGTCCAGCACTGACCAGAAATCGAATACGATTAACAAAAAAATCATCATTTAAGGATTGACCATCCTGCACATTATTAAAAAAACGTTGTTCTAATCTGATTCGAAACAAAGCGTTCATTTTTTCATAACGTTTGGATATACTTAACTGCTGGTAAATCCTGTTCTCGTTTAGAAAATTGTCCCAATCACCGGTGGGAGTCAACCAAAGGTGTGCATAACCTGTCGCTAAACGAAGGTTAGCATTTAAATAGTATTGGCCGCCAACGCGAAGGAAGTAGAAATTGGGATCCGCTAAAAAATTGTTTCTACGAATATGTATATCGTTCAATACGGCCCAACGATTGGCAATTCTGAATACATTGTTCGTTGAAATCCAAAATTGAGCATTTTCATTAACGACTTTTTCAGGTAATTCCTGACCGCAGGACGGGCGACTTACCAAAAACAAAACTAGGGTTGCAACAACGACGAAAAATTTCAAGGGATTAAATTTTGAGAATAAGACTTAGTACTGGCTGATTATTTTTTTTACAATCTAACTTGAATATGGGCAACGAGAATCTTACCTGAAAGATTATGTAGCGAAGATACTTTCTAAAATGGAGCTTTATCCTGAAAAATATCATTGTGATTGAATATAAATTACCTATGAGTTATATTGGGATTTCGTTTTAATGCTGATATAGAACCAGTTACTTAGAAACTAACGGATAGAGAGGTGGTATAATCATGATATCTTAAATACTTATTTTACATAATATAAATTATGAAACATCTGAATTCCATAATTAGCCATTATGTAAAATTGCTTTGATGGTCGTTTTTTAACACAAAATCCTTACAAGGATATTTGTTGTGGCGTCTATGCTGAGCGTAGTCGAGGCATAAAATATTAAAGTCCTGCCTTTTCAATATTTAATTCATAAGTAAAGTAGCCCAAGTCGAAGACTTATTATTGCAACTGGATTTTTTCAATGAAAATATCTGCTTTTCCATTTATATTTTGTTCTAAAGACTCCTTTTTAAATCCAGAGGAGATACTAATTATATCTCCATTATAATCTTCAAAAATAAAATGTGGATATCCGATAGTGCTCAGTTCGTCAACTTGATTTGTAGCTCTATTAAGAATAACGGCTTCCTTTTTATGAGGACTATCCGCATCTATCTGCCAACCTGGGTCATTATTGGTTCCTAAAATAAGGTTTCCATCTGTACTGGTTCCCGTTGGAAAACTTGGAAATTCAAAAGACTGTAAAATTTGAAAAGTATCTGTGTCGTAAAGTCTGTTTTCACCTGTATTTAATAGGTAACCTGACACGCTATTATAAAGAGTTCTTTTCCCATTTCTTGCTTGTATGCTAAAATCAACCATAGTTGAGCCTATGATAAATCCATTGTCATCAAGTGTTTTTACAATACTGTTCGGCTCGTTCGGATGGCCAATCAATACCCTATTGTCATTAATCATGAAACCTCTATGGTAACTATTACCTTGGTGCTGGGTAAAATGTGTATCAGTGTCTACTAAAGATAGATTTCTGTTGTCCCGCTTTAGTGTGTATATATTGTTTGATTCAATTACTATCCAAAGGTCCAATTCGGGAACATAAGTGAAATCCCTAAAGCTAAAAACTCCTTCTGGGTCTATTGCATATTTAAACTCTAGAGTGTTTGCATCGTAAAAATGCAATTCAATACCCTGTTGCACAACTAATTCCTTACCATTTTGAATAGAATTAAAGACCTTAATTCCTGAATAAGTCTGCGATTCAGGAGATATATCTGAGATGGTTTCGATTTCATGAGTCTGATAATTGAAACGAAGAATATTCACTCCTGTAATCCCATTTCCACTGTTTTCGCCATAGAGATATACAATGGGCTCCTCTGAATCAACATCTAGAGAAATGACTCTTTTGAATTCAATAATCTCTTTCCTTTTAAAGATTACTTCCCTCACCCCAGTGCGTTCTGAGTCGCTTATAGGGCTTTTATTCCCAAAAATATTGTAGGCATAAACAGTATAAAACGGATTTTCTAAATAAGGTGGGGTTTCATCTGTAAAACTTGTTTCGTTGATATTATCAATTTCCGCCAAAACATATTCTTGTGCCGCACTAGCGCTAGTACCTGCATAATTTGAAACCGTTACCTCATAATGAGAAAAATATGGAGAATCCGAAGGTGCCCAAGAAAGGGAAATGCTATTGCCATTTACAATAGGTTCATCAAGGGAAATAGCATTTATGTAAATGAAAAAGCTTGGGTTTACCCCTATATAAGTACTCTCGCCAAGGAGGCCTTTATCCGTATATACTCTTAGATAATAGCAAAGTGATTCTTCTCCAGGTGGATTCAAATCGGTATATTCAACTGTGCTTACATCGATAATAGTGGCTATTAATTCAGCGTTTGCCTTTGTACAATTTTCTCCAGCACTCCTATATATTTCGTAACGATTAAATGTGTTGAAACCTTCATAGGCTTCCCACGTAAAGCTTAATACATCTTCGAAATCTTCGTCACGATTACGATCAAAGGTACTAGTGGTTAAATCAAATTCGTTGGCGTCATATCTGTTGGCAGTCAAAATCAATACATCCAATTCACCATCACTATCAACGTCAAATCTAGATTTAAAAACAAATTCCTGAGCAGTAATTCTTATTATAACTAAATCATCTGATTGACCAACTGAATTACTTAAAGTTAAGACTCCCCTATCTAAAGTCCAATTTAGCCTGTTAATTTCTGGTCTACAATCACTACCAGGAAAGATATATTCTCTATACATACCATTATCGGAGTAAACAAAAAAATCTCTCCCACATTCTGGATAATTTATTGGAACAGTAGTCCGTTCCCCTTCAAATTCAGCACTAACAATTGCCCAAACTCCTTCAAGCTGATTTATGGATGCTGAACTATCTGCTCCACTGTAAAAGTTGTCAATATTCCCTTGGTCAATATCATTTTCATTGTCTTTTGAACAGCTAATAGCCAAAACTAGAATAACGTAATAAAAGCACTTTTTTAATTTCATTCGTTTCAAAAATCAAAATTGATTAATTCCGATAACGGAACATAAAGAAACATCATTTTCCTGTAATAATTGTACAAAAAAGATGACATGTCGATTTTAGCAGGTAACCATCCCATTCCACATAAATTCCCCTTCCCTCCTATCCTACTTTGCTTAGGCTCAGGCGGACAAGCTTGTCGGGTCGTGTAAAAAGTGTTCCACTTCCTTTTAAAGAGGGTTTTTAGAAGAAATTTCAGGGGATGCAGTACAAACTTGGCCAGCACATTGTCTCGCTCCTATTTCAAAAGGTCCACAAGACCTTTTTCATTAGACCGTACTAAAGCTCAAGTTATCCCGAAACAAGTTCGGGACAGGCGCCACACGGTACATTATGAAACATTAATATTCCATAATTAGCCATGGCGCCTGTGCTGAGTGCAGCCGAAGTATAAAATTGCTGTGGAAGTGGTTTCTTAATTGAGAATCATTACATAGGTACAACTTATAAAAAAACGACTCCAGAACAGGTCTGAAGTCGTTAAAATCTTTCTATGCTTTATGTCCTGAAAAAACAATTTAATTTTTGACAAATGCCGGAACGAAGGTTTCAAAAATGGGTTTCATAATTTTGTCATCATCCCTGTCAAAACCTGAGATAGCTATAGTCAAATCAAGTTCTTCCACGACCATAACGCGCTGTCCACCACCGCCCCAAGCCAAGGTCATATCATAGCTTTTATTCCCAACCTGTACAGGGGTATAGTACCAAAAATATCCATAAAGATAATTCTTGGGCATCCAATCTATTGCCGGTCTTACGATACCACTGGTAGCTTTTTCCAGATAGGCTGCAGAAATGAACTGCTCCCCATTCAATTTGCCTCCGTTTTGCACCAAGTGTCCAAACTTGAGCATGTCGCGAGGCATAATACTTGCTCGCCATCCCGCTTGTGGCAAACCACTGGCATGATTGGACCATTCGTAATTGGTAATACCGAGTTTGTCTAGAAATTCTCGCTGTATAAAGTTTTCAGCTGTTCCAGGCACCACGGCGTCAATAACCGTCATAACCATCATGGGGTTAAAATTGCCATATAAATAGGTCTGGGTTTCATTGGTAATGGGCTCGCTGCGTTCAAAAAGTGTCTGAACCAACCCCTGCCCTTTTAGTTTAACAGAATCATTTTCAACTTCTTTCCATTTTTCTCTATCAATCGTCAATCCCCCTTGCATGGTCAATGCCTTATTCAGCGTGATTTTTTCCGTACCTTTCGTGAATTTTTTGGAATCTAAGTCTTTCAAGAAATGTGTCAAAGGTCTGTCTAGATCTTCCATAGTCAAATAACCCAACTGCATAGCTCTTCCTAAGACTAAACTGGTATACCCTTTTACCGCAGAAGCTTGTCCGTGCGGCAAATTGATACGTCCTTTTTTATAATAGGACTCAAAAACAAGCTTGTTTTTGTGCGAAATGAGCAAGGCATCATAATTTCCATATGTGCCCTCAAAAATTTCTTGGGCAACATTTAGGATTGCTTTCTTTTTATTACCATCAATCGATAGTTCTCCAACTGATATCCCATCTTCCCTATCCTCGGGAGTGGTACTAACAAAGGCATTATTAAGGTGGGGAATTTCCCGGAACGAAGCCTTATAGTCATCGACTGCAATAGGTGACATTGAGGATGACAGCCAGGCGACACTTTCCACTGCGATTCTTGGGAAAGCAGTTTGGTGATTGCCTTCAATGGTTTTGCTCTGCATGGATACCTTCAAATGTTTTCTAGCCCGTAGTAAATCCTTAAATGCCTCGGTAGTTTCATCCCTTTCTTTCTCCAAAGTGCCATATGCCATAAATACATTGGCATGCAATGCCTTGTCCTTATCCGACTCGGCAGCTACAAGTTCAGCATTGATCTCCGATAGATAGGGCATTGTACCTTTACTCAATGGACTGCCAAGAATGTAATTATCAAAAGTATCGGGTTGCGTCAGCAGTATGTAAGCACCGAATCCTCCACTTAGTGAGTATCCGAAGTAGCTACGACTGTTGGGATCGGTACGATAGTTTTTATCGACATAACTGATTACATCGTTCCGTATAAATGCTAAATGATTTTCGGCTTGGCCAAATTTAAGTTTTGGATGATCGGGGTTTGACTTTTTCCAGAATGAATAATCGGTAAACCGGCTGACGTGTTCTCCATATTGTTGCCTTAAATCTTCTGCCACGTCCTTCTGCCAGGAAATTCCAACTAGAATGATATCTTCCAATATGTATTCTGTAGCACCGGACAGCATTTCACGATGCCAAACGGCATCTGTATAATAAAGGACAGGATACTTTTTATCGGGGTTCTCATCGTAATCTTCAGGCAACTCTATATAAAGTTCATAGTTCCTTTCAGTTTTTGTTTCTTTTATAGGGACTACCTGTATCTGTGGCAATACCAAGGAAGTTCCTGTTGTAGTTGATGAGATTTTTTTTATGTTAGTTTCCTGCGTAAATGCGTTGCTTGTTAGTATAAGAAGTAGTACCAGTAACCCTTTAGTAATGCCTTTCATTTTTTTATTTGTTATAGCTGAACGATAAAAGTATCGTATAAACCCTACCTGATATTGTAAACAGGATAAGTCTAGAGATTAAATGATGAAATCACTTCATCATTGATATAAGCGTTTTACAAGAAATTATGAAAGTTTGTGTCTGTAAGTAGTACTTTTAATCTTTCACTAAAAAGGGTTCATGACACAAAAGTCTTTGAAGAAAATCATACTCCTCAATCTGGGTGCATTTTTATTGGTGCTGCTACTGGAACTATTGAGTAATTGGATTATCAAGGATAAACTGGGTTCTGATTATGCGTTATTCGTTCACAGTTTGAACTATACCTTACACATCATGGGAATAATATGGGTAAATCATTTTATTCTCATTCCCTTTTTCCTGGACAAAAAGCGCTACTTGTTATTTTCCATATTTCTTGTGGCCACCATCTTTACTGCAATTTCTAGCAAAATAAACTTTGCATATAGTTGGAACACTATTTCTAAATTTTTCTTCTTCTTTTTATATACCACCGGAACGGGAATGGCAGCTTTTTTTTTACGAAGAAGCATGCGCATTCAAAGAGAAAACAGTGAAAAAGAAAAACTGCAAAGAGAACTGGAGTTGAATTACTTAAAGGAACAGGTAAACCCACATTTTTTATTTAATTCATTAAATAGCATTTATTCGCTTTCCAGACAGCAATCCAAGGAAACGCCCGAGGTTGTCATGCAACTTTCGGAATTGATGCGATATCAATTAGAAAGTGCT
This sequence comes from Flagellimonas sp. HMM57, assembly GCF_021390175.1. Lineage (NCBI taxonomy): Bacteria > Pseudomonadati > Bacteroidota > Flavobacteriia > Flavobacteriales > Flavobacteriaceae > Flagellimonas > Flagellimonas sp. HMM57. The sequence continues at coordinate 3,714,544 of NZ_CP090004.1, read as the reverse complement.
AAAAAAGACTTTGTCTCATTGAAAGAAGAGCTGGAGTTTATTGAGAATTATCTATTGCTTGAAGAAAAACGATTGAGCAAACGTTGTACCATTGAATTTTTAATTGAAGGAGAATCATCAAATTATAAAATAGCGCCAATGCTACTCATACCCTTTGTTGAAAATGCGGTTAAGCATGGTGCTCAAGCCACCAATGCACAGAGTACAATTGATGTGAATGTTTCCATAAAAAATGCCAAGCTTCATGTTCATGTTGTAAATTCAAAACATAATACAGCAACCAAATCGTCAAGAATGGGGACTGGGCTTGAAAATGTGAAGAGACGATTGAATTTATTATATCCGAATGCCCATGTACTAGATATTAATGATATGGAGAAAACATATCATGTAAATTTATCCATTGACCTAACAGACTAGTAGGAATGATCAAAATTGCCATTGTTGATGAACAGTTAGCTCGTGAAGTGCTTGAAGAGTATTGTTCTAAAATAAACAACTTTGAATTAGTCTTAAGTACTGGGAATCCGATTGAGTTCGTGAATTTTATGCAGCAACATAAAATCGACCTCGTTTTTTTGGATATAGAAATGCCGGAACTTAATGGAATGGGAATTCTGCGTTCTATGATACAACCACCTAAAGTAATTTTAACAACGGCATATTCAGAATATGCTCTAGAAAGCTACGACTTTGGTGTGGTCGATTACTTATTGAAACCTATAAAACTTGAACGTTTTTTACAAGCCATAAACAAAGTGTCAGCTTCAACAATAACAGAACCCATACCTGATAAGAAACAAGAAGAACTTTCCATAAAGCATGATGGATTACCGATTACCATTCCGTTGAAATCAATTCTCTACATTCAAAGTTTCGGGAATTATTTAAAAATTTTTACGGATACCAGAATGTATCTTATCTCCGAGACACTGATTAATATCAACACCTTGTTATCCGAAAATTTTCATCGCACGCATAAATCCTATATTGCCAATTTGGACAGGGTTACAAAGGCTACCCGAACACACTTATTGATTGTAGATAAGAAGGTGCCTGTAAGTGCCATGTACAAGGTTGTTGTATTTGAAAAATTGGAAGCTTTGGCGAAGCCATAAATACACATTCTAATTCTACGCCGTTCCATACACATTTCCCTCCCCTCCTATCCTCCTAGGCTGATGCTTTGGCGGACAAGCTCGTCAGGTCGTGTAAAAAGTGTTCCATTACCTTTTTAAATAAGATTTTTAGAAGAAATTTTTCAGGAAGTGCGGTAATAACTTTCGCTTTTACCAAAGCTCAAGTTACATAACGCGAGAACATTTCTGTATTTCATGTTCCAAATCATCGATAAGATATTCATATTCCGACTTTAAGCTTAAACCTTTTAACATAACTTCACTCATTTTGTTCAAAAGCAAAATATACATGTTCTCAACTTTCGAGGATTGAAAAACTTTAATATAAGAAGCTTTATCCTTTTGTTCTTCATACTCCGTTCTATCCCTTAGCCCAGCTAAAACCTCTGGTTTAATACTGTAATTATTGATAAAGTACTTTTCCAAATGCTCCTTGGTATATTCCGTGATTTCGTCTTCACTTTCTTGATAGTCCTTTACGATATCATATAATTTTGATATCCGATTTTTTAGGGAATCATTCGTTATCAGTTCAATTTTGCCAGAATTGATCATGGCATTATAAATCCCAGTGGATGGGTCGAACGTATAGTTTCTAACGTTTAGTGTTATCAAAGAGTCGAGATACGTATTCGGTTGGTTAGAAAGATCTTTAAAAACAACTTCTCGCAGACTCCTGTTCCGTAGAACTTGGGCATTAAAAATGCTGTCGAACTCGGCAACATTAATTTTAATGGATTCATATAAGCTATTTAGGGTCTTTAATTGCTCCTTTTTTAATTGTTCCTTTTGGTTCCAATTATCAATTTGAAGGGCAATCAAGATTCCTATGACGACAAGTACTATTTCTCCGATTGCATACATCAAATATTTGCTGAACTTATTTTTCGTAAGGAGTCTTTGACGAATCTTTCTAAAGAATTTTATCATTTAATCAGTGGTTGGTCATAATGAGTCAGTATAGCTCGACGTAAAGTACAAATTACTTTCGCTTTTATCAAAACTCAAATTACATAACGCAGTACATTATAATTCATTTTGTAATATCATAATTCGACATTATGCAAAATTGCTTTGATTGTCATTTTTACTACAAAATTCTTACACATAATCCATTTGTAGTGGTATCTGTGCTAAGTGCAATCGAATTATAAGTATCCGTTCCCAAACAAAATATATGTAAGAAATGCAAAGAATAATTAGTTAAGCAATTTTTTAGCTATTCCTTAAGTTTTAATTACATAATCTTTAACGGTAATTGATTCTTGTAAAGATATTTTTGTCTTCAACCAATCAAACCTATGAGACGTAAATCATTGTTACTCTTACTTTGTCTATTCCAACTTACCTTCTTTAGCTACGGGCAAAACAAATCAAAAACCCAAACGGCAAGAACCCAACTTTCTGAACATTTTTGGGACAGAACGGAATTTAAGGCGGGGTTTGTGGGAACTGTCTTTTGGAGCAATGGCCTGTCAGTTGGCGCAGAATATCTCTGGATAGAGAACGAAAAAACGAAAACCCGTAAAGGTACAGCGCGAACCAATACCCATCAGTTCCTATTTAATGGAAATTTGGGGTTTGTAACCAACTTTTCATCAAAAACGGATACTGGGGCATACACTAACTTTGGACTTACTTGGCGTCGTACCAATAAAAAGGGAAAACAGTTCAACATCGAAATGAATCCTTTGGGATATTATCGCTCTTTTTTGCCAGAGACTTACGAGGTAAATGGTGATTCGGTCGATAAAGTTTTCTTGCCAGGGCGCGGATATTATGCCCCCTCATTATCTGTTGGAATAGGAAAACAGCGCAAGGGCAAAGTACGTTCTGCCAGCTATTTCAATATCAACTACACTATGAGAACACCATACAATGCCGGAGCCTTGCCTACCTTTTCGTTGCAATATGGTTTCCGGTTCAATTTTAAAAATAAAAGACAATGAAGCAGCCACTTGTCGATACCATCAAAATAGGATTTCTGGCAATGGCCACATTGTTGGTCAATGCCTGTTCGAACGATCATACGCTAAGTAATCTTGATGCTACTGTTTTTGTACGTCATAAAGGTGCCGATATGCCGGCCTATATCAAAGGAAATGCCAATGAAAAGATATTCCTTATCACCTTACATGGTGGTCCAGGTGGTACAGGATTGGGTTTTCAGGGAAATGCCTTTGATCGGATAGAGGATAACTATGGGGTGGTCTATTTTGACCAACGTGGTTCTGGAATGTCACAGGGAAATTATTCCGAAGATGACGTTACGATTGATTTAATGGCGGAAGATGTACTCGCTTTGGTCAAAGTCATAAAGCGTGTGTACGGTGATGATTCCCGGTTCTTTTTATTGGGACATAGCTGGGGTGGTGCCTTGGGCCCGGCGACCTTGTTGAAAGACCAAAGTGAATTTTTAGGTTGGATCAATGTGGATGGCAGTCACAACCCCAAAAATCTTTATTTTGAATACATACGAAACTTTGAGCGCGTTGCGGCGGCTCAAATTAAACTTGGAAATAGTGTTCCCTTTTGGGAGTCCGTTTATGATGAACTGGATAAAGTAGATGCGAATGTTGTGACTCTTGACGATTTTAACCGTTTGAACACCCTTGCGTTTGATGCAGAAGGATATCTAAATGATGATGGCTTTATTAATGATGTCGAGAACGGCGGTATTGGAGTTTCTGATTATAACCTACTCACTTTTGTCTGGAACTTGTTAAAAATTCAATCCATCTTGGACGATGATATTATAGGTGAATTGTCCTTCACAGAAAGGCTTTCGGAGATTACCATTCCCTCATTGACCCTTTGGGGAAGGTATGATATGGTCGTTCCAGAATTCTATGCGCAGGAGGCTTATGATAATTTAGGTTCCAGTGAAAAAAGGCTTGTGTTTTTTGAAAGATCTGGACACTCACCCATGTTCACTGAACCAAACCAGTTTGCCGAGGAAGTGATCCAATTTATGAATCAAAATGAATAATGTATTGCCGTTTCCGTTCCATAAATTTTCACCCCTTCTCACTCTAGGGATTCAACAGAAACCGTATTAACTCGCTCCTATTCTAAAAGGTTTATTGGACCTTTTCATACGGTCGTACCAAAACTCAAGCTATATAACGCAAGAACATTATAATACAGATTAGTTTATATGTTTTCTAGTTGAATCGTTTTTCACTTGATAGGTGTTATTACTGAATAGTAATACTTAAAATTCTAGTTTATAGCCAACCCCATGAATATTGGTGAGTTTAACAGAATGATCTTCTTGTAATTTTTTACGCAACTTAGATATGTACGTATCTAGACTTCTACCTACAATAACACCATTGTCTTCCCACACCTTTTTTGTTAACTCATCTCTTTTTATAATATGATTCGGCTTGGCTATAAATATGCATAACAATTCACATTCTTTTGTAGACAAACTAATTTCGAAACCTTCTTTTATAAGCTTGTTTTGCCCAGGATAAAATTTATACTTCCCAATAGATTCATAATCCCTATAACTATCCTTAAAAATAGATTTCGATTTTTTTCTAAAATATGTAAATACTATCGCCATCAATATTGCAATGCCCAAAAACAGTACATATACAGAACCCGAAGAACCTGAATTTGCCAAGGATGGTTTTACAAACTTGACATTTATTAAATAACATCCTTTTTTTAATTCCCTGTTTCTACAATAGATATCCTTGTTTCCTTTTTTTTCCTGTTTTTTGTAGTAACTATAGGCTACTTCCTTGTCTGAACATTCTAATACTTCTACTAAATAATCCTGGGGCAACCCAGCTTTTTTAAAGCTATTGTTTATATAGATAACCAGGTTATCTGGATAAATACTTAACTGTTCTTCAAATGATAATTGATACTTTAATGTGTCCAAAGTCAACACAGGTTTCACTAGGGTTGTAGAATCTTGGTTGGCCAACAACAAGTGATGTCCCACTTCGCGCAGTGATACGCTAACTTTTTCTGAAAACGAGATATTTTGCCTTTCTGAACAGGACGAAATACCTAGAAATAAGGTAATAATACAACCTTTAAAAAAGTATTGGATATCTATATTCATAATAAGTTTTAAATAACATACAATCCAAGGACTTTTCACAATAGTTGACACTTCTTTTACATTCTTTTGACATTTTTTACTGAGTCTGTCAATAGTTTTATGAAAAATTGATTTTTAAAATAAATACATCTATGAAGAATTGTATTTTTCTACTTATAACTATTAGTTGTTCAGTACTATGCTCATACGCCCAAGAGCAACTTCATATTAACACTTCAAAAAGTGAACTCAAATGGTTTGGGACAGATGTATTAAATGTTGGTGGTCATCATGGTATAGTCCATTTTAAAAACGGTCATTTTATCAAAACCGATACTAAAATTACTGGTGGGTCTTTTATAATAGCTATGAATACTATTGCATTAATAGAAGAAAATGAAGCTGATTATGATAACAGTCTTGTGAATCACCTGAAAAATGAAGATTTTTTTGACGTGAAAAAGTTTTCGGTTGCAAAATTAGTGATAACAAATACCCATTATCATGATGCTACACACTTATCAATAATAGCTAATTTGACCATAAAAGAGATTACAATACCTATAAAATTCCAAGCAGAGGTTGATTTTCAAAAACAACAAATGACTACAAAGTTTAAAATTGATAGAACACGTTGGGGCATTACTTATGAAAGTCAGAATTATAGTGTTAGACTAAAGGACAAGGCTATCTCCGATATGATAGACTTTGATGTGAAATTACGTTTATAGCTCTTACTCGATGCAATACGCATTTTGCTTTCAACCCTTTATCCTAGCTAAAAAAGAGTATTTCATCACATTTTTAGAGAAACTTTACAAGGAATTTTAGTGAAATAGCCTGTACTTTTTTGTGTAGTACAGTTGAGATTAAGAATCCAGCCTTTTGTGATCAATGACAGGTTCAATATTAAAATCATCAGGAGATAACTCGTTTTTAATTTCTATTATTCCATCTTCATCGGTAGAAATTAAAATTCTCTTATTTCTGTAATTATTTATGATCTCTACATTGGAAATCCGTTGAATCAGCTCGGTCCACTCTACATTTGCCGAGTCTTCTTTTCCTCTCTTAATCGCAATAACATACATTCCCATAATCATCAAAGTTAATTATCATTTCAGACTATTTGGTTTGCTGCTTACAGGCTAGGCATTCCTTCTCCTTGATATATGGCGTCCATTCCTATCGACTGCGCATTTTTTCTGAGTAGAAACTTTGCCATTAAAGCTTTAGACTTATTTCTTGGCATTGCAATATATTCGGTTGATTTTGAAAGAATTGCAGCCAAAGCACCACATACGAGGGGGCTAGCCATTGAAGTTCCGTCCATTGACGCGTATGGGGCAATCAAGCCAAATCGTTCAGGAACCGTAGAAATGATCCCAACTCCTGGTCCACAAGCAAAAATCTCATTGCCGAAACAACTAAAATTGGCATGATATAAATTATTGTCACCAAATCGGGCACTATCTTGTGGAAGGCGTATAGAAGGCATGCTGCCAGAAGGACCCCATCCAAGAAGCCCGATTGCAGAAACAGCTATCGTTTCTGAAAAGGCCGCAGGAAATTCCACAGGTCCATTGGAGTTCCCTGCTGCACAGATACAAAGTGTTCCTCTTTCCAAGGCATCCAAGATAGCATCCCTTTCAATATCAGAGCCTTGAGAAGCACCTAGACTCATGTTGATCAAGTCAACACCTATTTCTTTTGAGAGTTCATCTATAGCGTTGGCGATATCACCTTGATTGGCTCCCTCTCCTTTAGGGAAAACCCGCGCAGAATGCAGGTTTACCCCAGGAGCAATTCCTCCATATTGGTTCGCATCCAATGGTCTTGCACCAATACTACCACTAACATGCGTTCCGTGTGAATCTACATCCGCACCACCGGAAAAATCAAATCCTCCGTCGATAAAAGCACCTATATCATTGACATGAGCCAAGTTTTGGTGAGGACCAATTCCTGTATCTATAACACCAACTTCAATACCTTGTCCAAGGTCCTGATCGTACCGACTAATACCCATTTGACGGTGCCACCACCCCTTGAAAGTTGCAGCTTTAGGCAATGCTGGAATGGTTAGGGTTACTGTGCTTTGAGGTCCCCTTACAACCATGGGCCAAAAGCCACCTGCAGGAATTACTATCAACGCAGATGGATTAAAAAAGTGGGAAAATTGAAAGTTTACTATTCCTGATGAGTCCGTTACCAATTCAATTTGTCTTCCAACATTCTCAGGAGAACGAAGAAAAAGTATAACCTGAGTACCCTCTAAAGGAGTGCCCCCTCCCCTAACTGTTACTGTTACTTCTTTAATATTACCGAACTCTACTGGTCCTGACAGCTCGTTACGATCGCTCAAGAGAAAATCCATAGGCCTTATGGAATCATTGTAATGTAAGATTTCAGGTTCTACCATGACATCATTTGGAAGATTACTCATTTTTGCTGTCATTTCTGCTGGCTCTGCTTCAAAAACTACTGTTTTTCGAGAGGTCTCATGTTTAGGTGTATTTTCCTTGATTATACTTGAACCTAGCATGAAATTACTTGTTTTAACGGATTCAAGTGAATCCCTAGAAGCTCTTTTTTCAGAGTCTTGAAATTTACCTGCTCTCCTGTTAGACATAATATACTTCGCCATAACTTTTTACTTTGAATTTAAATTAATAAAACATCCAGATTGTCCAAACTTTGAGTGGGTAGTAAGCGTTAAGTCACTGTTATAACAGGTTTGGTTATTTTTGAAGGAAGACCCAGCAATTCCAACATCTGAATTGTTTCAATTTAGAAATTATCTTAGAAAAACTACTACATGAAAACCTTAAAAAAATTAGGCTTTTTCTTCAACTTAAGAGTTTTTTGTAGCTTTTGCGCTTAAAACAAAATATGGTCAAGAATGTCTTTTTTGGTTCACTAATTTTTCTACTCCTTTTGGTTTCTTGCAGAATCGATAAAAAATCTGAGGTTCAAACTTGGCGGACCAAAAAGTGGGCCATGGAAAACCAAGTACACAATGAGCTATTGGGTATTGAAAAAGAACAGGGCTGGGCATTGCTTTTTGACGGCAAGACCTTAAATGGTTGGCACCTTTACAACAACCCAGATTCTACTGGATTTTCTGCCTGGGAAGTACGGGATGGCACCCTTTTTTGTAATGCTACCGATGAAAGCAGAGTGTTTGGGGATTTGGTCACCGATAGGGAATACGAAAACTATGAATTGGTGTTTGAATGGCAAATGTCGTTTAGGGGAAATGGTGGTGTTTTTATCAATGTACAGGAATCTCCTGACCATAGTGCCACCTATAAGACTGGCCCGGAATATCAATTATTGGAACCGAGCCACATGGATACCAAAACACCTCTGAAACGATCAGGCTGTCTGTGGGGATTATCACCACAGTTAAACAATGTTGAGGCAAAAGCTACTGGACAGTGGAATACGGGCAAAATCATTCAACAAAATGGAAATATTAAGTTCTATCTAAACGGAAAGCTTACCGCTAAAGAAGATTTGACCTCATCAGATTGGAGGACTAAAATTGCTGCTTCAAACTTTAAGGATATGGCTGGTTTTGGAAAAGCAACCCAGGGCAAAATTGCACTTCAAAATTGGTATTTTGATTCTTGGTTCCGTAATATGAAGATTAGGGAGCTCTGAAGTTTTCTCGCGAACCGCAATGTTCTCATAAAACTTAATACCATATTATTGAGTTTTGCACAGGTAATCTAATGAGCTTTAATCGACTTAGGTTTCTAATTTTAATTCCTAAACTTACATAATTACACTATTTGCTTGCTATTCTCCAAGGTGGATTCAGCCTGTTATCGCCACCATAGAACAATACGAGTTGATTTCCATCCGAATCCTTTAGTCTTGCCTCCCTCCATAACCATCTTTGGTCAGTAGGCTCTAGATCAAATTTAATACCGTTTTCCTTGAGCATTTTCACATGTTCATCTAGATTCTTACATTCAAAGTAAATATAGATTCCTTCTCCTTTTGGCAGTTCTTCGGTCTTGTGAATTGAAAAAGTTGAGTTTCCATCAGGACATTCAAATCTTGCATAATGGGGAAAGGATTTCACAATCAATCGTAGTCCCAATTTTTCATAGAAAGGGATTGATCGTGTCAAATCCAATGAAGGAACAGTTATTTGGTTTAGGTTCATATAGTGTCAATCTTTTTTTGAATCTTAAAGCAATTTTGAAAGGTCATTCCAATCGGCATTCAAAATAGTAAATATCAAAACAATACTAACCAATGGGAAGCCCAACGTAGGTATTTTGATCCTTTAATTCATTGTAATTGCTTACCGTCATACCCTTTTTGACCCTAAATGTTTTAGGTTTTGTCCTTGGCAGTAAAAATCTCACCCTCCCATGTAACCTTTTGTTCAAAACTTGTGTATCCAATAAAAGGTGTGAAGGTTTTTTTTGTCAATCAAAAGAAGCTACAACCGCTTTTTATATTGAATATTTTCATCCTCTAAGGAATAACAAAGTTTTGCTTTTTTCAGGCCAAAGGTTCTTCCTTCCCACGCTTCGTAATTGGCATAGAGCGCACCATTTTTTCTAAATGCCTGTTGTAGACCTTCTTCTTTCCCCCTGTTCAAATTCATTTTTTTGAAAAGTTCACCTGTGGGATACCATTTTATTTGCTCTCCATGTGGCTTACCCGTATGATACTTGTAATGGGCAATCAGAACGTGTGCCGAATCTTGCGACCATATTTTTTTCTCTCCATGTAATTTCCCTTTGTCATACGCTGCAACATTTTTAAAATGCCCATCGGGATACCATTGAATAAAGTTGTCTTGCTTTTTTCCATTTAAAATCCCAAACTTTTCCTTTAGCGTATTATCTGGATAATAACTTACAGCAAATCCGGAATAGGGTATACCACTCAATGTCCATATCGATGTTTTGTGATTGTATTCCAGGGCCGATTTTTCGATCAGTGTATCGGGAACCTTCAATACAAGGTCAGCACTATTGCCTAACGATGATTTTCTTTTTTGTTCAGAACATCCCATGAACAGAATGCTTAAAGACAAAAGCGACCAAAAAAATATTTTCATTTCAATATTTTAAATTTCAGTGATTCATCCAAAAAAAGAGGTCCTAAGTCAAAAAAATGATGGATGGTCTCACTTAAACGTGTTGCCTACATAATAGTATTGGGAGTACCTTGCAAATCTCCAGCAAAAAGCGCGATTATGCTCCCAAAATAAAATTCATTGACAATGTGATAATGATAAATAATCTCCCCGTCGCTGTGTGGGGTCGTTCCAAAATGTCCTCCCGATTCATCTAGATCCGTGGGGTAAGAACCATCCGCTTCCCTTCTTCCATATAATAAAAACCCATCCGCCATAATACCTATCAATTTTTCATCATCATAGGAAAGTGTAGTATTCTCGGGGATATCGGAAGATTCGATATGGTAGTGATAACCAGAAGGGCCATTGTGGGCCCCTGCATAATCGAATGTTTGAGCAATTTCTTCTTCTATAGGTCTACTGTCCCCTTCTAAATCATTGAAGATAGGAACTCCCGTTACGGAAATACCAATGGCACCTAATCCAGTCGCTGTGCTCGAAGCTGCCAATTCCGGGGCAGAGGATACGGTTAAGGAATAGCTACGATCGCCACCAATACGACCAGGTGTCTGGCGTATTGCAACTACGGGTTCGATGTATAGAGGGGCTGTCTCCTCCCAGTAGGGTGATGTATGGTTGGGTATACCATTTGATTCAATGGTAATTTCATCTCCATCGTATGATACGGTCACCGCATCAGGATTAAATTCATCAAATGCCGATAATGGTGTACTTACTGCATCAGATATATCATCGGTATCGTCAGTATTATCTGTGTCATCTGTATTTTCAGCATCACTGCTACATGACAACATAAAAAGAATAGCTCCTGAAAGAAGGAAAGATGTTATTGTTGGATACTTCATTTTCATATTTTTTTAATTAAAAAAGAATGTTATGTAACATTAGATGCTTTTTTACACTACTTCTTGCGGTTGTGTTTCATTTTTTTTGATAAAGCAGCAAAAATGCTATGAAGTGAAGTTGTCCGTATGTATTTTTAAACTGATCTTTTATCTTTGATACTACTTATGAAAAAGCAATTGTTTCCCTTACCTACATCATATTATTTTATATTTAGTTTTTTAACACTCGTTGTGGTCACTGCTTGCAGTTCAAGTAATTCGCCTGTAGAAGAACCAGAAATAGTGGATGATTCCAGCAGCGATGCCACAAATGACGATGAAGTGGACACTGATGAGGCACCAGATGGTGATACCGATGGAACGCAAGATGACAATGCAAATGATGATTCTGATACCGACTCAGATTCCAGTGTTCCACCGTCGGATATTTTTAATTTATCAACTTGGAATATCAGTATCCCAACCGATACGGATAATAGCGGTACCGCAGATACCATAAGTGAAAATGACCTGAACAACGGTTACGAAGACCCAGCGTATTTCTATACAGCCGATGATGGCGGTATGGTATTCAAATGTCCCGTTGAAGGATTTAAGACATCTGTGAACACAAGCTATGTACGGACAGAACTACGGGAAATGTTACGCGCTGGAAACACTTCCATACCAACGAAAGGGGTAAACAAAAACAATTGGGTCTTTGGCAGTGCCCCGCAATCGGATATTTCTGCGGCAGGCGGCTATGATGGTGAATTGAAGGCTACCTTAGCCGTAAACCATGTAACAACTACAGGGAGTAGCAATCAGGTAGGCCGTGTTATCGTAGGGCAAATACATGCAAACGATGATGAACCCGTACGTCTATATTATCGTAAACTTCCCAATAATGACTTGGGTTCTATTTACATAGCCCATGAGGAGAATGCCGATGATGAATTTTGGTACGAAATAATCGGAAGTCGCTCAAGCAGTGCCGATAATCCATCGGATGGAATCGCCCTTGACGAAAAATTCAGTTACGCGATAAAGGTCGTTGGTAATGACATGTGGGTGACCATTAGCAGGGAAGGAAAGGAAGATGTTGAGCAATATGTAGATATGACAACCAGTGGTTACGATGTTGGTGGGCAGTATATGTATTTTAAGGCCGGGGTTTATAATCAAAATAATACTGGTGATGCAACAGATTATGTCCAAGCTACATTTTATAGTCTTTCCAATTCACATTCAAACTAGATTAAAGTTCCTAAAAGACTGCTTTATTGTCAAAAGTTTTCGAAAGAGGTAAAAGAATAGGGCATTTATTTTGCTACAAAGCGTTTTTATCAGCTTTATATAACTTGATTGCCTTAAGATAATCTTTTGCTCCGTTCATCGTCATATCATGAATAAAACCATTGAGTTCAGGGTGGTTTCTGTTGACCCAAACCACCAAGGAATCCACTTGTTTTCTCCAAATATCCCAATCTGCATCTTTACATTCCAATTCTTCGATTTTCGATATTTTTCCAGACTCAAAAGAGATTTGATATTGACATGTCATAGGACCGTTTTTTAAAAATTTAAGACGATCCGAATTTAAGGTCACCATAGCTATGGCTTTGTTGTCTTTTTCTTCTAGTTCAATCAATTTGTAAGACGTTCCAAAAATGGAGTCCCATTTAAACACTTCGTAGAAACTATCATGGTCATAAGGCATGACGTAATCTCCCGAAACAGTCGTTAAACTATCGCTTAGAAGGACTCTTAGTGCATCAAAGTCACTTGCATTTCTTGCAGTATAATATTTAGTGACCGTTTCCCGATGGGTGAACTCCTCATTCTTGCATCCTATTAGGAAATACAAAAGAAGCAGTATGATAAAGCTATTTTTCATTAATAGTTTGATGAATTTGTTTACTTAAGCTTAAATTTTTTTAATCATCTGTTTTAGCGCTAATGCACATTACAGTATCATCACTATTTATTGGTGGCGTAGCCAGTTTGTATAGGATGATACCATCTTTTGGAGCTTTGTATTCTTCAAGAACAATCCCAAATTCGTCCGTAGTGTAGCCTACAATCTCGTCTTTTTTAACTGTATCACCTGCTTTATAATCGCTATAAAAGATACCTTGTACATTAGATTTGATATAGGTTTGGTTATTACGGTATATAATATTTGAATGAGGTCCTGTGCCTTTGGCATACATCTGCATAGTGGAAAGCATATTGTACACTCCCTTTTTGATCAGGTTAACATTCTCTTCCTGTACATTGCCCAGTTTACCGCATTCAATACTTAAAGCTGTTTTTCCATCCTGAACCGCTTGTTTGAAGGTATACTTTGCCGCTTCGGTATCTGATATCGTATACGGATAGGAAACTACATATTCAAATCCACTGTTTTCAGAAAGTTTCTTGGCCAATGCTGTTTGTTCTGGCTTCTTTTTATTATCGTAGTAGCATACAAACGGTATTAGGTCTTCACAGGCATCACCGCCATGAACATCAAGAAAAACATCACTAACAGGAATAATATTGGCAGTAATAAAGTGTGCTATTTGTTCTGTAATGCTGCCATCTTCTTTTCCTGGAAAGGCATTGTTCAAATTCTTTTTATCTTGAGGGTTAATGAAAGGGGTTCGGGTAAAAAATGATGCAATATTAGCAATCGGAATAACAATTAGGGTCCCTTTTAGTTGTTTCAAATCAATTTCTTCCATTAATTTCTGCGTAGCCATTATTGGAGGATATTCATAGCCATGAACCCCAGCAACGATAGTGAATACAGGTCCCTCGATCTTACCTTTAAGTATAGAAATGGGTAGAAATCCCTCGTTCCCTGCTTCATCCTTAAAATCGATTCGCATATGTTCTTTGGATAATCGCGTTTCATCGTAAAAGTTCTTTTGAAAAGCGTTTTGGGCGACTAAAGTAGTTGCTGTAAAAAGTAGTAATACAGATAAGAAGGTTTTTGACAACTCTATCATAGTTTTTTGTTCGTATCGATATGTATAGTTAAATATAAACAATATAATTGCCTAATGCGAGGGTGTGGGATTTTATGGATTGACCAAAGTAACTGAATTCAATCTTACCCATTAAGAACAAATTATTTCTGAAGTCAATTCCAAGATTAGAACATCCTAAAGTATTGGTCCTGTAGAACTTTTGTGTTACGATTTTTATTCTTTACCTCTAAAGCTCTCAATAATTTTAGCGTCAACCCAATAAATGTCCTTATTACTCGTGTAGAAAAAATACTTTCCATCTTTGCTGACAAATGGGCAAAGTTCATGATTTTGAGTATTGATACGTTCGCCCATGTTACTAGATTCAGACCAGGTTCCATCTGGATTTTTAAAGCTAATATATAGGTCGCCTTGACCTAGCCCATCTTTTCTTATAGCACAAAAAATAATATAGGATTCGTTAGGGTCAATAAATACATCCGCTTCATAGGCCGAGGTATTGATTGCGTCGCTTAGTCGAATGGCCTTTTGGAATTCTCCATTAACCACTTTTGAAGCGTAGATATCAAAGCTAGACCCATTCTTATTTGACGAAAAATACATTGTGCCGTTGTTGGTGAATGAAATATAATATTCGTCTTGGTTTGAGTTGATGTTAGGGCCTGCATTAATGGGTTCAGACCATGTATCCCCTACCCTTTCTGCATACCAAATGTCGTAATCATCCTTTTTATCCAATCCATCCAAGGTTCTTTGGGAGATAAAGTAGAGTCTATCCTCATTTGGCGAAAGAAATGGGTCGTTATAGCCATATTTTTTATGGGATAAGATTGTTCTAGGTTCACTCCAACGTTCTCCGTTTAGTTTGGAATATCGAATCTCTTCCTTTCCATTAACATTTACACCATAAAAAAATTCAGTAGCATACTTATTAAAAACGGACCCGAACTCATACTCACCTTTTTTGGAAATAAAATCAGGTGCAAAAACTTCTGGAGTTGTTGATGGCGGTTTTTGTTTGAGGTATTTGAGCTTTTCATCTGACTCAGTTTGTCCGTATATATTGAGAAAGATGAATGGGCTTAATAATAGAATGGGAAGTCGCATAGTTGTATGTTTTATTGATTCTTTTTTGGTGCTTTGCCCTTAATTCTTAATTATAGAAAATAAATTTAAGGTAAAAATAGGCGAGTTAGAACAATAAAAATTGTATGAGATTAACATGCCGGCCATATACTCAAATTTTTTCTGCAAGAGCTGCACCAATAGAGTAATAGTACTGAAAATATTTAATGGGGGTTTTCTTAGAAAACCCCCATAATTTACAAACCAGTATTTGACATACAACACCTATTGGCCAGTACTTTCCTTTTGAAGGGTATTGTCATTAATTACAAGGATCATTTGGAGTTATATAAATGGCTGTCGTATCTTTTCTCCAATCGCTGTACACACCATTTCCAGCTTTAATATCATCTACAAGTTCTGGTGCCACAATGATACAGGAAAGATCGGGGTTACCTTCAAGATATGACCTTTCAAGCTTTTTACAGTTATAGAGACCTATAATCCCGTTAAGCTTACTGAAACTTAGCTCTAATCTTTTTAATTCTGTGTTTTTCAACAAGTTGACACTGGTTAAGCCAGAACCAACGGCATTCAATACCTCTAACTTAAGGTTATTGCTGAAATCTAAATTGGTTAAATTTTTACTGTTATTCAAATCTACATTTAGCAATTCTGGGTTATTACTGAAATCCAATCTTGTAAACCCATTGGCACGTGCCCAAAAGGTGCGCAACCGCGGTAGTATGGAAAGATCAAACTTGGTTAGCGCATTGTTATCTACTCTTACTTTGTCCAGAATATTGTTCTCTTCATTCAATTGAATAGACGCCAAATTGTTGTTGCTATTGATTTCTAGTTCTCTTAGCCCGTACAACTCTCTCAAATCCAAAGAGGTAAATCCTGAGGTAAATATTGACAGCCTAGATATAGGCAGCGGTTTCCCACCAGAAAAACTTAAGGTCTTTAGATCTGGAATCGCAGTAATTGTAAGCTCTCTAAGACTCTTAAAAGCTTCAATACCCCTTAGGTCTGTAATTGGTAAATTGTTTATTTCCAATTTGTCCACATTAGCGACATTTAACCGAGTGAGCTTACCATCTTGAACATCATCGTATCCCTCACTTATTAAGAAACGTTCAAACTCCACATCATAAATAGTCACCTCATCAAAACCAGTACAATCCACTGCATAACCTGTTACCGCATTAATGCTCCAAGTTGAAAACCTTCCTTGGAACTTATTCGCCATATCTACATCGACCTGTGACCCAAGTGTAATACAGCTCAAAAAAACACCTCGCTCATTAAATGTATTTACCAAGTTAAGCGCTACATTTTGTGAAAGGTCCAGATTGGTTAACGGGTTATTGGTCAAGAAAAGCACTTTGAGCAGCCTGTTTTTGGTCAAGTCTATCGTCTCCAATTGGTTATCCCAGAGTCTAAGGGTTTCAAGTGCCGTGTTTTTTGTCACATCAACAACTTTAAAGAGGTTTTCGTTCATCGAAAGCCCTTTTAAAGCCACATTAGCCGTTAAATCAATTGTTTCTATTTGATTTTTGTCAAGTAATAGTTCTTCTAGTTTTAGGTTTTTGCTCAGGTCTACAGTCTTTAATTTATTATTACTGGCAGCAAGAACTTTTAGTCCTGTAAAAGCTTCGATACCTGTCAAGTCTGTAATTTCTTTGTTGTCAATGACAAGTATCTCCTCCTTTACTACCTTGGACCGCCTAACTTTGCCATCTTCAACATCATCTATATTCAATTCAATAAGTGCCTTTTCAAAGTTAGCATCCGGAATCTCCACAATTGCAGAAACGACCGCTTCACAATAGGTGGACAAACCAGGATTGTTCAATAGTTTCCAATTGGCATACCTTCCTTCCTTCTTTACAGCTTTTTCAACTTCTTCGACTGAAGCTAATTGAATACACCTAACCTGATCATCCGCGGCCAATGAGACACTGGTCAATGCCGTATTGTTACTTAAATCAAGTACAGTCAACTTATTGGCACTTACATCAAGGGATTCCAAAGCTGTATTAACAGAAAGGTTTATCGAAGCAATTTGATTTTCCCTCAAATCCAACGTCTTTAATTTGGTATTATTGACAAGATCAATTTTTGAAAGTAAATTCTTGGCCAAGTCCACTTGTTCAAGATTGACATTCTTGGATAAATCCACATCACTGATTTTATTGCCAGAGGCCTTTAAGGTTTTTAAAGCCTTAAAATCAGCGATACCGGTCAGGTCTTCAATTGCTTTGTTGCCAATATCCAAAGAGGTCAATTTTTCAATATTCTTTGTTTTAACAAGATTATCCTCTTTATCATCCAGATCAAGGGATATCAATGCCTTTTCAAATGCATCATCAGGAATTTTTGTTGTTTTTGTTTCCGCAGAATTTCCAGGCTCTTCATCTTTAGAGCAAGAGCTGGAGATTATGGCAAGCGATAGGGCAAATACATAAAATGGTCTTTTTATCATTTTTTGATTATTTGGGTTAAAAAAAAATAACAAATACAAAAAAGGAACATGTTTGCCTTACAGTTCCATTTCATATTTGTTCTGGCACAAAGGTATTTTATGCATATATGCAGAAACAGTACCCTTTTTGGGTATATTTTAGTGGCTTATTGATTGGAAAATAGATAGAAGTCAGTAAGGCTAAAATTAAAACAGAAATCGGCCAACTCCTTTTTGTTGCTGATTTTCAATTTTTTGTAAATGTTCTTTTTATGTTTTTCTATAGTATGGGGAGATAAAAACATATGTTGGGCAATCTCAGTGGCACTACAGCCCTGGTATACCATTTTGAGCACTTCTAATTCACGTTGTGACAACTTTCCCAATATATGTATCTTCTTTCTTGTAAACTGTTGCTTGTACTTTTCCTTGTTGATAAGAAGTTCAAATTTGAAAGTATAATTTATAGGATAGCCTAAAAAACACCAGCAATTTTTATATACGCACCATTTTAAGGTCACCAAGTACGAAATAGCACTTTTTTCAGTCAGCACTTTTTGAACGCTCTGCAGTACACATGATTTTTCCCTATCAACGCTCAGGATGCGTTTAACAAATTCAACTCTATCTTCTTTGGGCATATATTTTAAAAAGGCATTTGGTCCCTTCCCCATTGTTTCAAAAGAATCATTGAAGACATTAAAAGCACTTGGATGTATATAATCCACACTTCCAGTTTTTGAAAAAACAGCATATATGCCGTAAAAATTTTGCGGCAGTTGGTCAGGGTCTTTAATCACAACTTCTAAAATATCCAAAGCAAGCTTTTCCATTGGGCGATATAGCTTTATAACAGATTGAACACCCTACAAAAATGATAGAGTGCAAAGTAATTGTCGACCTCAATCTTTCGATAGATGTTTTTCCGATATTTTTTTACTGCATTCGTAGATATTTTTTGAAAAGTGGCAATTTCAGAAGCGCTATATCCTTTACCAAACAAGCCAGCAACCTCCAATTCCCTAGAACTTAACAAATCATACTTATACTGATGCCGTTTTATATAATCGGCCTCTTCAAAAAAATACATCACCAAATTATTGAGTATCCCAAGAGAATCAATGGGTATGCTCATATTC
The DNA here is from genome assembly GCF_021390175.1 of Flagellimonas sp. HMM57. Taxonomy (NCBI): domain Bacteria; kingdom Pseudomonadati; phylum Bacteroidota; class Flavobacteriia; order Flavobacteriales; family Flavobacteriaceae; genus Flagellimonas; species Flagellimonas sp. HMM57. The sequence goes on along the minus strand of NZ_CP090004.1, from coordinate 3,695,747 downwards.
ACTATTCTTTTGTCCACGACTTTACCAATCGTGTAAAAAGTTGAAGAAAACTGAGTTGGGGCATAATGAATACGCTGGGCAAACTCAACATGATGTTGTTGATCAGAATTTTTGAGGTAATTTTCGTTAAGGCGAACAGCATTTTGCAAATCTGAAACATGTACACTTTGGGCAAGAATAAGTGCACCACGAGTTTGGAGGTCTTCTTTGGCAATATCAAACCCCCCCATTAGCTTGGGGCAGAATGCTATTGGTTTAAAGTTATCCGCATCATTAATATGAAGATACAAGGGAAGATATGTACTGATCTCCTCTACCGTTTTTTCATTGGAAACTATCTGGTCAATGATGTATTGTATCGTAAAATTAGTCATGTTGAGACAACTTTATATAGAATCCTTTGCTTGGGCACAAAGCCCATATACGATCTTAGACCAAGTTCCAAGCATGAAACCGCAACAATTTGATTAATTCCGTTTTATAGCTTTAAAGAAGTACAAACCTAACAAGATACCTAGTGAGAAATAATGTTGTTTTTCATTCGTCCGTAAAAATGAAATATTTGTCCTTGATCGTTAGTTATTCGCTATTTCAACAATATTCCACAAGCATGTAAGTCTTAATTTTCATTATCTCTTTTAACTATCAAATGTTATAACTCATTACATTTGTGGACTTCTTAATACCCTACATGAGCTTTATAAACCATAGGTGCCAATAATCCCAATCATATTTCGATTTATCATTTACCAGACATGAAAAAGACTTTACTATTTGCTTTAGGCTGTTTATTAAACCTTTATGGTTTTTCGCAAAGCGATGAAAAGGTAGATTCAATATTAAAAAGGATCGATTCCAAAATCCCAAAAAAAGAAAAAATCGATCTATATATACTGTTAGCGGAAGAACACGCTTACTTGGATTCTGCCAAAACCGCTATGTATGCAGAAAAAGCAATAACTCTAGCTGAAGAAATAGATTTTCCAGAGAGTATAGCCGATGCATATTACGAAATAGGATGGGGCAAAATACAACATGGCGCCCCTTATCAAGAAGCAATTAAACCATTTGAACTGTCCTTAAAATATTCGGAGGAATCAAAATATTATTCAGGAATAGCAAATGCGTTCAATGGTATGGGCATGATACATAAAAATATGGGACAATATGATATGTCCATTGATTTTTATAAAAAAGCTTTAAAAATTCAACAAGAACATGAAATTGATACTGGCTTGGCCAGTAGTTATACAAATCTTGGTTTAGTATATAAATTACAGGGGAATTATATCGATGCTTTAGATTACTACAACAAAACATTGCAAATTGATTTAGAAAGCGGCAACAAAAATTATATTGCTGGGAGTTATGCCAACATTGGTATCATTCATAAAATGTCTGGTAATTATCCCGAAGCATTAAAATATTATTTTGAATCCTTAAAAGTCAGTGAAGCATTAGGAAATCAAAAATATATTGCAAACAACTACAATAACATTGGCGGGTTATATCACGAACAAAATGATTATCAATCAGCATTAAAGTATCACTTGAAGTCATTAAGTATTAGAGAGGAGATCAATGATAAAAAAGGAATTGCTACAAATTATTCAAATATTGGAATAGCCTACAGTGGATTAAAAGATTACGTAAAAGCCTATGATTATCAATTAAATGCATTAGAATTACAAAAAGAATTGGGCGATAAAAGAGGGGTGGCAATCGCCCAGATCAATATTGGTGAAAATTTTTTAGCAGAAAAAAAATACAATGAAGCCATCCCGTTTTTAAAAAAAGGAATAGACATAAGCAATAATATAGCAACTACGGATATTTCTATTTCAGGAATGAACCTATTGGGTGAATGTTTGTTTGAATTAAAAAGATATCGGGAAGCAGAAAAAATCCTAAAAGAAACCGTTTTAAAATCTAGAGAAACAGGTCTTCTCAAAGAAACACAAATTGCATCTGAAAACCTGACCAAAACCCAAAGCGCTTTAGGCGATTATAAAGCCGCACTCAAATCGTATGAGTTGTACCATGTAATGTACGACACGCTTTTAGGAAAAGAAAAAACAAAACAACTTTCACAGCTACAAATTCAATACGAAACAGAGAAAAAAGAACAGGAAATTAAAAGCTTGGCCCAACAAGCTTCTATCCAATCCTTAAAACTGAAACAAGCAGATTTTAACAAGACCATCCTTGCAGTTGTGGTCGTATTGACAATTTTAGTTGGACTAATCTTATTCTTGGTTAGCAGGCAGAAACAATTAAAATTAAAACAAAAGGCGCAAAATATAGAACAAAACCTGTTGCGGGTACAAATGAACCCACACTTTATCTTTAATGCAATGACTTCCATACAGGACTATATGAATCAGGGTGACGCAAAGCAAGCCAGTATATACCTTATGAAATTTTCCAAGTTAATTAGACAAGTACTTGATAATTCGAGAAACGAACTCATCCCTCTTGATCAAGAGATAAACATGTTAGAAAACTACCTAAGTATACAAAACCTGAAAAGAGAACACCCTTTTGCTTTTAACATTGAACTGGAAAAGGATCTAAATCCTGAAGAAATTACGATACCGCCCATGTTTGCTCAACCATTTATAGAAAATGCCATTGAGCACGGAATCACGTCTATCAAAAAGAACGCCACCATCCATATTCATTTTTCCATACAAAAAGATAGTTTGATCCTAAATATTTCTGATAATGGAGAAGGTGTGGAAGAAACGATGAAACTTAAACAAAAAGATTATATATCCCACGCCATAAAAATTACTGAAGAGCGAATTGACCTGTATAGAAGAATGCAGAAGAAAGAAATCACTTTTAATATCAAAAATCTTTCCCAGGGTACTCAAGTAATCTTTAATTTACCATATCAATACATATAAATGCAGGCAATACTAATAGACGATAATCCAGCGGCCAGAAGAAGTCTTGCAAATCTAATTCAGGAATATTGCCCTCATATTCAACTATTGGGAGAAGCCGCTACCGTAGCTGAAGGAATACAACTGATCATCGAACAAAAACCCCAATTGGTGTTTTTGGATATTGAGATGCCAGATGGTAATGGATTCGATTTATTAAAAAAGTTACCGGAAATTAATTTTCAAGTGATTTTTATTTCATCTCACGAAAAATATGCGCTTAGGGCTATAAAACACAGTGCATTGGACTATATTTTAAAACCTATTGATCCAGATGAACTAATTGAAGCTATTAAAAAGGCAAAATCAGAGGTCTTAAATCATAAAACCTTGGAAAAGATACAAACTCTAATTGTTAATACCACTGACCATCAAAAAGCTCCTACAAAATTGGTCCTAAAAGACAAATATGGTATTCAAATTGTATCAATATGTGATGTTGTCTATTTGGAGGCCAATGGGAGTTATACCCATTTCCATATTCATGATCAAGAAAGTCTCTTGGTATCTAAGGGCTTAAAAGAATATGAAAGTATAGTATCAAACGAACAATTTTTCAGATGTCACCAATCGTATTTAATCAATCTGGACTATTTGTTAAGATATGATGGAAGAGATGGTGGTTTTTTACTAATGAAAGATGGGAGTAAAATTCCGCTTGCCACTAGGAAAAAAAATGCATTTCTAAAAATTATCAATTCTTAGACCAGCCTTATAAGTGCATTGTCTGCCGTTTATCCTCACATTTTATTCTTCAATTACTATAACCCAAAATGACACCTTTTTTTGCAATTATAGATTATCCATATTAAAATACCCGCCTTTGTTATCCTTTCTGTCGAGTGATTGACTAATTATTAGATGGGCGACATTGATCATATTTCGCAATTCACATAGTGCCGTGTTTACCTTTGCCCCATTATAAAACTCCTCTATTTCCCTATACATCAAATCCAAATGTTTTGCAGCTTGCAATAATCTATGATTACTGCGTACGATACCTATGTAGTCACGCATTAGAGCTTGTAATTTCTTCAAATTATGTGTTATAACAATATGCTCTTTAGAGACACGTGTTCCTTTATCGTTCCAGTCCGGAATAGATATTGCTCTTGGTGAAGTCGGATTAACTTGAAGGTATTCGTAAATATTATGGGCATAGACCAATGCTTCCAATAGGGAGTTTGATGCCAACCTGTTTGCCCCATGCAATCCGGTTCTGGAACACTCCCCACATGCAAAAAGATTGTTTATTGAGGTTTTGCCATCTGTATCCACCACAATACCGCCACACAAGTAGTGTGAAGCTGGAACTACTGGTATCCAATCTTTTGCTATATCAATATGTTGTACGGCACATTTTTCATAAATATTTGGAAAATGCGCTTTGAACTTTTTCATATCAAGGTGGGTACAATCCAGATACACATGTTCGTCTCCAGTTTTTTTAAGTTCATTGTCAATACTTTTTGAAACGATATCCCTAGATGCCAATTCTGCGCGCTCATGATAATCCAGCATAAATCTGTCCCCGTTCTTATTGCGCAGATACGCACCAAAACCCCTTACGGCTTCAGAAATCAAAAAGGACTGACCTTCCTCAAGACTATACAATGCCGTTGGATGGAACTGAACAAATTCCATATCAGAAATTCGTGCTTTTGCCCTGTAGGCCATTGCAATGCCATCCCCTGTTGCAATAGCAGGATTCGTAGTATGCCCATATACTCTACCGATACCGCCAGTAGCCAGTATTGTTGAACCAGCTTTTATAGTTTTTATGTTTCCGGTTTTTTGGTTGAGAACATAAGCACCGTAGCAAGAAATATGTTCTGGATTCATAATCTGCAAGTGATGCTCTGTAATAAGGTCTATTGCAAAATGATGGCTCAATATGGTAACATTGGACAATTGATAGGCACGCTTTAACAATGCGTTTTCTATCTCGTAACCCGTGATGTCCTTATGATGCACAATGCGAGACTCGGAATGTCCTCCTTCCTTGCCTAAATTCAAATTACCTTTGACATTCCTATCAAAATCGATTCCCCATTGTATTAGGTTTTGAAGTCTTTTTGGCCCTTCTTTGACGACCATTTCCACAACCGATGCTTCACATAGGCCATCGCCAGCTGCTTGGGTATCTCTTATATGCTTATCAAAAGAATCTTTATTGGTGTCCAAAACGATGGCAACTCCACCTTGGGCATATTTGGTATTCGATTCCTCTTCATCGGCCTTGGTGACCATGAGAACTGTCTTATCATGAAATTTTTCCGCAATTTTTATGGCGAATGTCAATCCTGCAATTCCTGAACCAATTACGAGATAGTCTACCGAAACCATTTATGCCTAATTTGAACGCTCTAACATCCGCTCAATCGGAACAAGAGCCTTTTTTCTAATATCTTCAGGTACATCGATCTGTGGGCTTTGATACCTTAAACAGTCATATAGTTTTTGAAGTGTGTTGACTTTCATATAGCTGCACTCACTACAAGCACAGGTGTTATCCTCCTCTATCGGTGCTGGAATCAATTCTGTGCCCGGGACTGCCTTGCGCATCTCGTGCAATATACCAGCTTCAGTGGCAACTATGAATTTCTCTTTAGGATGTTCTTTCACAAATTTTATCATCCCGGCGGTAGAGCCTACATATTTAGCCGTTTTTAAAATGTGCTCTTCAGATTCTGGGTGGGCAATAATTACCGCACCAAAGTTTTTTTGGTACAGATCCAATAACTTATCCATGCAAAATGCTTCGTGTACAATACAACTACCATCCCACAATAACATATCCCTGCCTGTCTGTTTGATGATATATTTGCCCAAGTTCCTGTCCGGCGCAAAAATAATAGGTTTGTCCTTTGGTACGGACCGTACTATTTCTAGGGCGTTTGAAGATGTACATACTAAATCGCTCATTGCCTTTATTTCTGCCGAACAGTTGATATAGGTAATTACAATATGATTTGGATGAGCATCTAAAAAGGCTCCAAAAGCTTTTGGTGGACAAGAATCGGCCAAGGAACAGCCTGCTGTAAGATCTGGCAATACAACTTCCTTTGTGGGGTTGAGAACTTTTGCCGTTTCCGCCATGAAGTGAACCCCAGCAAATACAATGATTTCCGCGTCAACCTCAGAAGCCTTTCGGGACAATCCCAGACTATCCCCAACATAATCCGCAACCTCCTGTATTTCGGGACGCTGGTAATAATGTGCCAGAATTATAGCGTTTTTCTCTCTTTTTAATTGCTGTATTTTTTCTACTAAGCCCACTGTTCAAGGAAAATAAATATATAACTGGGAAAATTAAGAACCTCCCACAAAGGCAACAATGATAAAAATCATAATAGAGTATAAAATGGTCTTTTTATTATATTTGGCCCTTAAAAAAGTTAGATGCTCTCCAATGCCTGCAAATATGCCATAAGGGCAATATTATATTTAGCAATACACAGTGATAAGACCCATAAAATAGGGGTGAAAAAAATTGCTGATGAAATAGAGATTCCAAAAGCTTTTTTGGCGCAATTGTTAAGACAACTTACCGCCAACAAATTGATATCCTCCGCCATGGGGCCTGGTGGTGGATTCTTTCTTGATCCAAAAAACAGGGAGAAATCAGTTTGGGATATCATATCCTGTATTGATGGAACCTATAAACTGGATCAGTGTTTTTTAGGTCTTTCCGAATGCAATGATGAGAACCCCTGCCCTGCCCATTACATTGTATCTCCTTTCAAAAAAAAATTATTGAGCGATTTTAGGGATAAAACAATTTCCAAGCTAGCAGAAGAAATAGAAAGAAAAGGAACGTTACTCTCTTTAAAGGGTTTTGAACCTAGCTGATACCAATTTAAATGTTATCCAATTCTGAATCTATCTGGCCCAAGGTATTTTTTCCCTTTTCCAAATCCTTTAAAATTTGAAGCCTGGAACTTTTAAAAGTAGTTTTTAAGCTCCCAAAAATATGCTGATAGTAGGAAATTCCTTCATTAAGGTTCTTTACAAATGTTGACAGGTATTTTTTTCGTCTGTTATCCATAGAATCTTTTACTTCATCTAGTTTACTTTGTAGAAAGTCAATATAAATATGAAGTTCTTTTATAAACATATTTGGACGATCAGTTCTTGTAACCACATTGGATGCTCCATAGATATGATCTGTAATTTCTTTTAAACTCATCTCCTTTGAGAAATATGCCATGTTTGGCCCTGGGCAAACCGAAACGCCGTCTCCTTCCTTTTTTGTATCCAAATCATACTTTAACAGCGCAGCCGTTCCCAATCCGACACAGGCACATGTTTTTTGCACGATTTTATCGTATTCCTTGCTGTAGGTTTCTTTGGAAAGCCCTTTCGTATCCAATTCCTTGATCTTTAGGTATTGATATTGACGCGATGCGGTACAGATGCCTTTTTCTGTAAATTCCTTGTTTAGGGCAACATGTTTTTTAGGACAGGAACTTCCTGGCCGACCCTTCACTATTAAAGCTAACTTTTCATCGTCTTTTGTATTTCCCCTAAGGTTATTAAAGGGTACGCCCAACGGAGATACATCACTCAGGTATAGATCATCTTCTTTAGCGCTGACCAATTTATCCAATGTACTTTTATCTACAGTAGTCGCTTCGGGTACCAAAAGAAATGGAGATCCCCAACCTACTGAATCTACCTTGTAATGATCTAATAAAAACTGATGTTCCTCTGCTGTGCCCACGCCTCCTTGTGCAGTAATTTTAACTGGTAACGGCGATTTGGGGACAAAGGCTTCTTTATGGGAAAGGGCTTCGATGAAAATTTGATGTATTTCTTGAATCAATTCTTCTTTCTTGTCCCTAAACTGGGCCAATATAGGTCCCATAAGATATCCATCCGTCGCAAATGCATGCCCCCCACAATTAAGTCCGGATTCAATTCTATATTCTGAAACCCATAATCCTTTCTTTGCAAGAAACTTTCCTTGTATCAAAGCAGACCTGTAATCACTCACTTTTAAAACTATTTTCTTTTTGATTTGCCCTTCCATGTCAGGATAAAAATCCTCGAATTCTTCCATATAACTATATAGCCTTGGGTTCATCCCTGCAGAAAGTATTACCGAAGAGGATAGCTTACTATTGGCATATCCCCTTAGAGCAGCATGGGCATCATTATATTCAGTAGGCAATTGCTTGTCTTTTACGTAGTTTTCCTTATCCACTTTGGTCATAATATTGACATCTATACTACCCATGGAAAGATTTGTTTCCAATACATCCCTAAGCTCTTCCAAATTAAACCCATTTGAGGTCAAATTCTTAAATTTCTCTTTTAGAACCGAAGTATCCGGCAAGATATTAAAGTGCTGTTTTAACTCATTGCTGTACCCTGAAGTAATATCTTTAAGTTTTTTAAACTTTTTTTCTGCTAGATCGTTAATCAAATTAAGGTAGGAAGTAATCCTTTTGGCTCTGAAATCCTCTATGCTTTCTGTAATTTCGTGATAGGGTACTTCGAACATATCACAGTACATTTTTCGTATTTTTTCCAATAAGATATCATCGACCAAGGAAATAACCGAGTCTATGCCCAAATGAGAAACTTTTAAGGGAGTGTCAATGGTAAAGCCTATCCCCATCACAGGAATATGAAATGAATGTAATTGCATTGGGACTAATTTGTTTTTAATTATGTAGTCGCGGATTTTCCGTCAGACCCTTGTTATAGCAGTCTCGTCTTATAATTCAGCTCACATTTTTAAAGGGCTTGAATCCTGGTTAATACGAATACCTTATTGCTCCCATCAAAAATCATGAATGGAATCAGGATTAAACACGACAATTATCATGTTTTAAAACCTACTAAATTTTAAACAAGCTGGTCTAATTATGCTTCCTGTGTATGGTAATGTCTCAATTGATGCTCTTTCTGCCGATTGGAACTAAAACTGGACACGCGTTTTAAATAGCCTATCACCCGGGTAGCATGATCTACATTTTGGGAGTTGCAGTTACTGCATTTCAACAAAGTACGTTTGTCGATATGCGAACATTCGTTGCAAACCGTAATCTTTATGTTAAAACAGAAGTAATTACATCCTGCCGCTGCCGTTGCATGGATAAGCTTTATAAACCCTTGTTTATTGGGAGTTTCCTCCAAATTAAGGTGTAATGCCGACCCCCCGTCCAAGTATTGTATGATTTCCTTACCGTGCAACATAATTTTATCCAACGAATTGGTTTTAGGGTCTTCAACTACATAGAAATAGGAATTGTAACAATCCCTGGGAACAAACAAACCGTCTTCCCTGTCCCATTTGGCATTTTTTACACCTAAGTTTTCGGCAGGAACGAATTCAGTATTGAACATATATCCATATTGTTCCTTTGCCGCCCTATTCTCTTTATAGATAGCTTTAAGGTATCTATTCACAAAACTTTTATACGATGCATGATTGCCCACTTTTATGCCTTGGCTTTCGGCCGCTTCTACCATACCATTGATTCCTATAGTCAAAAATTGTTTGTCCATAGCTATAAAACCGGCACGGTACACAGGAAGTAATCCCGCTTCATCGTATTCATTCATAAGCTTTCTATAGGCTACTTGATATTTATGCACTTTCCGAACTTCTTCAACGATATCAGCTTTTTTTTGAATTAGCCTGTTCATGTTCAACGTTATTACGTTTATAGATCCCGTTGCCACACCACCGGCTCCAAGGGAATAACTAAAAGTACTGTCACTGATTTCGTTTCGTAGTCGGCAGCAAGACGCCAGACTATCCGCATTTTCGGATTGGTAGATGAAAAAAGAATTTCCTTCGCTCAATTCATGTGCACACATATCGGTAAACTGTGTATCAACTGGAGTACCATTTTTCACCAACATCGCCGCTGTGACGACTGGAAAAGTCAGTATAGCTTTCTTACGTTCTTTATTGAACCATCTCATAAAAAATGCCTGTAGTTTTCGTATACTTTTCCAACTTGGTCTGGTCATATCGGGAAATACAAAATCCCCGAACATACTTTTAAAATAGGCTTCATCATAAATGGAGAGATTCCAAAATACAGACTGATATCCTCTGGCAGCGGCGGGTTGATTAATCGCATAGATTACATGTTGTAAGTGATTTTCGATTAGTTTTTTGTGAGTATTCAGATAATCTACACCATAGTCCTTGGCTGCAAAATGGTCAAAATACAATAAGAACTCAACTGTGGCCAAGGCACCTGCGAATTGGGAACTTACCGCAAAAACTAGATTCACGAATTCGCCACAATAGCTTTCCAAATGTTTGGGAGCTTTACTTTCTCCCCCAAGCTTTGTAAGTCCGTCCAACAAAAATGGGTACATGCTTATGGATACACAATATGGTTTTAAAGAAGTTTCGTCGTGTATATATATTTCATGGGATTCTATTTGTCTTGTATATTCATTTGCCAGCTCATCCCCGAACAAGGAAGCTATCTTTTGTTTTACCAGTGCCCGGTTCACCTGTATGTTAATATCCTTATTTAGTTCAGCTTCCATAGTCGCAATGTTTTTTGAAGTTACATTGGCATTGGCATCCATTTTAGAACCATCCGCAGCATTGGCTGAATGTAAATAATCGTTAATAAAGTTGATTTTTTTTGCTATTTGACCGTCTGAAAGTCGTAACATAGATTTTAAGTTTTAAGGAATAGATGATTAAGTCGTTTTTTTGTTTTTACTTCGATAAACTCTTGATTGGTAGTCTTGCTCTCCAAACCTCCTAAAGATTTGTCCCATCTTCCAGTCTTGACCCAGGTCAGGTGCTTTAAGATTTCTAGATCTAATTGGTCTTGACCCGTGTAAACACAAGTTTTATATCCTTTGTCTTGGGCATATTTCAAACTGCTGATCAATTCATTTTTATGCCATTCCCCTCCCATAAAAATAACACAGGTTGCAAATCCATAATATTTATGGAGTATGTCTTCATATAGTTTTTGGGTCAATTTTGTACCACTTCCCTTCTTCCATAAAAACGGAGAGTGACATCCTTCGCACCTCAGAGGACACCCAGAAATTGAAAAACAAAGGCTTACTTCGCCCGGAACCTCTTGAAGTACAACATTGAAATTATGACAATACATAATAAATTAATAAATGACCTTTTAATCATTTATAAAATTAAAAAATAGAATCTCCTATTTTTTTAGTACGGAAAACTAGTTATGAAAAGTGTTATTAACATTGAATGGTTTTTATAATCTCAAAAGTTCCAATTACAATCCGGCATCTTTGCCTCACGAGACATGGGATGTAAAACTGTAAAACCCATAGTTTAGCAAGAATTATTCTTTCTATACAATGATGGTGTTGTACCTTCAAATTTCTTAAAAGCTACATTAAAGGAAGATAGGCTGCTAAAACCTATATCAAAGGCAATCGATGAAATGGTATATTTTTTATTGGCAGTGTCCAAAAGCATTTCTTTCGCTTCTTGAATTCGATAATGATTAACAAAATCGTTGAAGTTGCGCTTGGCATATTGGTTTATAATTTCTGAAGTTTTTTGAGTGCTTTTCTCCACCATCTTACTTAAACGAACCAGAGAAATATCCGATTCTAGATATAATTTTTCAGAAACCATCAATTCGCGGATACGTTGAAACAACGCAACGTTTTCATTCTGTGCAAAAACAGTTCCATCTATATGGGTAGCGTTTAATTTAAATGCCTTGTAACTCAAATAATAGATAACCACGGAATACATAACAGGTCCTACAATGTATGGGACAGTGTCCTCTATGAGGTTCAAAACATATGAAATCCAAATCATACCAAAACCAACAATTAGAATTCGTAACCATTGAATTATAACCATCTGATATTTTGTTCGTTGCATCTTTGTATGGATATTGATAACCTTACGCACCAACATGCCAGATTGAAAAATGTAACACGCTAAATGTAGATAACTGAAAATAATTGTGCTTGCAAACAATGCAACCGCCATGCTATTATTTTCATTGAACCAATTATTACTTACAAACAAGCTGATGACAAAAATCACAACAAACGGCGCTAATTCCAATATATAAAAACTGGGTAGTTTAAAGTCTGATGTTGTCATTGCCAAAATATACCATCGTAACAAAGGTCCTATGACCAGAAGAAAGGATAATCCAGCAAATATAAAAATGGGCTCGAGGTCATTTCCAAAATATAACATGACCGATTTACCAACGCGAAATGCCATAAAGATCAATAGCAATCCCAGCAAAAGATTTGATTTTGTTCTTTTTTTATTAAAAAAACATAGGTAAAAGGCAAAAAAAATACCATGCAAGAGCCCAGAACCACTAACCAGTACAAGAAGTATATCTAGAAAAGGCAATCTATTATTTTTCTCGAATTTAACAATATCTTGGTTTCTAGGCTTCCATTTGCTTAATAAAAGAGACTAAGGCTATGATATCAACAAATCGACCAATATCTCCTTTCATTGCCGCAATTATGCTATGTTTTGCAATGAGAACTCGATTAATGGGCATTTTCTCGTCTTTTAATATTTTCGTTATTAGTTCCTTTGCGCTTTGTGCACCATATTTCTCATATGTAATCAAAATGTTGACCGCATTTTCTTCATCAGTAATTTCCCTGAACTTTGGTTTATGTCCCATTTGTTCTATCATGGTTTCCGCAACTGACCAAACGGACCAAGGGTTCTGACCCGTTACCAAGTTGGCATCGTGACTGATCTTATCCAGATACATCTCCCCTTTCTTGAATCTAGCACCTTGGGCTATCAACTTATCTTGCAATAAAAATGGAAATATTGATGCTGCTTCCGGAATAAGCAACAATTCTTCATCATTGGTAAAAGCGCTCACTCTTTTGTTTTCCAAAAGGGAACGACCATTGTCCAAAGTTACATTGACCAAAGCCGCTGGACCATGACATACGGCACCAATAACTTTATTGGATTGATAATAATCACGAACCATGTCTTGAATGTTTTTATTTTTTGGAAAATCGAACATTGCTCCTTTGCCCCCAACAAAGAAAACTGCTTCATAATTTTCTTTGACCACGTCTTTTAATGGAATGGTGTTATCAACTTTATTCTGAGCTGTGGCGTCATTTAAAAAGGCAAAATCATATACGCCCATATCTTCATCATCGATAACCACAGGAGGTTTTCCCCCTAATGGACTCGCAATGTCCACTTCAAAACCGTTGGCTTTGAACACATAGTACGCACGGGCCAACTCGGTGAGTTCGTAGCCAGTGCTCTTATCGCTATTCCCCATGGTCTTGGTACTTGTTACGACCGCAAGAATCTTGCCCCGTACCGGTAGGATGTTTTGCGATAGATAAGGTAGGTCTTCTATTTTTGTAGCTGCTATTTCAGTATTCTTAGGAGGAATTAAACTTTTAAACCATAGCCCAAAAGAAAGAATCAATACAAACAGTACTGTTAAGACAAGTAGCGTCCATTTAAAAATTGGATATTTTTTAAGCATAACATTATTTTTTTGATGTGGGGCTAAATACGCCGTTTCACACCAAAAAAACATTGTAAATGATAATTCCGTCAGAATTAAGTTTGTTTTAAATTCCACAAAGGAAGAAAGATTGTTTTTTACCTAGACCATGATGCGCTTCTACGACTGCAACTAGTTGGAACCAACATTCAATCTTATCTGGATAAAATTCGTATCTCCACTCTTCGATTTATTTTTCCCTTTTCTACATCCCTTGTTCTAATCAAGGGCTTTGTCTGTCCCCAACCTTTTATTTGAATATTGTCTTTGGATACACCTTGTTTCACGAGATAGTTTTTGGTAGATTTTACCCTTTCTTCGGAGAGTATCTGATTTTCTTTGGCATTCCCGATAGCGGTATGCCCTTCAAGCAGAATTTTCATTGAAGGTTTTGTTATCATAATTTGGGCAAGCTTGTTCAACTCCTTTTTAGCTTCTGGCTTAATAATAGCCTCGTTCAAATCAAAAATCAGATTTTTTAGAACAAAGCCATCCTTATTTTCAATCATTAAAGCCATATCTCCATCGCCAATTAGTACTAGCTCCTTCTCTTTTCTAGTATCTATATTTTTTTCAATGTTCGTGGAGTAATCCAAAGAGTCAGCGACACTGGTAAAGCAATTCGACCATACGACTTTGTATTTCCCAGAACCGGTAATGGGTATTTCGGTTTTATTGTCAAAATTCAATTTCTCTTCATTTAAAAACCAGGTAATTTCATTTAAGTCTCCAAACCCACCAGGCTTGATCAATGTTGTCTTTAAGAATGTACCAGTATCCTTTGTTACTCTTTTTAGTGTGATTCTTTTCTCTAAGTCGGGATTGCCAACTTTTAAAACAGCAAAAGCGTAATCTGCAGAACACCCAGGTCTTTGTAAACTATTTTCACAGGAATATTCCAATGACCCACCATAGGTAATATAGTACATACCATCTTGAAGGGGCGCATTAAAAATAAGCTTGGATTTTTTCTTCAGGGATTCATATCCATAAAAGCTCTTGGTACATAATGAAATGTACCCCTAAGTCCCCAATATATCTGAACAATACAATCTGGGCAATAATCTCCCTTTCGTTTAGATTCGATTCTGGTGGTAATGGTTACTACATCCCCTTTTTCCACCTCCAAGAATGTAATTTTCTTACCATTCATGGTTACATTCGAAAATGTAATTTCCCTATCGGCATAATTCATTTTCTTGATTGATGGTGGAATGTTAAAGTCGTTCTGTGACCATACGTTTTCGAAGCTGAAAACGGATACTAGCATCAAACAAAACAATACAACTCTCATAACCATACATAATAGTGCCCATACCAGTATGCGTAGGTAGAAATTCGCTTTTGTAATTATAATTAGCCTAGTACATATCCCTTAAATAGATTGGACTGAACAATTGCCTAATTAGGTAATAAGGATTTAAGCCGCAATTATGACTTAGCTCCATCGCTATCTAGAATGAACCAACTTACTAAATTATCTATTGCTGATCGTGTAGCTCAATAAAACAGATTAGAGGTTAGATTATTCGTTTTAATACTTAAAGAACATCGCTTTTCTAAGCAAGAAAAATTCAAAATTGTCAGTTGATCAAAATCTTTTGTTCATAAATACCATCTTTTACAGTAAGCTTAAGGATATACATGCCACTTGGTAAAACATTTTCCAAAGTATGTGCTTCAACATTATCCTCAAGAACTGTACTATGTACCAATTGGCCTGAAGGCGTAAAAATCTGTAGCTGTTTTATACCATCCACTTTTGGTAGTATAACAGTAAAATTACCATCATATGAAGGATTTGGAAAAATAAACATATTCAAAGACTCTTCTCCTTTAAAATTTTGAGAGACATCTTCGTTAAGATTAGTTATGGTCAAAAGTTGTGGTGTAAAAACCAAATCTTCAAACGACGGAACAATTGAACCCGACCAATTCTCGTTTTCAGTAACTGAATATTCCCCATTGGCATTGGTAGTAACAGGACTGCTGAACCCGCTCAGAATTACGTTTTCCAAAGGATTCCCTTTTTTGTCTCGTACTGTTCCAGAAATGGTATATTGTTTGGCTGCTACAGTACCTATAAAATTGTTGCCGGTGCTATCCACTTGAATGTTGCTTACCTGTCTGGCCGAAGGCGAAAAAGTGTAGCCCTGCAATGAAGCCGAAATGCTCCCCGACCAACCCTGGCTCTCCGTTGCTGAATATTGTCCGTTCGCGTTGGTGGTCACAGAGGTGCTGAACCCGATTAGGATGACGTTTTCCAATGGGGCTCCATCGTTATCGGTCACCGTTCCCGAAACAGTAAACCGATTTGTTACGGCCGTACCCGTAAAATCGTTGCCGCTGCTATCCGCTTGAAGGTTGCTCACCTGTCTGGCCGAAGGCGAAAAAGTGTAGCCCTGCAATGAAGTCGAGATGCTCCCCGACCAACCTTGGTTCTCCGTTGCTGAATACTGTCCGTTCGCGTTGGTGGTCACAGAGGTGCTGAACCCGCTTAGGATGACGTTTTCCAATGGGCTTCCACTGTTATCGGTCACCGTTCCCGAAACGGTAAACCGATTTGTTACGGCCGTACCTGTAAAATCGTTGCCATTGCTATCCGCTTGAAGGTTGCTTACCTGTATCATCGAAGGCGAAAAAGTGTAGCCCTGCAACGATGCCGAGATGCTCCCCGACCAGCCCTGGCTCTCCATTGCTGAATACTGTCCGTTCGCGTTGGTGGTCACAGAGGTGCTGAACCCGCTCAGGACTACGTTTTCCAATGGGCCTCCACTGTTATCGGTCACCGTTCCCGAAATGCTGTAACGGTTGATAATAGGCGTGCCTATAAAGTCATTGTTTGTACTGTCCCCCTGCAGATTGTTGATGGATATATCTGTGGGCGTAAAGGTATAACCAGGCAAAGAAACGGAGATATTTCCGGACCAATCTTGTTGTCGAGATGTCCAATACCGGCCTGTCACATCTGTCGTTATTGAAAAGCCAAAACCACTCACCGTAACATTGCTTAAAGGGTTGCCCTTATCGTCCTTGACCATACCCGAAATCTGATGCACAATTCGGGTACCGACAAAATCATTACCGCTATCATCTCCTTGTAAGGCATTAATCTGTATGCTGGTAGGTGAAAATGAATATCCTGGCAAGCTAACTGCGATAGTACCAGACCATCCAACGGCTTCCAAAACGGAAAACTCGCCATTGGCATTCGTGGTCACTGCGTTGCTAAAACCACTCAAAACAGCGTTTTGCAACGGATTACCATTGATATCCTTTACAGTTCCTGAAACACTGAACTGATTTACCGTAGGTGTTCCAACAAAATCGTTACCCGATAAATCCCCCAGAAGATTGTTAACGGATACATTGGTCGGCGAGAAGGTATAGTTTTGAAGCGTAGGGCGAATATTGCCCGACCAGCCTTGGACCTCCTCTGCCGAATATCGACCATTGGTATCCGTGGTCACGGTTGTACTGAACCCGTTTAATATGACATTTTCCAGTGGATTTCCGTTGTTATCGGTCACTGTGCCCAAAACATTGAATGTAGGTTGATTTTGTGATTGGAGTACCACGGTTTCTGTAACGGCATTGCCATTAACGAACAACGAACCTTTAACCGTTTGATACCCCAAAGCATTCACCGTAAAGGGGTAGCGCCCATCGGGCATTTTCCCTATAACTACCATACCGTTTGCATCTGTATAGTAGGTGTTTCCCTCTAGTAAAATCTCAGCATATAGTATTGGTGAAGACATTACATCTTCAACCCTAAAATCAACATCATATTGACTTGTTTTTTGAACAAAGACCAGTTGTCCTGTATACGTTGGACTACTCAGTACAAAACCACCACTTTGTGAATGATAGCCATCAATACTTGCAAAATAGCGATATGCAGATTGTCTTATTCTTAGGTTTGGTATATGAATTTGACCTTGACTATCTGAAATGTATTGTTTTCCTTCTAAATCCAACTGGACACCTGCCAAGGGCATTGTTCCATCACTGCATTCAAAAGTTACACTTGCAGGTTTTGCCAGAGGTATACTATAAAAAGTTACGGTAGGGTCAACTAAAATCTTTATAGTGTTGGGAAGATATCCTGTAGCTGACACAGTGAACTCATATGTAGCCGATTGTACCAAATTAAATATTGTTACCAATCCATTGGCATCGGTAGTCAACGATCGTCCATAAAATTCAACAGTCGCATTCGGTATTGGGTTTCCGTTGAAATCCCCAACAGATAACCTAATATTTACCGTAGGGCCCGATAGCACTATTTCTATGATATCGTCTTTGGTAACAACTATACTAGGTTCAACCGTACCATATGGCGCTGCAAATACACGAAGGGTATAACTTCCATCAACCAATTGAACCAAAGCTTCTCCTTGGGCATTTGTATTTGTAAACAGTATATCTGGTCCAGTTATAATGATTCCTGCATTTTCAATAGTACGTAAACCATCGGTAACCCGTATGGTAATAGCTCTTAGCGGACCTGTTGGTGGTGCCAAGACAATGGTTTCCGACAGGTCGTTACCCTGTATAGTACTGGAATGGGCAATGGAAGTAAATCCAGATGCCGACACCAAAAAATTATACGTATCGTTAACCAAATCTTGAAACAATACCACACCTTGGTTATTGGCTTGATACGTAATACCATCAAAGGTTATTTCTGCCATTGGCAAAACATTGGCACCATCTGTAACCGTCAGTTCCAAGTCGTACACTTTTGAAAGCGCTATCCTTTTAAATAGGTTATTTGTGGACAATGTAAAAGTATCCGTTTTGGTCTCATATCCCGGAACGCTTACGGTATATTCAAAAACCCCGTTCCCAGTGAAAGTAAATTCACCAAAACTATCCGTAAAAAATGTTTGGGGCGTTTCTCCCTGCTTTTGAATAACGATTTGGGCATTGGATATGGGTAATGCTCCTTCTGTCACTAAAAAAGTACAGTTTTGGTCCTTGAATTCGGTTCCACTGTACAATACTACTTGGATGTCAACATCACTCCCGTTTACTTCCAGTATATCGTTCAATGGAACATAAGAAGAGGAGTGGCTTATGATGTAGGAATAGGTTCCGTCAGATACACCGCTAAGCTCTACAACACCATTGGAGTCCGTCCTGAATAGGTTTCCCTCCCACTCTAGCAATGCGTTCGCTACTGGTACTTGAACAGTGTTAATGACCGTTATCTTCACTTTTCGATTCCCCACATTGGGCACAAAAACGGCCTTGAGGTTATAGTTTCGGTCTACCTGATTTATATTCAATGGGTTACTGGTCCATTGTTCTTGGGTATCTTCGTCCAGCCAGTGACCAAAGGTATGGCCTTCATTGGGATAGGCGGTTATGGGAGGGAAATCCACTCCTGGGAGAATCCGTTCAATAGGTTCTTTGTCGATAGTGCCGTTACCATCATCGGACAGGTTAAAAACGAAAGGATTTTCCCATTTTAGGATAGGACGTTTGATACCATCTTGACCATAGGCAAATTGCCAAAGGTTGACCATATCAAATTTTTGGTTCATAAGAAAAGCATAAGAGAAGCGGTCGGTCGAATAACCTTCTGCACCTCCATCACCAGAATTTGTGCCTTTTTGTAGACCAGTGGTATTACGGTCATAAATTGATCTTGGGGATACGTTTCTACCTATATGGCTTACGATGGCCCCAGCTGTAGCATCGGAGAGAATCCTACCTGCAGTATAACTACTGTTGACCCTTACAATAGTATTACCAGATGAACTAAGGTATCCAGCCATTCCCCCTATAGCATCCTTTCCATAAGTTCTGGCCAAACTATAGGAGTTGTCAATACCACTATCGATTCCGTTCCCCAAAAAGCCCCCTACTTCGCTGTTTCCTGTAATTAAGCCAGTAACATAAGATAAAGAGATTTTAGTACTTTTTATATCTTGACCTACAAAGCCAGCTGTTTGGTTCTTACCTGAAATATTCACGTTATCCAGACCCACTTTGGTTATCGTTGCGCCATGTGTATACCCAAAAAGTCCAATACCACTTTCTCCAAGCCTGTTGATATGCAGATTTTTTATGAGATTTCCATTTCCATCAAAACTGCCCGTAAAAGGTCGGTTTTGATTGCCTATAGGGATAAATCCTTTACCATTGTTCCAGCTTTTTGTTGGGGAAGCATCAATATCGGCCGTAAGTACATAATGTCTGTTCAGTAAAGAGGGTATGGTATTGATGTCCTGCAATTGGTTTACGTTTGCTATTTGATATGGGTTTGCAGCTG
Organism: Flagellimonas sp. HMM57; assembly: GCF_021390175.1. NCBI lineage: Bacteria > Pseudomonadati > Bacteroidota > Flavobacteriia > Flavobacteriales > Flavobacteriaceae > Flagellimonas > Flagellimonas sp. HMM57. The sequence goes on along the minus strand of NZ_CP090004.1, from coordinate 3,676,011 downwards.
TACCGTCACCACCTTCAAATGCAGTATCTTCTGTAAAAATAGCATTATAGGTTTGGCTCTCGGTAATCGTAAATGCATGCGGATTCGCAGTTGACACTACATTCCCATCCCGCAGCCAACCTGAGAATGTATACCGTGATGCTGGTGTATACCCCAAATTAACCTGTTCATTGGGTTTGTAATACCCAATACCCGATACGGATGCTGCTGGTTCTGGTAATACGCGAATATGGACATAATACGGAGCAAGTTGCATTTTTAAATAAGGTCTAGCCACATTATCAATACTAGAGATAATGCTCATTTCCCAAACTTCATCCAGTTTCCAACCTGCAGTTACAAAGTTTTGTCGTATGGAGAAATCCCCAGTATCTAAGGCAGTGACACCTTGACCATCACCTTGACCCACTGCTTGAGATTGTCGCGTGCTGTTCAAATCAAAAAAAGAATTTGTGATATTACCGCTAGAATCATTAAAGCCACAAAAACCTCCAGCGAGTTGTTGACCATTGACTTCCCCAATGGCATAACAATTTTTTAAGGTTCCCGAATCCAAAACACCCACAAAGCCTCCTGAAATTTGTGACCCATCTATAATACCTCCCGCCCAACAGTCATTGATTTGATCACTATTCGAGACTCCTATGAATCCTCCAGCAATGGTTGCGGATACTTCCACCATAGCATACGATTCAGCGACATCTGAGTTTAAGGAAATACCTATAAGACCACCACTTGTGGTATTTTGTCCAAAATCACTGACTTTACCACTTACATGGCAGTTTTTAATTTTTGAACTACGGCTTTCAACCACCAATCCAGCTGCACCATTTTCACCCGTTAAATCAACATTGGTGAGTTTTAGATTTTCTATGATAGCATCTTCAATATAGCCAAAAAAGCCTATGAAGGACTCTCCAGGACGATTACTATGTATGCTTGTTATATTATATCCCAGCCCATTAAAATAACCAGTAAACGGAGTCTTTTGCCTTAAACCGTTAGGTGAGTCACCAATTGGAGAAAATCCACGGCCAGAATTCCATGTTGTCGTATTTGAAGCGTCTATGTCTTGGGTCAATACAAAATGTTTATCCCAATGCTCATCATTCTCGGAAAGAAAGCGAAGATCTGTAAGGTTACTGATCTCAAAAGGCGATTCGTAGGTACCGTTTCCACCAGAGAATTGGGCATTGCTATGTATTGGAACAAGCAGTATTAAAAACAGAAAAGTAAAAAATGTAACTGTCTTTAGCGGGTAGTTTTTGGTTATAGTTTTCATGTTTAATAGGTTATAATACTTCAGATTTGGGTATTTCTTCATTTATCTTAACCGTGTTCTAACAACTAGTGTATACTCAAAGTTTTTAAATTGTCAATTAGTAAGATGCCTTTCATTTATTTAGGTTGCTTTTTCTTTCTTCTTAATTAGAAAAATCTTATACTATTGATTGTATTAATACTATTTACTAACCATCATTTATTCTCATCAATAAAATCGATTACCACTTGTGCAAATAAATCGGGCTCAAGGAACATTGGTGAATGACCTGAATTTTCAAAAATGATCAATTCTTTAGAACTTGAGCCAAGATTTTCAAAAGCGTCTTGGGCAAATTTTGGCGGTACTACCATATCGTATTTCCCCCATAATATTAAGGACGGTATTGTTATTTCGTTGAGTCTATCCGTGTATGAAAGCTTTTCAAAAATATCTTGGTCCCTGACCAATATGGCTTGTGTATCCCTTCCATTCCAACCGACTGTTATGGGATTGTTTTTGAAAAAGAAAGTAACTGCCAGCTCACCTTGAATACCACTACCAACCTTAAAAACTACCTTATCATCGGCCAGTTTATCTTCTGCTTTATAGGCTTCTCTATTCATTTCATAAAAATCGTCATCGGAATAGGTAGTAGTATCCAGCTCATTAATCTTGTTTTTTGCGCCTTCCCAATACGAAATACTTCTATTTGCTTCGATTTGTTCATTGGCCACTCGTTCAAAATTTTTGGGATATTCAAAATAAACTCCTTTAGGGTCATGCGCTCCATCCACATCTATCCAACCGCTAAACGCATCTTGGTCTTTTAACATGACTGCAGTCCCCAATGTTCCTCCCCAGCTATGCCCCATTAAGAATATTTGGGAATCATCCCCATATTTATGCCTGATTACTTTTACCAAGGCCAAAACATCTTCGGCCATAATATCTACACTAATACCATCTTCCGAATACCTACCTTGGGACATACCGGAGCCGCGTTGGTCAAAATATACAACGGCGCATTCTTTTTCAATCTTACTTTTAATGGTTCCCGCCCTATAGGTTAACCCATCACCTCCCGGACCGCCATGCAAAATGACAAGAAACACCTTTTCCGTTGCATTGCCATAAATATGGGCTGGCATATCCGCACCCTCGTGCCTAACATAAAGCGTGTCCTTTAAATCACCTATTTCTTCTTGTGAGCAAGAAAGTATAAAGAGAAATGAAAGCAAGAAGAGTGATATTACAAAGCCACTATTGATTATCCTTCGCATGTTTCTTTTTCTTTTTGATGTTAAAACGATACCCATACTCTATTGCGATTGAGGGTAAAAAACTAGCATTGTAAGGTGTCCGAAGCATGTAAGTAGCATTTAAATATCTGCCTGTTAACTTTTTCCCTTTTCGTAATTTCCCTAAACCGAATGAAATCGAGGGCGCAAAATAATTTCGCCCGGGCAGAAAAACCTTATCCACCCTATCACCCGAAACTTCATAGGTTTCAGGTAAAAACGACCTATAGTAGCCCAAAGGATTAAATTGGATATTAATTTGTTTTCCCTTTGTATTAGTCCTACGCCAAAGAATTCCATAATTGGTAAAAACACCAAGTTCAGTTCTTGGGTCCCAACTCAAGCCAACAGTTCCATTAAGCAACCATTGTTTCGTTATAATTTTTGTTCTCTTTTTTTTCTCTTTGGTTCGTACCTTTTCTTTCCAGAGATATTCGGCTCCAAAAGTTAGACCAGGGTTCCAATAAAAATTACCGTAATAACCTGCCCTAAACTCAGTCTTGTCCATAAAGCTGTTAGGCTTATCTTGGACTTCATTCTCAGAATCCACTGAATTTTGACCACAAAGGCCACTGCACACAAGGCACAGCAAGGAAAAAAACCAGCTTTTTTTCATTTTTGATTGATGATTGACCAATAAAAGAACTACTTATATTCCAAAATCACTTGTCAAAAAATCAATATTTTATAAAATCGATTTTTGACCTAGTGGAACTTTTGGCATTTTGAAGTCACAAGGCTACTTTAACCCCATCATGATGAATGGTAAATCATCCTTAAAAAAAAGCAGCCTTTCAACTTAATAAAAATTGAAAGACTGCTTCAGGTTATCGTAATCCTAAACCGACTAGTTCATCTGGGCTTTTATGGCCGCTTGTGCAGCGGATACCCGTGCAATCGGAACCCTAAAGGGTGAACAGCTCACATAATTCATTCCATTTTTATAACAAAACTCTATGGAACTAGGTTCGCCACCATGTTCGCCACAGATACCTACTTTTAGATTTGGTTTTGTACGCCGACCATAAGATGTTCCCATTGTGACCAACTTACCTACGCCTTCTTGATCTAAAGCCTCAAAAGGATCTACCTTCAAAATTCCTTTCTCTAAATAAATGGGAAGGAATTTACCGGCATCATCACGACTGTAGCCATAAGTGAGCTGGGTAAGGTCATTGGTTCCAAATGAGAAGAAATCTGCATGCTCAGCAACAGTATCGGCCAATAGGGCAGCCCTAGGAATTTCAATCATTGTCCCCACTAAATACTCAACTGTGTTTCCATATTCTTCAAAGACTTGTTGTGCTGTGGTTCTTATAATTTTTTCCTGTTCCAAATACTCGTTCACAGTACTCACCAACGGCACCATAATTTCTGGTTTGGACTCAATTCCTTTTTCCTTCAGATTTAATGCAGCTTCGATAATCGCTCTTGTCTGCATTTCTGTTATTTCTGGATAGGTATTTCCTAAACGACAACCGCGATGGCCCAACATAGGATTGAACTCCTGGAGCTCAGCCACTTTGTTTTTAACCGCCGTAAGCGAAATATGCATGTCCTCGGCAAGTTCTTTTTGCGTGGCCAATTGGTGTGGAACAAACTCGTGCAATGGCGGATCGAGCAAACGAATGGTAACAGGAAGGCCTTCCATAGCTTCAAAAATACCTTCAAAGTCTTTTCGTTGCATAGGTAAAAGTTCTTCCAAAGCCTGCTTTCTACCTTTCGTTGTATCGGCCAAGATCATCTCGCGCATGGCCTTGATCCTATCTAGCTCAAAAAACATGTGCTCGGTTCTTGTAAGACCAATACCTTTTGCACCAAAACCTAAAGCAACTTTTGCATCTTTGGGTGAATCGGCATTTGTCCTTACATCCATAGTGGCATATTTGTCCGACAATTTCATGATTTCGGCAAACTCTCCACTCAACTCAGGTTCGCGGGTTGCTACCTTTCCTTCAATGATGTTTCCTGTTGATCCGTTTAGGGAAATCCAATCCCCTTCTTGATAAACTTTGCCATCAACGGTAAGCGTCCTGTTTTTATAGTTAATTTTTAAGGCACCAGCACCAGATATACAACATTTCCCCATTCCACGGGCAACGACTGCGGCATGAGAAGTCATACCCCCTCTTGCGGTCAAAATACCCTTGGCAATATTCATTCCTTCCAAATCTTCTGGAGATGTTTCAATTCGTGTTAATATGGAATTCCTAAACTTTTTTGCTTCATCTGCAAAGAATACGATTTGGCCCGTTGCAGCTCCCGGAGAAGCAGGTAATCCCTGTGCAATGACATTTGCCCTTTTTAGTGCATTTGTGTCAAAAACTGGGTGCAACAGTTCATCCAATTTATTTGGCTCGATTCGCATCAAGGTTTCGTTTTCATCTATGGAACCGTCTTTCAACAAATCCATGGCAATCTTGACCATTGCTGCACCCGTCCGCTTACCGTTTCTGGTTTGGAGAATCCAAAGCTTTCCATCTTGCATCGTAAACTCCATATCCTGCATATCCTTGTAGTGGTTTTCAAGGATTTCTTGGTACTTATTAAGCTCTTCAAAGATGGATGGCATCAACTCTTCCAATGAAGGATAGTCTTGTATTCTTTCGTCCTCCTCTATTTTGGCCAATTCCGCCCATCTTTTCGACCCAAGTTGAGTAATCTGTTGCGGCGTTCGTACTCCTGCCACTACATCTTCACCTTGGGCATTAATAAGATATTCCCCATTGAATACATTCTCCCCAGTTGCGGCATCTCTTGTAAAGCACACTCCAGTTCCTGAATTCTCGCCCATATTGCCATATACCATGGCCTGAACATTAACAGCGGTACCCCAATCGGCAGGATATCCATGCATGTTTCGGTAATAAACCGCTCTATCTCCATTCCAACTGTTGAATACGGCAATTACACTGCCCCATAGTTGTTCCCATGGATCCATAGGAAAATCATGCCCTACACGTTTCTTTACGGCATCCTTGAAATCATAAACAAGATCTTTTAAATCCTGAACCGAAAATTCGGTGTCCAATTGAATTTCCCGCTTCTCTTTAAGATGTTCCATAATTTCCTCAAAAGGATCTATATCGTCTTTTGATTCAGGTTTCATTCCTAAAACAACGCCACCATACATTTGAATAAATCGGCGATATGAATCCCAGGCAAAACGTTCGTTCCCCGTTTTTTCAATAAGCCCTTTTACAATCTCATCATTCAATCCTAAATTAAGGACAGTATCCATCATACCGGGCATTGATACACGAGCTCCTGAACGAACCGAAATTAAAAGTGGATTCTTTTTGTCACCAAAAGTTGCACCCATTACCTCTTCAATGTTGCGTACGGCATTTTGAACATCCTCCTTGATCAAATCCAACACTTTTTCTCTACCAAGCTCATTATATTCGGTACAGACCTCTGTAGTTATGGTAAAACCAGGTGGTACTGGAATACCTATAGTGCTCATTTCGGCAAGGTTGGCTCCTTTTCCTCCTAGTAGATTTCTCATTTTGCTATTTCCATCGGCGGACTTGTTGCCAAACCGATAAACCCTAGTACGGGTTTTTTCCAATACTTCCATATTCATTTTAGTTTTAAGGTATGCTTTCACAAAAATTCGCTTATAAAATTAGGTTCAACCAGCACCAATTTTCATGATTTATGTCATATGTGAACGGAAAGCTTTGTAAACCAAGCCAAATATGTAATTGGAGTGCCTTTTTGGCTTTGAAAAATAGAAAAGACCTTTACATATCTTAACTTTTATTTGACATTAGATTTCTTGAATATGATAAAACTGACAGATGTTTTAAAACAATCATGCTTACTTTTCTAAAGAACAGTATAGTGTCGAAATCACTTCACAATATTCTCTTTTTCAACAAATAGTAAAAGGCTTACGTGAAATCGACAATTTTAAGAAGCATTTTGTATTTGTCTTCATGCAGGATATTATTTAAGCCATATTTTTGCACACAGTTTAAAAATAAGTTCTTGTTATGGACAAAAAATATGGTCGCCTGCTACATGACTATCTACTGAAAACGGGAATCGAGGAAAATATAGTTTCGTATGTAAACCTGTTCATACTTTTTATTGGTATTCTTGTGTTTGCATGGTTGCTCGACTTTGTTATCTGGAAGGTGCTTAGATCACTTTCCGTGCGTACTGCAAGACGAACAAAAACCAATTTTGATGATTTTTTAGTCGCTAATAAAGTCCCTAGATATATTGCACACATTATCCCTTTGTTATTGCTTTTTGAATTAATGCCCCTTGCTTTTTTAGATTTTGAGTATGGCGGCTCGTTAATGCAAAAAGCTCTTTCCATACTTGGTGTTCTGTTAGCGTTGTTTTTAGTAAAAAGTTTATTGTCCAGCATCAAGGATTTTTTAAGGACATTGCCCCATTTGAAGGACAAACCTTTGGACAGCTATATTCAGGTTTTCATGATTTTTGCTTGGATCGGTGGGATTTTGACTGTTTTTGCCATTGTTACAGATACTACTATATGGAAATTCTTTACGGCACTTGGTGCAGCATCCGCCATTATTCTTCTAATCTTTAAAGACTCAATTTTAGGGCTTGTAGCAAGCATACAGGTTAGCATAAACGATATGGTACGCATTGGTGATTGGATAACTTTTGAAAAATATGGGGCAGATGGTGATGTTATTGAAATTACCCTTGCGACCGTTAAGGTTCAGAATTTTGACAAAACCATTACCACCATTCCAACCTATGCATTGATTTCCGATTCATTCAAAAATTGGAGAGGGATGCAAAACTCTGGCGGAAGACGGATTCGTAGGGCATTGATCATTAGACAACAAAGCATTAAATTTTTAAGCCCTGAAAATGTGGCGTCTCTCAAGAAAATTCAACTTGTAACGGATTATTTGGAAAATAGAACCGAAAAAATAAACTCGTTTAACGAAGAGCGGGGAGCCAATAAAGATTTGGCAATCAATGGAAGAAACCTAACTAATCTTGGCGTTTTTCGAAAGTACATCGAAAGCTATTTAGAGGGACACTCAGCTATCAATAAGGATATGACTTTAATGACTCGTCAACTGAGTCCGACATCACAGGGAATTCCTTTAGAAATTTATGCTTTTAGCAGCGATAAACGATGGGAGAATTACGAGTATATTATGTCAGATATCTTTGACCATTTGTTAGCCGCCCTACCCTATTTTGACTTAGAAATTTTTGAACTGCCCACATCGATGAATCTATCTGCAGAATAAGAACAAAAACATTTCCCACAATTGCAATCTTGTATTTTAAATGGATATGAAAGTTAGTTACGCCACCATATACCATTTTGTGTTGAAAGTTCAGCTAAAAGTATAGATTCACCTATTCTAGGGGTAATTAGATTTACGTCCAAAGCTTTACTCTTTTTGGTTGCACGCTCTACAGGGTCTGTCCAAGAATGCAACGATAATTTGAAACCACCCCAGTGTATTGGCATGATACATTTTGCCTTAACATCTATACCTGCCTGCACGGTTTCTTCTGGAAACATATGAATATCTGGCCATGACTCATTGTACTGGCCACATTCCATCATTGCAAAATCAAAAGGACCATACTTCTCTCCTATAACCTTAAAGTGATCACTGTATCCACTATCACCGCTAAAGAATATGTTTTCGCTTGTAGATTGAATCACCCAAGAACTCCATAACGTACTTTGCCTGTCATTGAACCTTCTTCCCGAAAAGTGCTGTGCCGGGGTACAAACGAACGTCAAGTCACTAAAAACTTCTTCTTGCCACCAGTCCATCTCTGTTATGGCAGCAGAAGATACTCCCCAAGCTTTTAAGTGCACATCAACTCCCAAAGGCACATAAAAATGCCCAACTTTATCTTTTAGTTTTCGAATGGATTCATAATCCAGATGATCATAGTGGTCATGAGAAATCAAGACTGCATCTATTATTGGGAGCTTAGCTATGGCTATTGGTAGCTCTTTGCTAAAACGTCCGCTTCCCAACCATGGATGCGGTGCTGGCACATCACTCAGCATAGGATCTATTAAAATATTTTTTCCGTTTATCTGTAAAAGAAAAGCAGAGTGCCCAAACCAAATTAATCGAGTATCTCCATTGTAGTCAGCAATCGCTGTTGAATCTATCTTCTGAACTTTCAAAGGCTTATCTGGGCTTCCATTAGGAACTTTGGTAAAAAAAAACTTGCGCATTATTCCTAATGTCTCAACAAAACTCAAATTTTTGGGAACATCTTTTTCGTTTACAAATTGCTTTTTCTTATAGTTCTTTGATTGCGCATATTCTTTTTGGAGTTCCTTTGTAATTTTCCCTCCAAAACTTGGGTAGAAATTAACAAAGATTACATAGGTCACTATTAAAATCCCAATAATGGACAGAACGGTCAGGAGCATTCGTTTAAAGTATTTTTTTAGTCTTTTCAATTGAATCTGTGTTCAATCAATTAACACTTGCAATGCTGTTTTCATCGTAAGATACACGATAAATGGCATCACCAAAATCATCAGATATGAGCATAGAGCCATCTTCTAGGAACAGTATGTCAACAGGTCTACCAAATCGCTCTTGGCTTTCCTCGTCCAACCAGCCATCCAAGAACGTCTCATAGCTTACGGCCTTATCACCGTCCAACTTTACCACGGAGATTTTATAACCCACTTTCGAAGAACGGTTCCAAGACCCATGTTCGGCAATAAATGCATAATCCTTGTATTTTTCTGGAAACATGTCACCAGTATAAAACTTAACCGCCAGTGGTGCTACATGGGCTCCCAAAGCTTGTACTGGTGGAACGAAATCAGAACATGGATGCTTGTCACCAAATTCAGGGTCCTTTACAGTGCCGCCATGACAATAAGGGTATCCAAAGTGTTCACCAATTGTGGTTACTTTGTTTAACTCACATGGGGGAACGTCATCTCCCATCATATCCCTGCCATTATCGGTAAACCAAAAGTCTTTTGTTTCTGGATGCCACGTAAAACCGACCGTATTGCGAACACCTTTTGCAAAAATCTCCCTATTGGTTCCATCGGGGTCCATTCGTGTGATGGAGGCAAAACGTTCATCTTCACTCTCACAAATATTACAAGGTGCGCCAACGGGAACATATAACTTACCATCTGGTCCAAATGAAATGTATTTCCACCCATGATGGAATTCCGTAGGGTAATCGTCATAGATAATTTCTGGTTTTGGAAGGTTCGATAAATCCTGTTCAATATTCGAATATTTGAGCAATCGACCGACTTCAGCAACATAAAGCGCACCATCTTTGAATGCAACGCCATTGGGAACTTCTAAAGTTGAATCCAAGACCATTACCTTTTCAGCTTTATAATCCCCGTCCAAGTCCTGAAGGGCATATACTGTTTTTTCATTTCGGGTTCCTACGAAAAGCGTCCCATTATCCCCAAGTGCCATAGATCGGGCTCCATCTATTCCTTCAGCAAATACGGATACCCTAAATCCTTCGGGCAGGTTTAAGTTTTGAATTGGCAAACTGGTTGAGTCCACTTGTTCCTCTATACTTTCGCTGACAGTTTCTTTTGGTTCGTCTTTTTTTCCGTTGCATGAAACTATAAAGGAAAAAAGTAAACAATTGAAAATCAGTTTTAGCATCGTAAGAGTTAATTTCATGACATTTTTATTTAAGCTAATCTAATTGGACAAATATGGATAGTAAAGCTATAACAAAATCACCAACGTTTCACTGATCTCTTTTAAGTTGCGAATCAGTGAAAAGAAAAATCGAGGACTATTTCTATTAATTTACAGTAATTACTTCTTTTAAGGATACAGGTTTTCCTTCCTCAGTAAAACCTTCCAAAGATATTTCAAAGTCGCCTTGCACGTCAGAGGTATAAAAAGTTATCTCATTTTCTTCTTCTTCAATCCGCAAGTTAGGCATCCATAATAGCTGTCGTCTTTGATCAGGGATTCTTAGTAACTTGACTGAAGAATCTTGACTGTAAACTTGACGAAAATAACTCTTTACCACAGCAGGTTTATGCAAATTCACAATCATTAAGTTTTTATTGTTTGAGATTTCAGGGTAATTCGAATCAAAGGTTTGGACATCAATTACACCATCAAAAATCTGTGCCCCTTTTCTGTACTGATTTCTAACTATAGTAATGCTTTTAATCTTGGTAGCATTGAAATTACTTATAAACTGATTTTGATTTTGTAAAACCAGCCCATCGACTAGCAATAAAGAGGGGTACTCGGAAAGGGCAAATTCACCGTTCTCACTTCGCAAACCAAATTCATACTTATTATCCTTTCCTTTGTTTATCCAAACATTCTTTAATATTTCCAATGCAGTTTCTCTAACCGTGGCAAACCTAGTGTAATCGTCCAACACAAAGGTTTCACCATGTTTACCATAAAATTTTTCAGATAATGAAGATGTAATTATGGTATCTGGCTTCACTTTAAAATATGCATTTTCTATTTGATTTTGAATACTGTACTCTAAGATTTTTGAATTCATGTCAGACATTAATTCAAAAGACTGGAATTTGAGTTTTTTATAATCGATAGCATTGGGCATATCGACCATCTCGATCTTGTACTCAAAACCCTCTACATCAAGTATTTGTAATAATGCTTTTTCACTTTGATATTCTTTACTTACATTAAAATAAAATCTTCCGTCCTCATCTGTCCGAGCAATTTTAAGTTGATAATCTTCTCCTGGAATAGAAAGACTTACTTTTAAATTATGAACCGGTTGCTCTGGACTCGTTGAAATTACCTTACCGGAAATAAGTTCACCTCGCAATTCGGGAAGTATTAATTCATCAATCAAATCATTAGATCTTGAACCTTCAAAAATATGACTTTGCGTACTGTTTTTTAAATCTGGAAAAAAATGCTCTGTCTTATGTACCGATAGTGAATAATTACCTTTAGGTATTTTTTGAAAGTCATTGTTCAATGTCATACTTACCGCTTCTCTTTTAGAAAAATTCTTTTTCCCATCAAAAAGCTTGAGCTGTTTTTCGCTGATTTTTAAATCAACATCATAAGGTCTATTTTGCTTTGCTTCAATGTCGCTTTCGCGATTCATCACTCTTTTTTGATTATTATTATAAGGATTTATTATTACGATATCAGCCTTAAAGAAAGTATCCTGTCCCCAATTTCTCATCCATTGAGTATAAGCGACAAGCTTATAGTTTCCAGAAATTGTGGAAACAGGTAAAAAGAAATCTCCTTGCCCCAATCCTTTATCCAATCTCACTTTTTGTTTAAAAACTCTTTCACCATTTTCAGCAATAAGTTCAATATAACCAATCTTGCTAATGTTGCTAAATCTATTGGTTTTTGTTTCTAAACAATAAAACTTATAATACAAATATTCACCTACCAGAGCGAATGATGTGTTGTAATGAATAAAAACTCTTTCTCGCCCCGTATCATCCAATAGGTAATTGTTATCGATGTTCAGAATATTTTTCTGAGCATGACCAACACATAAAATTAAACCAAAAAAAGCTATAATAGTAGTCTTCATATTCTTGAAGTTTTAGTCAATCCAAAAATCAGGTTTGACATTTGTTCCATAAAAAGTACAATCCACGCAACCAATTGGTACAACAATATAGGATACAGGAAAAGGTGGCAGAAATCCCCTAATCTCAGTTGATACATATTGATACGTACCATTCTTGATCAGTTCAAAAAGGGCCAAATCATTGTCAGGAAATTCTTCGGGAGTACAATCAATAATGTATTCGGGCTGGTTGTCATCAGGGAAAAAGTCCTCTAGGTTTATAAAAATCCTTTTAGAAGTCATGGAAGAGACCTCAAAAAGACCCAATACCCTCTCACTTGCATTATTCTCGGAAACAATGTTGCCCCTCACAAAACCCGGTTGCGTCTGTGCGAACAATGTGGTTATGTTCGAGAATTCCTGTAGGTCCTCATAAAACGTTTGCGCTGCGTTCGATTGCACATATTGGTTTACAAGGATGCTGTATCTACTCCGTAGAACAAAGTCTGTCTTGGGTATGAATCTTACCTGAAAATTCTCAATCCTACTTTCAGAAAGGTTTTCCGATGTAGTTATCAAAATCGAATTCGATAAATTAGTCCCATAACATACACTTTCTTCTCTTGTTTTGGGAACAACATCCAGTTCTGGAGGGTTCTCTGAAACCACTACAAGTTCCATATCAGAAGGAAACGGAACATCTATCCTGTAGGTTTCTTCGTAATCATACCTGTAAAAAACAGATTCATTTTCCACATCAAAACCATTGGCCATAATCGCGATGCCCTCCTGTCCATTTTCCAAAACGGTCCTTTCAGCTGTAATGCTTTCCAGTTCGGCATCGGCCGAAATTGAAATCGGGCCAGAACTGAAAACACTGCCTCCTGAGGTTGTCAGCTTCAAAGAGTAAGAAACGTTAGGTTGCGCACCGAACATTTGGTCCGATACATAGGTGCCCGGTTCTGTTTCACTAAAAACATAGCTGTTCCCCGTATCATCGACAACCGTAACGAGTGCATCGTTTTCCTGTTGCACGGCATTGCCCGTGATAAAGGTTCTTGAAACGAAAATCTCTTGTTGCTTTATCTCACTGGTTATGAAGGCATCTATGACCAGTATGTCCTCGAAATCTTCCAAAGATGTATTGAAAGGCTCCGTGCATCCAAGAACAAGGAAAATAGAAGCTATAGCAAAAATAGATTTGATCAAACTTAAATTCTTCACCATACAAAACAAAAGTTATAATAGCTTGAAAGTGCAAAAAATGGTATGACACATACAGCACCCGTGCGTTCTGTTTCCCATTCTTGTTTCAGCCTACAAGAAAATTGATAAAAATTGTTTCTAGTAGAAATCCTCTCCAATAATTTCATTAAAAATATATTCTTACCCTTAATCAAATTAATCCAGCAATTAAATAACATTTTCATAATCAATTAGATTAATCTATCCAAAAATCAGGTTTGACATTTGTTCCATAAACATTGCAATCCGAACAACCGGTTGGTACAACAAAATATACACCAAAGTCCTCTCCTGCGTATTGACGTGCACCATTCTTGACCAGTTCAAAAAGAAAACTGTCATTTTGAGGGAACTGTTCTGAAGCACAATCAATGATATATTCGGGCTGGTTGTCATCAGGGAAAAAGTCCTCTAGGTTTATAAAAATCCTTTTAGAAGTCATGGAAGAGACCTCAAAAAGACCCAATACCCTCTCACTTGCATTATTCTCGGAAACAATGTTGCCCCTCACAAAACCCGGTTGCGTCTGTGCGAACAATGTGGTTATGTTCGAGAATTCCTGTAGGTCCTCATAAAACGTTTGCGCTGCGTTCGATTGCACATATTGGTTTACAAGGATGCTGTATCTACTCCGTAGAACAAAGTCTGTCTTGGGTATGAATCTTACCTGAAAATTCTCAATCCTACTTTCAGAAAGGTTTTCCGATGTAGTTATCAAAATCGAATTCGATAAATTAGTCCCATAACATACACTTTCTTCTCTTGTTTTGGGAACAACATCCAGTTCTGGAGGGTTTTCCGAGACTATCACAAATTTTCCACCTGTAGAAAACGGAACATCTATCCTGTAGGTTTCTTCGTAATCATACCTGTAAAAAACAGATTCATTTTCCACATCAAAACCATTGGCCATAATCGCGATGCCCTCCTGTCCATTTTCCAAAACGGTCCTTTCAGCTGTAATGCTTTCCAGTTCGGCATCGGCCGAAATTGAAATCGGGCCAGAACTGAAAACACTGCCTCCTGAGGTTGTCAGCTTCAAAGAGTAAGAAACGTTAGGTTGCGCACCGAACATTTGGTCCGATACATAGGTGCCCGGTTCTGTTTCACTAAAAACATAGCTGTTCCCCGTATCATCGACAACCGTAACGAGTGCATCGTTTTCCTGTTGCACGGCATTGCCCGTGATAAAGGTTCTTGAAACAAAAATCTCTTGTTGCTTTATCTCACTGGTTATGAAGGCATCTATGACCAGTATGTCCTCGAAATCTTCCAAAGATGTATTGAAGGGCTCCGTGCATCCAAGAACAAGGAAAATAGAAGCTATAGCAAAAATAGATTTGATCAAACTATAACGTATTTCCATTTAAACTAAAACTTAAAGTTATAGGTTATAGCAGGAACTGGAATTGTAAATATAGAAGTTTTTTGACCTCTTACCTCGCCATCCTCGGTCAAGAAGAATACTGAAAAAGGATTGTTCCTCCCCAAAACATTATAGACAGATATTGTAAAAAAGCTATGGGCCAGTTTTTTTACTTTATGGTTCCCCTCAATATTTAACCCAATATCCAACCTGTAAAAATCAGGAATACGGAAACTGTTTCTGTCACTAAAAACAACGAACTCCGAATTGTCAAAAGTGAAGCTTCCTACAGGAACCGTGACCGGTCTCCCGGTTTGATAGGTAAAGTTGGTAGAGAAACTAAAACGTTTTGAAAATTTATAATTGGCCACTAAACTCAAATCATGTGGCTTATCAAAATTTGACGGAAAAAAATCACCATTGTTTATTTGATTTTCTGGAAACTGACTATCAAATCTAATAAGTGAACGTGAATAGGTGTATCCAAGCCAACCATTTAGTTTTCCCGTATTTTTTCGAACCAAGAATTCTACTCCGTAAGATTTTCCTTCACCCTGTAAAGTTTCTAAAACTATATTTTCATTTAATAGCACTTGAGCTCCTGTCTTAAAATCCAATATATTATCTGATTGCTTATAAAACCCTTCTAAACTCAGTTCATATTTGTTATCGTCGAAATTTTTGAAGATCCCCAAGGTAAATTGATCTGCACTTTGTGGTCTAATATTTAAATCTGAAATTTTCCACGTATCTATAGGTGAAACCGTCGTATTATTCGAAAGCCTATGTATATATTGATAGGTTCGACCATAGCCAGCCTTAAGAGATAAGCTTGGATTAATTAAATATCTTGCGGAAATACGTGGTTCGGGATTAAAATAGTTTTCAACAATCTCATTTTTGGCGAAACTTAATGTGTCTATGGCTGTGGCTTGATTTTTTGGCTGACCTTCCTCAAAAATCACTTGAGTACTCTCACCCAGTGATGCAAAATGAGATACTCTTATTCCAGCCTCTAGAGAAAGTTTTTTTGTCAAGTCAATGTTTGCCGATAAGAAAGCTGCAGATTCCAATCCTCTTTCTCTTGGAATGGTTCTTGGTTCAGTAATTGAATTACCACTTCCTATTGGGTCTAAGTTCCCAGGATCTATATTATATAATTTACTTGCAAGACCGTAAGCATATGTTAGTTTGGATTTATTTGTATGGTTCACTTTTAGCTTAACCTCACTCTCATTGACTCGATAACCAAAGATGAAATCATTATTTGAATTTCCATCAAACTCAATGTTAAAGTCATATTGACTGTTAGATGCCACCAAACTCCCAGTTGTTTTATCATTAAAAGCATGGTCCCATTTAACGGATACCAATCTATTTTTATAAACGAAAAGTGAATCCGAAGTAATGCTAAAATCATCCCTACTGTAGTAACCTGTAGCCTTAATATTATTGTTGCTGTTGATTTTGTGGCTGTAACTACCTAAAAAGTCATAGAACGATGCTTCACTGTTTTCTAAAGAAGGTTCATCAAGAGATCTTAAAATCCAATTGGCATACGCACCCCTACCGCCTAACAGAAGAGAAGATTTTTCTTTTAGCACTGGAAGTTCAATCAAAGCGTTACTTGTTACTGGACCAATCGATCCTTCCGCTTTAATTTTTTGAGTATCCGCATTTTTTGTCTTTATATCAAAAACAGAAGATAATCTACCACCATATTCGGCTGGGAAACTTCCTTTGTAGACATCAAGACTACTTATGGCAAAAGGGTTTAGTCCAGAAAATATGCCAAAGAAGTGCTGCGGATTATAAACTACTGCATCATCCAATAGAATCAAATTCTGGTCGGATTTACCACCTCTCACATTGAAACCGGACGAACCTTCACCAGCAGTAGTGATTCCAGGGAGTGAGGTAGCTACTCTTAAGACGTCTCTTTCCCCTAAAACCAACGGAATGTTTTTGGATTCCTCTGCGTCAATACTCTCAGAGCCACTTGTAGTATTAGCAACATTTTTGTTTGCGTCAGCCTTGACTACAACTTCATCCAATAGTTCTATACTTTCATTCAATTTAAAGTCTAGATTACCATCATTGTAAATAACAATACGCTTTTTTGTGTTCTCAATACCTAATGCTATCATTTCTAGCATGTGGGTGCCTATAGGCAACTCTATTTCATAATAGCCATTTGCATTAGTCAAAGCCGTCAGGTTTTGCTCCCTAACAATGAGTTGTAAATCAGGTATAGGTTCTTTGGAAGTAATATTAGAAATTATTCCCTTTAAAGTAGCTTTGTCAGAGCGTTGGACCTTACTTCTTTTCCCTATCCTAAAGGTTTCTATTCGTGACGGTATATCAGAATCGGCTTTTGTGGAAAAAATGGGGGTATCAGTTATAGTAGACACTATATTGTCAGTGTCGGTCGAGTCATGGGCTACACTATTGTCAAAAACTTCTGGAAGAGAATCGTAGATTATCGTGTTTTTTGTCAAAACCACCATATCCTTCTGAAACATAAAAAAGTTCACTTCAACCTTCTTTAAAACATCTTCAATTATGGTTTCAATGGTCCTGGATTCATAGTTGCCTGATATCAAAGCATCGTCAAACCACTCTTCCAAATAATAAAAACGATAATTCGTTCTTTCTTCAATTATGGATAGAGCTTGAGGAATTGTTACTTCATTAAAGGATATAGAAATTTCTTTTCCATTCACCTGAGCAATGCATAAATTACTGATCAGGCAAAAAAATAATAGTATTGTTAATCTCATGTAGTGTACTCTATATAGTGTTTGATTCATTAATTTCGTATAAACGCTTTAAGAGTAATTCAAGGAAAGTATCATGGTCGGATTTTAGAAGATTTCTATAACTTTTAAAATAATCTTTGATTACATTTTTTCTATCAGGAAATATTAAAATCAGTTCACTTCGGGTATTTACAGGCAGGAAGTTATCCCCATAGTTTAGATAATATGACTCCTTAAGATTGAATTCAAAAAAGACCTTGCTATTTTTTGATTTCTCACTTCCTTTTTTGATGTACTTTTTATAAAGGCTAAAAATATCTTTACTAAGCAACACCTCACAAAAACCAATATTTTCTGTGCTATCTAAATTATTTTTTGTTGTATTGACAAAAAGCCTGTCATTAATAACAAAACGATTGACCTTACTATTAATAAGTCTGAATGTAAGACTTCCTGAAGCATTTTTCGGGCTTACAATAACATGGTCATTTAGTAAATCGTATTTAAGGGAGATGTCATAATAATTCTGTCCATCATACTGGACGTATCCTTTTATAAATTCATTTGCACCAAAGAATTGGTGCTTTTCCTCTAAAACAATGAACTCATTGTTATATTGAACACCGTTGTAAAGACCTGAAACCTCTTCACCAACTATGCTATCGAAAGTTTTATATAAATTTTCATTTTTAGTATCCAACTGAGCTGTGATAGTATTGGTGAAAAAGCCCAAAAAACCAAAAGTAAAAACAAAGAACGCTGAATTAGTCATGCCCTAAAAATAGTGTAAGAATTTAAACCTTTTTAACATAAACAATTTATTAACACTTTAAAACCCATTAATATTCCTTATGACCACTAACAGGAATATTTATATATAAAATTTTACATAGTATTAAGATTTGAAAGTCCTATTTAATAAAAAATATATGTATGCACTTGTCAAAAAATCACTTTTTTAAAATATTATTAATTCAATCCAAACTGAGTATATAAACTAGAAGAAAGTAAAGTAGGTTTTAAACAAGATTATTTGGTAGAGTATGCATAAGCTTGACCACTATACGATATCATATTCCTGTGAGAGCTATTGACATTGATGCGGCTTTGTAAATTAGGATGTAAATTTACACTTACATTATACGTTTCCGTATTATTATTGATTTGAAAGTCAATTTTATAACCCTTGCCGCTATCTTGCTTCTTTATTTTTAAATTCTTAGGTATTCCACTAAACTGAATACCACCATTAGTGCTATTGTAAGCTGCTCCCATTTGTCTTTCACCAAAATAAGGTAGTTTTGCCATTACACTGTCACCCAGAATTCTAAAATGACTCGAAGTACCCATCAAATCAATTTGATTTGCAGTGCTGCCCAGAGGAAGTAAGCCAGCGTTAGCAATGCTGTTAAGACTATTACTTACCAGAGGTCTAGCCCAGCGGGGCCTGATTTCAAATGATTTTTTCGCAATTAGTTTATCCAGCTTCTCTATTTCTTCAACAGTATTTTTTTGCTGGGAAGCACATCCAACCAACATGAACGACAATAAAAAGAATCTGTATTTAAAAAAAATGTTCATGAGCAATAAAAATTAAAATTAGACTTAAAAAAAGCTAATAAAAGAGAAGTGACAGTTTTGGAGTTCTTAAAATTAAATCTTCTTTACACGAACTGCATTCATGCCCTTCATACCTTTTTCGAGTTCAAAAGATACTTTATCGTTCTCAGCAATTTCGTCAATCAAACCACTGACGTGACAAAAATATTTTTCTTGAGTCTCAGAATCAATAATAAAGCCAAACCCTTTTGAACTATCATAAAAAGAAACTTTACCATTTCGTATTGGGTCAAACTCCTCCTCTTCAATGTCTTCCTTTTTAGGAATACCAAGAGTGATGTTCTCCGCCTCAATAGCAACTTTTTGTGTAGGGTCTGGTGGTGTATCCGTTAGATTTCCGTTGTGATCTACATAAGCAAATTGAATTCCGGATTTACCACTTTCTTTGGCTTCGGCCTTTCTGGCATCCTTCTTTTTTTGCTTCTCTTCCCTTTTCTTTAAACGCTTTTTTTCTCTCTCTGATTTGTTATAAGTCTGTTGTGATTTAGCCATAAATGTTACTCCTGATAATATATTATAAGTTAGTATATGTTAATAAGAGTCTAAAGATAGCAAATGGTTGGGTCGAAATATTTGTTTTTCAGGATATTCATGCAATAAAATATCCTGAAACGTTCATTATTAACATTTCTCTATCATTAATTGGGACTAAAAATGATAAGATTATTAAAATGTTAAGATGGCAGTATTCCAAAACTATCGCTTAAATCGCTCAAAAATAGCCAAGGTCTTTTTTGTGTTGATAAAGTAAACACCTGTAAGTAAAACTATTGCTGCAAAAATGGATTGGACGGTAATTTGTTCGTTCAAAAAATACCATCCTAGAATTAGGGCAACTATAGGGTTTACATAAGTAGAAGTAGCGACTTTCTCAGGAGATACCGATTTTAATAAATAATTGAACGAAGTAAATGCCAAAATACTTCCAAAAACCACAAGCAACAGCATAACAACCTGTACTTTTACGCTCCAGACCAGTGGAGAACTCCAACTTTCGCCAAAACCTAAGCTCATCAATGCCAGAATTATTCCCCCTGTGAACATTTGATACCCCGTATTAACAAAATAATTGGTAGGTAAATCTGCCTTGGCCACAAAAAGGCTACCATACCCCCAACTTAGCATGCAGAAAAATATCATTACCATACCTAAAATAGAACCCTCTTTACTAATTATCTGCTTTTGGCTCACCAATAGGTAAATACCGATAATTCCAAAAATGACACCTATCACAGACATGGGCTGTATTTTCTTACCTTGAAGAATTCGCATCAACAGCAAAATAATAAGCGGTTGTGCTGATATTTCCAGAGCTGCAAAGCCGGTATCAACATACCGTAATGCCCATACCACCACTCCATTACCGAAGCTTAAAAACAAAAAGCCTGCAATAGTCGAGTTCAATAACTGTTTTTTTGTAATCGTAATTTTGATACCCAAAATTTTGGCAAGAACAAATATTAAAAGGCCTGCAGTTATAAATCTAAACGAAGCCAACATAAACGCAGGTAGCTCCAATACTGCTATTTTATTCAGCAAATATGTAGAGCCCCAAATAACATAAATAGCAAAAAAGGCCAAGATAACCAATGCTCCGTTTGAAGACTTTCCCATTAAAACAAAGTTGATTATTACATTGCAATAATACGAATGTTTGGTAGCGTATAAAATTTAATGAAAATGACCTTCATTTCTACTTTCTGAAAGCCTATTGAAAGATTTAGGAATATTGGTCCATGTCCAAAAGGTAGGCGGCCATATCACTTTCCAATTGTTTAAAGCGTTCTAGGTGCAACTGCAATTCTTTATTTAAGTTTTCTGCCATTCCTTTTTTTTGATTCAACAACCTCATAATTTGATTTTGTTGCCCTGAAAAAACCTTGAAGTTATGTTTTAGGTCATACATTTTTTCAAAACAATAAGAATTATGTGGTTCACAAGTATATGAGTTTAGTTTTTTGGAAAGTCTTTGAATGATATTATTATTTCGCTCAATTTTAATGAGTAGCTCTTGAATATGTACAGTTTTTGTTTCATTAATATCATTCATGGCATTTTGTTTATACTTTCATAATCTCTCAACTTTACTTAAAGTTAATAATTATCCTACACAACTCTAAAAAATTAACTTCATTTTAAATATTTAACATTTATACTTGTAATATTTAAGAATTATAAAAAACTGATAAACAAATATTTATGATTTTAAAATTATTAAACCATTAATTATAGCAAATCAATGACAAATATCGTAGGATTTTTTGTAGGAAAGATAAAAGGTTAAACAAAAAAATCTTTTCTCCATAAATCTTTTAAAAAGAATTCTTATTAAAATCAAATCTGTAATTTTAAAAGCAAAATATAGTATGAAGTCGCTCTTGTTTTCGCTATTTTTTGCCGTTAGCTTATCCATATCCTCCCTATTTGGTCAAACAAACAAAATCGTTGATGCGGAAATTTCATTTGAATTCGTTTCCAAAGAAACTAAAGGAACTATTGCTGGTTTTAAATCGGAATCAGTAATAGACTTTGACAACCTCGAAAATTCCGTTCTTAGAGGTTCCGTTGCTTCGGAAACTTTAGATACCAATAATGGCCTACGAAATTGGTCTCTAAAAAGTGGTAAGTATTTTGATGTTGATGACTATCCAAGAATACGATTTGAAAGTAAACAAGTGAAATCTGAAGGTGAAAAGCTAATCGTCATTGGCAATCTTACTATTAAGGATATTACCAAGTCCATAACCATAACTTTTAACCAAAGTGGAAATCAACTTATTGGCACCACAAGTCTTTATTCTATTGATTATGGCATCAAAATCAAGAAAAATAGAGCTGATAATCTAGTAAAGGTCAAAATGGTTTTTGATATTGATTAGCATATACTGATTTACCTCTCAAATAAAGCATTATAAATTTTAGAAACGCCCCAATTTCCCAGTGGGAAATACAATGCAAAAAAAAGGGCCATTCCTAAGCTAAAATTACGGATGTTAAAAAGTTTATCTAAAATATTGTTTGGATAGGCATAGGAAGTCTCCAAGGCGTACCCTCCAAACTCAAGAAGTCCCATTGCTATCAGTCCATAAGCATATTGCGTATGAAATGGTAATCCTCGCAAGAGCAATGAAATGGGTATCATATAGATGATATAACAAGTGATCACTTGCCACCAAAACGTAAACTTAGCTATTTCCATTTGAGCGCCAAACCAGTTCATGCACATTCCCCAAATAAAATAAACCAAGCAGTATGTTAGTGCTAATCGTTTATCTATCCTAAACTTGCTCGATGCATAGTTCAAAAAATCTTTCATTTTTCAGCTAGTTTGCCATCTATAATCAGTAACGCGTCCTTAACAGTCTGCATGCCGTCCATATCTTCATTCTCCAGCATAATGTCAAAAGCATCTTCAACATCCAAAACAATATCTACCAAATTAGCGGAATTGATGTTTAGTTCTTGCGTGAAATTACTTTCCAACGTGATGTCGTTTACGGAAACATCATCCGGCAAATAGGTCTGTATGATTGCTTTTAATTTTTGATATCGTTGTTCGTCTTGCATCTTAGATATTTGGATTTAATCTTGATTAAACGCCTTAAAAATAATACAGGCATTTACATCCCCAAAACCAAAACTTGCTTTGGCTATGATTTTAGGCTCAAAATTGATTGTAGCTTTTGGAATTTTTGAATCATCCACCACTTTACTTATTTCTGGATGTACATCTTCACAATTAATGGTCCCAAATAACTGTTTTTCTCGAAATTGCAATAACGTTGCGATACACTCGATACTACCAGCTGCTGCTAAACAATGCCCAAACAAGCCCTTGAAAGAATTGATATATGGAAAGTTGATGTTTGAAAGTCCAAGGGCATTACTCCAATTTTGTATTTCTACTGTATCCTTTGTCGTAGCAGTCAAATGACCATTAATCGCATCTATTTCTTTAGAAGTAACCCCTGAATCATTTATGGCTGATTTGATACAACGAACAACGGCCTCGTTATTTGGGGCGGTCATGGTACCGCCTCCGCGTTGGCCACCGCTATTTACGTTCCCGCCTAAAATTTCCGCATAGATGGTGGCATTACGTTCTAGGGCACTTTCCAAGGATTCTAAGACAAGAGCCCCAGCCCCACTACCAGGGACAAACCCAGAGGCAGAGGCACTCATCGGCCTACTCGCTCGCTCTGGGTCAGTGTTGAATTTTCTGGGGAGTATGCGCATAGCATCAAATCCGCCCCAAACATAAGGCCCACTATCGCTACAACTGCCTACCAATACACGAACAGCTTTTTTGGATTTTATACGTTCATACCCCATTAATATAGCTTCGGTACCCGTGGTACAAGCAGAAGAGTTTGTCGTAACTTGATTTCCACACCCCAACATACCGCCCAAATAAGCGCTGATTCCACTAGCCATGGTCTGAATTACCGAGGTACTCCCCAATCGTCGCACATCGCCTTCATCAACTTGATAAATTGCCTCCCGAAACTTATCTACACCCAGAATTCCGGTTCCGAATATGATTCCACTATCCCAATCGGGGCCAGTTTCAAAAACTATGGGCAAACCTGCATCTTGCCAAGCATCCTTACCTGCTATAACACCGTAAATTACACCACTTGCATTAAGCCTTTTCAATTGCAAATCAGTAAAGTATTTATTTAATTCAACATCTTCAATATTCGGTTTACCAGCAATTTGACACCCAAAGTTTAATTGCTCTAATTCTTTGTAAAAACGTATTCCACTAATTCCATTTTTTAACGCTTTTGTGAATTCAGGAAGACCGATTCCGTTAGGCGCACATACGCCCATACCGGTTACTACAACTCTATTTTCCATTCTTCCCTTGTTTAAACATCCCTGCCAAAACACCCTTGCACATCAGTTTGCCTTCTGAGTTAAAGAGCTTTACTTTACATTTTAGCTTATTGAACCGGAAATACACCTTTTCTGAAACAACCCTTATCATTTCATCTGGGAATACAGGTAGATAAAATTCCATTTCCGAACTGCTTAAAGCTATTTTTAAATCTTTTTCAGCTCCGGTTATATTCTCATTTTTAAGCAGGTATATACCAAGGCACACGACACCTATTTGTGCACAGCACTCAGTTAGAATAACCCCTGGCGTAACAGGGAAGTCTTTAAAGTGGCCTTCGTAAAAAGAAGAGTTCTTATCAAAAGTGAACGTACCCTCAACCCCATTTTCATCAATGTCATTGATACTATCAACAAAGAGGAAAGGAGCTTTGTAGGGCAATAGTGCTATTATTTCTTTTGTTGTCATCCTTTATTGCAAACTTTCCCCTCCATCTACTTTTAAAACAGTTCCTGTTATCCATTTAGCCTCTTTCAATGTTAGAAGGTACGTTGCATCTGCTACATCTTCTGGAGTCGTTAGGCGTTGATTTGGGTTTCTTCGTATGGACTTCTGCATAAGCAAATCACTATTGGGAATCATCTGAAGGGATTTTGTATAGGTAACACCGGCTTGAATACAATTTGCTTTAATGCCTTTTGGTGCAAATTCCAATGCTATACTACGGACAATGGATTCTAAAACAGCTTTAGCCGCGGATACCGCCGCATAGCTTCGCCAAGCTTTAGAGCTGCCTTCACTGGTATAAGCAATCACACGTGCGTCCGTTGCAAAGAGATTTTTTTCATCCAATCCTTTCACCCAATCATAAAGACTTATCGCCATTGCATCAATAGTCAAATGAAAATCCTGATTGCCCAATGCATTTCCTTCTTCATCCAACATAGGCTTTAAGTTGCCTTTTGCGATACTATGAACCAGCACATGAATCTTTTGGGCCCCAATGAGTATTGCAATTTCTTTTATTAGTCCCTCTCTTTTTTCCGGATTTATAGCATCGATATTAAAATTATACAGCGTTTTTTCACTTAAAGTAATTTCTCGAAAAGTATCATTAATTTTTTCTAAATCAGATTTTCTATCCCTATGAACAACTATTATATTAAATTGTTCCTCAGCTAATTTTTTTACAGCCGCCAAACCAAGTCCACTACTACCTCCCAATATCAATGCCCATTTCGCTGTATCACCCATTATTACTAATCCAATCTAATTACCATTCCAATAAAACACGCTGTGCTGAAAACCCGGGACCAAAACTTAGAACCATTCCCTGTTCTCCAGTTTTTATATCCTTTTCTAAAAATCGCTTTAGGACATAGAGCACGGTAACGCTGCTCATATTACCGTACGCCCTTAAAACTTCTCTAGTATCATCTATGTTTTTGCCCAATTTACCGAATAATTCCTCCACAGTTTGAACAATTTTCTTTCCGCCGGGGTGAAAAATTAAATGGTTCACTTTCTCAATGCTCGAATTGAATTTCTGTAAAAACGGATGCACAATATCTGGGAAATGTTCTGCTATCACTTGGGGAACAGCAGGGTCTAAAATCATTTTCAACCCAGTATTGGTTAGGTCGAAGCCCATTAAATGTGTAGCATCTTTAAAATGATACATTTCTTCTCCAACCACTTTCGGTCCTTGAGCGTCAGCTTCCGAAGACAGTAAAACACATGCCGCGCCATCACCAAATATTGCGGCACTGACCATATTTGCCATGGAAAAATCGTTTAGCTGAAAGGTGGCCGTAGGGCTTTCAACGGCAACTACGGCCGCACGTTTTCCGGGGTTTGCCCTCAGAAAATTAGTGGCGTATATAAGACCTGAAACTCCTGCTGCGCATCCCATTTCGGTAACAGGAAGTCGAACAATATTTTGCTTTAACCCTACCGTATCGACCAAATAGGCATCCAACGAAGGAATCATGATACCCGTACAGCTTACCGTAATGATAAAATCCAACGATTCGCTTTTCCAGTTGGCTTTTGCCAATGCTTTAACCAAAGCTTTCTCTCCTAATAGTTTCGCTTCTCTAGCATAAATAGCATTTTTTTCTTCAAAAGAGGTAGCCATAAAGACCTCATCAATATCCATAATGCCATAGCGGCGATCAACACCCGCTCCCTCAAATATTTTCACCACCTTTCTACAAAAGCGATTATCTTGTCCGGAAAGCCATGTATTTATAAAAGGTATTATATCCGATGTATCTCTGCTATACTTGGGCACCTGTTTAGATACCTCCACAACACGAACTGAATTCATTAACTATACTGTCGTTTAAAGTTCATTATCCAAACATATCTAAAAGCCCATTTCCATTGAATGGTATGTGAAACGTTCGGTATATTTTTTGAAAACTCAACAAGCTCTTTTTTCCTAAATCCTTTGGTTATAGAAACAAGACCGTCATGCTTGGCAACTTTTGTGTTAATAAAGAATAGTCCAAAAATATGGAAAAGCCAATAGGCCAGTTTACTACGCTGCAAATCATTAATGACCACACCAACTCTTGCGAGTTTTACAAACTGCCGTAAAAAGACATCGATACGGTCTTCATCGAAATGGTGCATTGTTAATGTATTGATCAAAATATCACAGGTAAACTCAGAGTCAGCCTTTAAGATATCCATTTTCTTAAATTGGAGACTCCGAAAATCACTGGATTTTTCTTTTGCAATGCGCAGCAAATCTTCTTTTAAATCTATGCCGACCAAACTATGCGAAATTCCTCTTTTATCAAGAAAAGTAGACAGCTTTCTAAGTATTTCACCATCTCCGCAGCCCATATCCAAAATCGTATACGATTTATTTGTGTTGGGTTTTATTAAATTCCAGACCGCATTTATGGTTATTCCATCTCCACCCAGCATCTTATTGCACCTATTGATATCCTCGTACGCCTCACTGAGCTTATCGTACTCCAGATTAGCATCGTCCATAATCTCAGGCTGTATACTTCTGACCGAAAAATCCATCAAATCGTAATTGGGTTTCCATGAGTGCTCCGAATCAAACCACGAAGAACCATTCTTGAATTTGCCACCGTATTCATCCCAAAATTAAACCATTTGGTATGCATCATAAGCTTCTGCAATTGTCTTCCCATCCACAATCGCTCTTTAAAATTCTTCTCCCATAGCTGTTGATATTCATTTTCCATGTTCTCCCGCGTAAAACTGGCTTTTTCCAAAAAGTGGATTACGCTTTCAACAGCCAATTTTGCACTATGTATAGCCATGGCCATTCCATTGCCACAAAGCGGATGAATCAATCCTGCGGTATCTCCACACATTAATATATGATTTTCAACCGCCTTTTTCTTTTCAAATGAGATCTGGGCAATACTTATCGATTTCTCGAATTTTGGTGCTGCCTTGGATAAAAACTCTCTCAAAAAGGGATTTTGCGAAACTATTTTTTCATTAAAAGCAGTAATATCCCTTTCTTTTTTAAAGCTTTCATAATTAACCAAACTACAGAAATTCAAACTCCCATCTTCAACTTGGGACAATCCTCCATAACCGCCAGGAAAATTATGCAATCCGACCATATTGGAAGGATGACCGCTATATGTATAATGACATTTTATACCCAGCCACTGGGACTTTTGTTTTATAAATCCGCGCTTAAGCTTAACATCTAAGTTAGAACGTTTACCAAAAGCTCCCAAAACCACCATAGCCGAAATCGTATTCTCAGCAGAGAGGGTTACCAAAAATTCATCATTAATAAATTGAATATCGGTAACCGTATCAAATTGAAAAATAACCCCCTTTTTTTTGGCCAGCATGTAAAGATGGTAGTCCAATGCGTACCTACTTATTCCGAAGCCACCCAATGGTAAATCAATTTGTGTGACCCGCCCTTTTTGGGTGCTTATTTGCAGTGTGTCGATTTCTGGTAGGCTAAAATCTGATAAGGATAATCCCAAATGTTCCAAATAGGGCTT
This sequence comes from Flagellimonas sp. HMM57, assembly GCF_021390175.1. Classification (NCBI taxonomy): domain Bacteria; kingdom Pseudomonadati; phylum Bacteroidota; class Flavobacteriia; order Flavobacteriales; family Flavobacteriaceae; genus Flagellimonas; species Flagellimonas sp. HMM57. The sequence goes on along the minus strand of NZ_CP090004.1, from coordinate 3,648,087 downwards.
GACCTCATTAGAAACATACTCCCCACACACTTTATGATTTGGATAGGTGTTCTTTTCAATGACCAAAACCTGTTTTCCCCGCTGCGCTAAATCCAACGCCGCAGTCAATCCGGCCAATCCTCCACCTACAATTAGTATTTTAGGGTCATTCACTCTATGAAGATAACTCTTTAAAAATAAAAATCCCGACCTTAACAAGTCGGGATTCTAAAAATAAATACCACCTGGGTTATTTACCTGTTCGTATTTTGATATGCTTCTTGTTTAAGTTCTTCGCTAGCTACAATGGCCAATTCAACACGTCTGTTTTTTGCCTTGCCCGCAGAAGTCTCATTACTTTCTCTAGGTTGGGTCTCACCATACCACTTAGTAGTAAATCTTCCGCTAGAAATCCCTTTGGAAACCAAATATTTCGTTACTGATTCAGCTCTTTGTTTGGAAAGGCTCCAATTGTATTCTTCACTACCTGCACTGTCGGTATGACCTTCAACAAGTACGTTGGAATTAGGATACTCTTTAAAAATTCCAGCCAACTTGTCCAAAGTAGATGCAGATGTACCTTTAACATCAGATTTATTGGTATCAAAATAAACACCGGCATCTTCATTAAATGTTACATTGATTCCCTCACCCACTCTATTTACTTCTGCTCCCGGAATCTCCTCTTCAATACGTTCCGCTTGTCTATCCATTCGATTACCAATGTAACCTCCAGCAGCCCCGCCAACTACAGCGCCTATAATCGCGCCCAGTGCAGTATTGCCCTTTCCTACATTATTACCTATCACTCCACCGATTACGGCACCTCCTGCAGCTCCTATTCCTGCACCTTTTTGAGTGTTGTTGGCATTCTTGATAGCATTACAGCTTAGCATCAAACTCAATGTCAAAACAACGGTTGTGCTCTTTAAGATTATTCTTCTCATCTGTTTATTTTTTTGTGAATTCATATACTATGGTTACTGGCTGTCCATCTACGGAGACATTTGACTTAAGCGTCATTGATTGTTCATTGATACTGGCAATATTAAGTCGATATCCAAATCCCCCAGAAATGTCCTTTCGCTTTTCATCAATGAACTTAAATTGCAACTGACTACTGTAGTTTTGGGAAGGTTCCACAACGGACCATCTAAAGAAACGATCACCACCCTGACAAAGTGTGCTGGATGAAATCGTATACCTACCTGTACTGTTATTGTCCCTAAAGAACCAATCGCTGCCTTCAAAGCAGATATCTTCAGCATCATTGAAAATGACGGATTTAAAATTACCCGTATTGTTTTCGTAAGATACATTGTTCAACGTCCAAGAACCACTAAAAAGATTCCGTTGTGTCCTAGCACTTTTTGAAACCGAACAGGACGTTAGCAAAAAAGTTGCTAATGCCAGAAATAAAAATGTTTGTTTTACCATAAGAAATTGGAGTTTTAATATTGGATTTACATTAATTATATACGGTCGTAACCGCATAATGATCTGTTTGCCTTGTTAAAAGTTAGTTAAAAAGGTAAAATTTAATAGTCTAAAATTTCTTTCAACGCTTCCTCAAACCTTTTTTGGGGCAAGTAATTTTCCTCCAATCCTTTTGCGAAAGGAATGGGAGTTTCCAAGCTTCCAACACGTTTAATAGGTGCATCTAAGTATTCAAAACAATTTTCAGTTACCATTGCCGAAATATCGCTCGAAATACCACCAAACAAGGTATCTTCCTGCAATATCAATAACTTTCCTGTTTTCTTCACCGAAGTGTAAACAGTTTCAATGTCCAGAGGTTGAAGTGTTCGCAAATCTATGACATCTGCATGTATTTCTTTGTTTTTATCCAAGAAATCTGTAGCCCATTTAACAGCTGCACCATATGTTACAATAGAAATCATGTCCCCTTCAGTTATAAGGTTTGCCTTTCCAAAAGGCAATGTGTAGTAAGCTGTTGGCACATCTCCATAAACGCTTCGATACAAGCCTTTGTGTTCAAAGAACAAAACGGGGTTTGGGTCGTTTATGGCAGTAATCAACAGACCTTTGGCGTCATATGGAGAAGAAGGGTAAACCACTTTAAGCCCAGGTGTTTTGGTAAACCACGCCTCATTGGTCTGCGAATGAAAAGGACCTGCACCCACTCCACCACCACAGGGCATGCGAATAACCACATCGGCTTTTTCTCCCCATCTGTAATGCACTTTTGCCAAATAATTGACAATGGGGTTAAATCCAGAGCTGACAAAGTCGGCAAACTGCATTTCCATTACCGCTTTCATTCCATTTATGGATAACCCCATAGCAGCAGATACAATGACAGATTCACAAATAGGGGTATTCCTTACCCTACTTTTACCAAATTTTTTGGTAAATCCTTCGGTGATTTTAAAAACACCTCCATAATCCGCTATGTCTTGTCCAAGGATAATCAGCTCATTGTATTTCTCCATGGATTGCTCAAGGCCTTGCGAAATTGCGTCAACGAGTCGAATATTTTTTACTTCTGAATTGGATTCAATATGTTGATATTCAAAATCTTCATATACCTCGTTTAATTCTTTAGTTTGAATACACTCTACTGGAGGCTCGTCAAACGCAAGCTGAAGATTCGAATTAATCTCTTTGGTGATTTTAGACTTAAGCACTTCTATTTCTTCCGCGGAAATTAATTGCTCTTCCAACAAAAAAGCTTCGTAATTGGCAATTGGGTCTTTTTTTGCCCATTTTTTCATCAACTTATCTGGAACATACTTTGTACCGCTCGCCTCCTCATGCCCGCGCATTCTAAATGTCTGGAACTCCACAAGTATAGGTCTCGGCCTTTTTCTGATAGCTTTACAAAGTTCATCGATCTTGGAATACACCTCTAGAATATTGTTCCCATCAATAATTCTAGATTCCATCCCGTACCCTTTGGCTCTATCTGCAAGATTTTCACAATTATATTGCTCTTTGGTCGGTGTTGAAAGTCCATAACCATTGTTTTCAATACAAAAAAGCACGGGTAAGTTCCATACCGATGCAACATTTAAAGCTTCATGAAAATCACCCTCACTGGTAGCACCTTCACCAGTAAAAACAGCGGTGACCCGTTTTTTTCTCCGAAGCATGTCAGCTAAAGCAATACCATCAGCGACACCCAATTGTGGGCCTAAATGTGATATCATCCCTACAATCTTGTACTCTTGGGTGCCAAAGTGAAAACTGCGATCTCTCCCCTGTGTAAATCCATTTTGTTTTCCCTGCCATTGACTAAAAAGTCGATTTAACGGAATCCCTCTGGAGGTGAAAACACCAAGGTTACGGTGCATCGGCAAAATATATTCCTCAGATTTTAAAGCGTGCGTTACACCAACGGAAATAGCTTCCTGCCCTATCCCGCTAAACCATTTGGAAATTTTTCCTTGCCGCAATAAAATGAGCATTTTCTCCTCTATCATTCTGGGCTTCAGCATAGCTGCATACAAATCCAGTAATTTTTGTTGGTCTAAATCGCCAATATGGTATCTCATTTAGGTAAATTCAGTAGGGGTAAAAATAGTAAAAAGGCATCTATGGACTATGTAAATCCTTAAAACGTTTCGCTTAATTCATTACTTTTGAAATTAAACTAAAATGAATCGTATGAGTGCTATTCCAAGTGTAAATCTCGAAGATTTTGTATCTGGTGATGCATCCAGAAAAGAAAAGTTTATAAAAGAAATAGGGGCAGCTTTCGAAGATATCGGATTTGTGGCCTTGAGCGGTCACTTTCTTTCCGATGATTTGGTAGAGCAGCTCTATAAAGAAATCAAACGGTTTTTTCATCTCCCACAAGAAGCAAAAGACAAGTATGAAATTGAAGGCATAGGAGGCCAACGGGGCTATACTTCCTTTGGAAAGGAACATGCCAAAGGGAAAAAGGAGGGCGACCTGAAAGAGTTTTGGCATTTTGGACAATATGTGAAAGACAATCCTGCACTTGAAGCTGAATACCCAAAAAACGCATTGGTAGACGAGTTACCTGAGTTTAACAAGGTTGGGAAGGAAACCTACCAAATGCTGGAAAAAACAGCTCAATATGTACTCAGGGCCTTGGCACTTCACTTGGGACTTGATGAGCTATATTTTGATGAGTGGATAAAAAATGGAAATTCCATTTTAAGACCCATACATTACCCGCCCATTACAGCGGAACCAAAAAACGCAGTAAGAGCTGCTGCACATGGGGACATTAACCTTATTACGCTGCTGATGGGTGCTCATGGCAAAGGCCTACAGGTAAAAAACCATGAAGGCGAATGGGTAGATGCCATTGCAAGGCCAGACCAGCTTATGATCAATGTTGGAGATATGCTTTCACGTTTAACGAACAATAAATTAAAATCCACAATACACCAGGTTGTGAACCCCCCAAAGGAGCTCTGGGGAACTTCTAGGTATTCTATTCCTTTCTTTATGCACCCCGTGAGCGAAATGCCCTTAAACTGCTTAGAAAATTGCATAGATGAAGAAAATCCAAAAGGTTTCGAAGATATTTCAGCAGGAGAATATTTGCATGAACGCCTCATAGAACTTGGACTGGTAAAAAAATAGCTTGTGGATTTACAGGACCAACTTAAAAATTTATTTCCGGATCATGTACCCGAAGAAAGTGAAGCTCCAAAAGCCGACCCCCCAAAGTACTGGATACAAGATTCGCCCATACTTTGTAAATACGAGAAGCGAAAAGGCAAGCCCGTTACCATTCTAGAAGGCTATACAGGTGCTGATTCAGATTTTAAAAAATTGACTAAGGACTTAAAATCGTATTTAAGCGTAGGTGGCAGTTATAAAAATGACATTATACTTATCCAAGGGGATTACCGCGATAAAATTATGGACTTTTTAAAGGAAAATGGTTTTTCGGTAAAAAGAGTGGGGGGATAATAAGTTCTATATGGATAAATCCCTTAGTTTTTTTGCACCTTGTTAAAATCTTGGTTTGACAACCAATGTTTTACGAAAAAATTTTTGTGTTCTTGGTTTAAATCTTACTTTTAATCACTCTAACTGACGAAAAACTGAACTGAAAATGAAATCACTGTTGCATATTACCAACGGGGACAATTTCACGTTAAAACTACAAACGCTAAAACTTAAGGGAGACATTATTACTTGGAGAGAAATGCTCTGTGAAGGCAAAACCCTCTGTAGTGTTGGCAGTGAATCCTTTTGGAAAACGCGTTTTGAGTTTTTAAACAAAAACTACAAGGTTTCTAAATCTTGGTTTGTTGAAAAAACCCTAAAAGAGTATAGGTCCCTCTGCAATCATAAGCAACAGGACCAGATTGTCCTATGGTTTGAATATGACCTTTTTTGCCAAATAAACATGTTAGCTGTATTGAGCTGGTTAAAGACACACAGACGACATGCAGAAATATCCTTGGTTTGCAGTGGAAAAGAAGATGAAAGTGGCAAATTATACGGATTAAATGAATTAAGCGACGAAAAACTGCTCCAGCTCTATAAAAACAGGACTATTTTATCCCAGGATGACATCGAATTTGCTGATTATGTGTGGCAGCTCTATTGCAGTGACAATCCTATTCGACTGGAAAATCTGGTAGCGCACAATAATTTTCAGTTTGAATATCTATCAAGTGCCCTAAAAACCCATCTCAAGCGTTTTCCTACCATTAAAAATGGACTAAATGAATTGGAAAATAGAATTTTGACCCTTTCCGAAGAACAAAAACCAGAATCAAAAAAAGCATTGTTGAACCAATTGATATCCAATCAAGGGTATTACGGTTTTGGGGATACACAATACGAGCGCATTATCGGCTCTTTGAAACCGTTGTTCAATTCCTTTAATCCAGTAAAGCTTACAAAAAAAGGAAGGGAAGTTCTTAATAATCAAACTAATTATTATTCTCAAATACGTGATAATCAATTATATCTAGGAGGTTCTTTAAAGTATAACTTCCTATTTAATTCTACTGCTGACCGTATTTTAAAACTCTAAAATGGTATTAGGCGACTCAGAATTAATTCTGAATCCTGATGGAAGCATCTACCATCTTAATCTTTTACCACAGGACATTGCGTCTACAATCATAACAGTTGGTGACCCTGACCGTGTGCGTTGTATCAGTGCATATTTTGACTCTATCGAAGTCGAAAAAGGAAAGCGCGAATTCCTTACTCATACCGGTAGCTACAAGGGAAAACGAATAAGTGTCGTCTCTACGGGCATTGGCACGGATAATATCGACATTGTTTTTAATGAATTGGATGCACTTGTAAATATAGATTTTACTACAAGGCAAATAAAAAGTAACAAGACCCAACTCAATTTTATACGGATTGGTACATCCGGTGCAATACAAGCGGACATTGCGGTAGACACCTTTTTGTTGAGTGAGATTGCTATTGGTTTTGAGGGGTTGTTACACTTTTATAACACGAATGAAGCCACTGAAAAAGTACTGGAGGCAAAGCTAAATGAATATCTTGGTTGGAAAAGCCATAATATTACTGCCTATGCGATATCATCAGACGAATCATTACGAAATGAATTTCTATCAAATCGTATACGATTAGGCATAACAGTAACAAATTCAGGATTTTATGGCCCACAAGGCAGGAAGTTACGATTGATGCCACAAATTCCTGACTTTAACGAGAAACTAGCCGCATTCACCTATAAAAATCAAAAGATTACCAATCTAGAGATGGAAACTGCCGGTATTTATGGATTATCCAAACTATTGGGACACCGTGCAATTTCATTAAACGCCATCCTTGCCAACAGGGCAACAGGTGATTTTTCTAAAAATCCAGATAAAACCATAGATAATCTAATTCAGTACGCCTTAGAGAAACTTACACAATAAATTTGGGCTTAACATTACCTTTAAATACATGAAGGTCTCTTTACTTATTTTTAGGAAAAATATAAATTATGGAAGATAAGCCCTTAAAAAATAGGGATATCAATTGGCTTTATTTTAATGAACGTGTACTACTGGAAGCTTCGGACCCAAAAACTCCACTTCTCGAACGCCTAAAATTTCTTGCCATATTCTCTTCAAACCTTGATGAGTACTTTAAAGTTCGTATTTCACAACTGAGACAGCTTAAAAGTGTGGATAAAAGCCTGAGAAAGAAACTCATTCTCAAACCCAATAAAAAATTAAAGTTCATATTAAAGACTGTTGCAAAACAGCAGCAGCAATTTGGGAGTATCATTCAAAACACTTTTGAAGCACTCCAAGAGCATGACATATACCTCAGAAAAAGAAATGAAATCAATGCAGACCAAGCTGCCTATTTGAAAGATTTGTTCAAGAAATCGTTTTTGAAAGACTGTACGGTTCTAAAGGACAAATCACCGGAAAGCTTAAAAGACGGGGCACTTTACCTTGTAGTACAATTTTCGGAATCTGCTTTTGACATCGCTACAATTCCATCGGACAAACACCCCCGCTTTGTTGAAATCCCAGGAAAAGGACGCCAATACCTCTATTTGGACGACATTATTAAAATGAATTTGGAGCACCTCTTTCCCAATAAAGAAATACAGGGCAGTTACGCCATAAAAATGTCGAGAGATGCTGAACTCTATTTGGAGGATGATTACGAAAACACAGAATTGGTAGAAATCATCTACGAATCACTGGGGAAACGAAAATCTGGGCAACCTACCCGATTTTTGTACGATATGAATATGCCGGAATCATTGATTGCGTTAATAAAAGAACAACTGGGCTTAGGTGATGTAGATATGGTCATGGGAGGCGAATACCACAATCTATCGGATTTCTTCGATTTTCCCAACCCTTTTGAAGACAATAGCGTGTCATACCAATCAAAACCACCACTTCCCCATCCCGCTCTATCCTTCTCTAAAGATATCTTTCAAAGCATATCAGAAAAAGACCAATTGGTTCATTTTCCGTATCAACAATTTGATGTAGTGGAAGAATTTATTAAATGTTCCGCTCTTGATGAACACGTAAGTTGTATAAAAATGTCCTTATACCGTATTGCTAGGACTTCAGTGCTTACGGATGCATTGCTAAAAGCCCTTGACAATGGTAAAGAAGTAATACTTTTTATTGAGGCACAAGCCCGTTTTGATGAAGAGAACAATATAAAATGGGGACGTATTTTTGAGGAAAAGGGCGCTACAGTTTTTTTTAGTGTTCCCCATATAAAGGTGCATTCCAAGATAGCCATGATAGAGCGTAATGAACCTGAAGGACTAAAACGCTATGCCTACATTGGAACAGGCAATTTTAATGCAAAAACATCGAAAATATATTGTGACCACGGATTGTTTACAGCACACAAAAAAATTACTGCAGACCTGGCTCAAGTGTTTATGGTCTTGGAAAGAAAACTCATCATTCCAAAATTAAAGCATCTGTTAGTTTCCCCGTTTACAACACGTAGTACATTTTTGGATTTGATTGCCAAGGAAATAGCGAACGCACAAGCAGGAAAAAAAGCCAAAATAACGCTTAAAATGAATAGCTTGGAAGATACCCGGATGATTTTGGAATTGTATAGGGCTAGTGAAGCAGGTGTGGAAATACGGTTATTGGTAAGAGGGTTTTGCTGTCTTGTTCCCAAAGCTCCAGAAGATTTGACAGCCAATGAAAAAACAATTAAGATTACCAGTATCGTAGATCGTTACTTGGAACACGGGCGCATCTATCTTTTTGAAAATGGTGGAGATGAAAAAATGTATATAGGCTCCGCTGATTGGATGACCAGAAACTTGGACAAACGTGTGGAAGTTTTGGTTCCTATTCTAGATACGGATATCTTCAAAGAATTGAAGGATATTCTGCAAATTCAACTTAGCGATAATGTGAAGGCCCGTATTTTGGATAAAAATGATACCAATCAACGTGTACCACAGGAAAATGGAGCGCCCATAATACGCTCACAATATGCTATTTATGAATATCTGAAGAGAAAATTAAATGAAAAAAGTTAAGATAGTTGGCGTACCGGAACATTTCAATCTTCCGTGGCACCTCGCTATTTCAGATGGTGCCTTTGAATCTAGGGGAATTCAGCTAGAATGGACGGATATCCCCGAAGGTACCGGTAGAATGTGCCAACTTTTGGCGAAAGGGGAAACCGATTTGGCAATCATACTAACGGAAGGCATGGTAAAAAGTATCGCACAGGGCAATCCTTCCAAAATCGTCCAAGAGTATGTATCCTCTCCCCTTCTTTGGGGAATACATGTTAGTGCGGACAGTATCCGAAAATCTATAACAGAATTGGAAAATGACAAGATTGCGATAAGCCGTACGGGAAGTGGAAGCCATTTAATGGCCTATGTCCATGCACAGAATCAAAACTGGGATACCAATAAACTTCAATTTGAAATTATTAATAATTTGGATGGTGCCGTTGAAAGTCTATCTGGGAAATCAAGCGCTTATTTTATGTGGGAGCATTTTACGACCAAGCCATTGGTAGATTCTGGTGTTTTTAAACGACTAGGTGATTGCCCCACTCCATGGCCTTGCTTTGTGATCGCCGCTACCGATACTTTTTTGGAAACAAAATCAAATGTATTGACACACATACTGGAAGTTATTAATACTTACACCTTGGAATTCAAAAAAATACCGAGCATCGATAGGACTTTGGCCAATAGATATGAACAGAAATTGGAGGATATTCAAGATTGGTTGTCCAAAACTTCTTGGGGACAGTCTCAACTTACGACCGCAACTTTGAACGAAGTTCAAAATAGGTTGCTTAGCCTAAAGCTAATAGAAAAAATCGAGGACCCTAAAGTATTTCTCTACGCATAACCTACGAAAAATATTTATTGATGAGCACTCTAAATTTTAGATCCGAAAGAGGTTTTTGAGCAGTATCCGTAACGTTTGGATTGGACATGGCCATGGCTGTTACCGCTTCGGTATCCAGGGCAGTAAGCATGACTATAATCACATTTTTCTTAAAATCTTTATCAAATTTCTTTTCATATACGTCTAAAAACTCCCAACCGTTCATGATGGGCATATTCGTGTCAAGTATAAGTAGACATGGCATGTGTTTCTTATATGGAACAGCTTCTAGAAACTCAATGGCCTCTTCGCCATTTGTAACTGTATTGACAGTCAAGTCGTTATCGAGTTGCCTAATAAAAAACTTATTTAAAAAATTAGTGGTTTCATCATCGTCTACAAGTAAGATCGATTTCAGTTTTCGCAATTTATTCAGAATTTTCTTAATGATTAGTTTTACTAAACGTACGAAATAATCTTAAATTTTAGGAAAATCCTTCCAAAAAATATTTTACCAACTTATCAACTGTCTCCCTTTTTGCGATAAAATTGCATTTGTCTTACTGAAATGTTGGTTGCCGAACCAAAGTCCACGATTAGCACTCAAAGGTGATGGATGTCCAGAAGTTAAGATATGATGTTTTGTTTTATCAATGAGTGAAGCCTTCTTTTTGGCAAATCCGCCCCATAACAAGAAAACCACACCTTCAAGTTCTTTGGATATGGTATGGATGACCGAATCCGTAAACTGCTCCCAGCCTTTATTTTGATGGCTCCCAGCCTGATGCGCTCTCACTGTTAACGTCGCATTTAGAAGCAATACCCCTTGCGATGCCCATCGTTCCAAATTACCGCTTTTAGGATAGGGCTTTTCCACATCGACCTTGATTTCCTTAAAAATGTTCACTAACGATGGTGGATGCGGAATACCATCTTTTACAGAAAAGCAGAGCCCATTGGCCTGATTGGGCCCATGGTACGGATCTTGACCAATAATGACCACCTTTACCTCTTGAAAAGGGCAATGGTCAAATGCCGCAAAAATGTCCTTTCCTTTTGGGTAGCAGGTATACTGCTTATAATCTTGCTTCACAAAATTCGCTAACTGTTGAAAATAAGGCTTTTCAAATTCTGGTTGTAAGTGGGCTTTCCAGCTTGGGTCTATTGCAACGTTCATTATTTATATCTGGACTAAAATGGTATCTTTCGTTTACGAAAATACTTTAAAAGCCGTAGCCATGAAAATTGTAATTATAGGGGGAAAAGGAACTATTGGGAACAAAGTCACCGACCACTTTTCAAGAAACAATGAAGTATTGGTCGCGGGAAGAACATCGGGATCGGTAACCGTGGATATTGCAAACCCTGAATCCATCAAAAAGATGTTCGATGCCATAGGTATGGTAGATGCCATCATTTGTATTGCGGGCGAGGCCAAATGGGCACCCTTTAACGATTTGACCGAAGACGATTACTACATCGGCATAAAAAGTAAACTTATGGGCCAGGTCAACCTCATACGTATTGGACAACACTTTCTAAATTCTGGCGGGTCCATAACCTTATCCACTGGTGTGTTGGCAGACGACCCGGTGGTAAAAACAGCGAGTGCGGCAATGGTAAATGGCGGAATACACAGCTTTGCCCAGGCAGCAGCCTTGGAATTAGAACAAGGACATAGGCTCAATGTGGTCTCGTTGGAACTGGTCATTGATGCTTATGAAAAATACAAGGATTACTTTATGGGCCATACCCCAATTTCTATGGAAAAAGCGGTCAACGCCTATGTGAGAAGTGTACTTGGCAAAAAAAATGGAGAAATTATTAGGGTTTACACCTAAATTGATTCGCTAAAAACCCCATTCCGTTATCTTTGCCCTGCTAGAATAGGAAAATGCAGAAAATACATCTAAAAACGCTTCAAGATTTAGAATTTCCAACCGTATTGGAACAACTGTCCGCACGTTGCAACACGGAATTGGGAAAAGAACATGCCTTGGGAATACATCCTATAATTGAAAAAGAACTCCTTTTGGAAATTTTAGGACAGACCTCTGAGTATCTGGCCTCGTTTTCCAATGACAATCGGATTCCCAATCATGGTTTTGACAGTATAGATGGTGAACTCAGATTACTCAAAATAGAGAATACCACCTTGGAGATTTCTGGCTTTCGCAGAATTGGAGCTATCTGTAAGACTACGGCGATACATCAAAAGTTTTTTAAGAAGTTTAAGGAATACTACCCATTACTTTTTAAAAAGTCCGACCAGCTGGAAGTTAATACCGGTATTTCTGATGGTATTGACGAAATCATAGATAAGTTTGGGGAAATCAAAGATTCTGCTTCCCCAGAACTACGGCAAATCCGCATGAGAATGAACGAGGTTCGCGGGAAAATCAACCAAAGCTTTGGTGCTGCTTTGACCCGCTACCAATCCTCTGAATTTTTGGATGAGATTAGAGAATCCGTAGTGGAAAACAGACGTGTGCTCGCAGTAAAAGCGATGTACCGCCGAAAAGTGAAGGGAACGGTCATGGGCACTTCAAAAACGGGCAGTATCGTTTATATCGTACCCGAAACCACACTTACGTATACCAGGGAGCTTAGTAATCTTGAGTTTGAGGAAAAGGAAGAGGTCCAGCGCATTCTCAACCAGTTGACGGATTTTATTAGACCCTTTGATTACATCTTAAAGAACTATCAGGAGTATTTAATCCATGTCGATATTACCGCTGCTAAGGCCAAGTATGCATTTGACATGAACGCCATTCTGCCAGAAATCAATGACGATAAGACATTGTTCCTTCGGGATGCGCTCCATCCCTTGCTCTTTCTGAGCAATAAATTAAAGAAAGAAAAAACCTGGCCGCAGACCATTCAGTTGCATCCTGAGAACAGGATTATTGTCATTTCGGGACCCAATGCAGGTGGAAAGAGTATTACCCTAAAGACCATTGGACTACTTCAAGTAATGCTTCAATCTGGGCTTCTAATTCCTGTTCATGAAAGAAGTTCGGTCTGCTTGTTCGAAAAAATATTGACGGATATCGGCGACAATCAATCCATAGAAAACCATTTAAGCACCTACAGCTACCGTTTAAAGAATATGAATGCCTTTTTAAAACGGTGCAATGATAAAACCCTGTTCTTAATCGATGAGTTTGGTACGGGAAGTGACCCCGAACTTGGTGGTGCGCTGGCAGAAGCATTTTTAGAGGTATTCTATGAGCGTGAAGCCTATGGTGTCATCACCACGCACTACGCCAACCTAAAAGCACTGGCCAACGAGCTGCCGCATGCCACAAACGCCAATATGCTGTTCAATTCCAAAACTCTGGAACCAACTTTTCAATTGATCTTGGGCGAAGCGGGAAGTTCCTTTACATTTGAAGTGGCTCAGAAAAACGGCATCCCCTACTCGCTTATCAACAAGGCGAAGAAAAAGATTGAGCGTGGCAAGGTCCGGTTTGATGCGACCATTGCAAAATTGCAAAAAGAACGTTCCAAAATGGCACAGACAGGCTCGCGATTGCAGGACGAAGAGACCAAGGTACGGGAAGAAGCCGCCAAACTGGAAAAACTGAATACCAAGATAAAGAGCAAGCTGGAAAACTACCAAGAACTGTACGACCACAACCAGCGTATGATCCAATTGGGCGATAAGATAAATACAATTGCGGAAAAGTATTTCGTGGACAACAAAAAAAGGCCTTTGATTTCCGAGTTGTTACGGATTGTGGAAACCGAGAACAGCAAGCGCAAAAAAACTTCCGCCAAACAGGCCAAAGCAAAACAAAATCAAAAAAAGCAGGTAGCACAGGAACTGGAAAAAAAGATAGTGAAGGTGCGGGAAGAGAAGAAAATAGAGCAGAAAAAGGCCATCCAAAAAGAAAACAGCAAACCAAGACCTGTTTTTAAAGTGGGCGACCGCGTTCGTATGTTCGATGGAAAGGCCGTAGGCAGTATCGACGCCCTGGAAAAGAACAAGGCAATTGTCAACTACGGCATCTTCACCACCAATGTAAGCGTAGCTCAGCTGGAACTGGTGGAAGCGGCGAAGAAATAGCGTCTCTTGGATAGTTGGATAGTTGGATAGTTGGATAGTTGGATAGTTGGATAGTTGGATAGTTGGATAGTTGGATAGTTGGATAGTTGGATAGTTGGATAGTTGGATAGTTGGATAGTTGGATAGTTGGATAGTTGGATAGTTGGATAGTTGGATAGTTGGATAGTTGGATAGTTGGATAGTTAAATGTATCAATTTTTGATGATTGTCACGCTGAGCCTATTGAAAAGTATTCAGTTCTAAGCTTTCAGTCGTTGGTTATCAGTTTACTGTTCCGTAACATCGTACCCCTAACCTCGTACCTCATACTTATCTCCAACCTCCTGTCTTTACGATTGTCACACTGAGCTTGTCGAAGTGCTCCGGTGCAACACATATCCTTCGACAGGCTCAGGATGACATAAAAAAGTTTACATACATACCCGTCAATAACAACACTACCACTTTGCGTTATAAAAATTGTACCTTTCTTCAAATCTCTTAACACCAACAACATGAAAACTAAAAATATACTTTTGGCCCTTGGCCTTATTGTGCTCTTGTTAAGCTGTGAACAAGCGCCATCAAAAGCTGCGATTATATCGAAAAAAGGCATGGTCAAAGTAACTATCCTATATCCTAACAGCGAAGGAAAAACATTTGATATGGATTATTATGCCAACAAACACATGCCCATGTTGGCCAATCTATTGGGTGATACTTTACAATGCTACACGATTGACAAAGGGATATCGGGCAGGCTGGCCGATGACCCTATTCCCTATTTGGCCATTGGGTATTTATATTTTAACAAACTTTCCGACTATAGAAACGCTTTTCCTCCAAACGCGAAAAAAATTGTTGGGGATATTCCAAACTATACCAACATTCAACCTATAGTGCAGATTAGTGAGGTTATGGAATAATAGCCTCATTGTATATGTAGTAGTTCTTCGTAACCCTCTATTTGGTTAAGTGCCTTTAACGACAGCACATGTTACTTACAGATAGGATATATTTTAGTTAATAACTTTTTACCAATCAAAGTAAAATATCATTTTTTTAGAAGAAAAACTCAGCGAACTTAGGCATCATTGGATATGAACTCATTAAAACATATACATATCCTTCGGGTTATTCTAAAAAATATGAAAAATAAAATTATACTCCTTTTTATCCTTATAATGCTCGCTGCATGTGGAAAAGACAACGAATCGCAAGAAGAACTTGAACTTCAACCTCCAACAGTAAATATCACTTCACCTGAAAATGACATTACGTTCAATAGTGGTGATGAAATTGTTTTTCAAGGAAATTTAAATGATACAGAAGATGTTGGATCTGAACTGGAAATACGAATATCAAGTACTATTCAAGAAAATATAACCCCTGAGATTAGTATTAGCAACAACGCTTTTAGTTTAACAACAAGTAATTTGGTGGAAGGAGTCCATACAATTACCATTACAGTCATTGACTCAGACCAAATGCAGGATTCAGATAGCATCACTGTAAACATATTGCCTGTAAAAAATCCTGTTTTCAGCCAACTTGGCGATAAAATTCCTGTTAATGCTTGGCATGTTGAAACATCTTATGACGGAAATACAATAGCTATTCTAGAAGAAGTAAATGGTGCTGTAAATGTAAAGACATATCGTTTTGAAAATTCTGTTTGGACCACAGATGCAAACAATGATATCTATTATGTTGATATGGGCATAGACAATAGCTCATTGAGCATATCAAAAGATGGTAATTTTTTAGCCGTTGGTTCATCCAACAAATTCTTTAATAGTCCCAATCCTGATTTAATGAGCATAGGTGTAGTAAGAATATATAAGAGCAAAAATGACCAATGGGTACAAGTTGGTAATGACCTTATGACTGGAAATGAAATTGACGGTTTTGGCAATAGTAGTAGAGGTAACGGTATAGATTTATCTGCTGATGGCTCTATAATTGCCATTGGAGCTTTTGAACATTATGAAAGTGGCGAATTTGGAGATGATAATGGGCTTGTCAGAGTATTTAAAAACAATCAGGGGGCATGGGAACAAATGGGCAATGATATCATAGGAGATATCGAAACACATACTGGACAAGCTGTTTCTTTATCCGATGATGGATTTACTTTAGCTATTGGGGCGGCCAAATATAAAAATTTTACCGGGCAAATAGAGGTCTATCGCTTCCAAAACAATGATTGGGTACAAATAGGAAATGCAATTGCAGGTAACGCAATAGGTGACTTATTGGGTACAACCCTAAGTGTTTCGGCCAATGGCGATAGATTCGCTGTTAGTGCACCAAACCCAGGAAACTTTACCATGGGCTATGCAAAAGTGTTCGAGAATAGGAATAATGATTGGGTCCAGATAGGCGAGACAATTAACAGCGATGGTACTTATGATTATGCCCGTTTTGGATTAAGGTTATCATTTTCTTCTGATGGATCAATCTTGGCTTTAAGTTCAATAAATAGCACTAGAGTTTATAAAGTTTCAGAAAATACCATCGATCAGTTCGATATTGATATTGAAAGCATTACCGCACCAATGAACTTGTCCCCAGATGGTTCGCGCTTAATTGTTGAAAATGCATTTGAAGTATTCGTGTATGACATCAGTGAATTCACTATTTCTGACAAAAAACAATAAATCAAGAGCACTGGTTTTATGTCATCTTGAGCGTGTCGAAGTGTTTTTAAGTTCTAAGCTTTAAGTTATCAGCTATCGGTTTCCTGACCCCTAACCTCGAACCTCCAACTTCTTGTCTTAAAGTTTGTCACACTGAGCCCGTCGAAGTGCTTTCCAGTGCTACGTTGTCAGTTGTCAGTTGTCAGTTTTCAGTTTCCTGATTCCTGATTCCTGATTCCTGATTCCTGATTCCTGATTCTTAATATCGTACCTCCAACCTCGTACCTCTAACTTCTTGCCTTTACGATTGTCACACTGAGCCCGTCGAAGTGCTTTCCAGTGCTACGTTGTCAGTTTTCAGTTACCAGTTTTCAGTTTCCTGATTCCTGATTCCTGATTCCTGACTCTTAATATCGTACCTCTAACTTCGTGCTTCTAACCTTTTACCCCCAACCTCGTACCTCTAACTTCGTACTTCCAACTTCGTACCTCCAACCTCGCACTTCTAACCTCGCACTTCTAACCTCGTACCTCTAACTTCGTACTTCCAACTTCGTACCTCCAACCTCGCACTTCTAACCTCGCACTTCTAACCTCGTACCTCTAACTTCGTACCTCTAAAAGGGCCGCAATGTGTTCCCAAAGTTGTTTGGCACTGAAGAGCGCATTCTTTTCGTCCTCATCGATAACGTGGTCCGATTGGTACAGCGCCATATCGTGCAGCAGTTGCAAGGCGTTTACCAAATCTGGGGCGTTGCACTGATCGGTAAATTCCAGCAGTTGTAACTGTGCGGAGGTAAGCAGTTTTGGGATTTTGGGTACAGCTTGGGCATTCCTGGGTGCAATGACTGCTTTACAGTGCGGGCATTGTTTTTGACCATTTTGTGTTGACATAAGTAAATGGATTAAAAAATGAATTAAAAAGGAAGGTCACCGTCAACACATTCCAAGCAATGCTCAGATAGGTCTCGGGACTTGCACCCGTATGCCTTCCCAGTTTTTTCCGTTTAAACCGTTTTTGAAATTTTCGCATTGCGAGATTTATAAAATGTGTTGACAATACAAATGTACGTTTTCTTGAAATATAACAATGCAGTAAAAGAGAGCTACGTGTTGATAACTTCCTTACAACTACAACCAGAATATCATTGATTTTGAAAGAAAATTCCGTGAACTTCGTTATCGGTCAATATAATTCAATAAGACAGAATTATATCTTTTATGTTGGCACCAATTTGAAAATCACGAATACTAAGAAAATTAATGGATAAAAGTAAATTATTAGATGACCTAATTGCACAAGGCGAAAAACTGACTAATTCGATTTATTATGTTCCAGCTGGAAGTGGAGTAATTAGATTTCATTCTGTTTACAATACAAAGGAAAAAGAAGAATATCAAAATTGGCAATCTTCATCTCAACGTTTTATTAAAACCTATTTCCCAAGTGATTTAGAAGACTTTAAACGAAGTACTGAACAATTGAGTCCAGACAACCATCAAAAAATGATGGGAATTTTACGAGCAATTAAATTAATGCCGGAAGAACCTGTAAAGACAAACGGAAAAAGTTCTGGAAATACGAATATTACAATTAATAATACACAGCAAATAGTTTTAAATCTTTTTGCGGAAGCAGTAAAGGACGAAATAACAGGAAAAGAATATAAGGAGCTGAAAGAGATTCTAAAAAACTATGAACGTGAACCTGAAAAAACAACATCCAAAATAAAGGAAAGATTGAAAAAAATGAGTGGAGATGTTTTGACTAATATCATTACCAATATTTTGACCAATCCAAATATTTATGGTGGACTAGTATGAAAACAAATAAAAAACTGGTGCCAATAATGTATAAAATAATTGCACAATTATGGGCTTAACTACGGTCGTTACAAGTTTACTACCTCTGATTTTCCTGCGGAAAATCTTTGCATGCAAACCCGAAACTATTCTTATACAAAACAGATAACGACACCCTATATCCTAGTTCTAAAAATTAATCCAGTAACTTTAAGTTTTAATCTAAAGCATGAGCAAAACCAAAACCTTATTTTTCTTCTTTATGTTGGTGTTGCTCTCAGCCAATACCTTCGTAAGCGCCCAAAATGGTCAACAAAACGACTATCTGGTACTACAAACTGGTGACACCCTCTACGGTAAAGTAGGCTATATTAACGAAAAGGCAGTTAACAGAGATTTCCATAAAAAAATACGGCTCACGGATGCCCAGGGAAAAACAAAAAAATACAATTGGAAACAGGTTTCGGGCTTTAGGTGGGATGGTTTTGATTATGAAAGCTTTTGGTTGAGCAAAAACTCGCCATCAGGACTAACCTTAACAGAACCAAGGCACGACATAGATTACAGTGACGGCACACAATTCTTTTTAAAGGTCATTAGCAAAGGGAATGTAAGCCACTATGAACTGGAATGGTTCAATCAAGGAAACAGCACCCTATGGTCCAAGGCCCTGCTCAAAAAAAAGAAAGATCCATTTCTTATACGCGCAGACCTGGGACTGCTGGGGCTAAAACGAAAAGTGCTGCACAAGTACTTTAGCGACTGCCCAGAACTCCAAGAAAAATTGGAACAAAAAGAATTCAGAAAAGTGAGTGAGGTCGTTGCATTTTATAATGGCAATTGTGTTGAATGAGGATAACCTTAATAGGTTTCAGGTTTCAAGTTCTAAGTTTTAAAGGTGGCTCCTTAGGAAATTTGTGCCAATTCGTGTCCAACCCCATCGTAACGAAAAGCGCAGTTAAGCCCTTTAGACATTAAGATTTATAAAACCGAATTCCAAAAAAACGATTTTCCAAAAATTTGTGCCAATTTCGTGTAATTTGTGTAAAACATACGTTAAACCGTTTCCAACCATTTTTATGACGGAAATCAAACTCTATAAATCCAAACGAAAAGCGGTTATCCTGATACTTTTGTGCACGCCCTTTGTGGCGATGGGTATTTGGATGCTCGTGGACGGCAACCTATTTGGATGGGCGCTTATCGCATTCTTTGGACTCGCCTATCCCGTTGGTATTTTCAATCTGTTCGACAAAAGACCACAGATTATCCTAAATGAAATCGGCATATTTGACCGTAGTATCAGTCAAGATTTCATCAATTGGGAATTGATACAAAATGCCTATCCATTTGCCGTAGGTAGAGAGCGGTTTGTATGTTTGGTGGTCGATGAACAATTTAAGCCCTCAAAAAAGAAAGGTCGATTTTATAAGGACGTGGCAAAACTGAATGAAGCCATAGGCGCACAAGAACTGAACATTAATTTGGGACAGGTTCAAAAAATCAATGATATTCAACTGACCCTATTTATTCTTCAAATGTCAAAAGCGACCAAAACCGATAAGGCTAAACTATTGAAAAGTCTTCCCAGCAAAGTATATCGGCCTTAAGCGGGTTTTCACGTAGAAAATCTTTCAATCGATTGCCTTTAGTTGAGCAAGTACAATTTTTATACAAATTGTGAGCAGGTTTATCCAAAAACAGGAATATGGGCAAAAAACCAAAGATAACTTCGACCCAAAATCTATAGAAAAGTCAATTGTTTTGCCAGCAATACTTGTTAGCTTTTCATAGCTAGATTTTAGAAAAGCACAAATTAACGGTGGTTTAAGGTATTACAACAAAGAAGTATTAATTAACTGACATTCCTCATTGTATATGATTACTTTTTTATATAATTTACCAAACACAAACATAACAGAAGTCCTGCGCAATTTACACCAAACAAATGACCAACTGAATGAAAAGATTATATCTATTTTTAATTCTAACCACGCCCCTGCTCTTAACAAATTCCTGTAGCAGTGATACCGAAGAAGAAATACCATTAAACGATAAAAATACCATTGAATCCTTCAGTGTACTATTAGGTACTGTAGCTTACAAAGCACAAATAAACCAACAAAACAGTACCATTAGTTTAGCACTGCCCTTTGGAACCGATCTAACACAAATTAGCCCAGATATTACAACGGCTGAAAATTCTTCCATCCTACCCGTTTCCGGTACCGTACAGAATTTTCAATCTCCCCGAACATATGTGGTAACTGCTGAAAACGGTGATGTAAAAGAATATATCATTACGATAATCGCACCCAACGACGAGCGAAAGATTCTTACTTTCTTTCTTGAAACCGATGATGCTGAAATTATTACGGGCTTTATAGACGAAGAATCCAATTCAATACTTCTTGAGGTACCCAATTCGCTTGACCTATCTGCGTTAAAAATGAATTTTACCGTCTCTGAAAATGCAGTTTCCGAGCCATTGACCGGTAGTATCGTTGACTTGAGCAATCCTTTTATCTGCAACATAACTGCCGAGAATGGTACTCCTGCCAAGTATAAGGTAGCTGCATATACCACAAATCAATTGTTTAATCCAGACGGGGAAAACAATGGTGACGGATGGAACTTTGTTGGTGATACAGGCATAGAGTCAACTTCAGATTTTGGAAATATATTCTTTATAACCGCAGATGAAGGTGATTTCTCTCCAAATATTAATCAAACGATAACGTTTCCCAGAGATTACAGTAGAAAGTACGTTTTATTCATTGGTAATCTAACAACTGAAAAAGCAGTTGCAGGATCCATTACCAGACATCCGTATTTGTGGGCATATCAAACAGGGGAATTTTCACAAGACGATTGGATATATATGCAAGGTATGACTCACAGAGAAGATGAAAATGTATGGGAGGTTGTTTCAGGAACCCATCAACTTCTTCCAAATGTTACGGGCACTCATTTTAGAATTGCACAAGCGAGGCAAAAGGGTGATCCATTTGATGGGACTAGAAGTAAGTATAGAGATTTAGAAGTACGACTTTTTGAATCACCTGAAGATGCCAGTATTTATGTAAACAAGCTATATCAAAAATAAACAACCGGCATAAGTAAACAGGGAAGTTATATACTAAAACAAAGAGGACAATATACTAGAAGTTGAATTTCCTATACAACTATCCGTATCGCTTTTTAATACTTTATTACACATAAAGCAATTGACTTTATCAAGTAGCTTTTCCCAACGAAACTGATGAAAACTAAAAACCCATAAAGATTATATATCCAGTCAGTATTTGCTAAATTCAAAGTTTAAAGAGTACGGTCTCTATTTTATATCCCTTAAGTTTTACCATAGAAAAGAAAGAACATGGGCAAAAAACCAAAGATAGCTTCGACCCAAAACCTGGAAAAGGACTTTTTGGGCGGGTTGCGAAATGTCATCTTAACATCGGATGAAACGGATGGCGACATCTATCTTGTTCAGGGCATCATGCCCAAGGGAAGTGCCGTTCCGGTACACATACATGAGCTGGAAGATGAAATATTCCACGTATTGGAAGGGAGCGTTGAATTGGTTTTGGGAGAAGAAACAATAGAAGGAAAAAAGGGCGATATTATCTATTTGCCACGCGGCATTAAGCACGGAATAAAAACACTTGGAGATGAAACCGCCAAGGTGCTCAATTACGTTATCCCCGGAAAAAACTTTGAAGCGTTCTTCGATAAGATGAATCATATAGGCCTGGATGCATCCAAAGAAGAAAAAGCAAAGATAGCTGTCGAATACGGGATAAGATTTTTATAAGTAGGGCAAAATCGACCGTTTTTGCAACTATACGGGTAGCTTTTCATAGTTAGTTTCCAATCGAAATAGCTGTAGTTTGAGAGATAATAATAAGAAGTATTAATTAACTGACTTTTCTCATTAAATACGATTCGTTTTTTGAATAGGTTTACCTGTGATATTTGTGTACAAGCACATAGATATCCATTTGACCAAATTAATAACCGACAAATCAAACAAATGAGAACTATTAAAATCATCCTTTTTTCTATTGTAGTTTCAACGCTGACCAACTGTGCATCAGGCTATAAAATGATCGAGCCAAAATCCATTAATTATATTTCAAGCAATGAAACCGACAATGTAAAACTTGAATATAAATATGATTTACTTGAAAAAAAGTACGCTAAAAAAGAATTAAAAAAGGGTGTTAAACTTGTAGCCGTTAAAATAACCAACAATTCCGAAAGAGATTTAGTATTTGGGAGAGATGTAGTGCTAGCTTACGAAAATGGTTCTGAAGTTTATATAATGGAGAACGAAAAAGTATTTACAACAATTAAACAAAGTCCAGCATCCTATTTATTCTATTTACTTTTAACCCCCGTAAATCTTTATACAACAGAAACCAATTCAAATGGTTTTGAAGAAACCACTAGCTCTACTCCAATAGGTTTGATATTAGGTCCAGCATTGGCTGGAGGCAATATGATAGCCGCTGGGTCTGCCAATACAAAATTTAAAACTGAAATGCTCGATTACAATATCAATGGAACCGTTATTCCAAAAAATGAGACAAAATATGGGTTAATCGGAATTAAATCAAACTCTTTTGATTCATTGAAATTGAAAATAGAGTAAAAATATGTTCAACCACATTTGCCATTAATTTAAACTTTCTAGATTCTCGATAAGCAATTATTAAGAAAAGGAAACAGAGTTAGCATGACACTAACGTATAATTTGGAGTGCATATTCATGTTGCCATTTAAAGCAAAGATTCTCATATTTGAAATATTAAGTTCCGGAGGAGGCCAGAATATATACCTTTAATAGATAAAATCAGCTTTCAAAAGATTTGGCAAACCTACATTCCACCCCCACTAGGCTTTCATTCCCAAGCTTCGTATCTTTGCATTGTGGAAAAGGAAAAGAAAATAATCTTGTTTGATGGTGTCTGCAATCTCTGCAATGGCGTGATTCAATTTATTATAAAACGGGACAAAAAGGACCTATTTAGATATGCTGCCCTTCAGAGCGAAACGGGCATACGTTTGACCCGGGAACGGGGCATCAATACCTCAAAAATAGATTCCTTTATTCTTATTGAACCGGGCGTCGCCTACTTCACAAAATCCGATGCAGCACTGCGTATTGGGCAGGACTTTGGAGGTTTATGGAAGGTTTTAGCCATTTTCACTTGGATTCCTACATCCTTTAGAAATGTTGTCTATGACTTTATAGCCAGAAACCGCTACAGGTGGTTTGGCCGTAAAGATGCCTGTATGATTCCCACTCCGGAATTGCAAGCTAAGTTTTTGGGATAAGTCATATTGATATTTTACAGGAAAAAATAAATTAAGACCAATACAAAGAAATTATTGAGAGCATGAAGTATTATTCCCGTTCGAAGTCCATCTGTATTTTTAGCATAATATCCTGTAATTAAGCCAAAAAGAACATAATAAATAAAAAGTGTTAAGTTGAAGTGTACTAATGCAAATAAAACAGATTGAAATACATTAGCCGCAATAAATCCTAGATGTTTTTCTACTGACCCTAATATTACACCTCTAAATATTATCTCTTCGTAGATTGGGCCTATTATAGCCACAGAAAGTACTCCAATAACAAAACCGTAAGTTTTTAGAACGGCAGCTATTTCAGCTGTTGCGCTAAACATTAATTGTGATAATTCAAAATCCTCAAATCCTACAAAGAATCTCAATATTTTTAACACAATAAGGTTAAAAATTACAAAACCTACGCCGAGACGAATCGATTTCCAAACTGACAGTTTGGAACTATACAAACATGAAAGAACATTTTTTTTCAGAACCGCAACTGTACCAATTGCCATAAATAAGATGAAGAATATCATACTGTTTGCCAATTGTATCGTATCCTCCTCTGATTCCTCATAAATACTATTAACTCCAAAGAGTGCAGCTATACTCTCCTCATAGTAGAAAATCAATGAGAGTAAGTATTGGACAACTAAATAAACAAAGCTAATTATCCAAAAATGCTTTAGTCCCCATTTGAAATTCAATTTCGGTTTTATGATACTTAATGAAGTTCTTGATTTAAGAAATAGCCCAAGATTAAAAACTGGCAATATCCATAGGTATGGTATAATTCCTATCAAGATTATTGAGAGTATTAGAAAGAACAAGTTTAGTAGTTCTGACAAATTCCAAAGTAAAAATGGATTCTTCAAAAAAAGACGAATTCTTTTGATTGCAAAAAAGTCATCCATAGCATCGTTTTTTTGTAGGCTTCTATAACTGGTCAATGCAGTTCTGGACTTTGAATATTTCAAGTCATGATTGAAGAGCATTTGTAAACTGGACGTTCTACTCCATTCATTTACTGTATCTTTCACCAAAAAGCTTCTTGCGGCCTCATAGTTGTTTAGATTGGTCATTGCCTTTGCCATTTCCGAATTGTTAACAAGGGTAGAATCCCTTTCTTGAACTTCATCAAACAATTCCAAGGCTATATCAGTTTCGCCTAAATCCAAAAGTATTTGTGCTTTATTGTTTAAATTCCAAAGTATAGTATCCTTCCTCAAGTTATCCAACAATACCTCTCGTGCCAATATCTCATTTTTTTGTTCAAGATATACTTGAGCAATATTCAATGATAAATCTGAATCCTTATTTTGCTTTTGAGCTAATTCATAATATTTAAGAGCCAATCTATTGTTATCTTCACCCCAATGGTACTCCCCCAACATTTTATTAATTGAAGCTTTTTGGATATCCAGCCAATTACCTAGGTTTTTATTAATTTCTTCTTGAGCCTTATCAAGAATCTCTAACCTTTCAATTCCGTATAAGCTTTCCGCTCTATATATCAGAACTTCAGGGTGAGAAGGGTTTTTTTCAAATAGCTCTTTAATACATGCTTCCGTTTCTTCATATTTTAAATTATAGCCTTCATACTCATCGTAATAAGAATTGCCAATGAATTTACAGCGTTCTAGTTCAGCTATTATATTGGAAGGATTTCTTTCTATGTATATCTCATAAAGCTCAATAATTTGTTGAAAATCAGAATCTTTAGAGTTACTTAACTGTGAAACGTAATAATGATGGCTCCCTAAATCTCCAAAACCAGGCGCTATTTGTGAAATTAAAGATTGGGAAACAAAAAAAAGAAAGAAGTAAACTCTATAAAAATTCATCATCCAAATTTGTAGTTGATTATTAGATATGATTAAAATAATGTATAATACTAACTCAAAGCGTATTTTGACTCGTTAGTTATGAACTTTCACTCATCGTTGGTTTTAGTTTTCATCTGAACCGAATAGGTTTACCCCAACTTTAAACCCAACAGTCATGAAAAAGCTCATCCTTCTTGTTTTGTTTATCCCACTAATAGCAGTGGGCAATGACCTAAAAGTCCCTTCAAAAATTAAGAAAGTAACCGTGTATCTGAGTGGAGCGCAGGTCTATCGTAAAGCCGAGTGCAAATTGCATGAGGGCACCAATGAAATCGTATTTACTGGTCTATCTTCAAAAATTCAGGAAAGTAGCATCCAAATATCGGGGCTGCAAGCAGTTTCCATCCTTTCCATGTCGTACGACTTAAACTATTTGGAGAAAACCGAGACTAACCCACAAGTAGTCAAATGGGAAGATGAGATACTACAGATTCAGCATAAAATTACCCTACTAAAGAATTTGATTCTTGGGTTGGAAGAAGAAGAAAAGGTTATTACTACCAATAGAATGATAAGTGCAAATAACCAAACGCTGGATTTAGAAAAAGTAAAGGAAATTAGTGCCTATTATCGTGAACGTATCACTTCCATTAAAAATGAAATCTTCGAGACCAATCTTAAAATCAATGGACTCAATTTAAACGTAAGCAAATTACGTAAGCAACTGGCCGAGGTCAATAATGCCCCGCAAGAAGAACAGGGCGAATTGACCATTAAATTCGATGCGCCCGTAGCCACTGATCTGGACCTATCCATTTCGTATTTGGTCAATGATGCCGGTTGGATTCCCAATTATGACATCAAATCCAAAAAATTGAACGCTCCCGTAGATTTTACCTACAAGGCGCATGTATACCAGAAAACCGGGAAAGACTGGGACAATGTGAACATCACGCTATCCACTGGCAACCCCAATGTTAATGTGAGCAAACCACATCTAGGTACTAAATACCTCAACTTTGTAAATAGATATGCCAAACTAAATCGACAAAAAGTTAAGAAGAAAGGGTATATATATAACCCAACCGTTCGTGAAGTGGCGGGAACTATTGTTGACCAAGCAGGCAATCCGTTGCCAGGAGCTAATATCATGGTCAAAGGATCCAATAAGGGCACGCAGACAGATTTTGACGGTAATTTTTCGTTGGATGTTGCCTCCGGCAGGGAACTACAGATTTCTTATATTGGTTTTATTGCTCAAGAATTGCCTATCTATTCTTCGGTTATCAATGTACAGATGGAGGAAGATTTCGCTGCTTTAGAGGAAGTTGTGGTAACAGGATATGGGAGTGTTGCTGTTAGTGATTCAAGCATTAGAGTTAGAGGAAATACCAGTACAGCAGAACCTAAATCTCCCCTCTATGTTGTAGATGGTGTTCCACAAGCTGGCTTTATTGAAGGCGACTTAGATGAAAACGAAATCCAAAGTATGGAAGTACTAAAAGGAACTGAAGCTGCAGCACTTTATGGGAGTAGGGGAACTAACGGCATAGTTGTTATAACCACTAAAAAAAGCTCCATACAAGATAATCTTACAAACACAAAGTTTGTTATCAAAAAAGCCTATTCCATAGTTTCTGATGGAGATATTACAGCGATTGAGATTGGTGCATTTCAATTACCTGCGGAGTATGAATATTTTACTGCACCCTTAATCAACGAGAATGTTTTTCTAACCGCTAAATTAAAGGATTGGGAAAAGCACCAATTATTACCAGGTGAAGCAAATGTTTATTTTGAAGGTGGATATGCTGGCAAAACAAATATTGACCCATACACAGTAAAGAAAGAGATGATACTCTCCATGGGAATTGATCCCAATATTACAGTAACCAGAAATCAGCAACGAGACTTTAAGAGCAAATCTTTCACAGGAAGCAACCGTATCTTGAATCGTGCCTATGATCTAGAAGTAAAGAATAATAAAAACTTGGCCATCAACCTAAAATTGATGGATAGGATTCCAATATCCCAAAACAAAGAAATCAAAGTAGATGATGTAAACCCTCAAGCAGCAACCCACGACAAGAAAACAGGTTTGTTGACATGGAATTTGGAACTGGATAGCAAAGAGAGCAAAAAGGAGAGCTTCTCCTTTCAAGTAAAATATCCCAGAGGGAAGTATATCTCTCTTTAGTAAAGCTCACAAAGAATACGCTTGGAGAGCAGAATATCGCCTTCCAAGCAAATTTTTTCTTAAAAAAATTAAAGAAATAATCAATTTTTTGTTTTTTAACTATTGTACAACCAGCACTGGCACTGATTTTGTGGAGGTATTGATGAGCATTTCGTTGATATAATGTGATTTTCTAACGCTTCTAAATCTTCGGGTAACTATAAGGAACCCTTAGAAGATGAAAACCACTTTTTTCATTGAAGATAGATGAGTCTACAGACCTTTACCTCTAACAAAAAAATAAAAAATGAAAAAGTTATTATTACTGTTTTTCCTGTCAATTTCCCTTGTGGCATTTACACAACAAGGTGGTGTAAACGATATTTTATTCACCAAGTCGGGTGAAATTATACAAGGTAAGGTAACCAAGGTTACCGCTTCCAGCATTAGTTTTAGTTATCCCGGAGAATCGCTTGTAAATGAAATTAGCGCCGACCAACTTCAAAAGATTGTGTTTTCGAGTGGAAGAACGCAAAACTTTGGCAATGGTGCCGCCAATGCCGCTTCAACAGCAGCAACAGTTCCAGAAAATCCCCCAAACCAAATTGAAAACGTGAGAACACTTCCAAAGGAAGAAATCTACCTTGGGCCAAATTACGATGACAATAAGTTGTCCGTGATCCCCCTAAGTTATTATAAAAACGAAACTTACAACAAAGAAACATCGAGCAAAATTACCAAGTTTGCCACCGACTATCTTACCCGTAAGAATCAATCATCGCCCATAAACGTACAAGATATGTCAACCACCATAAAAATGTTGGTGGATGGTGGTGTAGGATTCCAACAGTTAAGCGAAACGACCGTGGATAAACTACAAAGTGTACTTAGGTCCGAATACTTGGTCATGATAGAAGTAAACGAGATTACGGATAAACCCAAAACAGCAAAAAAACCTGGTTTCTTTGATAGTCAAGATGCTGTGGTCGATACGGAATCCACGGTAAAATATGATATTGAACTCATTGTTTACGGTGGAATGGCGAGCGAGAAATATGCAATAAAATTTTCTGATGAACGCACGTCCAAAAAAAGTTCAGTTACCGGCAACCAAGAAGGCTGGAAAACTGCCATGCAATATATCTTGGACCAAGTATTGACTTCTGGTAGTCTGTAACGTTATTATAGAATAGCAGCTTATCTAGAAAGTATAATTTGTTAGGGTTGTCAAGTTGAGCCCTTCGAAACCGATTAAAGATTATCGATAATCAAAAAAATCGATGGGCTCAATTTGATATTTCAGTTTACTTTTTAGAAAGCTACTGTTCTTTTCTGAGCTGCACATTAAACGCAATTCCTTCATTTCATTCAAACCCTTTGGTCACACCGATCTTGTCGAAGTGCTTTTTCCTTCGACGGGCTCAGGATGACATAAAAACAACAAACTACGAGTAATTCAAAAATGAGCAATGAAGCTGGTTTTTACTTTAAATTGTTCAAAATAAAATCCAAAGTGGTATTGGTGTTCAGTTTTTGGGCAAAAGAATGGCTCTTGTATGTAATTGGTTGTGCAAGTCCCAGATTCTTCAGGTAACGAATTACATCTTCGTTCTCCAACGCTACTTTACCCGTGAACAAAACATCCAAACTTTCCTCTTTCTGATATTTCCTGTAAATTTTACTAAGGCCGCTCAAGTACAATCGGTCTTTAGTGAACCCTCCCCCTCTGTGAGCGCGTAATGTTATCGCAAAAGCTTCGTGCCTGTTCAGCTTGTACTGTCCGTGAATTAAATCAAATGTATCAGCAAACGAATACCCCTTGATAAGACTGTCAGCGGCCAGTACGCGATATGCCAATTCCTTTAATCGTTTTAGTGTAAGCGCTCCGCCCATATATTCGCTGAATACGGCCAAACCTTCCTGAGTCTCCACATTTTTGGCCAATCCGTTAGAGAATATTTTCAAGGGCTGCAGCAATCCATTGTATGTGGTTACCAAATGCACACCAATTTCATGGTTGGCCAAAGTCAATAGTTGGTTCTTACTGAACTTGGCATTCTTTTTTATGACTAAGGTCTGGGAACTATTGCTCACCATGGCATCTGCTGCAATGTGCGTGGAAAAGCGAACCTGAAGCGGAAAATCATATTGTTTGCTGAAATTCAGAAAATAAGATTTAGCTTCTTCCGGAGAGAAAACTTTTTCCATATCCGAAGAAACAGGTTCATCGGCAAAATGAAGAATGAACCTTGCATTTTGAACATCGCGCTCTCGTGGTGTACCATAAACCCGTAGTGAATTGTAATAGAAGTTTTTGCCCTTTCCAATAGTCTCGATACACTGAATCATATTGGCGTAGTGATAGATGACATCTTGATACAACTGCCGCAACCTATCATCTGCTATACGCTCCAACCGTTGCGAAAAGAACAGTCGATGCAACTTATAGGGATTGAACTTAAGCTTGGGGTATTTAAAATTAGGTTCCGAAGTAAATTTTGAAGCAAAAAATCGTTGTTTTTCCTTTTCAATATTTAAGGGGTTGATGTAGTTGAGAAGCTCGATACGACGAACCAAACGGTCAAGATTTGCATCAATTTCAAAGAGATGGTCGTATTCCTTTTCCAAATTTCCAACTTCATGTTCACGTATCATAATCCAGCTTCTTCAAATTCCTGTACCACCTCCGGTATCAATTCTTTTAAATGTTCTTCTACCGATTGCACTACTTCGGGATAAATGACCCCAGTCAGTTCATCGCAATATATTTTTGATATTTCTGTGGCCAAAACCAGAGTATCTTTAAAGTTTTGGGTGATATACTTTAGAAAATACCCGTTTCCTTGAAAAGTATCATTGACTTTAGAGGTTGACTTAATACCGTTGGGCAATTCCATACCCCCAAGCTTTGCACGCCACTTTTCAATCAAAGTACCATAACGTTCTGTGTCAATGTTCGAAGTCCCCAAATTCCATACAGGTACTTCTCTATCCCAACGTTTCCAGTTATAGCTGTGCATATCAAAAACGATTACTTTTTTAAAATCGGTCTCCAATTTGGAAATAAGTTCGTGGACGACCCTGTAAAAATTCGTGTGCTTTTGTAAACTGGCTTTCTTTTCCTTTTCCAAAAGTGGTTTTTTCCATAAACGCTTGCCCCAGGCATCTTCATAAATCGCACGTTCGGGCTCCCTGTTCAAATCATATTCAAAACGACTATCGCAACCGGCAATTACAATGGGAAAGCTATTTACCATTTGTTTTGTGCATGGGTCTTCCTCATACCACCTTTCATATTCGGTATGCATGCAATTTTCCCAAAGTGATTTTCTAAATTGATGTCCATCATGCACCGCACCACAGACAAAAGGTGCATAACTTTCAATTTTTATGGTGAAGGAATAATCATCTGCGACCGCTTCGAAGCATTTTCGTTCCTCTATGGAAATAATGATATCTTCAACGGAAAGTTTACGCATTTTCAACCTCGCTACGCAGTCTAGACCTTCTATCAAATGCCTTCAATTTATCGAGTACCTTGCTCTCGACAAAATCGATGACCTTGCATTGAATCTTTGTTTTATAGACCTTGTTCATATAGGTGATTCCTCCCGGTGACATCACGTTTACCTCGACCAGTTTGCCTCCAATCACATCGATACCCACAAAATATAAACCGTCGTTGACCAATTTGGGTCCAATTTGTTTGCACAACGCTTTTTCTTGTTTGGTCAACGAATGTTTGGAAACCGAGCCCCCAGCACTTACATTGGAACGATGGTCATCTGATCCAGGAATTCTGCGCATGGCGCCAATAGGTTCACCATTCAGTAGAAGCACCCTAACATCACCTTGGTCAGCACCTTCTATATATTCTTGGAGTATAACGTAATTGGAAGTACCGTCTGAATTGGTCACGTAAAAATCCAACAAGGATTTAATATTGCTCATTGCAGATTTTTCAATAAGAATGACCCCAGAACCACCAAAGCCGTTCAAGGGCTTTAAAATCATCTTTTCTGCAGGAGATTCATTGATTTGCCGCACCAAATAGTTCTTGTTCTTTGACACGTGGGTTACGGGAATAATGTTGCTATGACTATCGCCAAAAGCAGCGGTATATAGTTTGTTGTTTGCTTCTCTAAGCCCTTGAATGGAATTTACGATAAAAACATCATCTTTCACCGAATCCAAAAAATTGAGCATCAATGGGTCCAATGGTGGATTGGCCCGCATAAAAATCACATCAAAACCTGCCAATGGAAGCATTTCTTCACGCAACGATGCTTGCTTATAAAATGTTTTTTGACTACTTGAAATCTTTTCCATTTTATTGATGACCGTACAAAAAGCACTGGTGACACTATTCCTGATGGTCAGGTTTGCAGGAGTGCAGATAGCCACTCCGTGTTTGCGTTTTACACACTCATGAATAAGTGCAAGGCTTGTATCGTTTTCTGGTTGGATTTCCTCCCACGGGTACATTAAAAAGCAGATATTCATGACGATATGGTTTTATGGATTAATCTCATCTAAATGGTCATCCCATTCCTTTATGTTGGGTTCTCCCAATTTTCCAACGGATTTGGCCACCACCATAGAAACTGATGCATCTCCCGTAACGTTTACCACGGTCCTGCACATGTCCAAAGGTCTGTCCACAGCAAAAATTAAAGCCAGGCCAATCGCTAGCTTATCTGCAGGAAAACCGATAGATTCCAAAACTATCACGAGCATTACCATACCCGCTCCGGGAACAGCTGCAGAGCCTATTGATGCCAATAAAGCTGTCAGAACTATGGTCAATTGGTCTGCAAAGGTAAGATCAAAACCCAAGGCTTGTGAAATAAAGACTGCCGCAACACCCTGATATAAACTTGTTCCGTCCATATTGATAGTTGCACCAACGGGCAGAACAAAGCTTGAAACTTCTTTATCAACACCGATATGCTCTTCCACTCTTTCCATGGTAACCGGTAAAGTGGCGGCACTGGAACTAGTAGAAAATGCCAGTAATTGTGCAGGGCTTATTTCTTTCAAAAACCAGAAAGGATTTTTTTTGGTGAATACTCCCACCACGATAGTATAGAATATAATCATTAAGAAAAGTCCCAATACGACTACACCTGCATACTTCAACAAGGCCAATAAAAGGTCGGGGTCACTGGAAGAGACCACTACTCCTGCCAACAGCGCAAAGACAGCATAAGGTGCGGTAAGCATAATTAAATCGACCATCTTGAGCACAACATCATTTAGGGCATCAAAAAAATCTTTTAAAGGTTTTGCCCTTTCCTCTCCAATGAGCAACATGGAAATCCCCAAGAAAATGGTAAAGAATATTACCTGAAGCATCAGTGTATTATTACTTAGTGCAGCAAGCGCATTCTCCGGAACCATATCCACCAAAAACTGGAGCGGACCGCTATTTTTCTGTTTTGAGGCTTCTTCTAGCTTATCGGTTACTCCCTTGTCGCTGGCATATGTCTCCGTCAATTTAGCAATTGTCTCCTCAGATATACCTTCTCCCGGTTGTGCTATGTTTACCAAAACAAGACCTATGGTTATTGCAACCACGGTCGTTGCAACATATATCATAATCGTACGCAAACCAATATTTCTAAACTTTGAGATATCCTTCAAATCAGAAATTCCTTTGACCAAAGAGGCAATGATCAAAGGAATAGCAATAAGTTTTAGTAGTGTTACGAAGATGGTTCCAAAGGGTTGAATCCAATCGGAGACAAAACCTTTTCCCCAATCCACTTGGGTCATTACAAACCCAAATACTATCCCTAAAAGCATTCCGATGAGAATCTGCCAATGCAGTTCTAGTTTACGCATATACAAATTTTAGGAAAGTAAGATACTATTTTGATTGGAAAAACCCTTACCTGACCATTATATTTTATTAGTGCGTGCCAAAAGTGTATAATCTGCCAATACCATTGCTGCCATAGCTTCGACTATTGGCACAGCCCTTGGAACAACACATGGGTCATGTCTTCCCTTGCCTTGGGTCATAACTTTTTCACCCTCTTTGTTGATGGTTTCGTAAGATTGAAGCACTGTGGCCACTGGTTTGAAAGCTATATTGAAATAGATATGCATACCATTGCTTATGCCCCCTTGGATACCACCACTTCGATTCGTAGACGTAGTTCCATCCTCATTAAATTGGTCGTTGTGCTCACTACCTTTCATAAGTACACCTTCAAAACCACTACCATATTCAAAACCCTTAACGGCATTTATGGACAGCATGGCCCTACCTAGTTCTGCATGCAGTTTGTCAAAGACGGGCTCTCCAAGACCAATCGGTATATTTTGAATGACACAGGTAATAACCCCACCAATGGTATCGCCTTGCTTTTTAATGGATTTGATGTATTCTTCCATCTTTTCAGCCATTTCCAAATCCGGACAGCGTACGGCATTTGATTCGATTTTTGAGAAATCGAGCTGTTGGTATTCTTTTTGCAGCTTTATTTCACCTACTTGGGATACGAAAGCATTGATTTTTATGTTTTCAAGAAACTGTTTTGCGATAGCTCCTGCCACTACCCTACTTGCAGTTTCCCTTGCCGAACTTCTACCACCTCCACGGTAATCCCTAAAACCATATTTTTGGTCGTATACATAATCTGCATGGGATGGCCGATAAGAATCCTTGATATGGGAATAATCTTTTGACTTCTGATTCGTATTATGGATAGCAAACCCTATTGGAGTTCCTGTAGTTTTCCCTTCAAACAGACCCGAATAGATTTCTACGGTATCCGGTTCCTTTCTTTGGGTGACTATTGCAGATTGTCCAGGTTTACGCCGGTTCAGTTCAAGCTGAATTTTTTCCAAATCCAAAGTTATTCCCGCAGGGCAACCATCTATCACCCCACCTATTGCCCTTCCATGCGACTCTCCAAAAGAAGTGAGCTTAAAAAGTTGTCCAAAAGTATTTCCCGCCATGTACTTATAAATTGGGTAAGCCTCAAAGGTAGAAGTTCTAGCTCATTTTCAAAAACAAGCTTGCCAGTTAATGTTTATGTAACATTATGATAGCGTTGTTGATGTTTTTTTAACTATATACTCATGAATTATTGATTTGAATTTGATTTTAAGTTTATTCCTACGCTGTTATTTTGCATATAAACTAAACTGTTGAAAAAAAGAAAGATTGAAGTAGCCGTAATTTCGGACGTACACCTAGGTACGTACGGTTGCCACGCCGATGAACTTATCGCATATTTAAACAGTATTCAGCCAAAGAAGCTTATTTTAAATGGTGATATCATAGATATTTGGCAGTTTAGCAAACGTTACTTTCCGGCCTCGCATTTAAAGGTGCTCAAAAAGATTATAGGCATGGCATCCAAGGGCACCGAAGTTTACTATATCACTGGTAATCATGATGAAATGCTCCGTAAGTTCAGTGATACTTCAATGGGTAATTTTAAAATCGCTAACAAGCTTGTACTCAATTTGGATGGAAAAAAGGCATGGATCTTTCATGGTGACGTCTTCGATGTATCTATCCAAAATGCCAAGTGGTTAGCCAAATTGGGTGGGTATGGTTATGACTTGCTTATTCTTATCAATAGCTTCATCAACTGGTGTTTGGCAAAAATGGGCCGTGAACGCTACTCACTGTCCAAGCGGATTAAAAATAGCGTAAAGGGAGCTATCAAGTATATCAACAATTTTGAGACAACAGCCGCCGACCTCGCTATTGAAAATGATTATGATTATGTTATTTGCGGACACATACATCAGCCAAAAAAAGAGCGTTACGAGAACAAATATGGTAGTTGTATATACCTAAATTCAGGAGATTGGGTAGAAAACCTAACAGCATTGGAATATTCTTTTAAACGTTGGAGGATATACTATTACAACCATGACAAGCTATCACCATTTTTTGTTGATGAGGACCTTAAGGAAATGGACATGAACGAATTGATTGCTTCCATTACGGACAAGGAGGTGGTTTCAAAAGAAATAGAACCCAACGATATTATAGAACATATTGGAAAAGATATTATAGAAACGATAGCGCCTGATAATATTGAAACTATAGACCTTGGAGAGCAAGACACCAAACCTCTAGACAATCAAGGCTTGACGCAAGATTGATACTGGATGTTGTGCCTCCCTTTTCGTCCCATCTTTTATTTGATGCCTACAGCTTGTGCCATTGGCCGCTATTATAGTCTCGGCAGTACTTTTTCTTACCGATGGGAACAGCTTTAACTCACCAACCTGCATACTTACTTCATAGTGTTCCTTTTCATACCCAAAAGAACCGGCCATACCGCAGCAGCCGGAAGGAATAATGGAAACCTTGTAATTTTTGGGAAGGTTAAGCACATCAAAAGTTACTTTTTGATCGGATAAAGCTTTTTGATGACAGTGATTATGGATTTTCACCACTCTTTCTTCTTCAGTAAACCTGTTGGGACCAAAAACTCTTTTTTTGATCTCTCTAGCAAGAAATTCTTCAATAAGAAAGGATTTAGAAGCTAACTTATTTACTAGTTCCGTGTCGTTATGTAGTCTTTTGTATTCATCCCTAAAGGATAAAATAGCAGATGGTTCCAGGCCAACAATCGGTATATCTTCCTGAATAATTTTTTTAAGTTTGATTATATTGTTTTTCACCAAGGACTTCGCTTGCTTTAGGAATCCTTTTGATAGGTACGTGCGTCCACTTTCCACATAAAATAACTGTACATCATAGCCTAGCTTGCAAAGTAGCTCAATGGCATCTTTACCTACTTGAACATCCAAGTATTTTGTAAATTCATCAATATACAGCACTACTTTTTTTAAGGTTTTGGTGTTCGCTTTTTTCTGCTTCTTCAAATACCTCTCAAAATTGAACCGATGAACCTCTGGAAGACTACGTTCACTGGCCACTCCTGAAGTTTTTTTCAGCAAACCTCCCAGGATACTGGACTTATAAACCGCATTTGTCAATGAAGGAAATTTGCTCCCCATGGCATTGAACTTGGTATTATAAGCAAAAAGCTTACTGCGCAAAGGATAGCCATTGGATTCTTGGTACTGGTACAAAAATTCAGCCTTTAACGTTGCTACATCCACATTGCTGGGGCACTCACTGGAACAGGCCTTGCAGCTAAGGCAGAGGTCAAAAACTTCTTTTAGCTCTTCCTGATCAAACCGATTTGGCTTTTCCGAATTGGTCAAAAATTCACGCAAAGCATTTGCCCTACCTCTAGTAGTATCCTTTTCATTTTTTGTGGCATGATAGCTTGGGCACATCGCCCCGGACATGGTATGGCTTTTACGACAATCTCCACTACCATTACATTTTTCCGCTGCTTTTAAAATCCCTTCATTATCTGAAAAATCCATCAACGTTTTAATGACAGGCTCCTTTCTATCGATATCATAACGCAAGGATTCATCCATTGGGAAAGCATCCACAATTTTACCGGGATTGAAAATGTTCAGTGGGTCAAAAGCAGATTTTATACGCTTTAGCAGTTCGTAATTGGCCGCTCCTATCATCAACGGTATAAATTCTGCCCTTACAATTCCGTCGCCATGCTCACCGCTAAAACTACCTTTGTATTTTTTGGTCAGCTTTGCCACATCTGTAGTAATTGAGCGAAAAAGAGCTACATCGTCAGACTTTTTTAGATTAAGGATGGGACGTAAATGCAGTTCCCCTGCCCCTGCATGGGCATAATACACAGCATCTTGCCCATAATCCTTCATGATTTGCGTAAACTCACCAATAAAGTTTTTTAAATCTTCCAAGGCAACTGCAGTATCCTCAATACAGGCAACCGCTTTTCTATCGCCTACCATATTCCCCAACAACCCCAAACCTGCCTTGCGGAGTTCTATGGCCTTGTTGATTTCGTCTCCGATCAAAACAGGGCTCGCATAACTCAGCCCAGAACTTTCTATGGTTCTCAGCAAATCTTCAAGTTGGGCTTTTAGTTTATCTTCTGTATCGGCCTTTACTTCCAACATTAATATTGCAGCTGGATCGCCACTCACAAAAAAACGATTTGCCAATTGAGAGCGGTTATTCTTGGTACAGTCCAAAATTACCTTGTCCATCATTTCACAGGTATGCAAATTATGCTGCATTACTGGGGCAACATCGCTCAAACAATCTTCAAGGGTGTGGTAATGGGTTGCGACCATAGCAGACAACGAAGGGGGAAATTCATCCAATTGCAAGGTGATTTCTGTCGTAAACGCTAAAGTTCCTTCGCTTCCTGAAAACAACTTGCACAGATTGAAATCTTCCCCAGTATTTCCAAAAACACGATTCTTTAAGAGCTCATCTATGGCATAGCCGGTATTTCTACGATGAATACTTGGTTTAGGAAATTCTGTTGCTATATTTTCTTGCGTTTTCTTATTGGAAAGTTCTGTTTCAATAAATGCGTATAACTTACCTTCAAGAGAATCCTCTTTTTTCTTGTTCTCGTATTCGTTCTTAGTTATATCTGAAAATAAAGCTTCGCTTCCATCCGATAACACGCACTTCATCTCCACCACTTTATCTCTAGTTACACCGTATTGAATGGATGTAGTTCCTGAAGAATTGTTACCGACCATCCCTCCTATCATGCATCTATTTGAGGTTGAAGTATTAGGTCCAAAAAAAAGACCGAAAGGTTTTAAATACTGATTGAGTTCGTCGCGGACAACGCCAGGTTGCACCCGGACTTGTTTCTTTTCTTCATCCAAATACAAGATATCCGTAAAATGTTTTGAAACATCAACTACAATACCATCGCCCACACATTGTCCTGCCAAGGAAGTACCAGCTGTTCTAGGAATCAATCCAATGGTATGATTACTAGCAAAAGTTATAAGTGTTTTTATATCTTCTATGTTCTTGGGGTATGCAACCGCCAATGGTTTTTTTCGATATACAGAGGCATCAGTAGCGTACAATGCCCTACTTAGGTCATCGCTGAATAATTCTCCTTGGAGTTTTTCAGATAGTTGGGTTAAAGATAATTTATCCAATCTGGAACAATTTTTGGTTACCTAATTCAGTTGTATTGGTCAGAAAGCTTTACAAAGCTATCTTTAAATTTTTTAACTAAAAGAGAAACTTATGAAGATTACCACATTATTTACCTGTCTTTTCATATTTGGGATATTTGCTGTCAGTGCTCAGGACATTTCTGACCATACCATAGGGTTACGTTTAGGCGATAGCGATGGGTTTGGCGCAGAAATTTCCTATCAAAAATCAATTGGTCGTTACAACCGTGCCGAATTCAACTTGGGCTGGCGCGATAGCAGACGATTTGATGCATTTAAACTCTCCGGGACTTACCAATGGGTGCATCAAATTGAGGGAAATTTTAATTGGTACTACGGTTTTGGTGGTGGATTGGGAAGCGTTGAATTTGAACCAGAACCAGATGGTGAAGACAATGATGGTCTTTTTGTATTTGCAGCCGGTGTTCTTGGTGTAGAGTACGACTTTGACATCCCACTACTTCTTTCATTGGATTTTAGACCAGAAATCGGGATTTTAGGTTACGATGGTTTTAATGATAATTTTGATTTTGATATTGCACTTGGTATACGATATCAGTTTTAGACTTACAAGATAGAAGAACCAAGACCGCTTCGCTGCCAGAGCAGAGAAACTGGGCTTTTGTCTTGGTTCTTAGTTCTATATTCTGATATCCCGCTAGCCCATAGGAAATCATTACTATCCTATTCCAATATTCTGGAACAGGGCCTTGAGGAATTTCATCGATTAGAGACGAAGGTTTTTATATGCGATAAGGAATGAATACCTTCGCAACTTAAATTGAAACAAATGAAAAAAGTACTTGCAATTGCTACAGGAATTCTATTCTTAGCATCATGTAATTCAAAACCGGAAGGATATACTTTAAAAGCTACTGTTACGGGAGAATTGGAAAATGGTACCCAAGTGTACCTAAAAACCACCGACTCCCTTAACCAATTGGTGGATATTGATACAACCACAGTAGAAAACGGAGCATTTACTTTTACAGGCTCGCAAGAAAAACCTATGCTCTATTATGTATTTATTGAGAAAAATAGGGGTAATATTCCATTTGTACTTGAGAACGGTGATATTGAGGTAAAGTTTCAAAAGGACAGCATGAACTACGCAAAACTGAAGGGTACACAACAGAATGAGCTCTTTATGAACTTTTTGACCGAATCGAGAAAACTTTCGGAAAGAGCAAGGTCTATGCAGAACGATATGCGCAATGCCGCTCAAAAGCAGGATTCGGCAACCGTTACTTCATTACGGGAAGAATACATAGAGTTTCAAGATGAGGTAAAAACCTTTAATGTTGACTTCGCCAAAGAAAATCCCAATGCATTGATTTCTGTATTGATCATAGGTAATTTAATGATGAACAAGAGTGTTCCCAATGATGAAATCAAAGGTATGTACGAAGCGCTTACGCCAGAGATGAAGCAATCGAAGCCAGGCGAACAATTAAAAGAGCAATTGGAAAAGCAAAAAGCTACTGATATAGGGGGTATAGCTCCCGAATTTTCAGCTCCAACACCAAATGGAGAGCTACTGGCATTAAGCGATGTTAAAGGAAAGCTGACCCTAATAGATTTTTGGGCAGCTTGGTGCCGTCCATGTAGAGCGGAAAATCCAAATATTGTTTCCGTTTACAATAAATACCATGAGAAAGGCCTAAATGTAATAGGCGTTTCTCTGGATGCCCGCGCAGAAGACTGGACAAAAGCCATCGAAAACGATGGATTGGCATGGAATCACATCTCCAATTTAAAACGATTTCAGGACCCAGTAGCCCAATTGTACAATATCAATGCGATTCCCGCAGCTTTCCTTATCGATGAGAATGGTGTAATCGTCGCAAAGGACTTGAGAGGTCCTGCTTTGGAACAAAAAGTAGCTGAACTGCTCAACTAGATTTTCCCCAACTTTTCCAGTACAAAAAGAATCAATATCGGGATTGCCAATAATACAACGATCAAAGTGTCAGTTACAAAAAGCTCAGGTTTTAAAAGAAGCGTAACGGCATAACCTCCAATTGCCCCACCAAAATGGGCCGTGTGCCCAATATTTCCCAACCTGCTTTTCATACCATAAATAGAATATAATAGGTAAGCTATTCCCAATACATATGCCGGTAATGGAATTGGAATAAACATGATTCCCAGTTGCATATCAGGATTCAATAAAATAGCTGCGTATAAAA
The DNA here is from genome assembly GCF_021390175.1 of Flagellimonas sp. HMM57. NCBI lineage: Bacteria > Pseudomonadati > Bacteroidota > Flavobacteriia > Flavobacteriales > Flavobacteriaceae > Flagellimonas > Flagellimonas sp. HMM57. Next base: position 3,607,247 of record NZ_CP090004.1, on the reverse strand, counting down.
TTCCTGTTACCGCACCACTGGCACCAACTGCACTGTAAAAAGGCTCATCTTTATGGAAAAAGAGTGCTAAAAGGCTTCCTCCCACCAGGCTTATAAAATAGATAATCAAAAACTTGGTAGCACCAAACCAACCAATGACCACATTTGCAAAGAAATAAAGCGTGAACATGTTAAAAAAGAGATGGGAGATATCAACATGCAAAAACCCAGAAGTTACTGTTCTTTCCTTTTGTCCAGCCTTTATTCCGCCTATACTGAACTTATATCTGTCAAAAAAAACAGAATCACTGAATCCCCTTAGGGAGACAAGAATATTTGCTGCAATAATGGCTATTGTGGCAGCATGTAAATTGTACATACACTTTCAAGTTTGGGTTCAAATATAGCTATATTTGCGCACAAGAATTACGTATGCAATTAGTTGTTTTTATCCTTGTTTATCCGCTTCTCTGGTTGATTTCGAGACTCCCTTTTTGGGTGCTTTATTTTATTTCGGATATTGTTTATCAATTACTGTATCATGTTTTTGGGTATCGTAAAAAAGTAGTACGCAGTAATTTAGCATTAGTTTTTCCAGAAAAACCTGAAGCGGAGCGTTTACTAATAGAAAAGAAATTCTATAAACATCTTTGCGATATTTTTTTAGAGATGATAAAAACATTGGGCATAAGCAACGAACAAATGCAGAAACGATATGTTTTCTCCAATGTTAAAGTGTTTAAAGAGTTAGAGCGAAATGGAAAGAACACCATGATCATGATGCCCCACTATGCAAGTTGGGAATGGGTATTTTCCCTGAATTCCTACGTAGAATCCGAAGCATATGCCATTTATCAAACAATTCAAAACAAGTATTTTGATAAGTTGGTGCGTGATATCAGAAGTAAATATGGCACTACACTTATAAGAACCCATGAAAGCCGAAAAATTATAAAAGATGCAAAAGAAAAAGCTGAATTAATAACGGTTGGTATCATTAGCGACCAATCTCCAATGATGAATAGGGCAAGGCATTGGGCAAATTTCATGAATATATTGGTACCCATTCACGTTGGTGGCGAAGAACTATGCAAAGCCCATGACATTGTGCCCGTTTATCTTAAAGTGAAAAAAGTGAAACGTGGTCATTATGAAGCGACTTTTAAAGTCTTGACCGAACGACCTACAGAAGTGAAGGACTACGATATTTCCGAAGCCTTTATAAAAGAGACCGAAAAGTCAATACGTGAAGCACCTGAATACTATTTTTGGACACACAAAAGATGGAAACACCGAAATAAAGCTCCAAAAGAATTTCAAGCTGATGTAACGTCCAACACATAGTATTAGTGTTGTCAATATAAAAAGGTTTGACTTAGCCTACCATTTGATACACACTATTTTTACCAACCCTTAGACAAACAAAATCAAAGATTCCTTACCTTGTGTATCATTCAAAAAATATAAAATATGAGGTATTCAATTCTGTGTTTTTTTCTTATTGCTGGATTTGTGAACGGACAAAATAGTGATCGTGCAATCTCAGAGGAATTACTGGATTCGATAAAAACAGAGATATGGATTCCTTTTATGGAGTCCTATGCTTATTTAGATTCAGATAAATTGAAGTCCATTCATTCCGATGAAATTGTGAGAATAACATTGGACCAGAACAACATTCAAACAGGTCAAGATTATTTAGAGAATTTTAGCGGATATATCGACGACGTAAAACAGCAAGGTGGCGGTTTGGATATTTCATTCGTCATTTTGTCCACTGCAATCAATGAAACCGAAGATATTGCTTATCAAACTGGTTATTATCGTTTCAGTTCAAAACAAAAAGGTGAAAAAGATTTAAGCATACGAGGATACGGAAAATTTCATGTGACCCTTAAAAAAGAAGAAGGTTTATGGAAATTGGTATTGGATTCTGACAAAAGAATACAACTTTCCCACAATGAATTTAATGGTCAAAAAACAATCTATAAATTAGAACGATAGACTAAGACTCAATCAAGCCCAGCTATCACCTTGATTTCACCAATTATCCTATCAGCGAGAGCGTCGGCGGCTTCTTGCGACTTAGCTTCGGTATAAATCCTAATGATAGGTTCCGTGTTCGACTTACGCAGATGTACCCAATTTTCTGGAAAATCGATTTTAACACCATCAATTATAGATACTTCTTCGCCTTTATACTTTTCGTGCATGGCTTCCAGCAAAGCATCTACATCCAACTCTGGAGTTAATTGTATCTTCTTTTTACTCATAAAATAGCTGGGGTAACTTGCCCTTAGTTCGGCAACTGTACCTCCCTTTTCTGCCATATGCATCAAGAACAAAGCGGTACCTACCAATGAATCCCGTCCATAATGACTTTCAGGATAAATAATTCCACCATTACCTTCACCACCTATTATCGCATTGTTGGCCTTCATTTTGGTGACAACGTTTACTTCACCAACTGCAGCTGCTTCGTACGTTCCGCCATGTTTTTGGGTAATATCCCGCAACGCCCTGGATGAGGACAGATTGGAAACTGTATTTCCCTTGGTTTTCCCAAGTACATAGTCAGCGCAGGCAACCAGCGTGTATTCCTCTCCAAACATTTCACCATCATTGCTGATAAATGCCAATCGGTCAACATCTGGATCTACGACAATACCAAAATCAGCTTTTTCCTCAACAACCAATTTACAGATATCCCCTAAATGTTCTTTTAAAGGCTCTGGATTATGTGGAAAATGTCCCGTTGGTTCGCAATAAAGCTTAACGACTTCCACGCCTAATTCTTCAAGAAGCTTTGGGATAGCAATGCCCCCAGTGGAATTTACCCCATCAACAACAACCTTAAACCCTGCCTTTTTTATGGCTTCTTTGTCCACTAAGGGTAGGTTTAAAACTTCATCAATATGGATATCGATATACGAATCGTTCTTAATGACCGTTCCCAAATCATCCACTTCTGCAAAATCAAAATCTTCTTTTTCCGCAAGCTCCAATATGATAGCCCCTTGTTTTGCGTCCAAAAACTCTCCTTTCTCGTTCAATAGCTTTAGTGCGTTCCATTGCTTTGGGTTGTGACTTGCTGTCAAGATGATTCCACCATCGGCATTTTCCATAGGAACTGCGATTTCGACCGTTGGCGTTGTGGACAATCCCAGATCAACAACATTGATACCAAGCCCAACTAATGTAGAAACCACTAAATTTTGAATCATTTCTCCAGACAGTCTTGCATCGCGACCAATTACGACCGTTAGTTTTTCTTTTCCAGCATAATCCTTCAACCATGTTCCATAGGCTGCCGCGAATTTTACCGCATCGATTGGTGTAAGATTATCGTTTGTGCTACCGCCAATGGTACCACGTATTCCAGAAATTGATTTAATAAGGGTCATAATTGTTAAAAAAGTTTTTGCAAATATAATTGGCTGACTGCTATTCCGTGTTTCGAATTTGTAAATTTCGACAGAAAAGAAAATTATTCTATGAATTTTCTAGCACACATTTACCTTTCCTTTGGTGATGATGAAATTACTTTGGGCAATTTCTTCGCAGATCATATCAAGGGAAATAAATACAAACACTTTCCCGAAAGGGTTCAAAAAGGGATATTGTTACATCGTGAGATAGATACATATACCGACTCCCATCCCATTACTAAACAAAGTAGTAAACGGCTACACCACAATTATAGCCATTACAGTAGAGTGATCGTGGATATATTCTACGATCATTTTCTGGCAAAGAATTGGTCATCCTATTCTAAAACTCCCTTAGACATCTTTGTTGAACGCTTTTATGATCTTTTAGAAGATAATTATGATATGCTGCCACTTGCAACCCAGCGCATGATGCCCTATATGATTTCTGGAAATTGGCTGTTGAGTTATGCCGATTTACAGGGTATCTCCAAAGTTTTGGAAGGTATGAACCGTAGAACCGAAAACAAGTCCAAAATGAATTATGCCATCATAGACCTAGAAGAGCACTATGAAGCCTTTGAAAATGAATTCACCCTCTTTTTTAAAGAATTGATTACCTTTTCCCAACAAAAATTTGATTCCCTATGCGAAGATTAATACTGCTTGTCCCCTTTCTTTTATTCCTAAACTGTAAAAAACAACCTGCTATCCCAACGGGAACTGTAGCTGAAAAAGCAATGGTGGTCTCTGCACGGGAAGAGGCCTCAAGAATTGGCTCGGAAATTATGGGAAAAGGCGGTAATGCCTTTGACGCCATGGTCGCTACGGAAATGGCACTGGCAGTCGCCTACCCTTTCGCGGGAAATCTTGGTGGTGGTGGATTTATGGTGTACAGAAAAAACAATGGTGATGTAGGTGGACTGGATTATAGGGAAAAAGCGCCTTTATCCGCATACGAGGACATGTACTTGGATTCCTTGGGCAATGTTATCCCAAATCTAAGTACGAAAGGTGCTACGGCGTCTGGGGTTCCTGGAACCGTTGCAGGAGTTATGGCAGTACATCAAAGGTTTGGTTCCCTGCCCCTTTCTGATATTTTGACCCCGGTAATCAAACTTGCTAAAAGAGGTGTTGTCGTGACGGAGAAACAGGAAAAGCGATTGGAAAGTTATCGTGAGCGTTTTATCGAAGCCAATGGGGACAGTACTAAGTTCGCAACCAATTTCAAAGCTGGGGACACTATAAAATACCCTGCACTGGCAAGAACCATGGAAAAAATCCTTAAAGAAGGTAGGGATGGATTCTATAAAGGCGAGGTTGCACAAAAACTTGCTGCTTTCATTCAGGGAAAAGGCGGGTTTATCACCGAGGAAGACCTAGAAAAATATAAGGCCAAATGGCGTGAGCCTATTATTTTCGACTATAAGGACCTTCATATCATATCCATGAGTCCGCCCAGTAGCGGAGGAGTGACCATCAATCAGATTTTTAAGATGATGGAGCCTTACAAGGTTTCCGATTTTGGACACAATTCCACGAAAGCCATTCAACTGTTTACGGAAGCATCACGCCGCGCTTATGCAGACAGAAATTATTTTTTGGGAGACCCTGACTTTGTGGATATTCCTTTGGATGTCATATTAAGCGATAACTATCTGCAAGAAAGGATGCAGAATTTTTCATTTGAAAAAGCCACCTTGTCCTCTGCTGTGGAGCATGGAAAAGTGGAAATAGCAGAAAGTATGGAGACCACCCATTACTCCATTGTGGACAGTCAAGGAAATGCGATATCCGCCACCACAACGTTAAACGGGGGCTATGGTTCAAAACTGTATGTGGAAGAACTCGGTTTTTTTATGAACAACGAAATGGACGATTTTAGTTCCAAGCCCGGAGTTCCCAACATGTTTGGTCTAATAGGTGCCGAAGCCAATAGTATAGCTGCGGAAAAACGAATGCTGAGCAGTATGACACCAACCATAGTAGAAAAAGACGGAAAACTCTACATGGTTGTGGGCACGCCTGGTGGCTCTACCATCATTACCGCGGTGGTCCAGACCATTCTTAATGTTTATGAGTTTGATCTTAGTATGCAAGATGCCGTCAACGCACCCCGTTTTCACCATCAATGGCTGCCAGATGTCGTTATTTTTGAACCAGAGGGTTTCTCGCCAGAGCTAAAGGACGAATTGAAATCCAAAGGTTATATCATCAATGAAGAAAGAACCCCAATTATTGGTAAGGTCGATGCCATTCGCGTATTGCCCAATGGAAAATTGGAAGGTGGTGCGGATAAAAGAGGCGACGATACCGCAATTGGCTTTTAAATATCCCCTACTATGTACGACATTGTAATTCTTACCGACCGAAGGTATATCGACCCAAAAGAGAAAAACGAATATACCGATAACATTTTGCTGGAGGACAGGTTGGTGGCAGAAGCCTTTGAAAATATTGGACTGAAGGTCATCCGAAAATCTTGGGATGATCCAAAATTTGATTGGACAAGTACGAAGTATGCACTTTTTAGAACAACTTGGGATTATTTTGACCGTTTTGAAGCGTTTTCCAAGTGGTTAGATACAGTTTCAACTCAAACACGATTGATCAATTGCAAAAAACTCATCGACTGGAACATTGACAAACACTACTTGAAGGATTTGGCCGCTGCCGGCATAACTATTCCCAAAACGGTATTTGTTGAAAAAGGTATGGAAACTTCGTTGGCAAAAACCTGTGAAGAGGCGAAAGAAAAGTATCATTTCAAATCCAATTCGTTTGTTTTGAAACCCTGTGTTTCCGGTGCGGCGAGACATACTTATAAATTTGATGTCTCTGAAATAACCCAGCACGAAACCATCTTTAAAGAACTCATTGCCACCGAGGCTATGATGCTCCAAGAGTTTCAGCATAATATTGTTGAACAGGGAGAAATATCCATGATGGTCTTTAATGGCAAATTTACCCATGCCGTATTGAAAGTTGCTAAGCAAGGAGACTTTAGGGTACAAGATGATTTTGGTGGAAGTGTTCACGATTACAAACCTTCCAAAACAGAAATTGAATTTTCAGAAAAAGTAGTGAATGCCGTTCCTGAACTTCCCATCTATGCCAGAGTTGATATCTTTAAAGACAATAATAGCGATTGGGCATTGGCCGAGTTGGAAATTTTTGAACCTGAACTTTGGTTCAGGCATAATCCGGAAGCAGCAATTGTTTTGGCACTAACCATTAAAGAAAGATACTTTTCATGAAAAGGGTTTTAAAAATAGTGATAATCTTGATTTTGGGGTTGGTCATTTTCCTGTTGATCAAGCATGAGCCTTTACCTGAAGGAAGTGCGCCTCTGGACGCGGATAAACTCGCAACTAAAATGCTAAATGCCCTTAATTATGAAAAATACAAGGACACCCGTTTCTTGGAATGGTCTTTTCAGAATGGTACGAACAATTACAAATGGGATAAAGAAAATGGAATTGTTGAAGTCAAGTGGGATGAGTATACTGTAAAATTGGACTTGGTTACGCATGCAAGTAGTACAGCAGAAAAAACAGGAACCAAGTTATCCAACGAAGAAAAGGAGAAAATTACGTCCAAAGCCCTAAAATTGTTTAACAACGATTCTTTCTGGTTGATAGCACCCTATAAAGTATTTGATGAAGGCACTACAAGAAGCCTTGTAACACTAGATGATGGCTCCAAAGGCTTGTTGATCACCTATTCCAAAGGAGGTACAACTCCAGGTGATAGTTATTTGTGGATATTAAATGAAAATGGGTTTCCGATCAGCTATAAAATGTGGGTGAAAATTATCCCTCTCGGAGGTCTCGAAGCCACCTGGGACGACTGGCAAGTAATGGAAAGTGGGGCTTTCTTGCCTAAATCACATCAACTTGGCCCTTTTACATTGGGAATGGGCGATGTTAGGGCTTATAACTGATTGTCCTTATATTTCGCTCAAGCCATATTCAGCCAGTACTACGCTCCATTCTTGTGTTTCCATAATCTCTAGGATAACCTGAGATATTTTTTGCTCCAATGCCGTATTGTTTTTCACAATACCAAAAGCATAAAACTGTACATCAAACTTAATGGGCAACAATTCTAAATTGGTTAGTGTGGAGTCTTTTTTAATTCTATATTGTAGAATAGGCTCGTCATAGATAAAAGCGTCTATTTTCCGTTTTCTTAAGTCGGTAAGCCCAGGTATAACACTTGAATATGTGTTGATATTTTTAAAAAAATGGGTTTTTAAAAAATCATTGGCACTCGAATTGTTTACGGTGCCAACATTCCGATTTTTGAAGGCGTTAAAACTATCGGTAGTGTCGGCAAGCTGATTTACGGTTAAACTGGATGCTATGCTGGCCGTGAGCCCAGAAACGAATAAAAGCCCACTGAACATCAATCCTAGAGCAGCAATTTTACCCATTCTGGTTTTTGGTGCCTTATCACCATAACCCACTGTGGTCATCGTTACTACGGACCACCAAAGTCCATCCCATATTCCTCTTGCACCCGGGCGAAAATGTGCTGCATTTTTTCGCCGTTCAAAAAGCCAGATAAGGGTTCCAAAGAAGAGTAAGATAACGAATAAGAGAAGAAACCCGCGTAGAAAGTTGATATGTAAAAATGCCTCTAAAAAAGTTCTTAATTTTTGGAAAGAGGTGCTTTGGGTCACAGCAATAGTGGAATGAGAAGCAAAAAAAGAATGTGTAAACTCCATATGCTTACTCCGTTCCCCAGTTATGGTCAAAGGGTTGATGCTTACGTCTATGCTGCCTGCCTTCAAAGCATCGAGCATATCAGAAAACTCCATCGAGACCATTTTGTACTCCAAATCAAGTTCTTTCGCTACTTGTTTCCAAAGCCAAACATTGATGCCTTCCAAAGATTCATTTTCGGTTATAATGAAAGGTGCTGCCCGAGTGTACCCGATTTTTAAAGTATCTCCTTGAGCTTGAGAAAATGCCGACGAAAACGCACACAGGAGCAACAGCGTAACTAAAAGATGCTTCACTACTATAAAGAGGTTGGTTAAAGCTCTAAGATAGTCAAGAATTTAAGAAACTAGTTTTTTACACCTCCCACTTGCCGTTTCAGTTCTTCCATAGATTGTTGTAATTGTCGCAGCAGCCCGGTTTCCGTAGTTGCATCAACATTAAAGGTCAATTTACTGCTGACCTCCCATATTTCCTGTATTTGGAAAGGCTTAATATCGTACGGTGGGTATGTTTCGTTCAAAGAGACCAGCGTAATGTTATTGGAATTTGGTCTTTTTTCGATTTTCTTGACCAATACGGCATCTTGAAGCACAACCACATACATTTTATTCGCATTTACGTAATCAATATGTTCTATGGCCCTGGCCAGTACCCAATCATTGGGCTTCAAATTTGGGAGCATACTATCTCCTTCCACTTGAAATCCCCTATATGTGGCATTTCTAAATTCGGGAATGGGCAAATCAAAAGCGGGAAGTTGGTGATACCAGCTCGTATCGGCAATATTTTGTGGATACCCTGCAGCAGCCTTGGCATTCACTAGCACCATGTTATCATTATCTGCACTATCCACCGTAACCACTTTAGGAATTACGCTGGTACGCGAAGTCTCTAGGTGTTTTTCCTCACTTTCCCCAAAAAGCCAAAGTGGATTGATATTAAATTGCCTTAACAACTCCACTACTACTCTTCCTGAAAGTTTGGTCCGTCCTCGTTCAATATCCGCAGTAGTGCTGGAAATGCCTAAAAGTTTTGCAAACTCAGCTTGAGTATGTCCAAGTTCCCTTCTTATCTCTGTAAATCGTTTTAAGGTTATTTCATTCTCCATAGTGCTTTAGCTTTTGGGTCGAGGACAGTCGAGCTGACTTCTCTACACTCCAAATATACTGATTTTGGAATATTTCCAAAAAATAATTTGGAATATTTCCATTTTTAGGAATATTTCCATAATTTTGGAGTAATTACAATCTACGCTATGAATTTTGAAAGAATACAAGAAAAGTTAACCATTTTGGCAGATGCAGCTAAGTATGATGTATCCTGTTCCAGTAGTGGTAGCAAACGTACCAATACCAATAAAGGTTTGGGGGATAGCTCGGGAATGGGAATTTGCCATAGCTATACCGAAGATGGACGCTGTGTATCCCTTTTAAAAATATTATTGACCAACCACTGTATTTTTGATTGTGCGTATTGTGTTACGCGAAAAAGTAATGACATTAAAAGGGCTGCTTTCAAAATTCAGGAAGTGGTCGACCTCACCATCAATTTTTACCGAAGAAATTATATTGAAGGGTTGTTCCTAAGCTCCGGTATCTTCAAAAATGCCGATTATACCATGGAAAGGCTCATTGCGGTAGCTAAAAAACTACGGCAAGAAGAGAATTTTAACGGCTATATTCATTTAAAATCCATTCCCGGCGCCAGTGATGAATTGATGTACGAAGCGGGATTGTACGCAGATAGGCTTTCCGTCAACATAGAAATCCCTACGGTGTCCGGTCTTAAATTATTGGCCCCGGACAAAAAACATGAGGACTTTACCAAACCTATGTTGAAGGTTAAAAATGAACTTATTCGATTTAAAAACGAACGAAAAATCATAAAAAGTACTCCCAAGTATGCCCCAGCGGGACAGAGTACCCAAATGATTGTGGGCGCAACGGGAGAAACGGACAAGGATATTATGTATTCCGCTACCCATTATTATAAAAATTTCAATATGAAGCGGGTCTATTATTCCGGGTATGTGCCCGTGGCCGAGGACAGCCGTTTGCCCTCCATTGGATCGCAGGTTCCCATGTTACGGGAAAACCGATTGTACCAAACCGACTGGCTTTTGCGATTTTATGGTTTTGCCGTAAATGAAATTTTAAATAACGAACACCCCAATCTGGATGTTGATGTAGATCCCAAACTCTCCTGGGCTCTGCGTAATATGCACCATTTTCCCGTGGATGTGAACAAAGCGGACAAGCGCATGTTGGCCCGTATTCCAGGCTTGGGTTTAAAGTCGGTACAGAAAATTGTCAATGCCAGAAAGTTTAGAAAATTGAACTGGGACCATCTTAAAAAAATAGGTGTGGCCCTTAACCGCGCTAAATACTTTATGATTTGCGACTCCAGGAATTGGGAGCGCAGGGATTTGGATGTGGAGAAAATAAAAGGAATGATTTTGCAACATTCGGTAGGAAAGTTTCGGAATCAGTATAGCACGCAACTATCATTGTTTAACTAACACTATTTTAGGAAATCATGGACTATTTAAACCATACCACAAAAGATTTGAATGCCCAAGAACAATCCAACTATATGGAACGTGGTCGCTTTGTGATTTTAAATTTTGGTTATGATTTTATAGCGTTCAAAAGCAAGGCGCGAAAGTCGCTCTCTCGATTAAAAAAACGGTTTACTACCGCTCATCTATAATATCTTGATTATGCAAAACTCCAAAACTTTACTATACGATGGAAGCTTTAATGGCTTTCTTACCGCAGTCTTTGTCGCTTTTGAAGAAAAACTGGACGTGGTGGATATTCAGCGAAACACGAAAGGCCAAAGTGGGCTTTTCTCAGAGACGGAAACCGTTTTTACCAATGTGGAAAAAGCAAAACGCGTGTGGAACGGTATACGCAACAAAAGCAATAATGCCATATCCCAAGTGTATTTTGCATTTTTGAGCGAGATGGAAGGTGTAGAACTCACACTCTATACGTATATCAGAAAATTGATGGCCACTACTCATGTAAAGCAGACCGATTATTCAGATGGTACCGTATTGCGCATTAGCAAACTGGCACGCTCCGTTGGGCGCGAAAAACACCGTATGGAGGCCTTCGTACGCTTTCAATTGACCAAGGACAATATCTACTTTGCCAACATTGAACCAGATTTTGATGTACTGCCCCTTATATCCAAGCACTTTCGTAATCGCTATGCAGACCAGCAATGGTTAATCTATGATGTGAAACGCAAGTATGGTATTTTTTACAATCTAGATCATGTTGAGATGGTATCGCTCAATTTGAACGAAATCCACTTCAATAAAATCCATAGGAGCGATGCATTCTTGAACGAGGAGTACGACTATCAAACACTTTGGAACGATTATTTTAAAAGTACCAACATTAAATCCCGTATCAACAGAAAATTGCATACGCAGCATGTTCCCAAACGCTATTGGAAGTACCTCTCCGAGAAGAAAGAGACCGCATAAGTTTTGTAGTTGCATTTTTTAAAATTGTAACTATCGAATGATGCTGTTTTCAATGGCACAGTTACGTCTTCATCCAGTTTTGAAGGAAAATTCGTTACGATTCGTAATCACAAAGACCGCCTCAACCTCTTCTAATGTCCCGTGTAATTTAACTCAACTATGGACTATATCAGTTTAAGTATATCATTGGCCGTCCTAACTATTTCAGGTTTGACGTTCTGGTTGAGTCGGATTAAAAAAGGAACGGTTAAAATGACCCGCCCTTCCATGATTTATTTTGGTGTGGACAACAAGGGACAGAAGAAAATAGGGATTCGAACGCTGCTCTATAGCACTTCGGAAAAAGGGAAGTATGTGCAATATATGTATGTGCGATTGCAGCGCAGGGAAACGGTTCAAAATTTTAATGTATGGTCCTACAAAAATAACGGCCTTGTTCTAGGTAGCGGATTGTTCGTTAACAAAACCGGGGTTTCGTGCGATCATAGCTTTTTGTTACCAAAAGATGGCACGCATTACACTTTTTTGTCCGGAGAGTACGTACTTCAAGTGTTTATCGAAGCTATTGATGAAAAACCAAAAAAGATTTTTGAACAATGCCTTACGCTATCGCAACAGCAACAAGAAGTCATGGAGCTTAAAAATGGTGCAGTATATTTTAATTGGGCACCAAATGCACAGAATTACTTTTCACATGTTGTTTTAGGATAAAATGCGAAAATGCCAAACCTGAAAGATATTACATAACCTACATTTTACTATGGATATGCTTATTTTTATTATAAGTATATATATCTAAACGTTATTCATAAGCTAAAAAATAACCTAATATCTATTAAAATGAAGAAAATACTATCAAGTGCGATGATTGGATTTCTATCAAGTATGACATTTTCTCAAGTAACTGATACTGGAAACAGAGTGGGAATTGGGGAGTCGACTCCTCAAACCAAATTACATATAAATGTAATTAATGCTAATTCTGAAATTTTAAGATTAGATAACGCTGGACTTAGAGCAACATCGTTTACTAACTATTCAGATGGAACATATGATAATGTAGGAATACAGTTCAAAAAAAGTAGCTCAGAAGGGCAATTCAAGTTCAGTAATCTCAATGGTGACCTTTTGACAATTTTATCCGATGGGAAAATCAACATATCTAATACAAATCCAAATACAGAATTATTGAGATTGGGTAACGCCGAACTTAGAACAACGTCATTTATCAACTATTCGGATGGAACATACGACAATGCAGGATTACAGTTCAAAAAGAATAGTACAGCAGGGCAATTCAAGTTCAGTAATCTTAATGGTGACCTATTGACAATTTTATCCGATGGCGATGTTGGAATAGGAACAACTAACCCTAAAGGATGGAAATTGGCTGTAAATGGAAAAATTAGAGCAAAGGAAATAAAAGTAGAAACTGGATGGTCTGACTTCGTTTTTGAAAAAGACTACTATCTGCCAACCTTAAAAGAAGTTGAAGAACATATCAAAGACAAGGGTCATCTCAAAGACATACCAAGCACCAAGGAAGTCAAAAAAAATGGAATTTTTCTTGGACAAATGGATTCAAAGCTTCTTCTAAAGATTGAAGAATTGACTCTTTACACTATTCAACAGGAAAAGAAAATAGAGGAACTTGAAAGAAAAAATGAGCAATTAGTTATATTGAACGAAAAGCTTCTTGAACTGCAAAAAAGAATGGAGATATTAGAAAAGAAATAAAACCAATGCCTCATTGGCTATAAGTAATGACGCTGTTCTCGCCTACCCTTCGACACGCTCAGGGCATCGCTTCTAAAAATCCTTGCTAATTTTCAGTTTGGTATGTACTTGCCAAGTTAAGTGCAAAACCAAGCAACGAAACATAGGCAGAGCTGCTAAATTTAATATTACAGTCTAGTTACTTTGTAGAAAAATTAAAAGACAAGTAAACAAAAAAGAAATGACTTTACCCTTGACGCTCTGTAAAACAAAATTTCAATATAAGGTTGTTTTTTTAACCGCTATTCTACTACTTTTTATGTCATCGTTCGTCTGGTCACAGGAACAAACAACTAAAGATTCGGAATCAACCGAACTATCCATTGAAAAAATGGTATCACAAATCAATGTAGAAATTGACCCAGAATTTGTTTACGATTACGAGCAGACAAAATTTGTTCCTCTCCATGGAAAAACCCTGCTTATTATGGGACAAACGGTTGAAAGCATTTCAGAATATCTTGAGAATTTTCCTGATCAAAAGATTCCAGGTGGCTGGTCTGCGTATTGGGGGATACCCGAGTTTAAAGGTATTACAGAGTCTCATAAAAATGATACTGGCGGCACACAAAATCACCAAATGTTAATTGATAAGTTTCCCAATACCGTTGTGCACAGTGCTATGTGGATGGTAGGCAAATGGAATGTTGCCGACTTTACTGGTGAAGGTTATTATGATAAGGTCATCAAGAAATACGCTATCTGGGCAAAATCTACGAACCGACCTATATATCTGAGGATAGGCTATGAATTTGACGGGCCACATAACGAACTTGAGCCCAAAAGTTACGTAAAAGCGTACCGGCGCATCGTTGATCTGTTGCGGAAAAAAGAAGCAAACAATATTGCCTTTGTCTGGCATTCATACGCTTCCAAACCGTTCAAAGATTACAAGTTGTCCGCATGGTATCCCGGTGATAACTACGTGGATTGGATAGGTATTTCTGTCTTTGGCCATGCTTATGGCGGTGCTGACTTTGGTCCTTATTGTGATACCGTTTTAAATTTTGCCAAAGAGCACAAGAAACCCATAATGATAGCAGAATCGAACCCTATTAAAGGTATTGATAAAGAAAATATTGAGGTATGGGATGAGTGGTTTGTCAATTTTTTCACCTTCATCTATAACAAGAACATTAAGGCAGTTAGTTTCATAAACGAAGACTGGCAAAGGTTGTTTATCCAGGGGATTTCGCATTGGAGAGATGGACGTCTCTACAATAATGAAAAAATATCAAAAGCCTGGTTCCAAGAAACCAATAAAGAACGTTATTTGAAGCAATCACCTGAACTCTTTGAACAATTGGGGTACTCAAAGCACTGATAGTAAAGATTTATATAAAAGTATTCTGCTAAAAGACCTAAACTAGAACAATAGTTAACAAAATATAGGCACTCGTATCGGGCAAGGCCCAACATGCCATATGTATGCAGTTAGTGGTAATTTGACCAAAATACAGATGGAAATTAAAAATTTGCAAGGGATAGATAATAAAGAAATTTTAAGTGTTTTCAATACATCTTTTTCTGACTATTTTGTCCCTTTTAAATTGACGGAAGAACAGTTGGCATCAAAAATGATTGTTGATAAAACCAACCTTGAATTATCCGTTGGTGTATTTGAAAATAAAAAGCTCATTGCTTTCATTCTACATGGAATTGATACCATTAATAATCAAAAAGTAGTATATAACGGGGGAACAGGTGTTATTCCAAAAAAAAGAGGTTCAGGATTAACAAAACAAATGTACCGCTACAATTTACCAGTTTTAGAAAAGAAAGGAATCGATAAAATCATTCTTGAAGTAATATCCAAAAATATTCAAGCCATAAAATCTTATGAAAAATCCGGTTTTACAACTACAAGGGAGTTAGCTTGTTATAAAGGAAATTTCACCTCTACCAAAATCAACAAAGAAATAGAGGTCAAGGAACTTCAAAACTATCAATGGAAGCAAATGGAATCTTTTTGGGATATAGATCCTACGTGGCAAAATTCAAAAAGAGTAATGGATAAATTGCGGATAGACAATATTTCATTTGGAGCTTACCTAAAAAACCAGTTAGTCGGCTATGTTATTTACAATCCGAAAAACAACCGAATACAACAAATCGCTGTAAACAAGAATTTTAGAAGAAAAGGAATAGCTTCAAATTTAATAGCTGAATTGGTAAAAAAGCACGGAAATGCCTTTTCTATTATTAATGTGGATAAAAAAGCTGAAAATGTTACCGGTTTTTTTGATTCAAAAGGGTTTAAAAATTATCTGGATCAGCTAGAAATGGAATTAAAATTTAATAAAGAACATAGCCAACAATAGCCTCAAGCAGTTGCTAATTCTCGCCTACCCTTCTACAAATCATGTATTGAGCTTATCGAAATGTTCAGGGTCGGCTCTTGAAGTTTTTGATTTCCTTGAAGAACAGAAATTTAAAGTTCGCTGAAAAACCTGCCCCTAATCCGAATGGAGGTTTCCAATTTATTATCATAAATCAGAAAAAAGAGAAAAGCGGACAAGCGAAATTATGGATTTATAAATCTAAACAGTTCTGATCAGGAATAGCTTACAACGGGCATCCGTCAATCCAAAACGGCCATACGTCAATGCACACCTTATATAAGTCGGCCAACGCCCTATTTTAACCTAATAACTAAGTTTAAAACCAAAAAATCATGAAACTATGCAAACTATGTGCCATGGCCACATCTGCCTTAGCGCTGTGCTTAATCTCTTGCTCGGATGGTGAAGACGGAACGGATGGCATTGATGGCATTGACGGAAAAAATGGTATCGATGGAAAAAATGGAATCAATGGTGTTGATGGACAAGATGGTGTCGGTTTTGATGAACTGACAAGATACGGCAACATCACTATGCATATGGAAGGCACCCGGCCAGATGGTGATTCTTTTTCCGATTCCAGAACGTATAGGTTTACTCCCGTGGAGGCCACCTCAATAGGTTCTTCAAATAGAGTTGATATCATTCCAATTCTAGAGGGTGGTGCCAGCTATGAGTTTAGAATTAGGCGCTATTATGCCAATCCCGATGAGGCATATCAACAGAACTACATCCGCTTTGTTATCTTAATTGACAACGTTGGAGAGGAAAATGAAGCTTTGGTTTCTGCAACAATGAGTATAGTAAACCATGCCGTTATAAGTGATGATGGTAAATTCTTCATTATAAATGATGTCTTTGGACTAGGTGAACCAAGCGTTCCCGAGTTCGAATTCTCCGATATGGCTTTCGACCCGGAAACCAATAACCTTTCTTTCGGATATCGGTTCAGCGTGGACGCAGAGTTTAACGATTCAGGAAATGACCTGCACATTTCAGGAAAAGTGGACGTAGACCTTTTGGAACTTATATAGCTAAATCTAAAAAGAATTTCATTCTTTTCTAAAACTATGGATTTTGAATCCATAATGGTTTAGTTATAGGATGCCAGAGGACATCGTGAAAAGATATTCTCTTTTCTTTTTGAGGAAATCCATCATCCGTCAATCCAAAACGGCCATCCATCAATCCACACCCTATATAAATCGGCCAGCACCCTATTTTCACCCAATATTAAGTTTAAAACCTAAAATCATGAAATTATATAGATTGCTCAGTATAACACTACTTACCCTTTCCATATGCCTGGTCTCCTGTTCTGGCGAGGACGGGGCGGACGGTACCAACGGTATCGATGGAAAAAACGGGGACGACGGTATTAACGGAACGAACGGTAAAAATGGAGCGGATGGAACCGATGGCGAAGGTTTTAACGAGTTGACACAATACGGCAACGTGACCATGGCCCTCAAAGGCACAAGACCGGACAGTGAGGGATTTGAGGACAGTGCGGACTTTACGTTTACGCCCGTTACCCTCCAAAATGAAGATGGTTCGTACAGTACATTGACGATAACTGAAATCGATAATGGCTTACGGTACGGGTTTGAGTTAACGCGTTTTTTGAGTGCACCCGATGATATATATCAAGATGCACATTTGTATTTTTTCATCCAAATCGATAATCTGGGCGAGCCTGAGGAGGAATTTGGTTTTATTGAGTTTGTAATAAATAATTATGCCGTGATCGGCGACGATAACAAGTACTTTATTATGAATGATGTATTTAATTTTGCCGAAGTTCCAGAGTCGGAGTTTTCCAATTTTGTCTTTGATCCCGAGACCTACAACCTAACCTTTTCGTATAATTTTATGGTTGACGAAGAGAACAATAGTTCCAGTAATCCCATTGAAATTTCCGGTGAGGCAAATGTTTTTGTAAAAGAGTTGGTCGAGGAGTGATACCATACCAATTTTTAGCATTCAAAAAGCTTATTTTGCATTAGAGAGGAGAGGGCATCGCAAAAAAGATGTCCTTTTCTCTTTTGGAGAGGTAATGCCAAAGTTTCTTCATCCGTCAATTCATATGCCCTATCCGTCAATTTTACCTCCTTTTCAAAATTGGACTTAACTATATTATGCCGTGAAGTGGTTTACACTTCTATAACTAAAAAACAAGTACTATGAATCAAATTAAAAAATTAAAACTCATCCTTTGTTTATTCTTTATTTTCTCAGTTTCCAACCTTTCAGCACAGCGGTTGGAATTTGAATCTGTAGAAAGAAGGGACGGAACCGCTTTTTTCGCAATTGACAAAACTACAGGTCAAATCTCATTTATGCTCGATCACGGTTCCCAAGCAGGTAATTGGAAAAATTATGGCGGCACCATTAAGAGAAACCCATTAGCGAAAAACTTAACCTTTTATACGCTCAAGAGAAGTGAGGGAACAGCTTTTTTTGGTATGGATGGTAGTACGGGACAAGTATATTATATGCTGGACTATGGATCAAATGCAGGTAATTGGGAAAGTTATGGAGGTACATTGCCAAGTTCAGGTAAAGGCTATGTGCGCTTTCAGGCAGCTACTCGCACCGAGGGCTCTGCTTTTTACGCCATGGACGGAGATACGGGACAAGTTTATTTTATGCTAGATTACGGGTCAAACGCAGGGAACTGGAAAAGTTATGGAGGAACTATTCCTAAATAGGAGTTCTATAAACTGTATCAGAAAAACCTTGGCCTAAAACAGTCGTCAACAATGAATAAAGCATGTTAAAACGAGCCTTGTTCAAACCAACTGTTTGCCGATGATGGAATTCTTTGGAAGTATTGGACAAAACTTACTTTTAGCATGAAAAACCGGGAAGTATTTTAAGAATGGACTAGAGCATAAATAGTAAATTAAAATAACATGTTTCATTGGATACCTTATGATAAAATCTACATAGAAAGTAAATAGGTTCAAAGGCAACTTCTGAAAAATCCCCCTGTTCTCAATCTCTAATTGGATTTGTAAAAAGCAAGAGATAGCATTGGCTATAATTTGAAGCTGTAATTCGTTAACTTTAGGCGCTCAAACGACGAACAGCGGATTTACTTTAGCGAAAAGTCCCAATATTTCCAAAGTATCCATAAACATATCCTGGCAATAACTAAACTATTATTGAAATCAGTGAAACATTAAAAATACTTGACTCAGGGGGTTACACAGGAAAAATTGTTCAAAGAATGGATATTGATGATAGTATTATATCCAACACAATATATTCCAATAAACAAAACGATTCCGAATGGCACTACCATGAAAACCTTCACATCAGCTTTGTGTTTGAAGGTGGAAAAGCCGACACTTTACGCAACACAAAATATACAGATCCCAATGGAAGTGTATTTTTTTACCATTCCGAAGAAAAACACCGTTGGATCTCCCCTCAATCGATATCGAAAAGTGCCAATATTGAGATAGGACGGGCATTCTTAAAAAAGCATCAGCTATCAGAAGCAATTATTAAAGAAGCAATTACAAAAAGGCCCAATGCCAAGGCCTTGATTTTAAAAATACAAAATGAAATGCTCACAAATGACTTGAATAGCCATTCTTCCATAGAGTCATTAGTATTGGAGTTGATAACAAATCCAGAAATGAAAACTTTTAAGGACACCCCAAAATGGGTCGTTGTCTTAAGGGAATTACTTCATGATAATTGGGATAAAGAGCTATCACTGGATGAAATAGCAAGGATTGTACAACTGCATCCGATAACAATTTCCAAATATTTCAGAAAATACTTCTCCTGCACATTGGGTGAGTACAAACGCATGTTAAAAGTTGAAAAAAGTATTGAACTCATCAAAGAGTTTGACAAGTCACTTTATGAAATAGCGTATGATTGTAACTTTTCGGATCAAAGCCATTTCATAAGAAATTTTAAAAAGGCAACCGGTTTTCTTCCAAAGAATTTTAGAAGTTTTTAGCGTAGGCAAATTTCATTCTATTTTCCCGTATCATCATCTTTTATTTTTGGCCTATATTTTTAAATCTAAAGATGAAGTCTAATAATTTACTATTCGCATTTTTTTTAATTCTTATCATTTCTTTTTCCTCTACCGCCCAAAATAAAATGGGCAAAACAATAGATAAAGATAAGGTTACCAAGATTATAGATTCGATTGCCAAACTAGCAGAAGTATATTATATTTCTGAAGAGATTGGCAAAAATACAGGAGATTATATCAAGGAAAGACACAGAAAAGGAGCTTACAATGGTTTGTCCTGTAAAAAACTGGCCAAACGGTTAACAAAAGATATGCGTGCAGTTAGTAACGATTTACATATGTCCGCTTTTTGTAGTGATTTTAAGGAAACCCCAAGTGAAAGTGCCCTGTCCACCAAACTGAATACACGTGGAGAAATCAGCAATTATGGATATGTAGAAACAAAAATCGACAAGAGCAATATTGGTTATCTAAAAATTGAACATTTCTCACGAACGCAATTTTTTCAAGAAATAAAGAAATCGGTTGATCTTTCTATGGCTATATTGAAAAATACAAATGCCCTGATCATCGATATACGTGATAACGATGGGGGCTTTGAAGAAATAGTCGCTTATTTAATGAGTTATTTTTTCGATGAAGAGCCTATTTATCTTCAAGAATACTATGCAAGGCATCTAGATAGAAAAAGAAGCATCAGTACAACCAATAGCATTCCAGGAAAAAAACTTCCAGAAATCCCGATCTACATATTGGTGAACAAAGACACAGGTTCGGCCGCAGAATCTTTGGCCTATATGATGAAACACCTAAAGAGAGCCACTATCATTGGGGAGACCACCGCGGGTGCTGGAAATGGCTCAAACCACCTTAGAGTTTCCAAGGAGCTCATGGTGTCTATAGCTACTTGGGAAACCATTAATTCTGTCACTAAAACAAGCTGGGAACAAGTAGGTGTCATACCCAACATCGAGACCAAAAGCAAAAAAGCCTTAAAAATCGCCCTCGATTTAGCAGAAGTATCAGCCGTTACGTACAAAGCAAAATTGGTAGATTCGTATAAAACATATTTAGACGATATGGAAAAGGCTTTGGAAGAACTCCCAAACAATCCTGAAAGCGAAGCACTGATGAGAAGCCTAACCGATTGCGTGAAAAATGGTTTGATCACAGAATCAGGAATCAACAGACTGGGTTATGATTTCTTAACACAACGGAAGATTCCAACAACGGCAGAGGCCATTTTTAAGTCAAATACGGTCCTATTTCCTAAATCAGCAAATGTTTTTGATAGTTATGCCGAAGCGTTGGCAATAAATGGAAAACTACAGGAATCAATAAAAAATTATGAAAAAGCTGTGAAAATAGCCATTGAAAACGAAGATTCCAATCTAGAGCTTTTTAAAGAGAATCTAGCGAAAGTAAGAAATCAAGTACAACCAAATCATTGAGTCCAACGGTAAACAGTCTCTATCAACCAATCTTAAATTTTTCAAGATAATACAAACCGAATCTCCTCCTACTCTGCGCTTCTAGTAAAAATCAACCCCAAATCTCAAAACTCATTTTCAAAAACTTAAAAAAAAGACTTTTTGACAAATACCCTATCCCGCTACGAATTACCTTTAATGTTCTTTTTTTCAAAAGCCTATACATACTGGCCGTTGACAAGCATAGAACACAGAGAAAATGACGAGAGAAGGGTTTATAAAAATCTTTGGAATGTTGGGGCTTGGCACTCCACTTCTTGATACTTTAGCATTACAAAACAATCAAAAAAAAACCAGTTTTTCGGGAAATGTAGTTATCGTAGGCGCGGGAGCTGCTGGTTTATCCGCAGGATATTTATTGAAAAAGCAAGGAATTGATTTTACCATACTCGAAGCCAGAAAGGTTCATGGTGGAAGAATGAAAACAAACAATGATTTTGCAGATTTTCCTATTCCGCTCGGTGCCGAATGGACAGTAGCAAATACAGGATATATGGACCAACTGGTTGGAAACAAAACGGTTTCTTCAAAAATCAATACCATCGGATATACCCAGAATGAAACCTATGGGGTTTGGTACAACAACAAACTGATTTTTGGTGACTTGGGCACACTCAACTACAGAAAATTTCTAAAAAGCTCTTGGCTCGATATTTTTGAGAAATACATTACTCCTACTTTGGCAGAGCATATACGGTACGAAACACCGGTTACTTCAATAGACTATTCAGATTCACCAATTGGCATAAAAACAAAAAGCTCTGAATTTAAAGCTGATAGGGTAATCATAACAACACCCTTACCACTACTACAAAATAAAAAAATCCAATTTCGGCCACAGTTACCAAAAAAGAAATTGAATGCCATCAACAATTTGGTAGTTTGGGACGGTTTTAAAGCCTTTATAGAGTTTAAGGAAAAGTTTTATCCTGCCTTTGTAGACGTTTTAATTCATCCAAAAACAGATGGGCAGTTATCCTACTATGATGCTTCTTACGGTCAAAAAACAAACAAAAATATCCTTGGTTTGTTTTCTGTTGGGAAACCGGCCAAGAAATACAGCCAACTAACCGATTTAGAGTTAAAAAACTACATGTTAAACAAGTTGGACAAGATTTTTGATGGTAAGGCAACATCAAATTATGTTAAACATATCAAACAAGATTGGTCTAAGGAACCTTATGCAGGAGGAGCATACATAAACGATCATGCGAATCCCAAAACCGTTGCTACAGTAAAGGAATCTGTTGATGAAAAACTATTTTTTGCAGGAGATTGCTATACCGATGGAAACGATTGGGGAAATGTCCATAATGCAATAGAGTCGGCCCAGCAATGTGTGCAAAAAATTTTAGAAAACTATAGTTAAAAATAGAATGAAAAAACTTTGTCCGTTACTACTACTGCTGTCCACTGTAAGTAGTATTCATGCGCAGAAATTTGAGAAGGAAAACCTCTACAGTATCTGGTACTTGGACAAATATTCAGATGCGGAAGCATACTATAAACCATCAAAAAAGGAAATCGGGGATTACTTTACCTTCAATAAAGATATGACCTACAGCCTCAAATCTGAAGGTGAACCCAGTTCAGGAACTTGGATGTTCAATACCAATGGAAATTACATCGAATTAAAGGAAGAGGATGGAAATACCGAAAAGTTGTACGTGTACTTTCTTTCAAAAAAATCCTTCGTCTTTAGTTATGATACCGATGAATATAGAATTTGGGAGGCACATTATGTTTCATGCAACTAAATACTTCATATGAGACCAATAGTTGTACTACTCATATCCTTCATAGTACTTTTTAAATCACAGGCGCAGGAAATTGTTCATTTGAAAACCGTTCCTTTTGAACCAGAAACGAGTACAATTTACATAGAAGAAGTAACTGACGAACGAGAAGAACAGCCCTTGGGATTGTTTAAAAAGGCAAACGGGAATAAAGTAACACTGCACTTGAACAAAGGCGCTGCTCAGGCTGTCAAAAATTTTTATGAAGCCTCATTATTGCCTGTTGGCAAGCCAATCCACATAAAAATAAAAGCATTAAACGTGCAGGAGTCGCACAGGCGCATGAACAAAGGTATCGTCAAAGTGGCCAGGGCCCATGTGGAACTATGGTTCTTTGAGAAGAACGGAAATACGATAACAGAAGTTTTCCGAATACAACACAATGAAGATGAAGTTTTTGGTTTGGCTGAAAAACAAAGGCTTCAAGATACCCATGAAAAAAGAATACGAGCTGCGTTGGAATATTGTATGCACGCTTTTTTGAATAACTACACTGAAACAACATCCAAACCATTGGTAAATCATTTTAAGCCTCCTACAGAGGGTTACAACGTAGATGAAAGGCTCGGCCAGTGGTTTAATCTTGTTACCCTAAAAGGTATGCGAAGCACCAATTTCGAAGGATACGGTGTTAGCTACACAGGTTTTGTGGACAGTAAAAAGGGTTTGATAAAGCCCTATGAAACCTCTTTTGAAGTTACCTGGACACGACCAGGAGTGGCAGAGGAAAATGGCTATAAAGACGTGAATTCATATGTATTTCGGCCAGAGCTGTATTTTTTCTACAAAAGGATTGTTACCGGGGTATATGCCACCGCCAGTGCCAATATTCCCATTGGCTATGAAATAGCAGAAGACTTGGATGGTGACAATTCCTTTAATTTTATAATTGGTGCCGGGGCAAGTCAAGGAATCAGAATTATGCCGTGGAAAAGAAAAGGACTCGTCTTTGGCGTTGATTTCTTTCAACAGTTTGAAACTTCCAAGGTATTTAGGACAGATTTTGGATTGGAACTGGTTTTAGGCGTAAACTTTTAAAAGCATCTCATAAATCAATACTAAAAAATGTATCACCCAAGATTATATAACGATTTCTACGATATGGGCCTCAAGTATGGCAAATTGCTCTATGAAAAAGCAAATTTTTCCATACCTCCAATTAGTGCTGAAAAAATGGAATTCGGGTTAGAATCATATGAAGAGCTAAAGCTCTTTTATCCCGAAATGATAGAAGAAATAGAGGGATTCGCCCAAGGAATAAAGGACACACCCGAGAAATTAGGAGCGTTTTTATTAAGCATAGGGATTTTTAATGCCACTGGGCAATGCAGTGTATTTGCCTTTAGAAATAGTACTTCTACCATTATTGGCCGAAACTACGATATGCTCTTCGCCTTTAAAAAATTCACGGAGAGTAGTTTAATTGCACCAACAAACAAATACTCATACATCAGCCAATCCGATGTATTTATAGGACGCTCGGATGGAATCAATGAAAAGGGACTATCTATTGCAATGTCTTTTGTAAATGGCACTAAGGTTCAGCCCGGCATAAGTTTTCATTTTGTAGTTAGAAAAGTGCTTGAAAATTGCAGTACCACAAAAGAAGCCACTGCGCTCATAAAAAAGGCCAAGGTTTCTTCTGCAAATAATTTTCTTGTAGCGGATAGCTCTGGTGATATTGCAGTAGTGGAATCTGCACCACAGCAAAGTAATATTCTACGACCAAAAAAAGACGAGAATTTTATGTTTGTTACCAATCAATTCACTTCCACTTGTATGAAACCTTTTGACAAAGGCGGAGTTGCATGGAGCAAGAGTTTGGAAAGATATGAAGGACTACAAAAAGCACTTAAAAATACAGCAGAAATGGATTTGGCGAAAGCAAAGGGGATACTTTCGGATAAATGTGTATGCTTAGATTTAAAGAAGGAAAAATTCGGAACAATATGGTCGGTAGTGGCAAACCTGAACGAATTAAAAATTGAAAGAGCGGAAGGCAAACCCAAGCTTACAAACTACAAACCCGAAACCAGATTGGATTGGTGGTTAAAAAAGAATAAATAGAAGACAAATCTCTGATGTCTGATGTCTGAATTTAGAAAACGAAAACCAAAAGAATAAATAAACCTTAAAACTCTATCCTTCAAGCTTTTACCTTTATCCAAGCCCTAAGCCCTAAGTCCTAAGCCCTAAGTCCTAAGTCCTAAGCCCTAAGTCCTAAGTCCTAAGTCCTAAGTCCTAAGCAAAAAAATTATTTACTCCGTTCCCCCACAAATTGGTCGCTCTTGTTTTTAAAAAGCACATTAAATGTGGTCAAACTGCCATAAATACGGGTAATATACTGTTGAAGGTCCACTTTTTCTTGATCATCCAGATTTTTACTGCTATTTATTTTCTGTTCCATAACACGGATACGGTCACGTACCATAACAATTTTATGAAAGAATGTATCAATGGGCATTTCTTTGTTTGCCATAGCATCCCCAGGTTCCAAAACAAGCTTTCCTCCACGCCACTTATCGGCAATGGCTACTTTCTCTCCGGTATCGCTCCATTTTTGCAGAATCGATACCAAGGAACGCTCAACATCAAAAAAGCTAACGGAATCCACTTCATCCTCAACACCTTCAATTACTTCAAACTCTGAATCTATATCAATGGTTTCCAGTCCATTCTCCAAGAAAGTCACCCAATAATGCTTGGAAGAAACGTTGGTAACCACTCCTTTTCCATATTCCGGATGTTCAATGCGAGAACCTATGCCCAATAATTTCATGCGTTATATTTTAAATTTATCAACTCGGTTACAGTTTCGACCAAGCTACAATCAATAGTATTTGTTCGATAAAAATACCCTTCATAACGAAGAGTTCTTTAATCAATCCAAAAATAAGACATCAATTAACAAAAACGAAACAAGAAGCCACTTCCATTTTAAGATTCAAAACCTTATTTTAGCATCTTGTGCTATGATTAATTACGAAGAAAATATTGAAGTTCGTGGGGCAAGGGTCCACAACTTAAAAAATATCGATGTCACCATACCAAGGGAAAAATTGGTGGTCATAACCGGGCTTTCCGGAAGCGGCAAATCCTCTTTAGCTTTTGACACCATTTATGCCGAAGGACAACGTAGATACATAGAAACTTTCTCTGCTTATGCCCGACAGTTTTTAGGCGGATTGGAACGTCCGGATGTAGATAAGATAGACGGACTATCCCCTGTTATTGCCATTGAACAAAAGACCACTTCAAAATCCCCACGTTCAACTGTAGGAACTATCACGGAAATATATGATTTTCTGAGACTTCTCTTTGCAAGGGCCGGCGACGCCTACAGTTACAATACTGGCGAGAAAATGGTAAGCTATAGCGATGAACAAATCAAAAAGCTGATTATCGACTCCTATCTGGAAAAGAAAATTAATGTTCTGGCGCCAGTGATTAAATCCAGAAAGGGGCACTATCGGGAACTCTTTGAACAAATTGCAAAGCAAGGTTTTGTAAAGGTGAGAGTTGATGGGGTCATAGTGGATATTACCAAGGGCATGAAGGTTGATCGCTACAAAACTCACGATATAGAGATAGTTGTCGACCGTCTTAAAGTTGTGGAAAACGAGGATTTTCACAAACGGCTCAAAGAAACTATCAATACAGCCATGTACACTGGAAACAACGTGCTCATGGTCTTGGAAGAAGGCGAAAAAATACCACGTTATTTCAGTCGGGATTTAATGTGCCCTTCCACAGGAATCTCCTACCCCACTCCAGAACCGAATACATTTTCCTTCAATTCGCCTAAAGGCATGTGCCCAAAATGTAATGGTCTTGGGCACGTGTACGAGGTAAATGAGCAAAAGATTTTTCCAAATAAAAAACTATCCATCAAAGCAGGAGGCATTGCACCTCTTGGAGAGTATAAGAGTTCTTGGGCCTTCAAGCAGTTGGAAACCATAGCACAACGGTACTCGTTTGAGTTGACCGACCCATTAGAGAAGATACCGGCCGAGGCTATGGATATCATCTTGAACGGAGGAAACGATAGTTTTGAAGTTGATTCAAAAACGTTGGGCGTAAAACGTCAATATAAAATTGATTATGAAGGGATTTCAAACTTTATCAAAAATCAATTCGATGAGGCAAACTCCACTTCCATAAAACGTTGGGCCAAAGAATATATGGACAAAGTTCAATGTCCCAATTGTGAAGGCGCCAGATTGCGAAAGGAATCTTTGTACTTCAAGGTTGGGAAAAAAAACATAGCTGAACTTGCACATTTGGACATTTCGGAGTTGGCGTCCTTTTTTGAAGCACTTGACGATAACCTGAAAGGAAATCAGAAAAAAATAGCAGAGGAAATTATAAAAGAGATTAAAACCAGAATTCAGTTTTTGTTGGATGTCGGTCTCGATTACCTATCCCTAAATAGAAGTTCAAAATCTTTATCTGGTGGTGAAGCGCAACGTATTCGGTTAGCTACGCAGATTGGTTCACAATTGGTGGGCGTACTCTATATTTTGGACGAGCCCAGTATAGGTCTGCATCAACGTGACAATGAACGTTTGATAAATTCCTTGGTCTCGCTTCGGGATATTGGAAACTCGGTTATTGTGGTGGAACATGATAAAGATATGATCGAGCATGCGGACCACGTTATCGATATAGGTCCGAAAGCCGGTAAACATGGTGGTGAGATTATTTCTGAAGGTAAGCCCGAAGATTTAAAACTCCATCAAACTCTCACAGCAGAATACATTACAGGAGTTCGGGAAATTCCGGTTCCCCAGAATAGAAGAAAAGGAACAGGAAAGAAAATTGTGCTATCGGGCTGTACGGGAAACAACTTGAAAAACGTGACTGCAGAATTTCCTTTAGGAAAACTTGTAGGTGTTACAGGGGTATCGGGCAGTGGTAAATCCACCCTAATCAACGAGACCCTCTACCCCATCATGAACGCACATTATTTTAATGGCGTCAAAAAACCAATGCCCTACAAAAAAATTAAAGGGCTGGAACATGTCGATAAGGTCATCGATATTAACCAATCCCCTATTGGTAGGACTCCGCGTTCCAATCCCGCTACCTATACCGGCACATTTAGTGAGATTAGGGCACTCTTTGCAAAAACCACTGAGGCCACTATCCGCGGTTACAAACCAGGAAGATTTAGTTTTAACGTTGCCGGCGGACGCTGCGAAACTTGTCAAGGAGGTGGCCTAAAGGTCATTGAAATGAATTTTCTACCAGATGTTTACGTTGAGTGCGAAACGTGCAATGGTAAACGTTTTAATAGGGAAACACTGGAAATAAGATATAAGGGAAAATCCATAGCGGATGTACTGGAAATGACCATTAACGAAGCTGTGGACTTTTTTGAGAACATACCCAAAATCCACAGAAAACTAAAGACGATTAAAGATGTAGGACTTGGTTACATTTCACTGGGGCAACAATCAACAACACTCTCTGGTGGTGAAGCACAGCGGGTAAAACTGGCCACCGAACTTTCTAAGCGAGATACGGGAAACACATTCTATATTTTGGATGAGCCCACAACGGGCCTTCATTTTGAAGATATTAGAGTGTTGATGGAAGTTTTGAACAAATTGGTAGACAAAGGAAACACCATCTTGGTCATAGAGCACAATATGGATGTTATAAAAATGATGGATTACATCATAGATATTGGATATGAAGGAGGACGTGGTGGCGGAATGATCGTTGCCAAAGGCACACCGGAAGAGGTCGCCAAAGACGAAAAAAGTTATACGGCAAAGTTTTTGAGGAAAGAATTGGATAATGCCAAACAAAAAGTGGCTTCAGCCGTTTAAAAATCAATAAAAGTATATGCGAAAAGAACAACATCATAAAGGTTGGAACGAGATAAAAACCAACGACTCTTGGGCTATTTTCAAGATTATGGGCGAATTCGTCAATGGTTTTGAGAAAATGAGTGAAATAGGCCCTTGTGTCTCCATTTTTGGGTCAGCACGTACAAAACCAGGCGAAGAATATTATGAACTTACCGTAAAAATCGCAAAAAGTATTGCTGCAGCAGGATATGGTGTTATTACTGGAGGTGGGCCAGGTATTATGGAAGCAGGAAACAAAGGAGCAAACTTAGCAGGAGGCATATCTGTAGGCTTAAACATCGATTTACCTTTT
Source organism: Flagellimonas sp. HMM57 (assembly GCF_021390175.1). Taxonomy (NCBI): domain Bacteria; kingdom Pseudomonadati; phylum Bacteroidota; class Flavobacteriia; order Flavobacteriales; family Flavobacteriaceae; genus Flagellimonas; species Flagellimonas sp. HMM57. The sequence continues at coordinate 3,578,045 of NZ_CP090004.1, read as the reverse complement.
GAGCAACATGATAATCCATTTATTGATAGCGATAAAAGTTTGGATTTCGACTACTTTTTTGTCCGCAAGGTAATGTTTGTAAAATACTCTCAAGGTTTTGTGGTTATGCCAGGTGGTTTTGGCACTTTAGATGAACTTTTTGAAGCTATTACTTTGATACAGACCAACAAAATCCAAAAATTCCCGATTATTTTGGTAGGATGTGATTTTTGGTGTGGCCTTACGGACTGGATCAAGGATACCATGATTAAAGCCGGGAATATCAGTCCTACGGATTTAGACCTTATAAAAGTTGTGGAGACCGAAGATGAAGTTGTCGAAATAATCGATGCTTTTTATAAAGGTAGAACCCTAAGTCCTAATTTCTAACGCAATACATCCTTGGTAAACTACGGTTCAATTCATAAGCTGTTATCATTTTTCATTCTTTTTCTGAGCTTTTCCCTTTTGGCTCAGCACAAGAATGAAATCAATGCTACTTTGAACGACTCTACCAAACAAATTGAAATACAACAAAAATTCACTTATGTGAACGACTCTGAGGATGGACTATCCATCCTCTATTTTAATGACTGGAACCATGCCTATGCCAACAGAAACACTGCCTTGGCCAAACGTTTTGGAGAAGAATTTAAGCGTAGTCTTCACCTGGGGAAAGATTCTGAAAAAGGAGATACCCACATTGTTAGTATTGTAGACAGTGATTACATAGGATTGGATTGGAATAGGGTCAAAAACAAGGATATTATTAGAATCAAGCTTGAGAAAGTGCTGGAGCCTGGTGAATCTGCTGAACTTTTTTTCACCTATACCATAAAGTTGCCACACAAAAAGTTTACGCAGTATGGTTATAATGACAACGGGGAATACTATTTAAAGGATTGGTATTTAGTGCCATCGGTTTATGACGAGGAATGGAAGTTATACGACAACATGAACCTTGATGATACTTATACTGATGTAGCAAACACCAGTATAGACTTCAGCTACCCAGAAGAACTGTCTTTGGCTTCTAATTTTGATGAGTTCAGTCCCAACACGTATTTGGGTGCCCAACATATCATTCTGCGAGGAACCAATAGGAAAAACTGTGAAATAATTCTTAGCAGACAAAAACGTTTTACCAAGCACGTAACCCGATTTTTAACTGTTACTACAGATTTAAGCACCAATAAATATGATGATATATCCCAAGGCATATCCATTGATAAAATAGCTAAATTTCTAGATGCAAATCTTGGTAGATACCCGCATGGCAATCTATTGGTAAGTCAAATTAATTATAATAAAACTCCACTATACGGAATAAACCAATTACCCTCTTTTATAAGGCCCTACAAAGAACAGTTTCAGTTCGAAATGAAGTTTTTAAAAACGGCCATAAATAGTTTTTTGGAAGAGACTTTGTTCTTGGACCCGAGAGCGGAACGCTGGGTAAATGATGCCATCGCCAATTATTTGATAATAAGATATGTTGAAGACAATTATCCAGATCAAAAGTTAGCCGGAAAACTTTCCAAATTATGGGGCTTTAGAAGTTTTCATTTAGCAAAAATGGACTTTAATGAGCAATATGCCCTTTTGAGCATGTTCGCTGCACGTAAAAACATTGACCAAGCTCTTAGCACACCCAATGATTCCTTGATCAAATTCAATGCAAAAATAGCCAATAGTTACAAGGCCGGATTGGGCATGTACTATCTTTCAGATTATTTGGGAAACAAAAAAGTGGACAGTAGTATTATATCTTTCTATAAAACACATAATCTGCGGCCCAAGGTAAAAGCAACAGATTTTAGAAATGAAATAGAGAAATTTTCGGATAAGAAAATTGATTGGTTTTTTGACGAATATGTTGCCACAAGAAAGAAGATAGATTTTAAAATAAAAAAAATAGATAAAACGGAAGATTCTATCACTTTTATCATAAAAAATAAAAGAGGAACAAAAGTCCCCATTTCATTGTTCGGTCTCCAAAAAGACTCTGTGGTTTCTAAATATTGGTTTTCGGATATTGATACATCAAGGACCTTTACCATACCCAGAAAGGGGGAAGATAAGCTTGTTCTTAATTATGATCAGAAAATACCAGAGTTCAATCAACGGGATAATTGGAAAACATTGAGTGGCTTTTTTTCCAGTAATAAAAAGTTGAAGTTTCAATTTTTCAAGGATACCGAAGACCCCTACTTTAATCAAGTTTTTTATGTTCCTATCGCAAATTTTAATGTTTATGATGGTATTACACCTGGAATGAGGATTTATAACAAAACCTTTTTAGAACGACCATTTCAATATGATTTTGCTCCTACCTACTCCTTTTTGGAGAAAACTGTAGTAGGGAAAGCCAGTCTTAGATACCGTAAATATCATGGAAAAAGTGGCCTGTTTGTATCCAATTATTCTTTTTCAGGGTCCACTTCCCACTTTCAGGTTAATTCTCGGTTTACCACGCTAACTCCGGCCATCAGTTTTGGATGGAGACCAGAAAACCTTATTTCAAATCGAAGGCAATCGTTGCTTTTTCGATACAGAAGTGTATTCCGAAACATAGATGAGGCGATAGTAGATCAAATTGATACAGAGCCAGACTACAGTGTATTCAATGTTCGATTTAGAGACACGGACAATGATATTTTAAACTTTAGTTCTTGGTATTTAGATGGCCAACATTCAAGCGACTTCACCAAATTATCGTTTGAAATGGAATATAGAAAACTATATGAGAACAATAGGCAGTTTAATGTTCGATTTTATGCGGGTAAATTTTTGAGGAACAGAACAGATTCAGATTTTTTTAGTTTTGCTCTGGATAGGCCTACAGATTATTTATTTGATCTAGCTTATTTGGGGAGATCAGAAGATTCAGGTATCTATAGCCAACAGATAATCATAGCGGAAGGTGGGTTTAAATCCCAATTGGAGAATCCATTTGCCAATGATTGGATTGCAACCACAAATGCAAGCACAAGTATATGGAGATGGATAGAAGTCTATGGTGATTTAGGGTTCATAAGGAATAAAGGACAAGATCCACGATTTGTATATGACTCTGGCGTACGGTTAAACCTTGTAACCGATTTTTTCGAATTATACTTCCCCGTGTATTCTAATAGAGGGTGGGAAATTGCTGAACAGAACTACGGGGAACGAATACGATTTATAGTCACACTAAGCCCAAGAACCCTAACTGGACTATTTACCAGAAAATGGTTTTAAATTGATAAATTCCTAAAAAAAGGCTTTTTAAGAATCTCGTTATTAGAATATATTTAAATATAATAACATTTAAGTATCAAAATAGCATTTTATTAACAGCTCTCCTCGTTGCTAATTTCCTTGAATTTTAGTAATTTTGCACAAAATCTTCAATCCCATATGAAACCAGAATCCTCAACAAGCAGCGATATTTCTTTCGATGACTTTCAATCTCAAATTATAAAGGATTATCAAATTGCTGTGACAAGCAGGGAATGTAGTTTGTTGGGAAGACGCGAAGTACTTTCTGGAAAAGCAAAGTTCGGGATTTTTGGTGATGGTAAAGAGTTACCACAACTAGCTATGGCCCGGGCTTTTGAAGATGGAGATTTTAGAAGTGGCTACTACCGTGACCAAACGTTTATGATGGCGTTAGGTTATTTAAGCCCGAAAGAGTTTTTCCATGGCCTCTATGCAACAACCGATATAGAAAAAGAACCCATGAGTGCCGGGCGACAGATGGGAGGACATTTTACCACCCATAGTCTAGATGAAAACGGTGAATGGAAAGACCTGACAAAACAGAAAAACAGTAGTGCTGATATCTCCTGTACTGCTGGTCAAATGCCCAGATTATTGGGATTGGCACAAGCTTCAAAAATCTATCGCAATGTAAAGGATATTGACCAAACCAACTTTTCCAATAATGGAAATGAAGTTGCTTGGGGGACCATAGGCAATGCAAGTACTAGTGAAGGTCATTTTTTTGAGACCATAAATGCTGCAGGCGTATTACAGGTACCCATGATAATGTGCGTATGGGACGATGCATATGGGATTTCTGTCCCTGCCGAGTTCCATACTACAAAAGGAGATATTTCAGAAATACTTAAGGGTTTACAACGTGATGACAAGAACGAAGGCTATGAAATTCTTAAGGTAAAAGGTTGGGATTACACAGCTCTTATTCACGCTTTCGAAAATGCATCGGAAATTGCAAGGGAAAACCATGTACCCGTGCTAATTCATGTTACCGAACTTACACAACCTCAAGGTCACTCCACTTCCGGTTCCCATGAACGTTACAAATCCGAAGAACGATTGATGTGGGAACGTGAAAATGACTGTAACAAAAAGTTTAGGGAATGGATTCTTGAAAACAATATCTGTGCCGAGCAGGATTTAAAAAGTCTTGAAAGGGAAATCAAGCAAACCGTTAGAGCGGCAAAGAAAGAAGCTTGGAATGAATTCCTCAAGCCTCATCAAAATGAAAAGAATCAACTTGTAGAGCTATTAGGGAATGCAGCCGAGAAAAGCCCTAACCAAAACTTTATATCGAAAATAAAGAATGACCTTATTGCTACAGAAGAACCATTGAAAAAAGATTTAGCATCCAAATCGAGAAAGGCGTTACGTTATCTTTTGGGTGAGACTACCCAAGAAAAGGTACAATTACAGCAATGGGTCGAGAATTTTTTAAATTCAGCACAACCAAAGTATAGTTCTCATCTCTATAGCGAACATGATACCAATGTTCTTGGTATTGAGGCAAACGCTCCAGAATATACAGAGGATTCAGAACAAGTAGATGGTAGAATCATTCTAAGAGACAATTTTGACAAATTATTTGAAAAATACCCTAAAGCTTTAGTATTTGGTGAAGATACCGGGAATATTGGGGATGTAAACCAAGGACTGGAAGGATTACAGAAAAAGTATGGTCCGTATAGAGTGGCTGACACCGGAATCCGGGAAACCACAATCATCGGCCAAGGTATTGGACTGGCCCTTAGAGGTCTAAGGCCAATTGCTGAGATACAATATCTGGATTATATCATGTACGCATTGCAAACATTGAGTGATGACTTATCAACCTTAATGTACCGTACCGTTGGTAAGCAAAAAGCACCTTTAATCGTAAGAACGCGAGGCCATAGACTTGAAGGTATCTGGCATTCCGGATCACAAATGGGAGGGCTAGTACATTTGCTCAGGGGTATGTACATCTTAGTTCCAAGGAACATGACCCAAGCTGCGGGATTCTACAATACATTGATGAAAAGTGATGAACCTGCCTTGGTTATTGAAAGTCTGAACGGATATCGCTTAAAGGAAAAAAGACCCTCTAATCTTGGTGAGTTCTGTGTACCCGTAGGAAAAGTTGAGACTTTAAAGGAAGGTACCGATATTACCTTGCTTTCCTATGGATCCACATTACGAATAGTAGAAAAAGTTGCGAAAGAATTATTAGAGATAGGTATTGATGCAGAAGTCATAGATGCACAGTCACTACTACCTTTTGATGTTTCTCATGATGTTGTAAAGAGTTTGAAAAAGACCAACAGGCTATTAATTGTAGATGAGGATGTACCTGGAGGGTGCTCTGCTTACCTCTTACAGGAAATCTTGGAAAAACAAGGAGGTTACAATTTTTTGGACAGTGCGCCACAAACACTTACGGCTAAGGCACATCGCCCTGCATATGCTTCAGATGGGGATTATTTCTCAAAACCAAATGCTGAGGATATTTTTGAGAAAGTCTATGCTATCATGAACGAAACCGACCCGGGTTCCTATCCCAGTTTACTTTAAAATAATTCATTTCGATACCCTATTTTTTTTCGTATCAAAATATTTTAATAAATAATTAGGTTTCTATTAAGACATAATTTATACTTTCACGAAAACTTTATTTCCCCACATCAATGAAAAACAACATTCTGATACATTTGGGACTAGCACTTCTTAGAATAGTCCCTTCTGCATTTATGCTAACACATGGCTTGCCAAAGTTCCAAAATCTTATTTCGGGCAATACAGAATTCCCAGACCCAATAGGTATTGGTCAGACTCCCTCTTTATTTCTGACCGTAATCGGTGAATTTCTTTGCCCTATTCTTATAATCATTGGATTCAAGACACGCTGGGCAACAATTCCTGCGGCAATAACAATGTTGGTTGCAGCTTTGGTCGTGCATGGTGCAGACCCATTTGGAAAAAAAGAATTGGCATTTTTGTACGCTACAGTTTTTATCGTTGTCTTCCTATTGGGACCAGGTAAGTACAGTATCGATAAAAAATAGAACCTATATAATTTCTATCAACAACTCTTTGAGAAGACTGGCTTGTTGCACATTACTGGCGCCAACGCCTTTTCCCTTTAGATCCAATCTACGTAAACTAGAGATAATACCACTTACTCGCTTCATTGGATAGTTTCTTGCTGCCACTGTAAACTCGTTAACGAAGTAAGGGTTAATGCCAAGTACTTTAGCAACATTACCTGGAGAATGGTCTTTAAGTCCATGGTATTGCAACAACTGTGTAAAAAAAGTATTGAGCAAGGTTATGGTCACTACGAACGGATTGTCCTTTGGGTTCTGGGAAAAGTAATCGATAATGCGTGTTGCCTTGCCTACATTACGTTCCCCTATGGCCTTTTTAAGCTCAAAATTATTGAAGTCCTTACTTATACCAATGTGTTCCTCTATAAGGTCTGGGGTTATCTCCTTTTCAGGAGGCACCACAATCGTTAACTTGTCAAGTTCATTGGCTATTTTGCTAAGATCTGTTCCTAAAAACTCAACAAGTAACATTGCCGCCTTGGGAGCAATCTTATACTTTTTTCCACTCAAAGTTCTTCGTATCCATTCAGAAACCTGATTTTCATACAGCTTTTTGCTTTCAAAAAGTTCTCCATTTTTTTGAATGGCCTTGTAGAGCTTTTTACGTTTATCCAGCTTTTTGTATTTGTAACAAATTACCAGTATGGTTGTAGGCTGTGGGTTATCAACATAGGTAATAAAATTTTCGATGGTTCTAGAAAGATGTTGCGCTTCCTTTACGATTACCACTTGGTATTGAGACATCATGGGAAAACGTTTGGCATTGGCAACTACATCGTCCACGCTGGTATCGCGCCCATAAAGTACCATTTGATTAAATCCCTTCTCATCTTCCGTTAGGACATGGTCTGCAATATACTTTGAAATCTTATCAATATAATATGGTTCATCCCCCATTAAAAAATAAACAGGCTTTGGAACTCCATTTTTTATATCGGCAACAATTTGTTTTACCCTGTCCATTCAGAAAAAATCATCAAATTTGTCCAATGCAAGCATTGAACTTTCCCAAGTATTCATTTAGAATCAAAAGTAGCGAAAATAGCCTCTATATTTTTGATGTGATACGTAAAAAGTTTGTGCTTTTACAACCAGAAGAATGGGTAAGACAACATGTAGTCCATTTTTTAGTAGAGACAAAAAAATATCCCAAGAGCCTGATCAATGTAGAGAAACAATTGATAGTGAACAATTTAAAAAAACGCTATGATATTGTAGTTTTTAAACCTAATGGACAAATCTTTTTATTAGTGGAATGCAAGGCACCAACGGTTATGCTAAATCAAACCACATTTAACCAAATTGCACAGTACAATTATTTGCTGGAAGCTAATTACCTGATGTTGAGCAATGGAATGGACCATTATTACTGCGAAATGGACTTGTTGAATGAAAAATACAGGTTTTTAAAGGAAATTCCTGATTTTAGCCGTTAATTTGCTGCCGTTTTGAAGATTGCAGTTGTCATACTAAATTGGAACGGAGAGTCTTTGCTCAAAAAATTCTTGCCCTCTGTTGTTGCCCACTCAAATAGGGCAAAAATTTATGTAGTTGACAATGCCAGCTCGGATGGTTCCGTTACTTTTCTTAAAACCAATTTCCCTACTGTTGGTATTGTAGAGAACACAGAAAATGGTGGGTTTGCAAAAGGATATAATGATGGGTTAAAACATATAGAGGCCGATATTTTTTGTCTTCTAAATTCTGATGTTGAGGTGACCCCAAATTGGCTGGAACCTATTGCAGGGATGTTTCATACCACTCCTGAAGCTGCTATCGTGCAACCCAAAATCCTGGACCTAAACCGTAAGGACTATTTTGAATATGCTGGTGCGGCGGGTGGCTTCATAGATAGACTAGGATATCCGTTTTGTCGTGGAAGAATTTTCCAAGCGTTGGAAAAGGACGAAGGGCAATACGATGATATCAAAGAGGTTTTTTGGGCGACAGGTGCGTGCATGTTCATAAGAAGCGAAGTTTTTAATTCACTAGGTGGTTTTGATGAGGATTACTTTGCGCACCAAGAAGAAATTGATCTTTGCTGGAGAGCCAAAAACTCGGGACATAAAGTATATTATGTGGGAAAGAGCCATGTTTACCATTTGGGCGGTTCCACTTTAGCGAACATGAACCCAAAAAAAACCTTTTTAAATTTTAGGAACTCCCTATACTCTATCACCAAAAACCTTCCCCGAAGAAAAGCGTTATTATTGATTTTTTTAAGGTTATTATTGGACGGAATAGCGGCCCTACGTTTTATTTTTCAGTTAAAATGGAACCATTGTCTTGCAATTCTAAAGGCACACTTAAGTTTTTACAGTAACTTTAGGAGAATGTACAAAAAAAGGGAAAAAGCTAATTTTATATTAAAATACCATTCGACTACATCCATAGTATGGTCTCACTTCGTACATCACATAAAGAATTTTAACATTTTAGTAAAAGATTAACGATGGTGAAATTTTTAAAATTTCCTTTTTATATAATTTTGCTGAGATTTTAACAATTAGAACTAATAATCCCTAATATATATAAACATTATTATGAAAAAAGTCTTTTTAGGAACATTTGCGATGGCAATAGCATTGTCTTCATGTGTATCACAGAAAAAATATGCTGAACTTGAGGCCCAACAACAGGAAACTCAAGACTTGTTGAATTCGGCAACAGTAAAATTAAATGATTGTTTGGAGGAAAAAGCCACAGCATCTTCCAAATTGAAAACTCTTGAAGATCAAAACGCTTTCTTGAAAGCGAACAACCAAGAATTGATCAACAATATGGGTAATTTAACAACGCTTACCACTAAAGGTGCAGAAAATCTTGAAAAATCCTTGGAAAGTTTACAAGAAAAGGATTTGACCATAAGAAAGTTGCAAGATGCGGTAACAAGAAGAGATTCCGTAAACCTTTCCTTGGTACAGAGTTTAAAAGGAGTTTTGGGCAATTTGGATGACGAGGACATCGAAGTAAGTGTTGAAAAAGGTGTTGTTTTTGTTTCCATCTCCGATAAATTATTATTTAGAAGTGGAAGCTACAACGTAACTTCTGCTGCAAAAGCAGTATTGGGCAAAGTTGCTAAAGTCGTAAACAACAAACCAGATTTCGAATTCTTGGTTGAAGGACATACCGATAACGTACCTTTCTCAAAAGGTGTTTTACAAGATAACTGGGATTTGAGTGCAAAACGAGCTACTTCTATAGTGCGTATTTTACAGAACGAGTTCAATGTTGATCCTAAGCGTATGACTGCAGCCGGTAGAAGTTACTACGTTCCATTGGTATCCAATGACAGTTCTGCCGATAGAGCTAAAAACAGAAGAACACGAATTGTTGTACTTCCAAAAATCGATCAGTTCTATAGCATGATTGAAGAAGGAATGAAAGATCCTGCGATTGGTGGATCTGGAAACTAAAAAAGTTATAAGTATAAAAATATAAAAGCGGCCATTGGCCGCTTTTTGTTTTTAATAATAATCCTGATTATAAAATATCCAAACTTCCTTTTCCCTCCCTTACCACTTCCGGATACCCTGTAGCCAGATCTATCACAGTGGATGCAATGTTTCCACCATATCCCCCATCTACAACAATGTCAACAAGGTTTTTCCACTTTTCATATATAAGCTCAGGATCCGTAGTATATTCAAGAATATCATCTTCATCATGGATAGAAGTAGAAACAATAGGATTACCCAATTCTGTTACTAAAGCATTTATAATGGCATTATCGGGAACACGTATCCCTACTGTTCTCTTCTTTTTAAAATCTTTTGGGAGATTGTTATTTCCGGGAAGGATAAAAGTATACGGTCCTGGTAACGCTCTTTTTAATATTTTAAAAGTAGAAGTATCTATTTGGCGTACATAGTCCGAAAGATTGCTTAAATCCGCACAAACAAACGACCAGTTGGCCTTTGCTAGTTTTACACCTTTTATTCTGGCAATCTTTTCCAAGGCTTTTGAATTGGTAATATCGCACCCTAACCCATAAACGGTATCCGTGGGATATATGATAAGTCCTCCCTTTCGCAACACGCTTCCGATTTTCGAAACCTGTCTCGGGTTAGGGTTCTCTTCAAAAAGTTTAATAAGCTCTGCCATTTTTTAAAAAGAAATTTTAAGCCGTGTTATACAAAGTAACAAGATTAAAATCAAAAAGTACAGTAAACCTTCAAATGTTGGTTGTAAACGAAACTTATGCCTTCAATCCGCTCATCTATCAAATGATATAGGGCATCGGTCCATTTTGCCTAAGACACTTTCTCCAAAAGTTTCATTTTTACTACAATTTCTAAGATAATGGACATCAATTATGGCATTTAATCATTTCACCAAAAAACTACCTCTTCTCCTATTGCTGTTTTTCATCAGTTGTAAAGAAAATGGCAAATCGGACAAGCTTTATAGTCTAACTTCCGTTCCTGAGCGAGGAAAAGATATCATCTATATTCTTGATCAACAGTTTGAAGACTTATGGAATATTCATCAAAACGATTCGGATTTTCATGACTTGGCCACTTCTATCAATAAGGATATTAGTACTACGATTAAAAAAATCACCACACAATCCTTTCTTGAAGAAATCAATAGATTCAACTATCTAAAAAAACATAGTTATGTCTTTGCGTTATCCGATGATAAGAAAATAGGTGTCTTCTCATGGAATACAAGATTGGGAGGTTCCATGGGTAATTTTAAGAGCATAGTACTACATATAAAAAATGATAGTGTCGTACATACTTATCTTAATGAAAACTCAAGTACCTATAATGAAATCTATAACATAAAAAGTAATCAGCAAAAACCCGTATATCTTTTTCATGGTTGGGGCAGATCGTCAGCTTACGGGTACTACTATCAGATTGATGCTTTTTCGAATGAAGAAGGTATTTTTCAACCAGAACCTATATTTCCAGATAATAAGAGTTCCTTAACTTCTCATTATCAGCTTGAAAATTTAGATTTTGAAGCACAAATGGACTTCAGTATAGAAAAAGACGGCTCTCTTATCCTGCAACCAGAAATCTGGGGAGAAAAAGTGGTGTACCATCCTTTGGAATTCAACGGTACTGATTTTGAGCGAAAACATTTAGACAATAAAGCAAGTATCACCTACACCAACGACAGTTTTGAATGTTCCAATACCTTTAATTTTATCAATGGGTCAGAGTTTCCACTGGTAAATGACAAGGTAGGACATACTACAACCTTTACTTTTGAAAATGAACTTAAAGTTTCAATCGAACAAGTTATAAATAACACTTTTTCAGGTATTAGCGTGAGTATGTACGAAGCCGACACTATTCACATCACCATCAACGATTCAGCGATATCACTTATTGGCAAAACAGGAAACTATCTATTTTTTAAAGGCACTGGAGTACCTGAAAATTGGCCCGTACATGTTTATGATTTAAATGAAAGAACAATACTTACCAAGTACATAGCAGCTGCAATTATCAAAGAAAATCAACTGATTTTCAAAGAATTGATGCCAACGGGAACAAAAGGTCGCAATAAAACTGTTGATTGCGTTAAGGACTATGGGGAATATGCTGTATTATATAAAGTGTATAGATTTCAATATACTGACCTAAATCCAGTAGTGGAATCCATAAACTTGACATTATGCGGATATGCACAATAACAATGCCTCATCATTTTGCGAATTATAAATGGTTGGTTGAATGTCGTAGTGTATCTTTTTAAATACTATCCCATTAAAATCTTCGTTTAAAGTACATAGGATGTTTTTCTAAAAATTGACAATGAACACCATCAGAGGCAGAGTACTAATAGCATTTTTTATGCTTTTCATCCTCATAGGTCCTTTTTTACTTTTTGCATTCAACAGTCTCAAGAAAATTGACAATGCAAAATCTTTCAGGGAAAGTATAGCACTTTTCGATGGTAACCGGCTCAAAGCAGATAATGAATTTTTTCATATTCTGGATTTTGATGCAAAACAGGATTCGTTCTATATTGAAAAATCCACACAATCTTCAGAGCAGTACCATCATTACATAACCAACGCTAAAAAAGCCCTCAACGATATCCAGATAGCCAGAAGCAATTCAAATGCCATAGTGGATAAAAGATTGGGTCGAATCTCAGAAGATATCGATAACCTCGATTCTAAGATTATTGAGGCGATAACACTGATCAAAAAAAGAGGATTCAAGAATTTTGGTGTTATTGGGAAAATGCGCCAGCATATCCATAAACTGGAGACAGGTGCAAAAGGAATTACTTTAGCGGAAATCCTTCAAATGCGTAGAAGAGAAAAAGATTTTTTCTTAAGAAAGGACTATGTATACGCCAAAGAGCTCAATTCATTTATCAATACAATTTTGAATCGTTTAGAATCCAATGGTAAAGCAGATTTGGAAACTATTACCTCTTTAAAAGGCTACCAAAAAAACTTTAACCAAGTAGTCACTTTTGAAAAAGAAATCGGTGATATCAATACAGGACTTATAAAAGAAATTCAAACAATTCATTCCCAGCTCAATGACAAGGTGAGTACTTTGTACAGTATCGTTGACTCAGATTCAGAAGTCATGATAGACACCATAAAATCATATTTGGTACTGTTCTTTTCAATTACGGTGTTGTTTGCTATTCTCTCAGCATTTATTTTCTCAGGTCATATTGCCAATCCTATAAAAAACCTCATCTCGGATATGGACTCCATTGTCCAAAATAATTTTGAGGGGCAAATACACAAAAACAGGAGCATTAAAATTGATGAAATCGATAAACTAACAGGTACCTATAATGGCCTCGTTAACAAAATACGCCAACAGATTCTTAGCCTAAGCGAAAAAAACAAATCTCTGAGCAGCTTAAACGTAAAATTGGTCGAGTCTGAAAATGAACTCAAGGAAGCTTCAAGAATAAAAGATAAGTTTTTCTCCATTATTTCACACGATTTAAGGGGGCATACCGGAAACGTGCTTTCCCTGGCCAATATTCTGAATGAGGACAACGGTGAAATGGACGAAAATGAAAAAGGAATGTTCGTGAAGTATTTATCCGATGCTTCACAAAATCTTCAACTCCTATTGGATAATTTATTGAACTGGGCAAAAACACAGATGAACGATCACCAAATCTCTAAAAGGATGTTCGATATTAATCCAGTTATTGAAAAGAACGTGACCTTGTTCAAGGAGAATGCACACAGGAAAAATATCAAAATTGATTATACTACTGTTGAATTACCCAACGTATATGCAGATAAAAACATGATAGACTTCATTATAAGAAATCTTCTCTCCAATGCATTAAAATTTACCAAAAGTGGTGATACCATATCAATAAACGTTTTAGAACATAGCAATCATTTAGAAATCAAGGTAAATGATACTGGTATTGGTATGACAGAAGAACAAAAAGAAGCCCTGTTAAATTCGACCAAAGAAAACTCGACCACTAAAGGAACCGACAATGAAGAAGGTACAGGACTTGGCTTTGCAATCTGTAAGGATTTTATAAAGAGAAACGATGGAACGGTACAAATAAAATCCAAGGTCAATACTGGAAGTACGTTCTCGTTTACGGTACCAACAAACCTCAATAGAGAAAGTATCCTTAGGGTATCTTAGCTCTTTAGTGCTATTTGATTATTTCCAGCTTGGCAAACCTGAGCAATAACTTTTTAACATCCCCCTTCTCAAATTTAATTTCCGCTTTTCTGTCATTTCCTGCGCCTTCAATTTTAAGTACCTTCCCCCTACCAAAACGGGTGTGGTTTACCATGGAGCCTTCCGCTAGGTTGGAATCTATAACATTGGTATTGCTTGCCGGTGATGACAACTCTGGTTTTAGTTTCCTAAGCTTTCGTAATTGATTCTCGTTTGGTCTTTGAACACTTGGTGGTGTTCCATTCTTGGGTTTTATTTGTCGTAGCTTGCTTTTGTCCACTTCGCCAAATATGTTGGAATCAATCATTGATCTATAGCGATATCCATCGTTCACAGGTACTAGGTTTTCAACGTACTGCTCATCTATCTCTTCCAAAAATCGACTAGGTTCCGCATCAATGAGTTTTCCCCAACGATATCTGTTTTGCGTATAGGTAAGAAAAGCTTGTTTCTCAGCCCGTGTCAAGGCCACATAGAACAAACGCCTTTCCTCCTCAAGTTCACTCCTGGTGTTCATACTCATTGCCGAAGGGAACAAATCCTCTTCCATTCCAACAATGTACACGTAGGGGAACTCCAATCCTTTCGCTAAGTGAATGGTCATAAGAGCGACACGGTCATCATCACCAACATCCTTATCCATATCGGTAGCAAGGGCTACATCCTCTAAGAACTCGGATAATCCACCGGTAGCATCTGCCAATTCCTTTTGACCTTCAACAAAATCTTTGATCCCGTTTAAAAGTTCTTCAATGTTCTCCATTTTGGCAATACCTTCGGGGGTACCGTCTTTTTTGAACTCCAATAACAACCCGGTCTTCTTGGCAACGTGTTCCGCTAGGACAAACGCGTCCGCACCTTCGTTCATAATCTGAAAGCTTTTGACCATGGTCACGAAATCACCTAGTTTCCGTTTGGTTCCACTGTTGATGTTTAGATTTAGCTTTTCCAAATGTTCCATTACTTCAAAAATGGAACGCCCATAATGATTTGCAGCGACCAGAAGTTTATCAATGGTCGTTTGACCAATGCCCCTTGCAGGAAAGTTGATGATACGCTTTAGCGCTTCCTCATCTTTAGGATTGATGATTATTCGTAAATACGCAAGAACGTCTTTAATCTCTTTACGTTGATAAAAAGAAAGCCCACCATAAATCCTATAGGGTATGTCACGTTTTCGCAATGCATCTTCAATGGCCCTCGACTGCGAATTGGTTCTGTACAAAACCGCAAATTCACCGTTTTGCATCTGTTGCTGCATTTTGTTCTCAAAGATAGAAGCAGCAACATACCTGCCCTCTTCAGCGTCTGTAGGACTTCTATGAATCTTTATCTGGTTTCCTTCATCGTTAGAGGTCCAGACCACTTTTTCCAATTGATTTTTGTTCTTGGCAATGATGGAGTTAGCAGCGTTTACGATGTTCTTGGTAGACCGGTAGTTTTGTTCCAACCTGTAGACCGCAACATCGTCATAATCCCTTTGGAAATTAAGGATATTACTGATATTTGCCCCCCTAAAGGAATAAATACTTTGCGCATCGTCTCCTACCACACAAATATTTTGATAACGGTCAGAAAGCGCTTTGACTATTAAGTACTGGGAATGGTTGGTATCTTGGTACTCATCAACAAGAATATACCTGAACCGATCTTGGTATTTCATCAACACCTCCGGAAAACGGGTCAACAGTTCATTGGTACGCAGCAAAAGGTCATCAAAATCCATGGCACCAGCTTTAAAACAACGGTCAACATAATTTTGATAGATTTCTCCCAACCTTGGTCTTTTGGCCATAGCATCCGCTTCTACCAGTTCTGGGTTTTGAAAATAAGCCTTTACCGTAATCAGGCTATTTTTGTACGACGATATCCTATTTTGTATCTGTTTGTATTTGTAAATATCCTTATCCAGCCCCATTTCTTTAATGATTGAAGCAATCAATCGCTGTGAATCTTGGGTATCGTAGATGGTGAAGTTGCTGGGGTAGCCGAGCTTATCACCATCAAAACGAAGGAGTTTGGCAAAAACCGAGTGGAACGTTCCCATCCAAAGGTTTTTCGCTTCAGAATTTCCAACAATGGTGGCGATACGTTTTTTCATTTCTTTGGCGGCCTTGTTGGTAAAGGTCAAAGCCAAAATATTGAACGAATCCACACCTTGCTCCATCAAATGGGCAATCCTGTATGTCAAGACCCGGGTTTTTCCTGAGCCAGCGCCCGCAATGACCATTAAAGGACCGTCCTTGTGCAATACAGGAGCGCGTTGCGCATCGTTCAATTCATCCAAAAAAGTACTCAAACAGCAAAAATTTTTAAAAAGTAACCGTGAAATTAGCTAATAATGGTTTTATCCTAAAAACATACTTTCAATACTTATAAACACGAAAGCATTTTTTTAAATCGAATTTGAATATATTTAAGAACTAAAACACTGCTCATTCATGAATTTAAAATTGATGCCCGTCATTCTCCTTACTTTAATTTCCGCATATGCAATTTCACAAGAAAAAAAGGCAGGTCCTGTGATTGAGAATTACGGGAAAGTCTGGGAAATCGAAAACCCTGATTTCAAAACCAATGTCAATCAAGAATTTAAAGTTGTTTTTGATATCATGAACAGTCCCGAATCCCACTCAGAAATAAATAGGACCATTGAAACTGCTGCGCGATTTCTCAACATGCACGCTCAAGGTGGAGTCCCGGTAGAACAATTGAAAGTAGCATTGGTGGTCCACAACAAAGCATCTAAGGATATCATCCACAATAAAGCCTATAAAGCAAAATATGGAGTTGATAATCCAAATTTTGATATGGTCAAAGATTTGATAGATGCCGGAGTAGAAGTAATTTATTGCGGGCAGTCTTCTAAATCCCGTAACTTTCCCAAAGAAGAACTGATACCCGACGTTAAAATCGCCCTATCGGCTATGACAGCACTTATTCAGCTACAAAACAAAGGATATCAACTTATAAAATTTTAAATCGACTATACATGAACAAAATTTTCACCCTTGCATTGCTGTTTACCAGCATCTCAATTTGGGCACAAGGCCCCAATCTTGAAAAGGACTATGCCGCCATTGAAGACAAAGTCATCGAATGGAGACGGGACATCCACCAAAACCCGGAACTCAGCAATCGCGAGTTTAAAACTGCTGAAAAAATTGCAAAACATTTAAAATCACTTGGAATTGAGGTACAAACAGGTGTTGCGAAGACCGGAGTGGTTGGGTTGTTAAAAGGCGACCAAGATGGAAAAGTCGTTGCATTAAGAGCAGATATTGATGCATTACCGGTTACCGAGCGAAACGACTTGTCCTACAAATCAACCGTAAAATCCGAATTTTTGGGAAAAAGTGTTGGTGTTATGCATGCCTGTGGGCATGATACACATGTTGCCATTTTAATGGGTGTTGCTGAAATACTCTCCAAAAACAAGGACAAAATAAAAGGTACGGTCAAGTTCATCTTTCAACCCGCAGAAGAAGGTCCGCCACCAGGAGAAGAAGGTGGTGCACTGTTGATGGTGAAAGAAGGCGTACTTACAAATCCCAATGTCGATGCAATTTTTGGACTTCACATCAATTCTCAAACCCCTGTTGGTACGGTAAAATACAAACCAGGAGGAAGCATGGCATCCGCTCAACGCTTTGTAATCAATGTAAAAGGAAAACAAACGCATGGCTCTCAACCATGGGGTGGAGTTGATCCCATATTGATCAGTGCTAAAATTATAGATGGGTTACAGACCATCATCAGTAGAGAAACCGAATTAATCAATGAAGCCGCGGTTATTTCTGTGGGTAAGATTACCAGTGGTGTACGTTCCAATATCATTCCAGAAAGTGCCGAAATGATCGGAACTATACGAACATTGGATTATGATATGCAAAAGTTCATCAATAAACGTATGGAAGAAATGGTTCCTGCCATCGCGAAAGTTTATGGTGGCGAAGCAACAATTGATATTCAAACTTCCACTGCAATTACTTATAATGATTTGGATTTGACGGCCAAAATGGCTCCGACCTTGGAAAAAGTAGCGGGAAAGGACAATGTTTCCATTCACAAAGCAATTACCGGAGCAGAAGATTTTAGCTATTTTCAAGAAAAAGTTCCTGGATTCTATTTTTTCCTTGGAGGTATGACACCCGGAACTACAGAATCTTATCCTCATCATACTCCAGATTTTAAGATTGATGATAGCGGATTGCTTTTGGGCGTAAAGACAATGACACAATTAGCCTTGGATTATTTGAATTTGTAAATGGAGGTCGTTCTCGATTTTTTAGCAGATATACCATGGTGGCTATGGGTATTGATGTTCCTTTTTTTGGTGGCAATACGTGATATCTTTTTTCAGAAATCACATACCATAAGTCATAATTATCCTGTTGTTGGTCACCTGCGGTATTGGCTGGAGAGTATTGGCCCTGAAATGCGGCAATATTTTGTGGCAAATAACCGGGAAGAGCTGCCATTTAACAGGATAGAACGTGGTTGGATTTATGCCTCTGCGAAAAAGGAAAATAATTATGAAGGTTTTGGAACAGATAGAGATATTTATTCCCATCAGCATATTTTCATAAAAAATGCCCTGATGGGGTATCAAGTTCCAGAAAACCACCCCAATAATGAGAATCCCTATTTTTTGCCCTGCGCTAAAGTCATGGGTGCTTATAACAAAAGGAGAAAACCATACCGACCGGGCTCAGTTATCAATATTTCCGCTATGAGCTTTGGTTCTTTGTCCGCAGCTGCCGTAGAAGCCATGAACAAAGGGGTAGAAAAATGTCATGCATATCACAACACTGGCGAAGGCGGGCTATCCCCATACCATAAACAAGGAGGCGATGTCGTCTTTCATTTTGGAACCGGATATTTTGGTGTACGTTCCAAAAACGGGAATTTCTCCATAGAAAAAATGAAGATCTTGGTCGATGAGAATCCCTGCATAAAAGCCATTGAGATAAAATTGTCTCAAGGTGCCAAGCCAGGTAAAGGCGGTGTGCTACCAGGTGCAAAAATATCACCGGAAATCGCCGAAATTCGTGGTGTGGAAGTTGGAAAAGATGTCCTCTCCCCTGCTACTCATAAAGCATTTAGTTCCATTCCTGAACTTTTGGAACTTATTGAAAATATTGCGGACCAGACCGGATTACCTGTAGGAATAAAAGCAGCTATAGGAAAGCTAGATCAATGGAAAGAGTTGGCCGATTTAATGAAAAAAACAGGGAAAGGACCAGATTTCATTACAATTGACGGTGGTGAAGGTGGCACCGGTGCTGCACCTCCCAGCTTTGCCGACCACGTATCTTTACCTTGGGTTTATGGATTTGCTTCTATTTACAAACTATTCAAGGATAAAAACCTTACGGAAAGAATCGTTTTCATAGGTAGTGGTAAACTTGGTTTTCCAGCAAAAGCGGCCATGGCATTTGCAATGGGCGTGGATTGCATCAACGTAGCACGCGAAGCCATGATGAGTATAGGGTGTATCCAAGCCCAGGTTTGCCATACCAATAGATGCCCTGCTGGAGTAGCTACACAAAGCAAATGGCTTCAAAATGGAATCAACGTACCTCTAAAATCAGATAGACTGGCGCAGTATTTCAAGACCTTCAGAAAAGAGTTTTTAGAAATTACACACGCTTCGGGTTATGAGCATCCCTGCCAATTTCGTATGGAAGATATTCAAGTAAATGTAGATGATGATTACCTTAACAGTGATTTAAAAACTGTTTATGGTTATGAAAAAACAGACGTTGAATTTAACTCTATGCAAGAACTTTATGACTGTTCTTATCTAGGTGGACGAAGAGTTTTGGAAAAAACATCATAATTTTGACTTTTAAAACATATAACACACAAATACCAAATCGATGAAAAGACATATTACTATTTTGATGGCACTTTTTTTTACAGTTATGGGAATTGCCCAAAAAAAGAGTGAACTAATCGCTGAAATCAGTGAACTTAAAACTAACCTTAGAACAGTTGAACAGGAGCTTGCAAGTACCAAAAGAAAAATCTCCTCAAGTGAAGCAAAAGCGGAAACTTTGGAGAATGAAAACAATGCACTTCGCGATGCCAATCAAACGCTCCTGCAAAACTTGAGCAGCTTCTCCGAACTTTCAAAAAAGAATAGTCAGAATGTGAATACCACACTAGCTGCACTAGGGCGAAAAGAAAAACAGCTTAGTAATATGACCGCAATGATAGCTTCAAATGACTCTGTTGCCATTGTGCTGTTATCCAAAGTAAAACAATCCATGGGAAGCGATGCTAAAGCTGACTTTGTGGAAGGAGAGATAGTAATATCAAACAGTCTGAATACTTTATTTGGAGCTGATAATGCTTCAGAAATAACCGAGGAAGGCAAAGCGTGGCTGGAGAAAGTTTCTAAAGTGATCAAAACCAATCCCACATTAAAAATTGAAGTTGAAGGATTGAACATCACCGGAGAATTTGGTGCTACCTTTGATCAAGCCACCACAATTTCAAAAGAATTGGTCGAAACTTTTGAAGTTTCAAGTGAGCGTGTAAACATATCGGTCAAAGATGGCAACTTTAAAGAAGGTATAAACATAAAGCTACAACCCGACTACAAAAGCTTTTATGATAGTGTGAAACAGAAGGCAAAGGACAACTAATATTTTCATTGCCCCTGCCCATACTTTTTGTGGCTTTAGTTCGTTCTAGTTTTTATAAAACCAAAAACCAACTAATCCATGAGCGGAGACGATATCTTTCAACTTTTTGCATACCTATTACCAGCAGTAGTAACCGGCGCAATTGCTTTTTATTTTTTTAGGCTACATACTAAAAATGAGGAAGGCCGAAGACGTTTTCTCCTGCATAAAGACTCCCAAAAAGATACGTTGCCCATACGCTTGCAAGCTTATGAGCGCATGGTTCTTTTTTTAGAAAGAATTGCTTTAAATAGCCTGGTAGTCCGTGTAGGACCAAATGGAAAAGATAAAAGTGCCTATGAGAACCTGCTCATAAAACAAGTGGAGACCGAATTTGAGCATAACCTTTCCCAGCAAATATACATGTCCGAAGAATGTTGGAACATTATCAAAGCTGCAAAAAACGCTACAATTCAGATGATACGTTCTGCAGGTATGAGCGCTACGGATTCTCCAGATAAGTTAAGGGAAGATATCTTAAACCAAACCATGGAAAAACAATCCCCATCAGCAACGGCGCTTAGTTTTGTAAAGAAAGAAGTGGGCGAACTGTGGTAATTATCATTCCTGATGTTCAGGGTCTATAGGACTTGTTTCTTCATTTTTGTTCTTGGCATATAAATACCCTTTTTTCCACCATAGGGTCATGCGTTCTTTATCAAAAATTAACGAATTCGTTGTTAAAACTGTCGGTGTATAATAAAAGTTGATAATCGCATCTTTTTGATTGGCCACGAATTTTCCTATTCGGATGTTTTGATTCTCAATTCTATCCAACATAAAGGCGAAAATAGTGGTCATCAACTCAAATGGGTTTTTGACCGGTAATCGATTAAGATAGTTCACTTCAGTGTGAAGCACAACAACATCTACTTCGGTCGCACCACGTTTCAATGCTTCTTCAATGGGAACCAAACTTCCCAGGCCACCATCCGCATATTCACAACCGTTCCGCTTTACCAAGCTCATAAACGGAGCATAATTCGATGAGATCCATATCCAATCACAAAATTCATCATAAGTACAATCGTTAATAGACTTATACTCCACTTGGTTCAAAGATAGATTCGATACCGTCACTACCACATCTGTGGTACTTTGCTTTAATTCTTCAAATTCTTCCGGAGTTATAGATTCACGGATAAGATGCCGAAGGTTCTCGCTCTCACCAAAGGTCTTTTTCCCACGCATAAAGTTTTTGACCACGTTCCAGTGATTGATGGCAATAATATCGATACCATGTTTTTTCTTTACTACAAAAGGACAGTTATTGAATATACTTTTTTGATTTACGGACGAATAGATTTCCTTTATTTTGTCCAACTTGTTCAATGCCAAATGGGAGATAAGCAAACTTCCCGTTGAGGTGCCCACGAACAAATCGTACTTGTGGTTGGCTTCTTGTATTAAAAATTGAGCAACTCCACCTGCAAATGCTCCCTTACTACCGCCACCAGATATGACCAATGCCCTCATTTACCCAAAGTTTTATCCAAATAATGCTGCTGTTCTTGATTTAAGGATGGATATATGGCCCTAAGTCGGGCTACATTGCCATCTCCTTTCAAGAACTCTTTTAATATTTTTCGTGAGGATTTCTTAAAATACCAAACATGATGGCTACAGGCATCCACCAAATTTTTTAAGGTATTATCATTGAATGTCCCTATATTTTTCAAATATTGAAAAGCCAGTAACCGTACTTCAAAATGATGCTCAGAACTGGTATAGCTATTTAATTCTCTAAAAAACTCAGGTTTTAGATCAATACGATAGGTTGGACTCACCAATCCCAAGGTCAGCCAAAGCAGACGAACATTCTTGTTTGGTAATCCAACGATATCTTTCGTTTTCTCCAAATAAGCAGTTTGGCCATCTGGAAAGTCGGTCCATAATCTATAAAGAGCGGATTCCACAGTTTTATAGCTCCCATCCATCAACAAGCTTTCAAAATCCAGACGAATTTGAGCAGGCAGCTTTTCTATAGAAAAAGCGACTGCTTGTCTTACTTTAGAACTTTCATCTCTAAGGATTCTTCCCAAGAATTTTGCTGATAGGTTTGTAGCGTAATCCGATACCAAACGATTTTTGACATCATCCGATTTTAATACATTCCATTCATCTGTAAGAATGGTTTCGGCTTCATCAAAATTGTTCCCAATGGTGCTTTTGATATCAAAGTAATTTTTGATAGAATTGCTATTATCAATTAAAAAGGATTTGGCAGTTTCAAATGGAAATTCCGACTCTTGTAGCCATACACTTTTAAAATCAGCAAGGTTCATCCCAGATGCCTTTTCCATTTCCCACATAAAATCTGAAATCGTGACGTTCTGATAGGCATATTTTGTTAGATAGTTCTGTATTCCCTGACGAAAATTAAAGTCTCCTACCCTTTCCCTGAGCATCACCAAGGCCCAAGCCCCTTTTTCGTAAAACGTAAGACTACCGGCGCTGGAGTTCGTCAATGCCTCTCCATTTCCATCACTGGAGAAATTTATAAGCGACTTGGCAGTATCCAACAATCGCCAATAAAAATAGTCCTCACCAAATATTTCCTTTTCGGCTAAATAGGCATAATAGGTGGCAAAACCTTCATGCAACCAGTGGTGTTCACCACTCTGCTCAGTGACCAGATTCCCAAACCATTGGTGTGCCAACTCGTGTGCGTTGACATTCACGTAATTCTTATCCGAAAAGGCTATAGAATCAATCATAAACGTATTGGAAAAAATGGTCGCACCTGTATTTTCCATTCCAGCATATAAAAAATCCTGAACAGGTACTTGTTTGTAGTTTTGCCAAGGATAAGGCACATTGATTTCCTTTTCCAAAAAATCGAAAACAAATCGCATATGTCGATACGTAGGCTCAACCTTTGAGCTATCCTTGGGCTCATAGTATAATTCTATCGGTATCCCTGTACTAGATTGAATCGTTTTCTTATCAAACTTTCCAATAGCAAACCCTACAAGGTAACTGCTCATAGGTTGTTCCATGTCAAATTGCCAAGATTGGCCTTTACCGTCTGGCAATTCTTCTTTTCCAGTAAGTTTACCATTTGAAATAACGGTATAGCCTGGCACAGCAATTAAATTAAGGTCGAACTCAACCTTTTCGTTCATATCGTCAAAACTGGGCAGCCAATGGCTCGTATACTTTCCTTGTCCTTGTGTCCAAATCTGATTGTTATCTGGATTGCTATCATCCCATCCCAAGAAATAAACAGTCTGTTTAGGGTTCGCCAGATATGTTAATGAAATTGAATGGATTGTTCCTTTCTTAAACTTCTTTTTTAATGTGATTGATTTTTGATCGTTAGTGTAATTCACGCTTTTTGAATCAAGTAAAACCGATGAAAAATCAATATTGATGGCGTCCAGAAAAATTGAATCAATGCTTTTTAAAACTTCAAACTTATAGGTCACTTGCCCTTTGACCTGTTTTTGTTGGGGAATTGGTTCAATAAAAATTTTGGCACTTAAAAAATCTACACCATCCTGAGTTTGAGAACTTAGAATCTGTGCGAAAAAGAAAAAAACTGCTACGGGGCCGAGCTTCATGTTTTGTAAATAGCAAAAGTCAATCCAAATTACATATTTTAGTTTTATGAATCCCAATTTTCTGCAAACTCCTATTCCTTATTTAAAGGGTGTTGGTCCCAACAGAGCGGATACGCTTGGGTCAGAATTGGGCATACACACCTACTTAGACCTCCTGCATCTGTTTCCGAATAGGCATCTGGACAAAACGAGCTATTATAAAATAAATCAGTTACAATCCAGTGGAGCAGATGTACAAATAGTTGGTAAAATTGTTCATATAAAAACCGTGGAACAAAAACGCGGAAAACGCTTGGTTGCCAGTTTTATTGATGAAACCGGACAAATGGAACTGGTTTGGTTTCGTGGGCAAAAATGGATTAGGGAAAACCTAAAACTTAACGAACCTTATGTAGTTTTTGGGCGGACCACAAAATACGGAAGTACCTTTTCAATGCCGCATCCAGAAATGGAACTGGTTTCTGAGCATGAGAAAAATCTAAAGGTTGCCATGCAACCCATTTATCCTTCGACTGAAAAGTTGAGCGCAAAGGGTATCACAAATCGTGTAATCGGTAAAATGATGCAGCAGTTATTCTTGGAATCCGGGGGAAGTTCCCAGAATCACTTTCATCAGGAATACGCGACGAGTTAAAATTGATTTCAAAAAGTCAAGCTCTTTTTAACATTCATTTTCCAAAAAGTCAAGAGTTGTTGGCAAAAGCACGGTTTCGGTTAAAGTTTGAAGAGCTTTTTTATGTACAGCTCCAGTTGATTTCCAAAAAGCTCATCAGAAAGCATAAAATAAAGGGATTACCTTTTGAAACTGTTGGAGAGCATTTCAATACTTTTTTCACAGAACACCTCCCATTTGAGCTTACCAATGCGCAAAAAAGAGTCATTAAAGAGATTCGGAGCGACATGGGCAGTAATGCCCAAATGAATCGTTTATTGCAAGGTGATGTAGGTTCAGGTAAAACTATAGTTGCGCTAATGTGCATGTTATTGGCGATGGATAATGGTTTCCAGTCCTGCTTGATGGCCCCAACCGAAATTTTAGCAAACCAACATTACAATGGTCTAAAAGACTTATTAGGGGAAATGAATGTGAATATTTCTCTATTGACTGGTTCCACCAAAAAATCCGAGCGCACTCTAATCCACGAGCAGTTGGAAAATGGAGAACTACATATTTTGGTAGGTACCCATGCCGTTTTGGAAGATAAGGTCCAGTTTCATAACCTTGGGCTGGCCGTTATCGATGAACAACATCGGTTTGGTGTCGCACAGCGTTCCAAGTTATGGCATAAAAATGAAATCCCACCACATATTCTGGTCATGACAGCCACCCCTATTCCAAGAACATTAGCAATGAGTCTTTATGGGGATTTGGATATTTCCATTATCGATGAACTTCCTCCGGGACGTAAACCTATCAAAACAGTGCATAGGTTTGATAACAATAGGCTAAAAGTCTTTCAGTTTATGAAGGATGAAATCAAAAAAGGAAGGCAAATCTATATTGTATATCCCTTGATTCAAGAGTCCGAAGCTTTGGATTATAAGGATTTGATGGACGGTTATGAAAGTATTTCCAGAGACTTCTCCCCTTCTGATTATCAGATATCCATAGTTCATGGCAAAATGAAACCAAAGGATAAAGATTATGAAATGGAACGTTTTGTAAAGGGTGAAACCCAACTAATGGTAGCAACAACGGTCATTGAAGTTGGCGTTAACGTTCCCAATGCATCTGTTATGGTCATTGAAAGCGCGGAGCGGTTCGGATTGTCCCAATTGCACCAGTTACGTGGCCGTGTAGGTAGGGGTGCTGAGCAAAGTTTCTGTATTTTAATGACAGGCAACAAGCTTTCGGAAGATTCCAAGACACGATTACAGACCATGGTGCGCACCAATGATGGTTTTGATATTGCCGAAGTGGATTTAAAACTGCGCGGTTCTGGTGATTTAATGGGTACGCAACAAAGTGGTCTCCTTAATTTAAAAATAGCGGACATCGTTAAGGACAACCAAATCTTAAAAGCTGCCAGATACCATGCCATTCAACTTCTAAAAGATGACCCAAATCTGAAAAAGGAAGAAAACCAAATGATCTTAAAAGCGTACACCAAAATGATGAAGCAATCTTCAATTTGGAACTATATAAGTTAAAATGCCCAGTAAAAAACTGGGCATCTTCGCTAATTAAACTTACCAACAAAAAGCTTAATTTATCGTTTCCCCGTTTTCTGCCTTAGCTATGTTAGCTGTTACCCGATCTTTGTTTGCTTGGGCCGGGGCATTGTCAAGTGCAATTTTTAGATGTTTTAAGGTAGCTTTATTGTCACCCATCGCTGAATAAGCCCTTGCCAATCCATAATGTACCGGCCAAGTACCCTTGTGGTTTTTCTCATTCCATTTGAACACCTCCAAAGCGGCATCAAGTTGTCCCTGTCCAATGAGCTGCCTACCATATCCGTGAACCTGAAAGACCGTACCCAGTGGCAGTGCTTCTTCCATCAGTGCCTTAGCTTCAGTTGTTTTCCCTTGCTTCGCCAAAATCTGGGACTTTATATTCAGGTTATTGAATGATTTCTGACTAAAAAACTGACCGGATATAGCTGCATCTACCCAAGCCATGGCCTCGTCCAAATCACCATCATTATTAAGAGCGAAATTTGCGGCTTGTTCCCAGCTTTGACGATTAAATCCCGGAGAAGTTTGTAGTTGCTGGCGTATTTCCATTAAAACGTTTTCCGTAACATTGGTTGTCACTTTAAACGGTATTTGCTTCCTCTCCCAATTTAAGGAAACAATGGCCGATGTCGCATCCACTTCGTTAAACATGTAGGTGAGTTGTTCTATATGTGCTATCTCACTGGTCGTAACATCAACCCTAAGAACATCTTCCTCCGGCTTATAGAAGTAACTACCCCATGCTTTATGGCTCTTTGAAAAGATAATGGTCGCTGAGTCGTCTTCATTAACTATCATGTGCAGACCATACTTTCCAGCAGGTAAGCTTTTACCCTCAATAGTAAGGTCATGGGTAGTTTTGAAAATAGTATTTTCATTCGCTCCCGCTCTCCATGGAGATTCTGCTGCTGTACCAAATCCCAAATTGTTCATGCCATATGGAACTAGACTGCCCCATATTTCGCGATCATTGACGCTAGGTCGGGAATACACTAAAGTAATATCTGTATTCCCTACCCGTTGGGAAATTTTGGCCATTTGACTACCACGTGGTAAAAAATCCAACTGGGAATAAGCGCTACTGGGAATAGAGAATACCGTAATAAGAACTGTGGCCAAAAAAGCCATGTAATTTTTTTTCATTTGTTTGTTTTTGATTCATTGATGAATAAACTGCTAGGTCGTCGTACCAAAGTATAAAGTTCATGGTTTTCTTTACGTTACAACAATGTTAAATATAAATGAAACATGTTAAAATACAGATAGTTACAATTAATCTATTATAAATCAGTCCATAAACCCATAATCGATGGCTAAACAGAAAGTAAATCCTTATCGGGCTTTCCTTTTTTCATCAAAATGTGATGATTTTTGATGCTTTCAAAAGATTGAAAACTGGGAAATGGCCTAGTAAATTCTTGGTTTAATTCAAGAAGAAAACGTTGAAATTCAATTAAAAACCTTATAAAACCCATATTGAACATCGTAATTTTCCAAACAATTTGGACCTCTTTTTTTTTCCTTAAATTAATTTTAACAGCTTATAAATTATTGAAATTATCATGAGTAAAACACTATTTGATAAAGTCTGGGATGCACATGTGGTAAAACATATTGATAAGGGCCCGGATGTTCTATTTATAGATAGGCACTTGGTGCATGAAGTTACCAGTCCAGTAGCGTTCTTAGGGCTGAAGAATAGAAATATTAAAGTGCTGTATCCAGAACGCACCTTTGCCACTGCCGACCATAACACACCAACAAGGAACCAACATTTACCTGTAAAGGATAAACTCTCTGCAAATCAGTTAAAAGCTTTGGAAGAAAATTCCAAAGCGCATAATATTCCCTATTGGGGTCTTGGGCATGAGAAAAATGGAATTGTTCATGTAATCGGTCCAGAAAATGGCATAACGGTACCTGGCGCCACCATTGTTTGTGGTGATTCCCATACCTCTACCCATGGAGCGTTTGGTGCAATTGCCTTTGGTATTGGTACCAGTGAAGTGGAAATGGTACTTTCCACACAATGTATCATGCAACCCAAACCTAAAAGTATGCGTATACATATAGATGGAGATTTGGGTGTTGGTGTAACTCCCAAAGACGTAGCACTTTTTATCATTTCTAAATTGACAACTTCTGGAGCAACTGGGTATTTTGTTGAATATTCCGGTAAAGTATTTAGGGACATGTCCATGGAAGGCAGAATGACAGTCTGTAACCTAAGCATAGAGATGGGGGCACGTGGCGGTATGATAGCGCCAGATGAAAAGACCTTTGATTACATAAAAGGAAGAGAATATACTCCAAAAGGAGCAGAATGGGACAAGGCAATGGAGTATTGGAAAACACTTTACTCTGATGACGATGCCGTTTTTGATAGTGAACTCTTCTTCAATGCCAGTGAAATAGAACCAATGATTACCTATGGTACCAATCCTGGAATGGGTATTGGAATCCAGAATGGTATTCCACAAGCAGAAACCGTTGAAGGCGGAAACGCGACCTATAAAAAATCACTGGCCTACATGGCTTTTAATGAAGGGGATGCCATGATCGGGAAGCCCATTGATTTTGTATTTCTTGGAAGTTGTACCAACGGAAGAATAGAGGATTTCAGGGCTTTTGCATCCATTGTAAAAGGCAGAAAAAAGGCCGATAATGTTACGGCATGGCTCGTACCTGGCTCGCACCGTGTTGAAGAATCAATCCAAGAAGAGGGTATTTTGGATATATTGCATGAAGCCGGTTTTGAGCTTAGGGAACCCGGTTGCTCTGCCTGCTTGGCCATGAACGATGATAAGATTCCTGCCGGTAAATATGCGGTAAGCACATCCAACAGAAACTTTGAAGGGAGACAAGGCCCAGGCTCACGTACACTCTTGGCAAGTCCATTGGTAGCGGCGGCGGCGGCAGTTACAGGAAAAGTAACAGACCCAAGGGAGTTAATGCAAGTTGAAGCAGTCTAACCTCTAAAATCTAATTTCTAGAATCTATATAAATGGCATACGATAAATTCAATATACTTAAAAGTTCTGCTGTACCACTTCCTATCGAAAATGTGGACACAGACCAGATAATACCTGCACGGTTTTTAAAGGCGACCGAACGTAAAGGATTTGGAGACAACCTCTTTAGAGATTGGCGCTATAACCAGGATAATACACCAAAAGAGCAATTTGTACTGAACAACCCTATTTACAGTGGTAAAATATTGGTCGGTGGTAAGAACTTTGGTTCTGGCTCTTCAAGGGAACACGCAGCTTGGGCCGTTTACGATTATGGGTTTCGATGCGTGGTATCAAGCTTTTTTGCTGATATCTTCAGAAATAATTGTTTGAATGTGGGGGTCCTTCCAGTACAGGTTAGCCCAGAATTCTTAGATAGCATATTTAAAGCCATTGAAAAAAATCCGAATACAGAATTGGAAGTTGACCTATCGCTTCAGAAAATTACTATTGTAGATACCGAGGAAAACGAAAACTTCGTTATCAACGCATACAAAAAAGAAAATATGCTCAATGGTTTTGATGATATCGACTATCTGTTGAACATTAAAGACGATATTGAAGCATTTGCAGCAAATACGCCTCTTTAAAAGTGCCTTAAACTAGTTATTCAATCCAAAAATGCACAAACGGACGGTTGAAATAATGGATACCACCCTTAGGGACGGTGAACAGACCTCTGGAGTATCTTTTTCTTCTTCGGAAAAACTCACACTTGCCAAACTTTTGTTGGAAGAACTACAAGTCGACCGTATAGAAGTTGCTTCTGCCAGAGTATCTGAAGGGGAGTTCAATGCCGTAAAAAGTATTACGAAATGGGCAGAATCGGAAGGTTTACTTTCTAAGGTTGAAGTGTTGACATTTGTGGATAATGGGGTTTCCCTTGATTGGATGGTACAGACGGGTGCCAAAGTCCAAAACCTATTGACAAAAGGTTCCTTGAACCATCTCACCCATCAACTAAAGAAAACCCCTGAACAACATTTTAAGGATATTGAAGAAGTGCTGTCCAAAGCAGAAGCTCTAGGTATTACAACCAACGTGTATTTGGAAGATTGGAGCAATGGAATGCACAATTCTCCTGAGTATGTATTTCAATTTTTGGATTTCCTTACCACACAACCAATAAAACGTATTTTGCTCCCAGATACCTTAGGTATTCTAACCTATCAAGAAACAGCTGATTTTCTTAAACAGATTATTGTTAGATATCCTAATACCCATTTTGATTTTCATGGCCATAACGATTATGATTTAAGTGTTGCCAACGTCATGGAAGCACTCAAAGCTGGTTGCCATGGATTGCACTTAACCGTCAACGGTATGGGAGAACGAGCAGGTAATGCACCACTTGCCAGTGTAATTGCCGTAATCAACGATTTTGTTCCCGAAGTTTCCATTGGTGTAAAAGAATCTTCATTGTACAAAGTGAGCAAATTGGTTTCTGCATTTACAGGTTTTGGAATACCGGACAACAAACCAATTGTTGGCGATAATGTTTTTACACAAACAGCTGGAATACATGCGGATGGAGACAGTAAAAAGAACTTATACTTTAATGATTTATTGCCAGAACGTTTTGGTAGAAAACGTAAGTATGCCTTAGGAAAAACATCTGGAAAAGCGAACATACAGAAGAATCTTCAGGAACTTGGCCTAACGTTAAATGAAGAGGAGCTTAAAAAAGTAACCGAACGTATTATCGAGCTTGGCGACAAAAAGGAACGAGTCACCAAAGATGACCTTCCCTATATCATTTCCGATGTTCTAAATAGCGGATTGTACAAACAAAGCGTATTTGTAAAATCCTATGTGCTGACCCACTCAAAAGGATTAAAACCCTCTACTACCCTTTCCATAGAGATTGATGGGAAATCGTATGAGGAAAATGCTCAGGGCGATGGGCAATTCGATGCCTTCATCAATGCACTCCAAAAAGTGTATCAAAAAGAAAAAAGAGCTTTGCCAAAGCTTGTGGACTATGCGGTACGGATCCCACCTGGCAGTACCTCAGATGCACTTTGCGAGACCATCATCACATGGCAGACCAAAGAAAATGAATTTATAACAAGAGGATTGGATTCGGACCAAACAGTTTCGGCCATAAAGGCCACCGAGAAAATGCTCAATTTGATTTAGGAAATAGATGTCAGACTTCTGATTTCTGAAAACCAACAACGCTCGTGCTGAGCGAAGTCGAAGCAAACAACGAACAACGAACAACGAACAACGAAATATAATGAAATTAAACATAGCCCTTTTAGCAGGTGACGGAATAGGTCCGGAAGTAATTGAACAAGCCGTAAAAGTATCTGATGCAATTGCTTCAAAATTCAACCATGAAATCAACTGGTCACCAGCATTGACAGGTGCTGCCGCTATTGATGCAGTTGGAGAACCATATCCCGATGAAACACACGCTGTTTGCGAGGCAGCAGATGCCGTTTTGTTTGGTGCTATTGGACATCCAAGGTTTGATAACGACCCATCGGCAAAAGTAAGACCAGAACAAGGGTTGCTTAAAATGAGGCAGAAATTGGAATTATTTGCCAATGTTCGGCCAACGTTTACGTTTCCGTCCTTAATCGATAAGTCCCCTTTAAAACGTGAACGAATCGAAGGAACGGATTTGATTTTTCTTCGTGAACTTACCGGTGGTATTTATTTTGGAGAAAGAGGCCGATTGAATGCTAACGAGACCGCATTCGACACCTGTACCTACCACAGAGAAGAAGTAAAACGATTAGCAAAAAAAGGCTTTGAACTTGCTATGAAACGCTCTAAAAAGTTATGCTGCGTAGATAAGGCAAATGTTTTGGAAACTTCGCGATTATGGCGTGAAACCGTTCAAGCCATGGAGAAAGACTATCCTGAGGTAGAGGTTTCTTACGAATTTGTTGATGCCGTCGCAATGCGACTCGTGCAATGGCCCAATGCTTACGATGTATTGATTACGGAAAATCTTTTTGGGGATATTTTGACCGATGAGGCTTCGGTAATCTCTGGGTCTATGGGATTAATGCCATCCGCTTCCGTTGGTGAGAAGGCAAAGTTGTATGAACCGATTCATGGTTCTTATCCGCAAGCCGCCGGAAAAGATATCGCCAATCCGTTGGCAACTATTCTATCCGCAGCCATGATGTTCGAAGATTTTGATTTGACCGATGAGGCAAAAGCTATTCGTGACGTTGTCAATGCATCTTTAGCCGAAGGCGTAGTAACAGAGGATTTAGCTGATGGTGGAAAAGCGTATAAAACCAGTGAGGTCGGGGATTGGTTGGCCAAGAACCTCTAAATCTATTTGCACTCTTATAAAGAAAAGGGCATCCAAAAGATGTCCTTTTTTTGGTCGCTACTCAATCCTCTTTATTGCTATAACTCATCCATCAATTGATATGGCCAATCCATCAATTGATATATCCCATCCATCAATTCGTATATCAATATAGCAAAGACCAAGGTTATTTTAGCAATTGACCCTTATCAATAAGTAAGGATTTCATCACTAAATAGAACTTTAATAACACAAAAATGAAGCGATCAAACTCTATTCTTCTTTTGTCCTCTATCTCGATATTAACCCTTTTATCTTCATGTAATAATGATGATTGTTCTGAATCCACTTATTATAAAGATGCAGATGGAGATGGTTTTGGTACTGCTACCGATTCTAAAAGTTCTTGTACCCAACCTATCGGCTATGTTGAGAACGCTAAGGATTCTGATGATACCAATGCCAAGATTTTTCCGGAATGTAAAGAAATTACATATTATAAAGATGCAGATGGGGATGGTTTTGGCAATGCCAATGACTCCCAAACCACCTGCGATACACAGCCAGAGGGTTACGTGGGCAATGACACGGATACCGATGATACCGATGCCGACGTTTTTCCTGGTTGCGAGACCACTACGTATTATGAGGATGCGGACGATGATGGTTTTGGAAACTTAGAAATATCAATAGATACCTGCGTACAGCCCGAGGGTTACGTAACGGACAGTACGGATTGCGATGATACCGACCCAAATATTAACCCCAAGGCCGAAGAATTACCCAATGATGGCATTGATAACAATTGTGATGGTGAGCAAGCTTTTTCAACAATTATTTGGAGCGGTGAGAACATCATATTTTCTAAGATTGCATTTGCAGATTGGACCGATCCCACAAACCAGGATCAACTTACCGAAAAAGTGGTATTTACCAGAAAAGACAATAGACCAATATATAACTATCAATGGTGGCAAGATACTTTTGGTCAGGATGCCACTCCACTGCAACTTGAAGGTGATTTTTGGAATTTTGAAGACCAAGACTTTAGCCCTACAGGAGGCACCAAAGGGGTTCGCTGGGCATTGTTGGACAATACCGGTGCCGAGAATCCAGGAGACGCTTGGGATAACTTTGAACTATATGGTACCCTTGCAGATCCAACACACTTTTATAGCTTTCATAATATTTGTTCGTTTCTTTATTATTTAGAGGACAACACTCCAGTTGACAATGTTGTTGACGATTTCTATATTAATGTAGATGGTGATGTTGAATCAAGTAATACTAATATGTCTTATCTAGTAGGAAAAAAACTAGGTGTATGGTCGGTAGAAGAAGATATTTACCTTACGCTTACCTTTACTGAATGGGGTTCTGGAAATTCTGGGGGAGCTATTTCCTATACCCGCTCCACACCAAATAATTAATTAAACATGTTTGAAAGTAAAAGCCCTATAAAAATAGGGCTTTCTCTATGGCTGGTATTTTCAATAATGAAAAAAGGACAATCTTTACCATTTAGTTTATGCAATCGGGCCCAACTTTTACACTCAGGGATACAGATTACAGTCCTATAGGCAATGACAGATTTATTTTTCAAATAACCGATATTGATTTTGATAATGTAGAGGATTGCGGGAACGATTGCAATTAATTGGCTATGCTACATATTGGATTCTTCGCTATGGTCCGTTTCTGCATAAACAGTTTCAACAATATTATATAAATCGGGTATCACCGTTCGGGCCAATTTTGAATTTCCATTGAACAGCACGCAAATGCCTAAATCATTGTCAGGATATAGTGCAATTTCATTTCTGTAGTCATTAACACTACCGCCATGGTGCCAAACGGTCTTGGTCTTTGGAGAACCAACTTCGTTCAACGTATGCACACGCCAACCAAATCCATAATGTGACGCTGCATGGTTTGGCCAACGCTGGTAATACTTATTATTGTTTCCAATTTTTATAAAAGGCCTAAAAGCGGCATGGATGGATTCTGAACTTAATACTTCGGGATTATGGCCAAGCAAAAAATGCATCCATTTGGCCATATCCGTAGCACTGGCATTGATTCCTCCTGCAACTATGGCATTGTAGTACCTGTCTTTTAAGGGTAAACTTTTCCACCCATTTTTTCTTTTTGCATGGGGAAATGCGACATTTTTGGTACTTAGCAATGTATTGTGGTCCATAGAGATCGAAGCCATTCCCAAAGGCTTAAAAAAACGATTTTGCAACAACGCTTGAATATCCTTACCGGTCACCTTACGCATTATTTCTTGACTGAGTGAAAACATAGCGTTTTGATAGCTGTACATAGTTCCAGGTTCGCTTATGGGCGTTACTTCATTAAAACGTTTTGCAATGTTTGCAACAGGCAATCCCGCTTCCACCAAATTGGTGTAACTATGATAGGGAGTTCCCGAAGTATGCGACAAAATATGGCAGAGTCTTACTTTTTGGGTATTGCTACTATCACCAAACTGGAATTCGGGAATATAATCTACTACTTTGTCATTCCAATCCAATTTTCCTTCAGCTTGTAAACTGGAAGCCAGTACCCCTGCAAATCCTTTAGATAAGGAACCAAGCCTGAATATGGTTTTTTCATCGATTCTGGCTTTTCCTTCAATACTTCGTTTTCCGAATCCGCCTGAAAACAAAATAGAATCACCATGTACGATACTTATTCCAGTTCCCACAACATCCCCAGAGGCTATTGCTCTCTTAAAATAATCTTGCAAAGCAATTTTTAGTTTTTGCTGTTGCAAATAATACAATTGCTTTTCCTTTTCAGTAACTGTTCTATGCTCTAGTGTATCGTTATCGTTTGTATATCCATTGTAAACGGTTTCTTCCGCTTTATTTCCCGCGCCAATGACAAACAGCATAATAACTACCAGCGCACTAATGCCTAAAACTTTAATTCTGCCCACAGGTTTTAATTGATTTATTCTCCATTCTTATTCAAAATAGAAAGTGCTTATAGTAGTAACTAGCTATTACGCCATTTTATTGCCGTAAACATAAAAACACAACCGTACAATTATTGATGGATGATTTTTTGAACAGTAAATGGCATAAGTACCTCTATTCAAAAGCTTCAATCTAGCATGATTTGTTGTGATTTAACTCTTTATGGACGTATTTATCAATTCAAATGGCCTCTACATCAATTGGCCAATACAACCATAAGCCTAAAAATATAGTTTTATCCAAAAGATAATGGATTGAAATCAATAAACATAGAGTTTCATATGGTAAAAATAAAATTCAGTAAAAAGCGAATGCTGGTCAATATATACTTCGCAATTTCATGGATTGTTCTAGGTATTTTTATTTATAAGATCAGTAACAAAATGGGATATTGCTTTTTTATGTTTATTGCATTATCCGTAATCTATTTAATGTTTTACTTCTATCAACGGAGAATGCAGTACTTAACAATTAAAAACAGAACCATAAAAAAGAACTCGCTCTTTGCAAAAAGTATACTTCTGAACGAAATAGTAGAAATCAAAAGAATTGGAAATACCATATGTATTTTAAAAACTTCCGATAAAATACTTACAATTTACACTGATTTTATTGAAAAAGACTCTCTGATTAAACTAAATGACATTCTGAACGCTATCGAAATGAAAATAAAAGTCATATCAAATTAAATCGATCAGCCACAATTTGATTCTATAAAATATAATCCGTGCTCAAGAAGTTACTCACCTTGGCTTCCAAGAGCTGTTCAATGGTTTGATTGTTGAGCTCATTATCCTTGAACGCAACGAACGTACGTATGGAGAACGAACGCAACGCATCATGAACACTAAGGGTCGATTGTGCTGAATCCTTCCTGCCCGTAAAAGGGTATACATCTGGGCCTCTTTGACAGGAACTGTTCAAATTTACACGACAGACCAAATTGGCCAATGTATCGATCAAGGGTGAAAGCGTATACACATCTTTACCAAACAAACTTACTTGCTGTCCGTAATTGGATTCCGCCATATCATCCAAAGGCTCCTCAATGTCTTTGAACGAGACTACGGGTATGATTGGACCAAACTGCTCTTCTTCATAGACTCGCATATCCTTTGAGACGGGATACAAAACGGCAGGCCAAATGTAATTCTCAGACTGTTTTCCACCTTTCTTATTTTTGATTTTTGCACCCTTCGTCTTGGCATCATCCAACAATTCTTGAATATATGCAGGCTTATCAGGCTCAGGCAATGGCGTCAACTTTGCACCATCGTCCCAAGGGTTACCAAATTTTAAGGAATCTAC
Source organism: Flagellimonas sp. HMM57 (assembly GCF_021390175.1). Lineage (NCBI taxonomy): Bacteria > Pseudomonadati > Bacteroidota > Flavobacteriia > Flavobacteriales > Flavobacteriaceae > Flagellimonas > Flagellimonas sp. HMM57. Next base: position 3,541,066 of record NZ_CP090004.1, on the reverse strand, counting down.
TTTTGATGAAAATCGTTTTAAAAATTCCTCTTTTATATCTTCATGGACATAAATCACCTTCAATGCCGTACATCGCTGACCGTTAAAAGAAAGTGTTCCGGCAATACATTCATCAATGGTAAGGTCCAAATCGGCATCTGGAAGAATAATGGCCGGATTTTTAGCTTCCAGCCCCAATACCAACCGCAATCTATTGCTCTTTGGGTGTTGGTCCTGTAACGCATTGGCAGATTTACTATTACCTATGAGTGCCAAAACATCTATTTTGCCAGTTTTCATAATAGGTGCTGCTACGGCCCTACCTCTACCAAAAAGAATGTTGACCACACCTTTGGGAAAACTACTTTGAAACGCTTCCAAAAGCGGTGTAATCAATAAAACTCCAAATTTGGCAGGCTTAAAAATAGTGGTGTTGCCCATGATGATTGCGGGAATCAACAATGCAAAAGTCTCGTTTAATGGGTAATTGTATGGTCCCAAACACAATACAACACCTAAAGGTCCTCTTCGTATGTGTGCATAAACACCATCATGTTTTTGGAACTTGGCCGAATCGCGATCCAGTTTCTTGTAATCCTCTATTGTGTCATAAATATACTCAACGGTACGGTCAAATTCCTTGTAGGAATCAGGTTTTGATTTACCGATCTCCCACATGAGGAGCTTCACTACCTCTTCTCGTTTTTGTTCCATCTTTTTAACGAAGGTTTCCATACACTCAATACGGTCTTTTACCTTCATCGTAGGCCAAACACCTTGACCTTTTCCATACGCACTTAGTGCTGCATCTAAGGCTTCAGTGGCTTCTGCTTCACCCATATCCGGAATACTGCCCAAAACAGTGTGTTTGTATTCTTCTGTGGAGGAAATTGTGGAGATTACTTCAGTGGTGCTTCCACTCCACTCCTTTAGCTCTCCGTTGACTAAATACTGTCTTTGATGGGTTTGTTCTTTTATTTGAAATTCTTCTGGTATCGCTACTTTAGCTTGCATAACTCTATGCTTTAAGTTAGTGTTCTGGTATGCGGAATTCTATTCCATATAAAGCTAACATTTAAAACTTCATATTTAGAACAGTCCGCAAACGAAAATGTTATTATCTGGACTTTATCAGAAATTAACCAAAAAATGTTATTAATCTTAAACCAAATATTGAAAAAGGTCTGGCTTATTGTTCAAATAGTCGCCAAAAAAATTATTTGCTTTCATTCGCTCAATCAATGGCTTCAAATCTGCCGAAGACTTTAGTTCAATTCCAACAACTGCCGGCGCATTTTCCCTACTCGACTTTTTGGAGTACTCAAAATGGGTTATATCATCATTAGGTCCTAAAATATCGGCAACAAATTCTTTAAGTGCTCCCGGTCGTTGTGGAAATCGGATAATGAAATAATGTTTGAGATTTCCATACAACAACGCCCTTTCCTTAATTTCCGCTGTACGGGTGATGTCGTTGTTGCTTCCGCCAATGACACAAACTATATTTTTACCTTTTATCTCCTCACGGAAGTCATCTAGCGCCGCAACCGTCAATGCAGCTGCAGGCTCTACTACAATGGCATCCCTGTTGTATAAATCCAAAATGGTTTGGCAAACTTTACCTTCTGGTACGGTCACCATTTTATACAAATGATCTTTACAAATTTCGAAGGTATACTGGCCAACTTTTTGAACCGCGGCACCATCCACAAACTTATCAATGGTATCCAATGTTACAATAGCTCCTTTTTCAATAGACTTTTTCATGGAAGGAGCACCACCTGGTTCCACACCAACAATTTTTGTCTGTGGTGATAACGCCTTAAAAATTCCGCAAAGGCCCGAAGCCAATCCACCACCGCCAACTGCCACAAAAACATAATCGATTTGGCTTTCAGATTGATTAATCAATTCCAATCCAACAGTAGCTTGCCCTTCAATGGTTTTAGGGTCATCAAAAGGGTGCACAAACGTTTTTCCCTCCATACGGCATTTATCCATCGCCATTTTGAACGCATCATCAAACGTATCACCTTCCAAAATCACTTCAATCCATTCTTTACCGAACATTTTAGTCTGTTCGATTTTTTGCTTGGGTGTAACCGCCGGCATATAAATTGTACCTTTCACTCCTAGGTGATTACAGGCAAAAGCCACACCTTGAGCATGGTTTCCGGCACTGGCACAGACCACTCCCCTTTCTAACTGTTCTTTGGAAAGTGAATTTATTTTATTGAAAGCACCACGAATTTTATAACTGCGTACCCTATGCAAATCTTCCCTTTTTAAAAGAATCGAAGCATCAAATTCTGTAGAATACCGAATGCTTTCCACTAGCGGTGTCACTTCTGCCACTTGCTTTATGGTCTCAGCAGCTTTCCGTACATCCTCTACTTTTGGAAAATATGTGGTCGCTGTTTTCTTCATTTAATCCTTCAACTTCAGGCAACCCTATGCAATTGGTTTCATGGCGGTCATGGATTCTCTTAATCTAGCACCAACAATTTCTACAGGGTGTTCCCTTAAAGCCTTATTTACAGCAATAAGTCTTTGATTATCAACGCCAGCATCTTTTCCTTCACCATAATGCTTGCCGATAACATCGGTATCCATAGTTTCCATAAAACCTTCTAGAAGCGGTTTACAGGCATGGTCGAACAGATAGCAGCCGTATTCAGCAGTATCGGATATCACTCGGTTCATCTCAAAAAGCTTCTTTCTGGCAATGGTATTAGCTATTAACGGGGTCTCGTGCAAAGACTCATAATAGGCAGATTCATCAATTATTCCTGATTCCGTCATTGTTTCAAAAGCCAATTCAACCCCAGATTTCACAAAGGCAACCATCAATACGCCATTATCGTAGTATTCTTGCTCCGAAATGGTGTCGTCGCCTGCGGGTGTCTTTTCAAAAGCAGTTTCTCCTGTCTCTGCCCTCCATGTCAATAAATTTTTATCATCGTTTGCCCAATCTTCCATCATGGTTTTGGAAAAATGGCCACTCATGATATCGTCCATATGTTTTTGGAAAAGGGGTCTCATAATTTCCTTTAATTCTTCGGCCAAATCAAATGCCTTTATTTTGGCAGGATTAGACAATCTGTCCATCATATTGGTAATTCCACCTTGTTTTAGGCCTTCTGTGATGGTTTCCCATCCATATTGAATCAATTTAGAGGCATATCCTGCATCAACTCCTTTTTCCAACATTTTATCAAAAGAAAGTATGGAACCTGTTTGCAACAAGCCGCAAAGAATGGTCTGCTCTCCCATTAAATCAGATTTCACTTCAGCGACAAAGGAAGACTCCAATACACCTGCTTTATGACCACCGGTACCGGCAGCATAAGCCTTAGCTTGTGCAAGACCTTTACCTTCAGGGTCGTTCTCTGGGTGCACGGCTATCAACGTTGGCACGCCAAATCCTCTTTTATACTCTTCACGCACCTCTGAACCTGGACTTTTTGGAGCGACCATGATTACGGTCAGGTCTTCTCTTACCTGCATTCCTTCTTCGACAATATTGAACCCATGGGAATAGGATAATGTAGCTCCTTTTTTCATAAGCGGCATTACAGCGCTCACAACATTTGTATGCTGCTTGTCTGGAGTTAGGTTGATAACCAAATCCGCACTTGGAATCAATTCTTCATAAGTTCCTGCGGTAAAATTGTTCTCTTTAGCATTTTTGTAAGATTGCCTTCCTTCGTTTATTGCTGCTTCCCGCAATGCATATGAAATATCCAGACCTGAATCTCTCATGTTCAAACCTTGGTTAAGGCCTTGGGCTCCACATCCTACAATTACGATTTTCTTTCCTTTTAAAGCCGTTACACCATCTGAGAATTCAGCCGAATCCATAAACCTGCATTTTCCCAATTGTGTTAATTGATCACGTAATGAAAGGGTGTTAAAGTAATTTGCCATTTTAGTTTTGTATTTGATCTATTTATTGATTTTGAAATTCTAGTAATATATCGGTTATGGGCATAGCGGCTTTGGTGACCGCAATTCTTCCAGAACGCACAAATTGCATTATCCCATAAGGCTCCAATGCATCGTGCATTTCATCAATTTCGTGCCTACGCCCTGTTTTTGCAAGTACAAAAAAGTCTCTAGCTACCGTCACAATTTGAGAATTGCTCTCTTTGATAATATTTTGAATCTGTCGTTCATCGAACAATAAATCCGAAGCAATCTTAAACAATGCCGACTCTTGATAAATTGTTTCTTCATCAGTGTGATAATAGGCTTTGATTACCTCGACCTGTTTTTCTATCTGCCCCACGATCTTACGGGTCCAATCCTCTGTCGTAAAAACTACTATTGTAAATTTTGATACAGCTTCAATTTCTGATTTAGAAACATTTAAACCCTCTATATTAATGTGTCGCTTTAAGAATATTCCCGATATCCTATTTAGCAATCCTACACTGTTTTCTGAATACACAGAAATAGTATACCATTGTTTTTCCATTCTTATTTTATTTTCACGGCAACGATTACACCTGTTGACCAGTCCATTTTTGTAATTGAAAAATCTTCCCTTGCTTCCAACGCTTCAATTAGTGAATATGCGTTATCCTCATGACCTTCTGGCCAATTGGCTTGTTTCTGCATATCATCAATTACATAAAATCCTCCGATTTTAATTAATTCCAATGCTTCGTTCAATAAACTATATTTTCCGGGCCATGCATCGGCAAAGATTAAATCAAACTTTTCTTTTTTATATTCAGACAACCAAACAGCTGCATCAGCACATACCAGCTGAAGCTGTTCTTGTCTACCAAAAAAACTATTCGCTATTTGAATAAGTTCATCATCATTATCAATACTGATAAGTTTGGAATTCTTGCACATTCCCTCTAATATCCATGCTAGAGATAGTCCTATACCTGTTCCCAGTTCCAAAAAAATACCGTTTGGTTTGGAAGCTGCCAATGTTTTGAGCAATGTCCCGATATAGATATCCGAAGGCATGGTAAATCCTATCTCTTCAGACTTGGCAATTAACCTTGAATATAATTGAGGTGTATCTAAAATAGCTGTTTGGTCCATTTTATTTTAGTCTGATATCTGAAACGGAAGCACCAGAAGGAATCATCGGGAATACATTATCCTCTTTCTCCACTTTTACTTCTAAAAAATAAGGGTCCTTAGATGCTATCATCTCTGTTATCGCATTCTTCAATTCTGGACGGGCCGATACCCTTTTGGATTTTATATGATAGCCTTCCGCTATTTTCACAAAGTCTGGATTGACCATCACTGTGGAAGCGTATCTACTTTCAAAGAAGAGTTCTTGCCATTGGCGCACCATGCCTAAATGATCATTATTCAGCACGACTATTTTTACAGGTACATTATGCTGGAAAATCACGCCAAGCTCTTGAATGGTCATTTGATAACCTCCATCCCCAATAATGGCAACGACTTCACGGTCCATGGCCCCCATCTTGGCTCCTATCGCCGCTGGCAAGGCAAATCCCATAGTTCCCAACCCGCCAGATGTAATATTACTCTTGGACTGCTCAAATTTTGCATACCTGCATGCAATCATTTGATGTTGTCCTACATCGGTAACAATAACCGCTTTATTTTCTGAGGCAATATTGATTTGTTCAATTACCTCTCCCATGGTCAACCCATCTTTTGAAGGTTTTAGATCGTTTTTAATGACAGTATCGTATTCAATCTGATATTTCTTATCGAACTCACCTTTCCATTCCGTATGCTCGTTTTCATGAATCAAAGGCAGTAATAATTCCAAGGTCTGCTTAGCGTTTCCTAAAACGGGAACATCCGCTTTTACATTCTTATTGATTTCTGCAGGGTCAATTTCAAAATGAATGACTTTTGCTTGTTTTGCGTATGTATCCAAACTGCCTGTGACCCTATCATCAAAACGCATCCCTATCGCAATAAGGACATCGCATTCATTTGTCAATACGTTGGGTCCATAATTTCCGTGCATGCCCACCATACCTACATTTAAAGGATGGTCCGTAGGTATTGCAGATTCGCCCATAATGGTCCACGCAGCTGGAATTCCAGCCTTTTCAATCAATCTTTTCAATTCTTCTTCGGCTTCACCTAAAATAACACCTTGGCCCCAAACGATATATGGTTTTTTAGCCTTATTGATGATCGCTGCAGCAGCTTCAATCGATTTTACATCTGGTTTTGGAAATGGTTTATAGCTGCGTACACCGGTGCATTTTTCGTAAACGAAGTCCAATTCATCAAACTGGGCATTCTTGGTAATATCGACCAACACAGGACCCGGTCTACCTGATTTTGCAAGGTAAAAGGCCTTTGCCATAATTTCTGGAATCTCACTTGCTTTGGTAATCTGATAGTTCCATTTGGTCACTGGGGTCGAAATTCCGACAATATCGGTTTCCTGAAAAGCGTCTGAGCCCAATAAATGTCTTGGCACCTGTCCAGTGATACAAACTATTGGAGTGGAGTCTATTTGCGCATCGGCCAGTCCAGTGACCAAATTGGTCGCTCCAGGTCCAGATGTAGCCATTGCAACACCGACCTTACCGCTTACTCTTGCGTATCCTTGTGCCGCATGCGTAGCTCCTTGCTCGTGTCTTGTCAAAACATGTGTAAGCTTATCTTGAAACTTATAAAGTTCATCATAGACCGGCATAATAGCACCACCAGGATAGCCATAAATGAGGTCTACACCTTCAGCCAATAAACAATGGATTATAGCCTCCGCCCCAGTAATCTTTATCGATTTCTGATTCTTTATCTCTTTTTCTTGTGCTTTTAGTGTTTCCATAGGCCCTCTCCCCAACCCCTCTGTTTTTGAGGGGAGCTTATCGGGAATTTTTAATTAACTTTCTTTAAATCATATCGGTTACACAGCCTTTAGATGCTGATGAAACTGTTTTAGCGTACTTGTACAAACTTCCTTTTTTGACTTTTAAGGGAGGCTGTACCCATTTTTCTTTTCTAACGGCCAGCACCTCATCTGAAATATTGACCGAAATACTGTTCTTTTCTGCATCTATCGTAATGATATCCCCATCTTCTACCAAGGCTATTGCGCCTCCATCTTGGGCTTCTGGAGCTATGTGCCCCACAACAAAGCCATGGGTGCCTCCAGAAAATCTGCCGTCAGTAATCAATGCGACGTCTTTGCCTAATCCTACGCCCATAATGGCAGCCGTAGGTTTCAGCATTTCAGGCATTCCGGGACCTCCTTTGGGTCCTTCATATCGTATTACGACGACATCACCTTTTTTGACCAATCCATCCCGAATACCATCATTAGCTTCAAATTCTCCCTCAAAGACCTTGGCAGGACCGGAAAAGTGCAATCCTTCTTTTCCTGTAATCTTGGCAACTGCTCCTTCTATTGCTAGATTTCCATGAAGAATTCTAAGATGCCCCGTTTCTTTGATAGGGTTGTCCAAATCTTTCATGACTTGCTGCCCTTCGGTCAAGTCCGGTACATTTGCTAAATTTTCGGCAATCGTTTTACCTGTTACAGTAAGACAATCTCCATGTAACATACCGTGCTCTAGCATAAACTTCATTACAGCTGGAACACCACCAACCCGGTGTAAATCTTCCATTAGGTATTTTCCACTTGGCTTTAGGTCCGCTAAGAACGGAGTGGTATCGCTTATCCGCTGAAAATCTGCTAGTCCGAAATCAATTTCAGCAGCTTTTGCGATTGCCAAGAAATGAAGTACTGCATTTGTGGAGCCGCCTAAAATGGTGATCAATCGCACTGCATTTTCCAAAGATTTTTTTGAAATGATATCGCTTGGTTTGATGTCATTTTCCAACAAATGCTTTAATGCTTTTCCTGAGTCAATACAATCCTGTTTCTTTCTGTCCCCAGTAGCAGGGTTCGATGAATTGTAGGGCAAAGCCATTCCAAGTGCTTCGATAGCAGAAGCCATTGTATTTGCTGTATACATTCCTCCACATGCTCCGGCACCTGGACAAGCATTTTGAATCACATTTTTGTATTCTGCTTCATCTATGGCACCGGCAACTTTTTCGCCCCAAGCTTCAAAAGCAGAGACTATGTCCAACTTTTTGTCCTTTAAGCACCCAGAGGCTATCGTACCGCCATAAACTAAAATGGATGGTCTATCCAATCGTATCATTGCCATTAGCGCTCCGGGCATGTTTTTATCACAACCAACAACTGTGACCAACCCATCATAGTTCATTGCTTGTACCACAGTCTCCATAGAGTCAGCTATAATATCCCTTGAAGGTAATGAATAGCGCATGCCGTAAGTACCCATGGATATTCCATCACTAACACCAATCGTGTTAAAAATCAATCCTACCAAATCTCCTTGTTGTGTACCTTCTTTTACGTAGGTAGAAAGTTCATTTAGGTGCATATTACAGGGATTGCCTTCATACCCGGTACTACCAATGCCTATAAGCGGCTTTTTTAAATCATCCTCTGTCAATCCAATAGCATACAGCATCGCCTGTGCGGCAGGTTGGGTTGGGTCTTGGGTTACATTCTTACTGTACTTGTTCAATTCCATTAACGTATTTCTTTCAATTCTGGATTTTTGTTGAATTTACTCCTATAATCAAAGATAGATGTTTCAAAAACCCAATAATTTTAACAGTTTAAGGTGTTCTAAATCCATCCAAAATAAAAAACACATAATTTATTGTTTTTCAGATATTTACTTTGATTTAAAATCCTATATCCACTTATTTTATTGGATGTATAAAAAAAGCCTGTATCAGCTTTTGATACAGGCTTTTTTAAATTAATGGCGTAGCTGTATCACTCCAAATATGGAATGTTAATGACGACGCTATTAATCAGATTTTTTGTTTTCACATTTCAATGATACAAAAATATTTTGTAAAAGTTCGTTTCGGTATCTTTAACGACATGGAAAAAAACAGTTACCGAAGCTATTCACCATCGTCGCTCCGTACGTATTTTTAAGAGTGATGTTGAATTGGATTCCGATGTTGTAAAACAATGCATTGAAAATGCAGTTTTAGCGCCCACTAGCAGTAATCTGCAATTATGGGAGTTTTATCATATAGCTGATAGGGATAACCTAAAACAGATGACTAAAGCCTGTTTAGGTCAAAATGCGGCAAAAACCGCTAAACAAATGGTCGTTGTAGTGGCAAGAAAGGATTTATGGCGTAAAAGAGCGAAAGCCAATCTGGATTTCTTAAAATCCATCTATGGTGACAAACCAGAAGAAGAATATTCAGGTAGAGAGAAATTTGCGCTGAATTATTATAAAAAATTGATACCCTCTGTTTATTTTGACTTTTTGGGAATATTTGGATGGTTAAAATACTTGATATTTCAAATTATCGGGATTTTTAGGCCTACCTATCGTCAAGTTCGGCAATCAGACATGCGCATTGTTGCACATAAAAGTGTTGGTCTGGCAGCACAAAATTTTATGATAAGCATGGCCGCCCTTGGTTATGATACTTGCCCCATGGAAGGTAGCGATACTTTGATGGTAAAGCGTATTCTTGGGTTGCCAAGCGGTGCTGAAATCAATATGGTGATAGGTTGTGGAGTTCGGGATGAAAAAGGAGTCTATGGGCCTAGATTTAGAGTGCCTTTTAAAGACGTTTACAAAAGAATCTAAGGCTCTATAGCAGTTTAAAAGAAATCGTATCCCCATATTTTTTTTGGGCAAGTATAGAGATAGAAGCTTCGGAAAGTTGCAACACTCTCGGATATCCACCAGTAGTCTGGCCATCTTTCATTAAAATTATGAGTCTACCTGCAGGGGTAAGCTGAACGGTGCCTGGTAAAGTTCCAGAGGTTAACATGGAATAATCATGTTTTTCTATTAGTTCTTTTAACTGATAGGCCATCCTATTATTTTCCTTGGAAATCGTAAAGCCTTTTTTGAACAGTATAGCCAACTGATCTATTGACAGTATAGAGAATTCAGGTCCTTTGTACACTTCCAAGGTATTTAGATTGGAACTGACCTCCGTCTTTATTTCTGAGATTGTCGGTTTAAAATCAGAAGTCTCTAAGTAAGAGATTTCATCCCGATTCTGCACCGAGCTTTTGGGAGTTACTGGAAAGTACTGGGAACGACTGTCCAACACCCTTTTGGTCTGAAAACCCTTTTTTATAGCAAGATAACTTCTAAAACCATGTTTTAGCTTTCCATAGGAGAGCACATCACCTCCCGAAACTTTAATGACACTATAATGCTCTAAAGGCTTCCCATTCAAAGTTGGCGACATATCGGCACCGGCCAAGCATATGTATGTTGGCAACTCAAACTCCAAATCTGGACCAGTCATTGTAATTTCCAAAACGGCTGCCTTTAGATTATTGTCCAAAAGCATATTTGCCTTTCTCACAGCTGCATCATCCATAGCTCCAGATACAGGAACACCCATTTCCCTGTATCCAAACCTACCTGTATCCTGTATACTGGTAAAAAAACCTGATTTAAGGACTTTAAGCATCTATAATGATTTTTTCTGGTGCATAGATACCTACCTCCCCTTCAATCTTATGTAAATCGTATTCCGCTCTCGATATTTCATGGAACATAATTTTGTCACCAACATTTACGAAACAGGGGTTCTCTGCTTTAGGGTTAAAAACAGGAATGGGACACCTGCCAATAATATTCCAACCGCCCGGTGAATCTTGTGGATATATTCCCGTTTGTTTGGCTGCAAGGCCAACCGAACCTTTAACCACATCGAGTCTTGGCTGGTTTCTTCTAGGTATTTCAAGTATTTTGGGCAAACCTCCCAAATACATAAAGCCTGGTAAAAAGCCTATTCCAAATACCACATATTCATAAGAGGTATGCAGTTCTATTAAGTCTCCAATAGACAAATTCAGCCTTTTAGAGACTTCTTGGATGTCAATTCCGAAATTTTCGTCGTAGCATACTGGGATTTTCCACAAATGCTTTTTTCGTTGAGCCTTATGTGTGGTCTTATCAGCATAACACTCTTCGATTATTTTTCTGATACTTTTAAAATCTATCTGTTCTTCGTTGTTCACCATGGTCAACGAATTGTAGGCAACCGAAATTTCCCAATCCGGCATTCCAAGATTTCTGAATGAACTGGTAAAGTCAAGAATATCCTGTAAAATGGATTCATCCACTTTATTGGGCCATTCCACTAAGACAGCGCGTTGGCCAAACGGTTTGATACTGATGGGGTAACTGTTCACTTTTGCAATTGCACCTTGTAAGAAGGTAATTTCTTTGAAAGATACATCAATATTTCCAATGCTGTGGGTGTATCGCCATGAATGCAAACGGTATCTGCAATTATTCTTATTTCCTCTCCGTTTAACGTAACAACTTTTTTTTGTTTTACGATTGGCAATATATGTTTCAAAACCCCTTCTGGTTCCTGTATAAGTGCAGTTTTATGTTTTCTCGAAACTAAACTAAGGTCATCGTTATAATTTCTATCCCCAAATGCTTCGTACATTACTCTGAACCCATTTTCCTCCGCTATTTCTGCAATTACCGATTTGAAAGGTACATAAAGGTAGACTTGATTCTTATGCTCGGATACAGCTTCGAGATATAATTTGGCAAGTACGGAATCCTTCGCTAATTGATTATATAAGGCACCGTGTGCTTTAATGTGGTGGAGTTCTACATCTTCTTTCTGAAGGATCTCATTAAAAATTGCGAGCTGGTCAATTATACTTTGTTTCAATTCTGAATTCGAAATCTTCATCACTTCCCTCCCGAAATTGGTTTTATCAGGATATGAGGGATGCGCTCCTACCTTAACATTATGGGAATCTGCCAGCTTAACGGTTTTTATCATACTTTTTATATCACCTGCGTGTCCGCCACAAGCAATATTGCAGGAGCTAATAAGAGGCATAAGTGACTTCTCATTTCCAATACCTTCACCAACGTCACAGTTTATATCTATAGTCCAACCTTCCATTTAAAACAACCCGATTACTTTTAAAATACTTTTAGCTCCCAGAAAAATTGAAAAACCTACAATTACAAACCCCAAAACATTTTGAACAATTGAGTTTTTGTAGGTTCCCATTACAGATTTCTTGTTTACAATCCATAACAATAGCATCGCCATTACCGGAAGCAGGACACCATTGGCTATCTGGGCGAATTGTATAATCTGTATCGGCTTAATATCGAATGACAAGAAAAAAACACCTAATAACAATACCACTGACCAAACCAACTTGAATTTTTTGTTTTTCATTCCTTCATCCCAGCCAAAACAGCTACTGGCAACGAAAGCTGCTGCAAGAGGTGCTGTTATCGCAGAAGTAATTCCAGCCGCTAAAAGTCCTGTTCCCATAAAATAGATCGCCGTTTTCCCAAACAGTGGTTCCAATCCTTTTGCCATATCCATTACATTTGTTACATCTTTGATAGGTGCAGCGGCAGCGGTAATTACTATGGCAATAGAAACCAATCCTCCCAGTGCAATAGAAATAATTGTATCCCATTTCACGGTATTCAGTGCATCTTTTGATTTCCATTTTTCCCTTGCAAGGGAAGCATGTAGAAAAAGATTATATGGCACTACTGTTGTTCCCACTAAGGCGACTACGGTCAATAAACTACCTTCTGGTAACGAAGGAAGCAACATTCCTTCTATCATAGGTAAAACAGCAGGTTTGGTCATCAAAGCACTGATTACAAAACAAACGCCCATTACCCCCACCAAGCCAACAAATACCTTCTCCAGCGTTTTGTAACCACTGAACCATAAGAGAAGAAATGCCAAGCTTCCTATCAGCAGTGGATAAAAAGAAGATAGCCGTTGCCCAAATATACCTTCAAGCCCAAGGGTTGCCCCTCCAATATTTCCAGCTTCGTATGCTGCATTGCCTATAAGGATAGCGCCTAAAACAATCCCAACTATGGCATTTTTTATCCATTTTGTTTTTAGTTCGCTCTTTACTACATCAACAAGTCCGTTCTGGGTAACAACCCCAATTCTTCCGGCCATTTCCTGAAGCACTATCGTAGCTAGAATCGACAATAATAAGGCCCAAATAAGGGTGTATCCAAAACGTACCCCTGCCAAAGTGCATACCGTAATCGTACCCGGACCAACGAAGGCAGCAGCAATTAGAACACCCGGTCCTACTTTTTTAAACATTCAATGCTTTTTTCGGGATTCAAGTTAACAGGTTTTATGTTAAACGATGCATTTCATCCAAAAAATTGCATTTCATCTAAAAGTGGTATGCTATACATCGAACTTTTATACGAATATGGGAATGGTAAAGTTATAATAGTCCCAAATCGTATAATTGACTTAAACTTGACCAATACTCATGACATGCAAAGACTGTGGTAAAAGCATTGGATATCTACAGCACAAAGAATCTATGGAATCTTTAGGTGTAGAACTCTGCGAAAGACATACTCGACTTATTAAAAGAATCATTCTGGACAATGATACACCTGTCGAAGCCATACAACTTTTTTACGCACTAAAAGTTGTTGGCGCCAATCCAATGTTGGAATGGTGGGACGGGAAAAAATCTGTTGACATTGCGATATCCAGGGTAAAACTCAATATTGAAATTGACAAGGATTACAATATGATCACCCATGAACAGGCAATCAGTGATTTAGAAGAGGCCATGCATTCTTTTAAGAACGGTTTTACTACAGTGAGAATACCGCATTTGGCAATCAAATATTATTTAGAAGACACTGTTCAAAATATCTTGGGAATCATAACCGGGCTAAAGGCAAATATCAAGGCCATCTAGTCCATAAACAACAAAGATTTTCCAACACTTTCTTCTTTGTATTCCAAAATATTAAAAGTTAAGGGACTTTCGCCTATGTTCTGGAGGTCATTGGTATAGTTTTTACCCCTAAACTCCCAATATTCAGTTTCTCCAGGCTCCAGTTGCAACATGCTTATCTTACCATTACCAAAATGTGTAAGGGCCAAACCGCCCGTAGCACATACCCAACTGTAATTGGTATTGTGATTTCTGAAAGGAACACGTTTGCCAGGATCAAGAGATAAATCCCAAAGTTTGACACTTTCGTTTTCAAACACCAACACTTCTCCCAAAGATTCACTGATTTCTTGGTGCAATAGTTCCTCTATTTTTTCAAATTCCCATGTATCAAAATTTCCAACTGGGTTCAATTCAACACATTGCATATCCGTAAGCTTTTTCTTAAAAAAGGATTGCAAAATTAATATAAATAAAATTACAAAGCGTTTGAAATACAATAAAATTACTTGATTTTCATACACTTACAGTATTTATGCGTTTCTAATATTATATTTACAATCCATATCTTAAAAAAGTACATATCATTAAATGCGAAGTAATGAGATAACCCAATGTCTCTGTATTTTTTGTACCTTTTTGAAACTAAATAATCAACCATGAAAACTATTGATAGAAGACATTGGCTTAAAACCGTAGGACTGTCCAGTGGTTTTGCTTTTTTGGGTGGAACAGCTGCACTAGCCCATCACTTTGAACCCAGGCCCTTTAAATTGGATGGCGTTGTTAAGCTTAATTCCAATGAAAACCCTTTTGGGCCATCAGAGAAAGTTAGGGCAACTATAGCGGAATCTTTCGATATCGCATGTCGATATCCTTCGATAGTATTTTCAGAATTGGTCGGAATGATTGCGGAAAAAGAAGGAGTAACCAAGGACCATATCGTAGTGACCGGCGGTTCAACCGAAGGGTTAAAAGCTACAGGACTTGCATATAGTATTGGCGGTAAGGAAATCATTGCTGCGGACCCTACATTCCAAGCATTGATGCGCTATGCTGAAAATTTTGGAGCGCATGTTCACCGAGTACCGGTAGATGAAGGAATGGGACATGATTTGGAAGCCATGGGCAAAAGAGTGACCAATAGAACCGGGCTTATTTTTATTTGTAATCCCAATAACCCTACCGGAACATTATTGGGTAAGTCGGCTTTAAAGGATTTCTGTACTTCTTTTGACACGAAAGCCATGATTTTTAGCGATGAAGCCTATTATGATTTCATAACAGAACCAGACTATCCCTCTATGGTGGAACTGGTCAAAAAAGACCGAAATGTTATCGTTTCCAAGACTTTTTCAAAAGTCTATGGTATGGCCGGACTCCGTATTGGTTATTTGGTGGCTCGACCTGACATTGCCTCCCGATTACGAAAAAGTATCATGGCCAACACCAATGTATTAGCCATACAGGCAGCAAAAACAGCACTTAAAGATGATGCCTTTTACAAATTCAGTATTCTAAAAAATAAGGAAGCAAAAGATTACTTGTACGATAGCTTTACCAAAATGGACTTGGAGTATATCCCCTCGCATACCAATTTTGTATTTTTTAAAACAGGCCGAGATATTACTAAAGTCAATGACGCCATGAAAAAAGAAGGCGTGCATATTGGCAGGCCCTTCCCACCTATGCTGGAATGGGCCCGAATCAGTACTGGAACCATGCAGGAAATGGAAGCGTTTGTGCAGGCTTTGAAGAAAGTGATGGGATAAAGTACTTACCCCAACCAACCCTCCCTATCCAAACTACGGTATTGAATCGCTTCAGAGATATGGTTCCCAGCTATAGCAGCCAAGCCCTCCAAATCAGCTATGGTTCTAGCGACTTTTAAAATTCGGTCATACGCCCTAGCGGAAAGGTTCAAACGTTCCATGGCGCTTTTCAACAATTGCTTCGAGGCTTCATCCAAAATACAGAACTCCCTAATCTGTTTCGTATTCATTTGGGCATTATAGTGTAGATGTTCTAATGTTTTAAAACGTTTGGTCTGGATTTCACGCGCAACCGTTACACGCTTACGGATATCCATACTGGACTCAGCCTTTCTATCCTCAGAAAGTTTTTCAAAAGGCACTGGGGTTACTTCAATATGGATGTCGATTCTGTCCAACAATGGACCTGAGATTTTTCCCAAATACCGTTGCATCTCCAGTGGTGAAGACGTCACGGGCGCATCGGGGTCATTAAAATAGCCGCCCGGACTTGGATTCATACTGGCAACCAACATAAAACTGCTGGGATACGTTACCGTAAACCTAGCCCTCGCAATAGTAACTTCCCTATCTTCCATGGGTTGGCGCATAACTTCGAGTACCCTGCGTTCAAACTCGGGGAGTTCGTCCAAAAACAACACCCCGTTGTGCGATAAAGATATTTCACCAGGTTGCGGATAGCTTCCCCCACCAACAAGTGCCGCACTACTAATGGTATGGTGTGGGTTTCTGAATGGACGTTGACTCATCAAACCCATATTCTTGACCTTGCCGACGACACTATGGATTTTTGTGGTTTCCAATGCCTCGTGTAAGGTCATGGGCGGTAAAATGGAAGGTAAACGTTTCGCCAACATGGTCTTTCCTGCTCCGGGTGGGCCTATGAGTATGATGTTATGACCACCAGCAGCCGCAATTTCCATACAGCGTTTTATACTTTCCTGTCCTTTTACATCGGAAAAGTCAAACTCTGGGAAGTTCAGGCTTTCTTGAAATTCTTTTCGGGTATCTACTTTCGTCTGCGCCAAGGCTTTTCCCTCATCAAAATAAGCAATGACCTCTTTGATGTTTTCCACTCCGTAGACTTCCAAATTTCCAACGATGGCAGCTTCTTTAGCATTTTCCTTCGGGAGAATGAATCCCTTAAAACCTTCTTCCTGAGCTTTGATAGCAATGGGCAAGGCTCCTGTTATAGGCTGTAGGCTACCATCCAGTGAAAGCTCTCCCATAATCAAATATCGGTCTATGTCTTTCGATTTTATTTGATTGGAGGCCGCCAGAATGCCCAAAGCCAAGGTAAGGTCATAGGCGGAACCTTCTTTTCGTAAATCCGCGGGTGCCATATTGATGGTGATTTTCTTGCCCGGAATTTTATAACCATTGTTTTCCAGTGCTGCGGCAATACGGTAGTTGCTTTCCTTTATGGCATTGTCAGGGAGACCTACCAGGTGATATCCTATTCCCTTACTAATATTTACTTCAACAACTATGGTCGTAGCCTCTACCCCAAACACAGCGCTGCCATATACTTTTATAAGCATGTGCTATTCTTTTAAAGTCCAAAATGTTGGGGTTAAAACGATTATGGAAGGTGATACACGGTTTTGTCGACCGTAATCCAAAAATATAGTATTACCATAAACAAACCAAACGGCTAGCGTTCAGCGTTCAGCATAAAAAATCACTTTTTCGGTTTAAATATAAGTTTTGATTCAGCTGTATTTTGAATCTCTTCCTTGTTCATCATCATCTTACGGAATTTACCTTTTATATAGAGTTCCGCTTGATCTTTATAGTGCTTACTAAAAGGATTTCCAGATTGACCAGTCGGCAATATGCTGATGCTGTTCTCTACATCCGAAAAATCGATAATACGCCTTGTCGATGGTCCTGAATTAACCTTGTAATACCCCGTACTATCATATGGGAATGCCATATTGTTGATGACCTCTCGACTCCCATGTACTGGAAAAGGACCTACATTGAAAAAACTTCGTAATGACTCTACTTGGCCAATGGGATGTCCATGCTCCAGTGTATGTACTTTGTCCCAAGTCCACTGATTGGTGTCAGGACCGAAATCCTTTAGTATTGATTCCCAAGCGTCAGCGAAAGATTTTAATACGATATCATCTCGCGTCTCTACTTTATCTTTAGTATTTACATTATCCCACCATGCACCTATACTCATTTTTGTACCCCATGCAATCTGGCGTTTCATCAAATGGGTAGCTAAAAACTGCTCAAAAAGCTCGGGGCCCAATTCATCTTCCATGGTATTTTTTAAGACATAATAAACACAACGATGGTACAACAAAGCATTGGTATCTTCCAGCGTGTATTCACCATTCCAATTTTTTAACGCATCTATCTGTACCAATTGTTCATCGGTCAAGATTGTAACATCTACTAATTTTATCAATTCTGTGACCAGTCGTGGGTTTACGGTGGACGTCACATCCAAAATCATTTTGGAAGCTGATTCTTTGTCCCAATCATTTTTCCCATCTAGGAGCTCCACAATTCTTTTGGCCCTGTTTTCTGGCAAATAGTATCCGGGATATAGCATTCCAGCAATAGAATCCGGTTGATTGTTTGCGGAATATACGTAGTTCCAAGGTGGGTTTATGGCACTTGGGTTCTTTGAAAAATCTAAATAGCCAAGGGATTCTTGTTTTCCTGATGCACCGTCCAACACAAACTTCGTGGAAATGCTATCGGGCATGGTATACAATTTTGCCGAAGCCCACCAAGCCACATTACCTTTGGCGTCCCCATACATGACATTAAGCCCGGGAGCATGAATTTTTGGAAGTGCAGCTTTAAATCCATCAATATCTTTTGCATGGGTCATACCATAAAGTGCATTCATTACCTCGTTTTTCTCTTTGGTATACACCCAGGACATTGCAATAGGCTTTTCCTCGGATATCTGTTTGGCAATACCGTTCATAATAGGGCCATGCCTTGTTTTCTTATAGGTGAAGGATATGGATTTGGCATCTTTAACCTTGATTTCCTTCGTAACATATTCATAGTCTTTCCAACCGAGTTCTGTCCTGTACTTTGCGCTGTCAGAAGGGTTTGTTTGCTCATAGTAAAAATTCAGGTCATCGTTCTGAAACATGGTAAGCCCATAGGCAAGATTTCTATCATGCCCCAACAGTGGAAAGGGTACACCTGCAATATGATACCCATATTTCTCGTAATCGGGTGTGCTAACATGTGCTTCGTACCAAACGGAAGGTTGTGCAAAACCAATATGTGGGTCGTTGGCAAAAATAACCTTCCCCGATTTTGTCTTTTCGGGTGCCAAGACCCAGCTATTGCTTCCCTCAAATTGAGGGATGGGCAATTTTTTCATGATATCGTCCACCCTCATCGCAATATTGGTTTCCAGTGAGTCTGAAATTGTATTGCTATAGTTTTTTATCCAAACGGTAGAGGTATCGGACGTAATCGCTAAATCCTTCAAGTACGATTCACCAAGTTGGTTTTTGATATTGGTCAATAGCGGGTCGGTTTTATGTGCCATGGCAAAGCTAAAAGCCATGTAACCGACCGCATCATAAATATCCTCAAGTACAAAAGGTTCTTTATCCAATCCCGTTAAATAAAACTCTACTGGGGTCGGTCCCTTTTCTATAAATTCATTTATTCCGTCCAGATATGCTTTGGAGAGCACAACCATTTCACTTTGCATATCAAGTTGAGAAACTGTACGCTTGGTATGGTCATCAATCCCTAGAGAAAGAAAAAATTTATCGGTCTCCAACAAATCTTTGCCAAAAACCTCTGAGAGTTTTCCTTTGGCAACCCGTCTCAACAATTCCATCTGCCAAAGCCGGTCCTGGGCATGCACATATCCTAAGGCACGAAAGGCATCTTCTTGCTTGTCTGCATAAATATGTGGAATTCCATACGTATCAAAATAAACATTTACATCGCCAGTAAGGTTGGATAGTTTTTTTTCTCCGTCATAATCTGGCTTTAGGGTATTTATAAAAACAAAAACACCTATAACCAGAATTAATAGGATACTGGCAATGATAAGCAGCACTTTCTTTAGTCTCTTCACTTGAAAATTTGATTGATTTTTTAGTGAATCTAAGGTAAGCTATTTTAGAAAATTGTACTAAAAGTACAGGAAAATACAACTTATCTATTCATAGAGAACTGATATTTTTCAAGACCAGATTTAAGCCACCTTTCATATTCTTCGGTATCAACGTATTGTACCGCGTCATTTAGAATTTCAAGATTGGGAGAGAGCAATACATAATATGGTTGGGAGGCAGCATTAAAGTTTATGGTTTGAAAAGTTCCCCATTTTTGTCCGATGGTTTCAATTTCCTTTATTCTTCCTGAATCATACTCAAAATCAAATTTTTCATCGTCCGGAAGCTCTTTCCTATCATCAACATATAAAGAAATCAAAACATACTCCTCCTTAAGTATTGGATAGATGCTGGAATCGCTCCAAACATTTTCTTCCATTTTTCTGCAGTTTACGCAGGCCCAACCTGTAAAATCCAAAAGTATAGGTTTGTTCACTTTTTGGGCATATGCCAAACCCTCTTCAAAATCTTTATAGCAATCCAGTCCCAAGGGACAGTCGCTTTCGGTCTCTTTTATACTATAGAAATCTGGTGGCGGAAAACCACTTAGCAATTTTAAATTTGCCATATTTAATACCCCCAATATGAGATATACCGAAAAGGCAAGACTCAAAAATCCCACAAACTTTCTTGTTGAAGAGAGCCCTTGTTTTGGTCCATCGTGTGGAAACCTGAACACTCCAAAGAGGTAAAGTGTCATCAAAACGAACAACACTATCCAAATTCCCAAGAAAATCTCCCTTTTAAAAATCCCCCAATTTCCGACCAAATCTGCATTTGAAAGAAATTTAAAGGCCAAGGCAAGTTCCAAAAAGCCCAAGACCACTTTTACCGTTGTCATCCATCCACCTGATTTTGGCAAAGAATTCAACCACGCAGGAAAAAGTGCAAAAAGCGCAAACGGCAATGCCAATGCAAGACCAAAACCTACCATACCTGCAGAAAGATTTGTGGCCACGCTACCTTCGGCCAATGTGGTGCTTCCCAAGAGTCCGCCAAGAATAGGTCCGGTGCACGAAAAAGAAACAATGGCCAATGTCAACGCCATAAAAAATATGCCCATCCCTCCTCCTACTTTGGACGATGCTGCATCCATTTTATTGGCCCATGAGCTTGGTAAGGTCAGCTCATAATATCCAAAGAACGAAAAGGCAAAAAAGACAAAAATGGCAAAGAAGAGTACGTTGAGCCAAATATTGGTCGCTATGGTATTCAAGATTTGTGAATCGACCGAATCGAATAGGTGAAACGGCAGGCTGAGCAAAAAATAGATGAGTACAATAAAGAAACCGTACAATAGGGCATCGGCAATTCCTTTTGATTTTTGTTTCGTGCGTTTTGTAAAAAAGGAAACAGTTAGAGGGATCATTGGAAAAACACAAGGAGTCAACAATGCGATAAGTCCCCCTAAAAAGCCTAGACCAAAAACCATCCATATCATGTTTGATTTACCTCTAATGGTTTCCAGACCATCCTTATCCAATAAATTCTTATTCTTTAAATCAAGCTTTAAGGAAGACCCCAACGCTGCACTACGCTCATCCAATTCCTGTTTTGAAGTTTGAAAAGCAGTACCATCCAACGAGATTTGGAACAACTCATCTTTTGGAATACAGACCTCTTTACATATTTGATAAAACAGGTTGACCGAAATCTGGTTCAAATCGGGCTTCAATAATTTTATGCGCTGCGTAAAGACAGCATTTTTTTTAAAAAAAGTCTCGTCCACTTCAAAGACATCGCTATACTCGGTTATCGTCTCGCTCTCTGTAGTTTTTCCAATCAGTTCGTAATCCTTCCCGGCTCCTTCAAAAGTGAATTCGCTCGGTAGGGAACCTCCTTCAGCGGTATATTGGGAATACACATGCCAACCTTCCAATATTTTACCCTTAAACAATAACTCGTATTCCGTATCGGATATTTTTTTGACCTCATGCGACCAAACAGCCGGATCACTCCCTGACTGAGGGGTCATGGATATTGTGAAAATGAAAAAAAACAAAAATGATACTAAATACTTCATGTTAGCAGTGTAATTTTTAAAATACTGTTGGTTGACGCATCTACTTTAAAACGTTCGTCCATTCGTTTTCCAAGGACCCAAATGATTGCATCGCCCGAACACAATAACCATTGTTTTGATTTGGAATACATGTCCACTTTTTCATCCTTGAAGAACTTGGAAATTTTTTTCTTCCCTTTCATTCCAAATGGATAAAAATAGTCGCCTTTTTCCCAATTCCTTAACAATAACGGATAGTTTAACTTTTCCTTATCCAGAAAAACCACATTTCTAGATGCACCTATCATGGCGTTTACCTCTTCAAACTTTAATTGGACAGGAAAATCGATACTGGTAGCATTTTCAGAAATGTCAAAAACTTCATTTTTTTGATCTTCCCGTTCCCTTAATATCAAATGCGTTCTGTCCTTGAGCAATTTATGGGTTTTTGACCTGACTTCTTTTCCGCTATTTCCAGTGAGCAATGTCTTTACATTATCCCATTCGGTAAATCCAAATTCATGCAAAAGCTGATACAGATAGGCATCAATAGGTTGCAATTTCAGTAACTCATTTATATTGATCTTGTAATGGTCACCGGTTTTATGGAACAATTCATTTTTAATCTCTCCAATATGATTTTTCAGTAATGCATCGGTTTGGGAAAGATGGTTTTGTGTTTTTCGAAAATTCTCTAAAAATGTTGGATGGAGCTCTTTCAATTTTGGCACGACCTCCAATCTGATTTTATTTCGCAGATACCTATTTTCCGCATTGCTACTATCCTCTCTCCATTTGATATTTTCTTTTTTGGCATAATTTAAAATATCATTTCTGGAGAAATGCAACAACGGTCTCACCACACTTCCATTTTGGGCGGGAATGCCTAGAAGGCCATCGATTCCCGTACCCCGCGAAAGGTTTATAATGAAGGTTTCCAAATTATCATCGGCATGGTGCGCTGTTAGGACATAATCAAACCTTTCTGTCCCCAAAATTTCGTCAAACCATTTATAGCGCAACTCTCTAGCTGCCATTTGAACCGAAACTTTATATTCTTTCACATATTGTTCTGTATCAAAGGAATTTACCAAAAAAGGGATTTTAAGTTGGTTTGAAAGATTTCGTACAAAGGCCTCATCGCCGTCACTCTCTTTTCCCCTAAGATTAAAATTACAATGGGCCAGCGTAACTTTTAAACCATAGCCGACCGTCAAATGTGCCAATACAACACTATCAATCCCACCGCTACAGGCCAACAACAGACGTTTCTCCCTTAAAAAGGAAAAATTGGTATTGATGTGTTCGGTGAACTGCTTCAGCATTGTACAAAATTACCACTAAACCATGAATTTATATGGATTGGTAAAAGGTTTTGGGTGAAAGTTTCAGGGTTTTGGGGTTTCAAGTTCTAAGCTCTAAGTTCTTGTATTTGACTTCGCACCTCATACCTCTGACATCAGACATCAGACATCAGACATCAGACAATTAAAAAATCTCAAAACATGAACATGAGCACGTAATTTTAACAATTTCCAAAATCATACAATCTCAACTCCCCTCTAATACGCTCCGCATGGCTTTTGCCTTGAGCAAACATTCTTGATATTCTTTTTCAGGGTTTGATTTGGCCGTGATGGCGCTTCCTACGGAAAAGGAAACATATTTTGCTTTTTCGTTATAAAGAATGCTCCGGATAACTACATTAAAATCAAAATTTCCATTTGGGTCAAAATAGCCTACCGCTCCACTGTAAAGCCCCCGCTTGGTTTCTTCCAATGCCTCAATGATTTTCATAGCAGAAACTTTAGGTGCGCCGGTCATACTTCCCATAGGAAAAGTCTCCTGAATGAGCTCGAAAGGTTTTTTGTCTTTTGGAACTTTTGAAATAACGGTCGAAATCATCTGATGGACTTGTTCAAATGCATACACCTTACAAAGCTCCTTCACTTCTACACTACCTTTTAACGCACTTTTGGATAGATCGTTCCGAACCAGATCGGTAATCATAATATTCTCTGCACGCTCTTTTTCATCGTGCTCAAGTTGATTTTTGAACAGTTCATCTTCTGTCTGGTTTTTTCCTCTTGGAGCTGTTCCTTTTATAGGTTGGGAAATGACCGTTTGGTTTGTTTTTTTTAAATAGCGCTCGGGTGATGCACACAATAGGTATTTGTCATCGTACCTTAAAAAAGCTGCAAAAGGAGGCTTCGAAATAGCATTGAGTTTTCTGTAAGTCCCCAACGGGTCGATCCCAGTATTTTCGGAATAGAATTCCTGACAGAAATTGGCCTCGTAGATGTCCCCACGGTGAATATGTCCCAATAATCTGTTCAATTTATCAAAATACGCATCTTTATGAATACGCATTTTAATATGTACGGATTGATTCAGCTCAATTTTCGACCTTCCAATGTCCGCTATTGTTTTTATTTTGACGCAATCTTCTTCAATTTCTTCCGCACAGGCCTCTAGATATGAAAAAATGATTTCCCCATCTTTGACCTGTATAATTTTTGATGGTTGAAAGAAGTGGATCTCAGGAAAGTCCAAGCCATCAAAATTATTTGATGACAAGTTTTCTATGTCATTTTTTAAATCGTAGGATAAGAAGCCAAAAAACCAATCTTTGGTTTCACCAATGTGTTTACGTGCCTCATCGACTGTTCTTATCACTTGATCTGACGTTTTGGAAACTGCCAAAATTGAATCAAATGAGCCGTAGCTATCTTTGTGTCCATTGCTATCCAACCACAATACATCGGTATAGTTTGTTGACCATTCCAACAAGGCTTCCTTAGTTTTTAACGGCGAAGAAATTGTGAAGGAACGTTGCCTGCGCAATGGGTTTTTAATTTAAGTTCTGAAGAAAGGCGTCCAGTGCCTGTTGATGTTCGGTACGCAGCGTATCATCTACTATCCCATCTGCTGCAAAGTTTTCTTTAAAGGAAGGAAGAGAGAATGTAGAAACGATTTCAGCACCAAATCTGGGCAACATCTTTTTAACGACTTCCAGCGAATTGGCACCACCAATTTTGCCACCCGAAGTAGACATTAAAAAAATAGTCTTACCCTGCAGAAATTTACGTTCTAGCCTAGACAACCAATCTAACAAGTTTTTAAAGTATGCGGACGGATTTCCATTATGTTCGTTGACCGAAATCAAGAGCGCATCAGCACGTTGTATATCGTTCTTTAACTCTACCAATGAGTTCGAAAAACCCTTCTGCCGCTCATCATCCTCGCTATACATTGGAAATGGATATCTGGTCATATCATAAAGCTGGATTTTATGCGTTTCAATCAAAGAGGCAGTGTATTTTACTAATTTATGATTGATGGAAGTTGAAGAATTACTACCTGCGAATGCCAAAATTGAAGCCATATGGGAAATATATTGATTGTTTCGCTAAAATACCTCAAATGACCAATACATGCGAGTATTTTGACTAGTTTTGCAGCGGAAAACATCCAAACTATCTGTTTAGCAAGTATATAGGGTAATTGTTTTAAATGAAAACCAAGACCAACAGATTATTTTTTATTGATGCCATGCGTGCATGGGCAATTTTGATGATGCTCCAAGGGCATTTTATCGATGGGCTTCTAGACCCTGTATTTAGGGACAGGGAGAACATCTTTTTTAGTGTTTGGCTTTATTTTAGGGGCATTACCGCACCTGTTTTCTTCACGGTTTCTGGTTTTATTTTTACCTACTTATTGATAAAGACCCCACAAAAGGGTTTTGAAAATCCGAGAATAAAAAAAGGTATTCGACGTGGATTACAATTATTGCTGATCGGGTACTTATTGAGAATGAATCTTTTTGGAATTTTAATAGGAGAAATTTATGATTCCTTTTATTTGGTCGATGTGCTGCACTGTATCGGGCTTTCCATATTGGCACTTATTGGAATCTACCTCTTTTCCATCAATAGAAGAAAATACCTTTTCCCAAGCATCCTTCTGGGAATTACTATGGTTTTATTTCTATTTGAGCCACTTTACAAGGAATGGTCTTTCTCTTTTTTACCAAATGCTATCGCCAACTATTTTACTAAATCGAATGGTTCCGTATTTACCATAATTCCTTGGCTTGGATATGCAACGTTAGGTGGATTTGTTTCTACGCTGTTTTATAAGTTTAAAAACTACAAATACTTGTATGAAGTTGCCATTGGCACTGCGTTGGCTTTAGGGTCTTTATTGATATTTGCTTCTTCTGACGCTTTCCTGTACATACACAGATTAACACGCATACAATTATTCGCGGATATCTTTTTTAACAACTATTTATTTATTCGTCTGGGCGATGTCTTTATCGTTTTTGCAGTTTTTATGTTACTACGTAGGTTTATGATGAATAAAACGGTTCTGAACATAGGTTCCAGTACCCTTTCAATTTATGTAATCCATTTTGTGATATTATATGGAAGCTTCACGGGGTTAGGTCTATATCGGTTTTTTAATCATATTCTAATACCATCAGTGGTAATTCCGGGGGCTTTGGCATTTATGTTCACATGTACGTATTTAGCCTTGAGATACAATAAGCATGAAGCAGAAATTAAGGCTAATATTGCTACAGGTAGAGATTATGTAAAAAAACAAAGCATTGGTCTTTACAAAGTAAGTAAACCAATGCTTAGAGAAATTTCCGTTAGAATGAGACTCTTCTTGAGCAGGGTCTTTGGTATTGCCAAATAACCCCACAAACCCATATCGCTATATATGTATTGCCCTATCTTCGGTAGCAGCCAATGCGGCTTCTTTTACTGCCTCAGCGTAGGTTGGGTGTGCGTGGCTCATACGCGCTATGTCTTCTGCAGATGCCCTAAATTCCATAGCGGTTACCCCTTCAGTAATTAGGTCAGCACAGCGGGCTCCTATCATATGCACTCCTAATACCTCATCTGTGGTTTTATCTGCCAATATTTTCACAAATCCGTCAATATCCATACTGGCCCTTGCACGTCCCAAAGCACGCATAGGGAATTGTCCTGCATTGTATGCTATTCCAGCTTCTTTTAATTCTTCTTCTGTCTTTCCTACTGCCGCAACCTCTGGCCAAGTATATACCACACCTGGAATCAAATTATAATTGATATGCGGTTTTTGTCCTGCAATCAATTCAGCGACCATGGTGCCTTCTTCTTCGGCTTTGTGCGCCAACATGGCACCACGTACCACATCCCCAATGGCATAGATATTGGAAATGTTTGTTTGTAAATGCTCGTTCACCGCTACTCTGCCCCTATCATCCAGTTTTACTCCGGCAGCTTCAGCATTCAATCCATCTGTAAAAGGTCTTCTCCCCACAGAAACCAAGCAATAATCTCCCGTAAACGTAACTTCTTCTCCTTTTTTGTTATCTGCCTTAATGATAACCTCATCACCTTTTCGCTCAACCGACTTCACCTTGTGGGAAAGATTGAACTTTACCTTTTGTTTTTTCATGGCCTTCATCAACTCTTTGGAAAGCGCTCCGTCCATTCCAGGGATAATACGATCCATGTACTCCACAACACTGACTTCGGCACCAAGCCTTTTATATACCTGACCAAGCTCCAGGCCAATTACCCCGCCACCAATAATAATCATGTGCTTTGGGATTTCCTTTAATTTCAAAGCTTCGGTAGATGTAATGATGCGCTCTTTATCTATCTCTATAAAAGGTAACGTAGAGGGTTTGGAGCCTGTGGCTATAATGATATGTTTTGCTTCAATGGTTTCCTTTTCGCCATCGGTCTTATCAATCTCAATATGGGTTGCATCCTTAAAACTACCCAGACCTTCATAAACATCGATTTTATTTTTATCCATCAAAAATTGAATGCCTTTGGTGGTTTGGTCAACAACACCTTGTTTTCTGGCAATCATTTGCTCCAGATTCACTTTAACTTCGCCAGGAATATCGATTCCGTGTTCTTCAAAATGTTTTACCGCATCTTCATAATGATGGGAGGAATCCAAAAGTGCTTTAGAAGGAATACAGCCTACATTGAGACATGTTCCACCAAGGGTATTATATTTTTCTATTATGGCGGTTTTCATTCCCAATTGTGCACAGCGAATAGCTGCTACATAGCCTCCAGGCCCAGAGCCAATTACGGCTACATCATATTGATTCATAGGTTCTATTTGTAAACTGATTTATGATAAAAACGAACACAAAAATACGAATGTTTTTTCTTTAAAGTATCGTATTTTAAACTGGGGCCAATGGAAACTTGACAGCTCCGTAGCGACCTAACCACAAGCCGCCAATAAGTGAGAGATGCAATCCGGTCTCAAACCATAACGGCCCATGCCAATGACCACAAAGCGCCACAAAACACAGTTTACCAACCAGAAACAAGGATATGAAAATATGTGGAACAAAATTATCTTTTACTACAATTAATGTAGCGATAAAACCCGCCACCATGGCAGATGTTATAAGTGCTGTGCTACCTAGAACCAAATCTGAAGTTGAAGAAGTACAAAAACTAAGGTTATTGAATAAAATACTTTCAGTAATCGTTGTGTAAAGTACCAATGACAATCCTCCGATGAGGGTAGCCAACATCGTGAGAAAAATACGTGTGCGCGGATTCATTTGTAAAAGAATGTTTTTTGATTGTTTTCTTGATTAGCCAAAATTTAGACATATCATTCCAATACAAACTCCTTTTTAACAGCGATTTACGTTAAACTTTGCTAAATAAAAACTGAAGGGCTGTTCTTTACTTCCCTTATCGTAAAAGAACTTTGCGTACTCCCAATGTTGTTTATCACCGTTAGTTTAGCAACCATGAATTCTCGATATTCTTTCATGTTTTTCACATTTATCTTCAATATATAGTCGTAGTCTCCACTAATATGAAAGCATTCTGAAACTTCATCCAACTTTAAAATTTCCCGCTCAAACCTGAGTATGTTTTGCTTGGTATGCTGCACCAATCTTACATGGCACAACACCGTAAAATCCCGATGTACCTTTTCCTTATCTACCAAAGCAACATATTTGGTGACAATCCCAAGCCGTTCAAGCCTACGTATGCGCTCATAAACTGCTGTTTTTGATAGCTCTAAACTATCTGCGTATTCCTTAGTGGTCTTTTTGCAATCCTCCTGTAGCAGCTTAACCAGTTTTTTATCTTTTTCGTCCAACTCCATATTGACTTATTTTCTATTCTACTAGACTTTCGTTTATAAAATAAGAATATAAATCTAAAAAAAATAATATAATAGAATTTAAATTTACCTATAAAATAATCAATTGACTTTTATTCTAATATAAAATATTTTTACTTAAAATTTAATATAATGGACTACAAAGCATCAGAGCATATTCAAGACCTTCAATATTTTGGAGAATTTGGCGGGGTAAACCCATCTATATCAGATTCATCGACCTATACATTTTTATCGGCAAAAACCATGTTCGATACTTTTGAAGGAAATACCGAAGGTTGTTATTTATACAGCAGGCATTCTTCCCCGTCAAATTTATATTTAGGAGAAGCTATGGCCCAATTGGAAGGGACCGAAGCTGCGAATGTATATGCGAGTGGCATGGGAGCTATCAGTGCGGTAATCATGCAACTTTGTAATGCAAACGAGCATATCGTTTGTAGCCGAACAATTTATGGAGGCACTTATGCCTTCTTGAAAAACTTTTTGAAGAAATTCAATATTTCCACTTCTTTTATTGATATCACCGACTTGGAAATTGTGGAACAAGCGATTACATCAGAAACAAAAATGATTTATTGCGAAGCGGTAAGCAACCCCTTACTTGAAGTAGCCAATATCAAAGCTCTTTCAAAGTTGGCCAAGAAGTATGGGATTCCTTTAGTAGTGGACAATACCTTCTCGCCATTGAACATCAATGCCGCTAAACTTGGCGCTGATGTTGTGGTTCACAGTCTTACCAAATTCATTAATGGAAGTAGTGATTGTGTGGCAGGTGCCGTTTGTGCCTCTTCTGACTTTTGTCTTAGCTTAAAAGATGTCAACGATGGAGCTGGAATGTTACTGGGAAGTACTTTGGACAGTGTCAGAGCTGCTTCTATCCTTAAAAATATACGTACGCTACATGTCCGTATAAAAAAGCACAGTAAAAACGCACAGTATTTGGCAAATTCGTTTGAAAAGGATGGGCTCAAAGTAGTATATCCAGGGCTAAAAAGCCATCCTGGTCATGAAACCATGAAAACACAGATGAATTCAGAATATGGTTTTGGAGGCCTAATGACCTTGGATGTTGGTTCATTGGATAAAGCCAACGCACTTATGGAATTAATGCAAAAAGAAAAGCTAGGGTACTTAGCAGTAAGTCTTGGTTTTTACAAAACATTGTTCAGCGCCCCAGGAACATCTACATCTTCTGAAATACCCATTGAAGAGCAAGAAGAACTTGGCTTGTCCCAAGGACTTATACGTTTCTCTATAGGTTTGGACAATGACATTCATAAAACATACCTGTCTATGCATTCATGTATGGAAAAATTGGGTATTCTTTCTAAAAATGAGGTGTTGGCGTAGCATTCCAAATAATGACAGTTTGGAGAACAAGGTTCAAAATCGTAATATTACCTTTTACCAAACAAACTCCAATTAATGTCAGCAGAGAAGAAAAAAGCCAAATTTAGAGAAGACGAGCAAATCATTGAAAATAAAGAACTGAATATTTGGGAGGCATTGATTCCCGTTTTTGCACTCGTTGGAATGTTGGCTTATAATGTTTATGTCTTTGGGGACGATGCATTAAGTGGCTCCAATCAGTTCATTCTTTTATTAGGTGGTGCTGTTGCTGCAATCATTGGTTTTTTCAATAAGGTTTCTTACAAACGCATGATATCCGAAGTCGCTGAGAATGTTAAGTCCACTACTGGAGCATTGCTCATTCTTTTGATGGTAGGTGCGTTATCCGGTACTTGGTTGGTCAGTGGTATTATCCCCGCTATGATCTATTATGGATTACAAATTCTGAATCCAACAATTTTCTTAGCAGCTTGTGTAATAATTTGTGCCATAATTTCCATTGCTACTGGAAGCAGTTGGACGACAGCAGCTACCGTAGGCATTGCTTTGATAGGTATAGGAGAGGCTTTGGGCATATCCTTGGGGATGACAGCTGGTGCCGTTCTTTCCGGAGCATACTTTGGGGATAAAATGTCTCCATTGAGCGATACTACGAACTTAGCTCCTGCAATGGCTGGGGGTGACTTGTTTTCCCACATTAGGTATATGACCTGGACCACAATTCCCACCATATCCGTTACACTGATTGTCTTTATCATTCTAGGTTTTACCATAGATACCTCTGGTGTTGCCGATACAGATGCCATTCTAAAAAATATAAGTACAAGTTTCAATATCAATGGCTGGTTGTTCATAGTACCATTGGTAGTTATTTTTTTAATCGTAAAAAAAGCACCACCTCTACTCGCTTTATTGATTGGAACATTACTGGGAGCGGTTTTTGCATTAATTTTTCAACCCGATATTGTAACAAACCTTGGTGGTGGTACAAGCTTAAATTTTGAATCCAGTTATAAAGGTATTTTAAATGCCATAACCGTTGATACAGCTATAGCGACAGAAGACCCGGCACTGAACGATTTATTTTCATCTGGAGGAATGGCAGGTATGTTAGGCACTATATGGCTTATTGTCTGTGCTATGGTCTTTGGGGGAATTATGGATGGTATCGGAGCCTTGGAACGTATTACAAAATCACTCTTAAGCATGGCGAAAACCACTTTCGGTCTTTTTGCCAGTACCGTTGGAAGTTGTTTGGCCTTAAATATTACAGCATCGGACCAATATTTAGCTTTGGTAGTTCCTGGTAAAATGTTTTCAAAAGCCTACCAAGAACGAGGGCTTGCACCGGAAAACCTGAGCAGAACGCTTGAAGATTCCGGAACGGTAACTTCGGTCTTGGTACCATGGAATACTTGTGGGGCATATCACAGCGGTGTTCTGGGCGTCGGTGTAGGCGAATACTTTTTCTATGCCATCTTCAATTGGTTAAGCCCTTTTATGACATTGCTCTTTGCTGCCTTCAGAATTAAAATAAAACAGCTTACGACCCCTGCTTCGGTTTAAGCAAATTTTAGATAAAATTTTTAAAAGTATTTCTTTCTTGAACATTAATATTTTTACCTTCACGCTAAAATAAATTCTCGTAAAATGGCAACAATAACATTAGGTGGTAATCCGGCAAAAACTGTAGGTGAACTTCCATCAAAAAATACGACAGCACCTAACTTCACATTAACTAAATCGGACCTGTCTTCAGTGTCCCTATCAGACTATAGCGGACATAAAGTGATTCTAAATATTTTTCCAAGTGTAGACACAGGGACATGTGCAAAATCCGTTCGTCAGTTTAACGAAGAGGCAGCAGAATTGGAAAACACTAAAGTTTTATGTATTTCCAAAGATTTACCTTTTGCACAAGCACGTTTTTGTGGTGCAGAAGGAATCGAAAATGTAGAAATGCTCTCGGATTATAAGACAGGTGATTTTGGAAAGGATTACGGTCTCTCATTTGCCGATAGCGCTTTTGAAACTTTACATTCCAGATGCATTGTTGTATTGGATGAGAATGGAAAGATTATTCATACCGAACAAGTAGGCGAGACCGCAGACGAACCAAACTACAAGGCTGCCTTAGAAGCACTTATGGATGCCTAAGGAATCTTTTCTTAAAAACAGAATCCGCAGTGTAGGTTTTGCCATTAAGGGCATGTTTTTGCTGTTACAAACCGAAGCAAGCATTAAAGTCCAGTTTGTAATCGCACTTGCAGTAACGGGAGCTGGCTTCTATTTTAATATTTCCAATACGGAATGGATGATACAGTTGTTCGCCATCGGTATGGTTATGGGTATGGAAGGTGCAAATACAGCCATAGAGAAAATAGCGGATTATATCCAGCCCAACATTGACCCAAAAATAGGTTTTATAAAAGATATTTCTGCTGGCGCCGTTATGATAGTATCAATTATTGCAACTATCGTGGGGCTCATTATTTATGTACCTAAATTGATTTGAAGAACATCTGTTTCGGTAGTAAGTAACGTAAATTTGTAAATTAGCCCTGTTATTAAACAATTGAATGGCAAAAAAAAGGACAAAATCCAAACCTACGCCCGCCAAAAAAAGACTTTCGCTAAAGTTATCCAAACAGAATAAAATTATTCTTGGAAGCTTACTGATCGTGCTTAGCATTGCACTGTTCTTTTCTTTCATATCCTATTATTTCACTTGGCAAGAAGATCAGAGCATGCTTTCCGAATTTAAGGACCGAAATGCTGCGGCAAGCAATTTGCTCAATAAATTTGGCGCGAGTGTGAGCCATTTTTTCATGTACAAGGGTTTTGGTTTGGCATCTTTTGCCTTTCCGCTTTTATTGGCCGTTACAGGTTTATATCTCTTTTTGGGACTAGACCGAAAAGGACTAATAGGTAAATGGATATGGGGTTTGACCGGAATTATCTGGATTTCGGTCGCGTTAGGATTTTTTGCCATTGAACAACCACTGTTAGGTGGGTTGATCGGTTACGAAATGAACGATTTCCTTCAGGATTATACAGGGAAAATAGGTGTGTTTCTATTGTTACTATTTGTCTTGATGGTCATCTTGGTACGACTTTTCAATTTCACGCCAGAAGGGATTGCCAATTATTTTCGTTCGCAACGACAAAATCTTAAGTCAGATTTCAAAAAACCTAAAACAAAACAAAAACAAGCTGTTTCAGGAGATGAAGGTAGTATAGAGTTGAGCATGGATACGGATGCCTCTGTTAAAATTGATACTTATACCCACAAAAAGGATATACCGCCACTACAACAAGAAGCTGGATTGGATGTAAACCTCCCTCAAGAAGAAGATTCAGATTTAGACTTGAAAGTCGAAACAGTCACTGAAGAAAAAGAAGAGAAAGACATAAAAGCTGAAAAGCTTGTTAAGGATTTTGGAGAGTTTGACCCAAAATTAGAGTTGGGCAACTATAAGTTTCCACCTTTGGACCTTTTGGAACAGCACGGAGCATCTGGCGGGATAACCATCAACCAAGAAGAACTTGAGGAGAACAAGAACAGAATCGTAAGCACGCTAAAAAACTATAAAATCGGTATCGCCCAAATAAAAGCGACCATCGGGCCTACGGTCACGCTCTATGAAATTGTTCCGGAAGCGGGCATACGAATATCCAAGATAAAAAACTTGGAAGATGACATTGCACTTTCATTAGCTGCTTTGGGCATACGGATAATAGCACCAATTCCCGGTAAGGGAACCATTGGTATCGAAGTACCAAACAAAAATGCCACCATAGTATCGATGCGTTCTGTAATTGCTTCCAATAAATTTCAAAAGGCCGAAATGGAGCTCCCGATTGCTTTTGGTAAAACCATTAGCAACGAAACTTTTGTGGTTGATTTGGCTAAAATGCCACATATGTTGATGGCTGGGGCAACAGGCCAGGGAAAATCTGTTGGACTCAATGCAGTAATCACTTCTTTGCTCTATAAAAAGCATCCGGCGGAAGTCAAATTCATCTTAGTTGACCCCAAAAAGGTTGAACTTACACTCTATAATAAAATTGAACGACACTTCTTGGCTAAACTTCCAGATTCAGATGAGGCCATCATTACAGATAATACTAAGGTAATCAATACCTTAAACTCGCTTTGTATTGAAATGGACAACAGATATGAACTGCTGAAAACCGCAATGGTCCGTAATATCAAGGAGTACAATGTCAAGTTCAAGGCGAGAAAGCTTAATCCAAATGACGGACATAAATTTTTGCCATACATTGTTTTAGTAATTGATGAATTTGCAGATTTAATCATGACCGCAGGCAAGGAAGTGGAAACTCCTATTGCCAGATTGGCACAATTGGCGCGGGCCATCGGAATACATTTAATTATTGCAACACAGCGACCGTCCGTTAATGTGATTACGGGTATTATAAAAGCCAATTTCCCTGCTCGTATCGCATTTAGGGTGACCTCAAAGATTGATTCACGTACCATTTTAGATGCACAAGGAGCCGATCAGCTGATAGGCCGCGGGGATATGCTTTTTACTCAAGGGAATGATGTTACCCGTCTCCAATGCGCCTTTGTCAATACTCCAGAAGTAGGAAAAATAACAGAATACATTGGCTCGCAACGTGCGTATCCAGATGCACATTTACTGCCAGAGTATGTGGGCGAGGATTCTGGCACGGGGATTGATTATGATATTTCGGACAGGGATGCCATGTTCCGCGATGCTGCAGAAGTGATTGTAACCGCTCAACAAGGTTCAGCTTCCCTCATCCAAAGAAAATTAAAACTGGGATATAATAGAGCAGGTAGAATCATAGATCAATTGGAGGCAGCTGGAATTGTAGGCCCTTTTGAAGGCAGCAAAGCACGTCAAGTACTGGTACCGGATATCTTAGCTCTTGAACAACTTTTACAAAATGAAACAAAATAAAATCATGCTTAAAAAACAATTTCTTTTAATCGCATTAATCACCTTTGGCCTAGGGTCCTATGCGCAAAACTCATCCAAGGCAAAAGCTTTACTCGATGAAGTTTACAAAAAGGTGACCAGTTATGATAATATCTATATCGATTTCAAGTCTACTTTGGAAAACACGGAAGCCAATATAAAACAAGAGACCAAAGGCAATGTAACCCTAAGTGGGGACAAATATGTCCTTGATTATCTGGGAGCAAAACAATTGAGTGATGGGAAAAAGGTATATACCGTTGTGCCTGATAACGAAGAAGTGACCATTGAAAACGTTTCTGAAGATGCCAACACGGTAACCCCTTCAAAAATGTTGACTTTTTACAGAACGGGACATAATTATGAGTGGGATACGCTTCAAAATGTTGGTGGCAGAAAAATTCAATATGTAAAACTTACTCCTATCGATTCCAATACTGAACTTAAGTCTATTCTTCTAGGAATCGATACGCAGACAAAACACATACACAAGCTTATTCAAACAGGAAAAAACGGTACCAAGACCTCCATTACTGTTAATTCTTTCAAAACCAACCAGGCGCTATCCAATACACTTTTTAACTTTGATGTGAAAAAATATGAGAATGATGGCTATTACATCATTAGAAATTAAGGGGTTACATTGAAAATACTAGACCAATATATACTTTCCCGATTTCTTTATAATTTCTTTAGTTCTTTCTTTATTCTAATCGTCATATTCATCTTTCAAGGAATATGGCTTTTTATAGATGATTTGGCAGGGAAAGGCCTAGGTATTGTAATTATTGGGAAGTTCCTTTTTTATTTCATCCCTACACTGGTAGATAAGGTTTTGCCACTTACCGTGTTACTTTCTTCTATCCTCACCTTTGGTACTTTTGCCGAAAACTACGAGTTTGCCGCCATGAAATCCTCAGGCATTTCATTGCAAAGAGGTATGCGCAGTCTTATCATCTATGTTTCTTTCTTGGGAGTGGTCACCTTCTTTTTCGCAAATAATGTAATTCCAAAATCCGAACAAAAAATATTCAATCTTCGGAGAAATATTGCTAAAGTAAAACCTGCTGCTGCCATTACCGAAGGTGTATTCAGTGACTTTGAAGGCACAGGCGAGGGCATGAACATAAAGGTTGATAAAAAATATGGGGAACAAGACCGTTTTCTGGACAAGGTCATCATACACAAAAAAACAAAGCAGAGTGTAAACAACACGGTTATCAAGTCAAAATCCGGAGAACTTATCAGCAGTGAGGATTCCGATATCATTCAATTGGTTTTGAAAGAAGGGAACTATTACGAAGAACTAAAACCGAAAAGCAGTAAGGAAAAAAAGAAACACCCTTTTGCCAAGGCATCATTTGAAAAATACATTATCAATATCGACATTTCCGAACTCAATGATCAAGATTTTGAAGAAGACGGAAACATTACCACGGACAAGATGAAAAATGTTGGCCGATTGATAAAAGATATTGACTCCCTTAAAACAAATAATTTGGAAAAGGTGGAAGCTTTTTCAAAAAACATTGTTACCCGTATGGGTGCTTTCCCTTCATCTAAAAAAAGGGATACCAGCAATCTAAAGGATTTACAAGAGATTAAGCGACCGGTGGACGAACCCAAAGCATCAGAATCCACTGAGGAGAAAAACGTAATCAAAAGTGATAGCATCAAAAATATTGATATGTTTCTTGACGGTTTTCAAGAATGGCAGCGTTTGCAAATAATGAACAATGCCAAGTCATCGGTTTCCAGTATTTTAACAACAGTCACAGCGAAAAAAGATGAGTTGGAAAAGAGATTTAAATTTTACAATAGCCACATTCTTTCCCTGCACAAAAAGTATGCACTTGCTTTCTCGTGCATCATTTTGTTCTTTGTAGGTGCCCCGTTAGGTGCCATAATACGAAAAGGAGGTCTTGGATTGCCCATGGTTGTCGCCATTCTCTTATTTTTGACCTATTATTTTATTGGAGTATTTGCGAGCAATTATGCAAAAGAAGGAAACATACATCCTGCTTTGGGAGCATGGCTGTCCACTTTAATTATGCTGCCCCTAGGGATTTCCCTGACCAAAAGAGCGACTGCCGATAAAGGACTTATAGGATTTGGACATATAATAGACGGCATAAAAAATCTTTTTAAAAAGAAGGAAAAATGATGATAACCAAACAAAAAATACAACTTGATGCTATAGAGGATGCTATTGAAGACATTAGACAGGGCAAGGTTATCATTGTTGTAGATGATGAGAATAGGGAAAATGAAGGGGATTTTTTGGCTGCAGCCGAGTTGATAACGCCAGAGACCATTAACTTTATGGCCAAACATGGTCGTGGTCTCATTTGCACTCCATTGACAGAAGGAAGATGTGAAGAATTGGGCTTGCACAAAATGGTAGTTCATAATTCTGATCCTCTTGAAACCGCTTTTACGGTTTCCGTGGATTTACGTGGAAATGGTGTCACCACTGGTATTTCGGCCGCTGACCGTGCCAAAACGGTACTGGCACTGACGGAAATGGAAACCAAACCTCATGAACTGGCCAGACCGGGTCATATTTTTCCTTTAATTGCTAAAGAGGGAGGTGTTCTGAGACGAACAGGACATACCGAAGCGGCCATTGATTTTGCCAGACTTGCTGGATTGAAACCCGCAGGAGTTATTGTGGAAATCATGAACGAAGATGGTAGCATGGCACGATTACCTGAACTTAGTGAAGTTGCTAAAAAATTTGATTTAAAAATAGTCTCCATCGAAGATTTAATTGCTTATCGAATGGAGCATGACAGTCTCATTGAACGAAAAGAGGCTTTTGACATAAAAACCCGTTTTGGGGATTTCAGGTTGCGTGCATATAAGCAAACCACCAACAATCAAGTTCATATTGCCCTAGTACGAGGTACATGGAAAATCGGTGATCCCATATTGACGCGGATAAACTCCACTTTGGTCAATAATGACATGTTGGGTACATTGACCAATAATCCGGACGAAACCTTACAAAAAATGTTCGATGCGCTCAATGCCGAAGAACGTAGTGCCATGATTTTCATTAATCAGGAAAACCAACATATGAATCTTCTTGGGCGTTTGGCAGAACTAAAAGAGCTCCAGTCAAAAGATGGCATTACCAAGGCACCAAAAATTGAAATGGATGCCAAGGATTTTGGTATAGGCGCTCAAATTCTTCATGACTTGGATATCTCTAAAATACGGTTGCTTTCCAATTCGGGGAAAACCCGTCGTGTTGGTATGGTAGGCTATGGTTTGGAAATTGTGGAGTATGTGAATTATTAAAGAATCCCTTTGATGGTTTCTGCCATTTTTATGGCTCTTTGCTGAACTTCCTCCTCTGTCCAACCTATTTTGATTAAGCACGAAATCGTTCGCCCTATCCAATGGTCCGATTTTGAAAAATCACTGGCTTCATATTCAGGGAATCCTTGTTCTATATCTTTGGGTAATTTTCCAAGGGATTTTTGTTTCAATAAATGTTCCCACTTTCTATAGTAGTGCCAATTGTTATCGTACCAATAAAAACAAGCGTCTACCCTATTCTCACCTAACGCTTCATGCAGTTTTCGGGTGATTTCTTCCGTGGGGAGAAAGAAGTTCAAGAATGAATAATTTTCAACGCCACCTTCAGGAACTCTTCTAAAGGTAACTTCGGGTATTTTAGAAAGTGCATCTCTAAGAATTGTGTAATTACGTTTTTGTATGGCCAAAAACTCATCCAATCTTGATACTTGTGCCAAGCCAACGGCAGCGTTCAGTTCAGAAATCCTGAAATTATAGCCTAAAAATG
Source organism: Flagellimonas sp. HMM57 (assembly GCF_021390175.1). Classification (NCBI taxonomy): domain Bacteria; kingdom Pseudomonadati; phylum Bacteroidota; class Flavobacteriia; order Flavobacteriales; family Flavobacteriaceae; genus Flagellimonas; species Flagellimonas sp. HMM57. The sequence continues at coordinate 3,502,150 of NZ_CP090004.1, read as the reverse complement.
GATGTTCTTCCGCTCCTCTATCATTGCCCAAATGGTCATGTCCATGATCAGAATATTTGTGTGCATTCTCATAGAAAGTTTCATTATTGGTTATCAATGCTCCTCCTTCGCCACAGGTTATGGTTTTAACATAGTCAAAAGAGAAACAACCTAAATCCCCAATACTACCCAAGGGTTTCCCATGATAGCTTCCACCGATTGCTTGACAAGCATCTTCCAACAACAGTAAATTGTGTTTTTCGCATATTGTTTTTAAAGCACCCAAATCCGCCATAGAGCCACACATATGTACAGGCATAACTACTTTAGTATTTGGTGTAATTGCTTGCTCAACTGCCTCTGGGCTTAAGGTAAGCGTATCATCAACATCTACTAAAATTGGTACTGCTCCTATTGCCAAAATAGATTCAAAACTTGCGACAAAGGTAAATGTTGGCATAATGACCTCATCCCCTGCCCCTACTCCTGCACTAACAAGAGCTACGGTCAAGGCCGCAGTTCCACTACTGCACAAATGGGCATATGATGTCTGCATTCTATGTGCAAGCGCCGACTCTAATTCCTTTGTTTTCCAATGTCCGTTGCGCATGCCATCAAAGCCATAGCGCATCAAAACCCCAGAATCGAGTACGTCCTGTACCTGTTTCCGCTCGCTATCCCCAAAAAGTTCAAATCCCGGCATTCTTATTTTATTTTTTAGATTATTATCCGCTATGTAAAAAACCATAGTTTGATAGCCATGGCAACTACCATTATAATCAAGAAGGTTTTTATAAACCCATCTCCTTTTTTGACGGAGAATCGGCTCGCTATCCAAGCACCTGTTCCGTTCCCGATTGCTAAAATAAACCCTAGTTTCCAATTTACCTTATCATTTAAGGCAAATACAGCCAATGCTGCCAACATGTAAATGAAGACCACTACGACCTTGGTCGCATTTGCCCTTACCAAATTCATTCTGTTTACAAAGTGCATGAAAAGAATCATCAAAAATCCTAATCCCGCATTAATAAATCCTCCATATATTCCAAAAAAGAAGAAAACGATTATAGTCAGCCATAGATGTTTCCCTGTAAGCCGTTCTTGCATTTCCCCTAACTTCATTTTAGGCTTAAAAATGATGATCAAGACCACAGCCATCATAACTATTGCTAGAATTCTATTAAAAGTTTCGCCTTTGATATCCACAGCGATTTCTGCGCCTATAATCGACCCTATAAACGCCGAGATACCCAAATAGATGTTAAATGGGTAAGTAGAAACCCCTTTACTTTTAAAGCCAGCGGTAGCCAGAGCGGTCTGGATCACGATGGCTACCCTATTGGTTCCGTTTGCTACACTGGGAGGAAGTCCTAAAAAAATCAAGGTAGGCAATGACAGCAATGATCCACCTCCTGCAATGGTGTTTATAAAACCAACAGCAAACCCAACAACGATTAAAAGTGCATAATGATACCATTGATCCATGGGCGCAAAAGTAAACCCTAAAGTCCAATATCTGTTTACATCTTGGTAAAGTTTTCACTGAGCTAAAAATGGTGCTCACATATACCTTATATGCACCATTATTTTGGTGCAAGTAGTACTAAAGAATCGGTCGGCACACTTCTTTTCCCAGTCTTAAAATAGTGACTTTTTGACAAAAATAAAGAGTACGTCTAGACGTTTTTCATAAAAACATATACCATGATGAGAAGTCCCATTTCTTTCTTTAGTTTGATTCTCCTTTTAATCTCTTGTAGTAAAACAGAGCCCATAGATGTTGATACACCCCAAGGAGTTACAGACCCACCCCCTGAAATTACAGCCCCTCCTTCTGATACTTGTGAGTGTGATCATCTTTATGGCGATGTCTCATCTGGTTTTATCTTGATCGATGGAGAAAAAGATGCTATTAAAGCTGGTGATCGGGTCTGTATCAAATCTGGAACTTACAACAGAATCAATGTTAAGAATCTAACGGGAAATGAGCAAGAACAAATAATTTTATCCAATTGTGACGGACCGGTCAATATTAAAATCACCTCAAGTACTGGACATGGGATGACCATTGTAAATTCCCAATATTTTAAAGTTTTGGGAACATTGTACAATGATGTATACGGATTTCAATTTTCTGGTGAGAATTATAACAATACGGCTCTGGCCATCAACAACAAAATAAGCGATTTTGAAATTGCTTACATGCACATAGAAAATGTGGAACTGGCTATGCACATAATGAACAGGCCTGGATGTACATCTTCATCGCAATATCCAGATTGGGAAGTGAAAAACATATATATTCACGATACTTCAATCAAAAATATTGGTAATGAAGGTATGTACATTGGGTACTCGAACTATCCAAAAGCTGTTGATTTTGAATGTGATGGAGTTGCCGTAAGTGCCTATTGCCCGCTTATTAAAAACATCCACGTTTTCAAGAATACCATCGAAAATTGTGGATGGGATGGGATGCAGTTAAGCTATGCTCCTGAGGGTGCCAAGATCTACAGTAATGTAATTAAGAATACAGGGACAAAAAATAACCCAAATCAAAGAGCTGGCATTGTTGTAGGTGGAGGCACCAAAGGAGATGTTTTTAATAATTATGTTACTAAAGTACTTGGGGATGGTATCGATATTTTTGGTATTGGGGATATAAGCATCTACAATAACATCATCGTCGATACCGATCATGGTATTTTCATTGGGGATAGGGAACTCTATAAATCCGATGCTAATTTCAAGGTTTTAAATAACACCATTATTAAAGCCAACGGAAATGGTGTTCGCATGAATCATAGAACCAGTCTTGCAAATGAATTTTCAAATAATATAATTGCTTCAACTTTGCAAAATCCTATTTATTACGTAGATAAAAATACATCTGGGAATACAATCGAAAAAACTAATCTTAAGGTAGAAAATAGTAGTGACATCCTTTTTTTGGATGATACTTACAATTTGACCAAAGAATCTCCTGCAGTGAATGCCGGTACCAACTTAACAGAATTTAAAACTGATTTTTATGGCAAGAATAGAGACGGACAATTTGATATAGGGGCTATTGAATATCAGTTTTAGTTTGAATTAATACTTATTGGGACTTGAAATCAATATAATATTCTATCCTTGTGCCAAAAGTTTAAATTAAACTATTTATGATAAAAGTAAATCAATCCAGTACTATTCTATTTAAGTACTGGATTTTTTATTTATATAAATTAAAAAAAGCCTTTTATAGAAATGAAAAAGGTTAGTATATTTGCACCCGCATTAGGAGAAATGGCAGAGTGGTCGAATGCGGCAGTCTTGAAAACTGTTGAGGGTCACACCTCCGGGGGTTCGAATCCCTCTTTCTCCGCTTAGACCCTTGTGATCTATTGATTATCAAGGGTTTTTTTATGGAAATTTTTAATTAGAAGTTGTCAAAGTGAATATTTGCAACGTCTATCTATCAGAATGGTACAGATTAGCCAATTGATATTCTAGAAAGGTGATAATTTCTGCCTCGTCCCTGTTTTCAAGGTACATGGTACAAACTCTATCGGCATTTGCTTTTTTGAAGGCATTTAAATTGTCCCCATTCGATATATTAAGGATATCCCATGTAAGTTACAAGTAAATTGTTACTCCTTTGGCATTGGCTTATCCTCATAAAAATCCCTAAAGGTCTTATCGGTTTCATAATCATCGGTCAATACTTTATAAACCGTAATAACCAACATTGTTTGACCGAACACGGTCAGATAAAAAATCCAGTTAAAGGCCAAGTTCATAGATGCGAATATCGTAACTGTAACTAAAATCAAGGTAGTTAGGGCCAACCAATTCATTGCAGTAAATTTCATGCCAATTCTTTTGAGTTAATAAAAATTAAAATGTTTAACATAAATCAAAAATAGTTAAACATTTTATATCTTTACCAAACATTTATGTTAATAGTTATTTCAATAATGCATCTATCAAGAAATCATTTAGAATATGTTTGGATTATTTAAAAAGAAAACAGAAAAAGAGAAATTACAAGAAGAGTATGCAAAGCTTTTGAGAGAGGCACATGCACTTTCAACATCCAATAGAAAGTTGAGTGACCAAAAAACCTACGAGGCCGAAGAAGTGATGAAAAAAATTGACCTTTTAAAGCAATAGGTTAATATGTCCAAAGAAAAAAAGCCAGACAACGTGGTTTTCAATACTGAAAACGAAAAATACGATGCCGCATTAAAACCATATGCCACCAACGTTAGCGCCCCGAGCATAAAAGCTACTGATAGTATTGCTTGGAAAAACAGGAGCATCAATAAATTGAACCATAAGGTCCAGACCAAGTTTTTAGAATTGAAGGCAGCGTATGAGAAAATGCTGCTGGAATTTGAATACAACAAACTCATTTTTGAAGCAAAGTTCAGTTTTGAGCCTGTAGTTGGTGAAATCTATCATCTCTATCAACGAGAGAATGGCGAATCTTTTTTGTCACTTATTGCACCCGAGCAGTGTAATTTTGATGCGCTAGGCAGTTTCTATTTGAACGCAGACCAAATTTGGCAAAAAGTAACAACCAACGATGACGAACTCTAGAAACTTTACCGAAAGGGAATTAGACCGAATCATAGAAATGGCATGGGAAGACCGCACGCCTTTCGAAGCCATATTGTTCCAATTTGGTTTACCAGAAAAAGAGGTCATAAAATTGATGCGCAATAACCTTAAGGAAAGTAGTTTCAAACGTTGGCGAAAAAGGGTGAACAGCGGGGTGAGCCAAAAACATCTAAAAAAACGCAATCCTGATATAAACCGTTTTAAATGTTCTCGACAAAAAGCGATTTCTGGCAATAAAATCAGTAAACGCTGATGGTGTCCTTTCCCTTTTCCTATAATGAGATTCTCAATAGAATTGACACCATCGACCCTGTTGCTTATGGTTCTTCCAGAAACTTTGTGGATGGTGCGGTAAGTCATTTATCGCCTTACATTTCAAGGGGAGTCATTTCTACAAAACTTGTAATGTCCAAAATACTGGAACAGGGACATAGCTTTTATAAGGTAGAGAAGTTCATTCAGGAATTGGCTTGGCGCGATTACTGGCAACAAGTTTGGATTGCCAAAGGCGCAGAAATCAATTCAGATTTAAAAAATGTACAAAGTCCGATAGCCAACTGGTCGATACCCAAAGACATTTTGGATGCGACCACTGGAATAGCAGCAATAGACAGTTCCATACAACAGCTTTACGAAACGGGCTACATGCACAATCACTTGCGAATGTACGTGGCATCCATTGCATGTAATGTAGCCCAAAGTCACTGGAAAATCCCGGCACAATGGCTTTATTATCATTTACTGGATGGGGATTGGGCCAGCAATGCCCTGAGTTGGCAATGGGTAGCAGGTGCCAACAGCAATAAAAAGTACTACGCCAACCAAGAGAATATCAATAAATACTGCCGAACCCAGCAAAAGAACACATTTTTAGATGTTTCCTACGAAACGTTCAATACTGGTATGGAAATTCCTGAGACACTAAAAGGAACAGCATCAGTTCAACTTAAAACCGAGTTGCCAGAACCAGTATCCATTTCGGTCAATGAAAGCTTACCTACACTCATCTACAATTTTTATAATCTTGACCCCGTATGGAAAAAGAACATACCAGCAAATAGAATACTCCTATTGGAACCTTCCCATTTTGAGCAGTATCCGGTTTCTAAAAACTCGATTGATTTTGTTTTAGGACTCTCAGAAAACATTGAGAATATCCAAGTATATGTAGGTGAATTTCAAAGTCTAATCGCTTCACACAATTTAAAAGACATCTATTTTAAGGAACATCCGCTGAACGGACACTATAAGGGCATTGAAGAACCCAGGGATTGGATGTTCGATGTTAAAGGATATTACTCCTCTTTTTTTGGTTTTTGGAAAAAATGTAAAAAACAACTTAAATACTAAAACTTCAGATGCATTATACTAGTGAAGACATAAAACAATTGGACAAAGTTACCCGATTAAAAATTATTAATTCGGTAACCGGCATAAAACCGGCCAACCTTCTGGGAACGATAGATAAAAAAGGAAGGACAAATCTTGCTGTTTTCAGTTCCATCATACATTTAGGCAGTAATCCCGCATTATTGGGGTTTATTGTTAGACCCACTGGTGAAGTGCCAAGGCATACGTATGAAAATATAAAGGAAAATGGAGTTTATACCATTAATCATATTCATCCTAAATTCACCGAGAATGCCCATTATACTTCTGCCAAGTTTGATGAAAGCACATCAGAGTTTGAGCGCTGCGGATTTACCGAAGAATTTATAGCAGATTTTAAAGCACCATTCGTGAAGGAAAGTACCTTCAAAATGGGGATGAACTTTAAAGATGCCATACCTATTCCTTTGAACGGAACCATTATGGTCATTGGTGAAATCGAGCATCTTGTGTATCCAGATGATGCGATGGTTGCAGACGATATTGACTTAGAAGTTTCCAATAGTGTGGGAATATCTGGATTGAACAGCTATTATGCCTTAAAAAAAATTGGAAAGTACCCGTATGCCAGGGTTAATGAAACTCCTGATTTTTAATGCATAAAAAGCAATACCTCCCAGAAAAAATCTGTACGGTTTGTAAACGTCCTTTTTCATGGCGTAAGAAATGGGAAAAAAACTGGGAAGCGGTAAAATATTGTAGCGAGCGTTGCAGAAGAAACAAGTAAAATATGAAAAGCGTACATCTGATTTTTCCCCACCAATTGTTTGAATCATCTCCCCTGTTCGAGATTTCAGCACCTATATATTTAATCGAAGAGTACCTTTTTTTCAAACAGTATCCCTTCCACAAACAGAAAATAGCGTTTCACAGGGCTTCTATGAAATCTTACGAAGCATTCTTGAAATCGAAAAATCATGAAGTTCATTATATTGAATCCATTCAGGAAGCTTCAAATGTTCGAAAACTTATTCCAGAGCTAAAAAGCGAAGGGGTCGAACACATCAATTATATAGACCCAACAGACAATTGGTTGGAAAAAAGAATTCAGGCTGCCTGCAACAAGTACAATATCACGGCCAAGCAGCTTCAATCTCCATTATTCCTGAATTCCAAAGAAGAGCTTGCCTCATTCTTTCGCAAGGATAAAAAGAAATATCATCAAACGACCTTTTACACGGATGAACGAAAAAAACGTAATATCCTTTTAGACGCTGATAAAAAGCCACAAGGTGGTAAGTGGACTTTTGACAAAGAGAACCGAAAAAAATATCCTGCAAAAAAGACTCCACCTCCTGTTCAATTTCCCGATGCCGATGAATTTTATAAAGAATCCAAGACTTATGTCGGGGAACATTTTTCAAATCATCTGGGGGAATTGACCGAGCATCCATTGTATCCAACGAATTTTGAAGCGGCTAAAGCTTGGCTCAATCAGTTTTTTGAACATCGGTTTATGGAATTTGGTACGTATGAAGATGCTATTGTTGCGGAAGATTCCATTCTCAACCATAGTGTACTAACGCCAATGCTAAATGTTGGGTTGCTAACCCCTTCCCAGATAGTTGATGCAAGTTTGGACTACGCAGAAAAAAACAATATCCCCATCAACTCGACCGAAGGTTTTGTACGTCAAATCATAGGGTGGCGGGAATTTATCAGGGGCATATACGAAGCTCGTGGTACCGATGAGCGGACTTGTAATTTTTGGGGGTTCACCAGAAAAATTCCAGCTTCATTCTATGATGGTACAACAGGAATATACCCTGTAGACCAAACCATAAAAAAACTGCTAAAAACAGGCTACTCCCACCACATAGAACGGTTGATGGTCCTTGGGAATTTTATGTTGCTCTGTGAGTTTGATCCAGACGAAGTATACCAATGGTTCATGGAGTTATATATTGATGCCTATGATTGGGTCATGGTGCCCAACATTTATGGAATGAGCCAGTTTTCTGACGGGGGCTTAATGGCGACAAAACCTTATATAAGTGGTAGCAACTATCTGATGAAGATGAGCAACTACAAGAAAGGCGAATGGCAAGAAGTATGGGACGGTCTGTTCTGGCTCTTTATGGACACGCACAGAGATTTCTTTACGCAAAACCCTAGGTTAGGTATGCTCGTAGGCACTTTGGATAGAATGGTTTCCGAGAAAAAAGAACGCCTTTTCAACAAAGCTGAAGAATATTTACAGTCCCTAGAAAGCTAATATATTTTTGGGTTTTGGGTTTTGGGTATCAATGTACCCAAACATACTATTATATTCCATATTAGGACTATTTTTAAGATAAATTAATACCATACATGGCATCGTTTGGTTTTGTGGATATCATTTTGTTTCTGGGAGTGAGTCAAGGGTTATTTCTGTCCATTTCCCTTCGATTGATCCACAATAGAAATGTTAGTGCGAACAGAATATTATCCTTATTGTTGTTGATAGTATCATTAATGCTTTTTTGCAGGATAACGGCATTCCGTATTTCTGAAGATTGGATATGGCGATTCGGAATATTGATAGATACCACCATTTTTCTTTTTGGCCCCTTATTGTATCTCTATGTGAAAAGATTGGTCTACAGAAGTACCCCCCCATTCAAATTAAATTGGGTGCATTACATTCCTGCCCTATTACATCTTTGCTATTATTTCTGGACATTGAGTATCCCATTATCCGATTTTAACAATCGTTATTTTTCAGGTGGGTTGAACATCATGTTCTTTGTTGTTGAAGCTTCTGGATTGCTATCACTTATTTTCTATTGGATCAGGACTTTTTTGCTCATCAGAAACTACTCAAAAGAGGAAAAAAAAGTACTATCGTATCGTCAAAACGTATTCCAATTTCTAAAGTTCTTTCTTTTCACCTTATTGATTTTTGTACTCTTATGGTCGGTTAGTTTTATTGGCGCCAACTTTTTGGGAACAACCTTTATCTACCTCAACTACGTAACCATGTGGATATCCATTCCCATTTTCATCTACATTGTGGGTTACTTTAGTCTTCGCCAGCCCGAAATCTTCAGGATTCCTGTACCTGCAAAAGAAAAATCTGAAAAACAACGCTTAAAGCCCGATGAAATCCAAAAACTCCAAAAGCGACTGCACTACTTCATTTCCGAAGAAAAGACATTTGTTCAACCAGATATAACGCTTAAAAGTCTAGCCGAAAAAATGAACACTTCAAGAAACAACCTTTCTTGGTTGCTCAACCAAACCTATCAAGTTTCATTTTACGATTATATCAATCGTTTTAGAATCGAAGAATTTCTTCTCAAAATCAATAATGGGGAACATTTAAACCATACGCTATTGGCACTTGCTATGGATGTGGGTTTCAATTCAAAATCTACATTTAACAAGGCCTTCAAAAATGAAATGGGCCTAACTCCCAGTGATTATATTAAAAAACATAATGTAGCATAAAATAGTACCATTGTACCCATTGGGTCGATATGTTTTCATTACACAACTAGTTTAGAGGTTTAACAATTAAAACCTTAAAGATGAAAACTTGTACATTCTTATTTAAATCTGGACTGGTGTTCGCCTGCCTCTCGCTTTTTACATTCACAGCTTGTATTGACGATTTTGATGGTGGCGGTCCAAAGTCAAAAAAGGTAAAGACCTTGTTCGGAGCGGATTTTCCTGCAAATGATGGGCTTCATGTCAACGATAATGGAACTGTGTTCGCTTCCAATTTTGGTAAGTTCGATACCGTAATACAGAAATATAGCGGAACCAAAGTATTCAAAATCAAACGAAATGGTTCCATATCTGTGAAAGCAAGTGGTTTTGAGGCCCCGATGGGCGGAGTTCAGGATAGTAAGGGTAATTTCTATTTTAACAATGAGAACAATAATGACGCTGTTTCTGGAGTGTTGGTTAAAATAGCGCCCGATGGTACTTCTTCTGAATTGGGCGAAATAGCAGGCTGGCCTTCTGGTCTTGCCATAGATGACAATGATGAAATCTATGTGGCCAATTTTTTTGCTAGCACCATGCACAAAGTCTCTCCAGATGGCACGATATCCTTATTCGTGACCGATGATAGATTATTCGGATGCGTGGGAATTGATATAGATAAAGATGGTAACATCATCACTGCAAACTTTTTTAATGCAGACATTTTAAAAATAACCCCACAAGGAGAAGTTTCCGTAATTACAAGGATACCTGATACAACTACCAATTTTGCCATAGGCTACATGACGGTTTTGGATGACTATATTTATGCAACCGGCATAAGTGAAAATGTCATTTATAAAGTTTCTTTTGATGGAACCTCCGAGATTTTTGCTGGAACTGGGGAAAATTCTACAACCGATGGCCTATTGGACGAGGCCACTTTTTCCCAGCCCAACGGCATAGCCGCTGATAAAAAAAGAAAAATATTGTACATATCCCAATTTGGTGAACCTGGATTACGGATGATTCAACTTTAGTAATAAGGATTCGTCCAGATGTTCCTTATTAGGTATAACATATAGACTAAAGGCGTTTAGAACAGACACTGAAGAGAAAAGGCTTTTTTTGGCTACAAAGCAGTTTATTTAGCAAAACCCGTTGACTTTATTTTCAATAAGATAAAGTATAGCGGGTTCTTTAATACATACCTTTCAATTTGTTTAAATCTATAAGTTTTAGACCAAAGCATTATCATTAATCTCATTATATTACGCCTGCAATCAAATTCTCGAACATCTCATAATAAAATCAGTCATGAGACATAAACTATTATTTATTTTATTACTTCTATATAAAAGCATCAATGCCCAATCCGCGAAAGAGGTCTATAAATCGGAGGATTTGAAGATACTACAGCTTACCGAAAAAACATTTATCCATGTATCGTATTTAGAAACAGAAGATTATGGTAAAGTAGGCTGTAATGGACTGATTTTCAAAAATGCTGATGAGACCGCTGTTTATGATACACCAGTAACCAATGTTGCGTCCAAAGAGCTAATTGACTGGATAAAAAATCATCTTAACTCAAAAATAGAAGCTGTTATCGTCACACATTCCCATGAAGACTGTTTGGGCGGTTTAAAAGTATTTCATGAAATAGGAATACCATCATATGCCAGCCAATTAACGTGTGAATTTGCAAAAGAGTCGAACGAAGTTGTCCCCCAAAATAGTTTTCAAGGTAAACTCTCGACAAAGATTGGTAGCGAAAGCGTTAAAAGTTTCTTTTTGGGAGAAGGACATACCAAGGATAACATTGTCGGTTATATTCCAACAGAGAAAGTTCTCTTTGGTGGTTGCCTTATAAAAACATTGGGAGCTGGTAAGGGCTACATAAAAGAAAGCAACCTTAAAGAATGGCCAAAAACCGTTCAAAAAGTGAAAAGTATGTTCACAGATGTTAAATTTGTAATTCCAGGTCATGGAAAATATGGAGGTACAGATTTGCTTGACTATACTATTTCGATGTTTGATGAAAAGTAACTTTTTGGACGTAACCATACATGAAAGAAACCCGAATCAATAAATACCTAAGCGAAGTTGGCTACTGCTCTAGACGTGCCGCGGATAAATTGATAGACCAAGGAAGGATTACCATTAATGGCAAAATACCCGAAATGGGCACCAAGATAAAGCCTACGGATGAGGTACGTGTTGATGGAGAACTAATTTCCGAACCTAAAGAGAAACCTGTTTATTTAGCGTTCAACAAACCCATAGGAATTGTTTGTACAACGGATACTAGGGTTGAGAAAGACAATATTATCGACTTTATTAATTATCCAAAACGGATTTTCCCCATAGGAAGGCTTGATAAACCTAGCGAGGGACTTATTTTCATGACCAATGATGGAGATATCGTCAATAAAATCCTTAGGGCCAGAAATCATCATGAAAAGGAATATGTGGTTACAGTAAACAAACCAATTACCAATGATTTTTTAAAGAGAATGCGAAATGGCGTACCCATTTTAGGTACGGTAACCCGAAAATGTGAAGTGGAACAACTGGGTCCACTTCAATTCAAAATTATATTGACCCAAGGTTTGAATAGACAGATTCGTAGGATGTGTGAATACTTGGATTACAGGGTAAAGAAGTTAAAGCGAGTGCGCATCATGAACGTCCATTTGGACATGCCCATTGGCAAATGGCGACACTTGACCAGTAATGAACTCAAAGAAATAAATAAACTGGTCGCAACCTCTTCAAAAACCCATGACCAATAAAAACAGAGGTATATCCCATACTCTACCAAGTATTAAAATACTTTTATTAAACCAATTGCCATCCTTCGCCATAGCTATTCAAGCTAGTTAGAAAACTATTCTTATTTCAAATTGTAAAATACACATAAGTTGAAAGCGTAATGGAAACAAACAATAGGATAAGTACTTTATTATCTGGTTTATACCCTATTTCTATATATTCTGAAAATATCGGTCAAAACACACAAAATGTCGTTCACTGGCAATTTAATGACTTTTAATTTGTTAAATAGATAAAAAATATTCGATGAAATGCATTTTTTTATCGTTAAAACTCAAAACCTATGAAAAATTCATAAGTAATCGTCAAAATTCTTTTAGCAAATTTGTCATGTATTAACCCCCAAATCTAACATTTATGACACGTTCAGTAATCTACATCTTAATTCCAATTATCGGTTTGTTCTTTACGAACCAAGTTGAAGCACAGAATGCGACAAAAGCTAAGAAAAGTAAAGAAGCTCTTGAGAGCAATAACCCTAGTGGACATTTATCCACACTTGAAGGGTATGTTCCTTCCATGTCGGTAACCAAAGATGGTAAAACGGCATATTTTAGTCAATCTAGCGAACAAAAACCATTGTATGGCGTATTTTCCAAAAAGGAAATGATACATGAGGTTTATCGCGCTGAAAAAATCAACGGCGAATGGAGCAATATTACCAAATTAAAGGTGTGTCCTAAGTACGCTTCTGCAAAACACCCTACCGTCTCAGAAGATGGCAAACGTCTTTTCTTTGCCTCTAACATGAGAGGAAGCTATGGAAAATATGATATCTACGTTGCCGATATTAAAGCTGATGGAAGCCTGGGCGTATCCAAAAACCTTGGCCCCAAAGTGAACACAAAGGAAGATGAGCTGTATCCTAATCTGCATAATGGCACACTGCTGTTCTTTGCATCAGAAGGACGTGATGGATTTGGAGGTCTTGACCTTTATGCCACACAAGTATCTTATAACAGTCTTACCACCTCTGTAAACCTAGGTAGTCACATTAACAGTAGTAGAGATGATTACGCCATACAGCTTAACACCAAAAAGGGAGAAAGCTATGTGATTTCCAATAGAGGACAAAACCATACTATTGCGCAAGTAACAATTTCCTATAGAAGAAAGCCTATGGACGATACCATGGTAGCATATAGTGACGATAATCTTAAAGCAGTATTGAATACCGAAACTTCGAACGAGTATACGAGCACTTCTTTTGATGAATAAAAAATAAACTCAAAGAATAAATCGGTCCACACCTGAGGGTTAATCTGATTTTGTCTATTGACGAGACACTAAATATTGTTGACATATGATAAAAGATACAGGGGGAAACTGCACTTTATCATAGAAGCGGGTTGTATTATTTCACTCGGACCGATTTTACAAAAATAGGATGCTCTAAAAGGGCATCCTATTTTGTTTTATACTATCCTAACGTGTATGTTGCTAGGGTTTTATGGTACTTACTTTGTCCATAAGCTATTCATTTTGGCAAAAACCAGAGAGTGCATTTGAACGAAAAAAGCCACAAAAAGTTTTTCCAAAGCAAAAAATAGCCTAATTTAATTTCTGAAATAATACAAGATTCCAAATCTTAAACTATGAAAAAAGTAACAATTACACGTACAACATCGAGTCCCCCTACCCAAACTAGGACTCCTTTCTAGTACTTCACACCTTTTCTAAATTTTTATTGATGTAATCCATAAAAGGATTATTCATCAGCATGTCCGCTAAGCGTATTGGCGAAGCATATTGTTGTTTTCAAAATTTTAGTTTTAAACACAATGGCTTTTCCTCTATCTTCTTTTGAGCGGAGATGTTAGACGGTATGCGTTTTGCCAAAATTTAAGGTAAAATGAAGACAAAATCAGATAACCCAAATCTAACACACATGAAAGCTAACACCTTAAAAATTACGATTATTGACGATGATGAAAAATTGCACCCGCTCTACCGATTTTATTTTAGCGACGAATCACTTTATGAATTAGTGGAAATACATGAATCCGTAAACAAATTTTTATCCCACTCAAGAAGAAATGAAACGGATATTGTCGTTTCTGAAGTTAATCTTAATGGTATATCCGGAATTGATGGAATTCCGTATTTCACTAAACTGAACAAAGCTCCCAAAGTCTTAATGACGAGCCAGACCAATGATTTTGAAGTTATAAAAGAAGCCTTTAAAAAAGGAGCGGACGGTTTTTTGACCAAACCCTTGACCAAAAACCGATTTTTTAATGCGATAGAGGAGCTACACCAACATGGGGTGGCCTTAGAACATGATGTAGTCAAGAAAATCATCCATTCGTTCCAGATCAAGACTTTTGAAAGGTTCTCAAAAAAGGAAAATCAGATTATTGGTCTTCTCACTCAGGGATATACCTACAAGATGATTGCAGATAGGCTTTTTGTAACACCAAGTGCAGTGAACTTCCATATTCAAAATATTTATGTGAAACTCAACGTGAATTCAAAAGCAGAAGCCTTAAAGAAACTTCAAGAGTTGGAGGTGCGTCAATTGAATGCAGCATAAATTTTAGATGAATCTTATTTACAAAAAAACCCGCCAATGGCGGGTTTTTATATACCTGTAAAATGTCTATTACTTGACTTCTTCGAAATCTACGTCTTCAACATTGTCACCTTCGGAAGCACTATCACTTGCTGAACCATTGGCGGTAGGGTCTCCTGTTGGTGCATCCCCAGCTTGCGCCGCTTCTGCCTGGGCTTTGTACATTTCTTCAGAAGCAACTTTCCAAGCTTCATTGATTTTCTCCAAAGCAGGTTCGATCAGCGCTAGGTCTTTGGTTTCATAAGCCTTCTTCAATTCCTCCAAAGCATCTTCGATTGGCTTTTTCTTATCATCGGACAATTTATCGCCAAATTCCTTTAGCTGCTTTTCGGTTTGGAAAATCATACCGTCAGCCTCATTCAACTTATCCGCAGTTTCCTTCACCTTTTTATCTGCTTCGGCATTCGCTTCAGCATCAGCTTTCATTTTTTGGATTTCTTCTTCGGTCAATCCAGAAGAAGCTTCAATACGGATATCCTGCGTTTTATTTGTCGCTTTATCTGTGGCCGATACTTTAATGATACCATTGGCATCAATATCAAAAGTAACCTCAATTTGAGGTGTTCCCCTCGGTGCTGGTGGAATACCATCTAAATGGAATCTACCTATTGTCTTATTATCAGCAGCCATTGGTCGCTCTCCTTGCAACACATGAATTTCAACAGAAGGTTGATTGTCGGCAGCAGTAGAGAATACCTGTGATTTCTTTGTTGGGATTGTGGTATTCGATTCAATCAATTTGGTAA
This sequence comes from Flagellimonas sp. HMM57, assembly GCF_021390175.1. NCBI lineage: Bacteria > Pseudomonadati > Bacteroidota > Flavobacteriia > Flavobacteriales > Flavobacteriaceae > Flagellimonas > Flagellimonas sp. HMM57. Next base: position 3,486,613 of record NZ_CP090004.1, on the reverse strand, counting down.
AAACACTACCCATTGTCTCGATTCCCAAAGAAAGTGGGGTAACGTCCAATAACAAGACATCTTTTACATCCCCGGTCAAAACACCCCCCTGTATTGCTGCCCCTACGGCAACTACTTCATCAGGATTCACACCTTTTGAAGGTTTTTTGCCAAAGAATTTTTCAACAGCTTCTTGAACCGCAGGAATTCTTGTAGAACCACCAACAAGGATAATTTCATCAATATCGCTCTTGGATAGTCCAGCAGATTTTAAAGCAGTTTCACAAGGAGCTATCGTTCTTTTTACCAAATCATCTATTAGTTGTTCAAACTTGGCTTTTGACAAAGTTCTTACCAAGTGCTTGGGTCCAGAAGCAGTTGCTGTTACATATGGTAAATTGATTTCAGTCTGCGCAGAAGAAGATAATTCAATCTTTGCTTTTTCGGCAGCCTCACGCAAACGCTGCAATGCCATAGCATCTTCACGCAAATCCATATTTTCGTCCTTCTTGAACTCTTCTGCCAACCAATCGATGATTTTTTGGTCAACGTCATCACCTCCCAAGTGTGTATCACCGTCTGTTGCCAATACTTCAAAAACACCATCACCTAATTCCAGGATGGAAACATCATGCGTACCGCCACCAAAATCAAAAACCACTATTTTTTGGTCTGTATCTTTCTTATCCAAACCATACGCCAAAGATGCAGCAGTAGGCTCGTTAATGATTCGTTCTACGGTCAATCCAGCTATCTCACCAGCTTCTTTAGTGGCTTGTCTTTGTGAATCGTTAAAATATGCAGGTACGGTAACTACCGCTCTAGTAACATCTTGCCCTAAGTAATCCTCTGCTGTTTTCTTCATTTTTTGAAGAATCATGGCAGATAATTCTTGGGGAGTGTACAAACGTCCATCTATATCCACACGTGGCGTATCATTATCGCCCTTCACTACTTTATAAGGAACCCTATTGGCCTCTTTTGAAGATTCTGAAAACTTGTTCCCCATAAATCTCTTAATGGAGTAAATAGTTTTATGCGGATTTGTGACTGCCTGTCTTTTTGCAGGGTCACCAACTTTAATCTCACCGCCTTCTACAAATGCAATAACAGAAGGAGTAGTCCTTTTGCCCTCCGCATTTGGAATTACGACGGGTTCGTTACCTTCCATAACGGAAACGCAGGAGTTGGTCGTACCCAAGTCTATACCTATTATTTTGCTCATTGTATCTAAAGTTATATCTGTTGTAAATTATTTTTTCTCACACAACAAATGTCAATGATCATGCCATGCCAAAGAATATGACAAGGTGACAGTTTTGAGGTCAGAGGTTAGAAACTTAACTCATAACTCTGAACCCTAAACTTTGAAACTTCAAATCCATCTACTACTAACTCCATACTTCCCATTTCGTCCCTCTAACTTCACATTTCATTTTTCTAACTTACTATTTCGTGGTTTATATTTCTCCTCGCATTATATTTGAAAGAAATCTAATCAATGGAATGTATCAGTGTTTTTGATATGCTCAAAATCGGTGTGGGCCCGTCTAGCTCCCATACTTTGGGTCCATGGCGGGCAGCTGAGCGCTGGATAAGCGAACTTAAAGAACAAGAGGTTTTTGAGTCGACAATAGGCGTGAAAGTTTATTTATATGGCTCCCTATCATTGACAGGCAAAGGACATGCTACGGATATTGCCGTCATAATGGGACTACTGGGCAGTGACCCTGAAACGGTACCTACAGAAAGTATAGAGGAATTAATTGAAAAAATAAAGGCTGAAAAGCAACTTGTCTTTGGGGGAACACGCACTATTCCTTTTAGTTTTACAGAAGATATTGTCTTTAAAAAAGAGTTTTTACCCTTTCATGCCAATGCGCTTCAATTTGAGGCAATCTTAAATGATGGAAGTTCGTCTTTTGAAACGTACTATTCTATTGGTGGTGGATTTGTAGTGAAAGAAGAACGAACAATTTCCAAAGAAAAAAATGAGGTGTTCAAAACTTTTCCGTGCCCCATAAAAACTGGTACGGAACTGCTCGGTTTCTGTCATGAAAAAGGTACACCTATCTCTGAAGTAGTTCTTGAAAATGAGCTCTCACTCAGGTCGGCCAGCGAAATTGATTCAGAACTGAAGCGAGTTTGGAATACGATGTTGGAATGCATGTATCTGGGGTGCCATACCGAGGGCACACTCCCGGGCGGTCTTCATGTACGTAGACGTGCTTTTGAAATGCACGGAAAACTAAAAGGGGATGTTCCCTACTCCAATCCGGAAGAATGGTTACAGTCCATACGTAAAACCGAGGTCAAGTTTAGGCAGATTTTGAAATGGGTGAGTTGTTTTGCCCTTAGTGTAAATGAAGTAAACGCCTCTTTGGGACGTGTGGTGACTGCCCCAACCAACGGAAGTGCGGGTGTTATTCCGGCCGTTTTAATGTACTACATGGTGATTGAAAACCATAGTGCCGATTTTGAACATGTTAAGAAATTCTTGCTCGTAGCCGGTGAAATTGGAAGCATCTTCAAAAAAGGAGCAACAATTTCCGCGGCCATGGGTGGTTGTCAGGCAGAAATTGGAGTCTCTTCAGCGATGGCCGCAGGAGCTTTGACCGAGGTATTGGGCGGAACTCCAGAACAAGTTTTGGTAGCTGCAGAGATTGCTATGGAACATCATCTAGGCTTAACCTGTGATCCTATTGGTGGTTTAGTGCAAGTACCCTGCATTGAACGTAATTCTATGGGTGCTATAAAAGCAATCAATGCCGCTGAACTTGCGCTAGAAACTGATCCCAAAGATGCAAAAGTGCCATTTGACAAAGTAGTCAATACCATGTGGGAAACTGCAAAGGATATGAGCTCAAAATATAAGGAAACTTCCGAGGGAGGGCTTGCCGTGGGTGTGTTCCTTAGTGATTGTTGAGATTGGCACTCCTTATCATTACCAGCTTTTTAATAAGTACACTTTCAATGGAAGATTCTATATTGCAATAAACATTGGAGTTTTAGATGAAACGACCTGATTTCGAAAACATAAAATCTGGAGCCGAATTCAATAATTGGTACTGGTTAAAAGAAGAGCTTGTAGAAATCTGTAAACGTGCAGGCTTGCCTATAGTCGGTAGAAAGTTTGAGCTACGTGATAGAATCATGTTCGCCTTGGATAATAAAGGAAAAGTGAAACCGCTTCCAAAACGAAAAAAGACGACATCTAAATTCCACTGGGCAAAATCTGAACTTACACTGGACACAAAAATCACTGATAATGTTTCCTTCGGACCTAATTTTAGGAACTTTATGAAAAGTCAGATAGGAGCTAAATTTCAATGCCATAGTGATTTTATGGATTGGGTCAAAGCCAACGAAGGCAAAACGTTGGAAGAGGCAGTCAAAAAATGGATAGAACTTGAAAAGCGAAAAGACAACCCCAATTTCAAAAGAAAGATAGCCGATAATAATATGTATGCCCAATACACCCGTGATTTTTTGGAAGACAATCAGGAAAAGACCTTAAAGGACGCAAAAAAGTACTGGTTGTTAAAAAAACAGCTGCCAACGGAAGACGGATTTGTGAGATATGAACGTTCCGATTTAAATCTTGACCAAAAAACAATCAAGTAAATTCTGATATCAATAAAAATTAATTTGGGTATCTAATTTACCACAAAAAGCACTTCACTAAAGACTTAACTAGAATATAAGTCCTTTAAAATCAACTATTAAAAAGTTGTTAAGTTTTTATTTCGACCTTTATAAAAACATACATTTAACAATCATAAAATAGATTTTATATGCGATTATTGATTTTTGGATTACTACTTACGCTTTCGTTTGGATATGGACAAGAACCTAAACTTCATGGTAGATCAATTCTAGAAAAAGCAATGACCGTTCACGATTCCTTGGATAAATGGAAGGCAGCTACTCTAAATTTTCATATTCAAGAACCTAGAATCTCAAATCCGCACAGGTATTCTATTTTAAAATTGAATAACGCTAAAAATACATTTGAACTGACTAGAAACAGAGAGATCCATATTTCAAAGCATATTATTGAAAGCGATGGAAATAGTATTGTACTATTGGATGGAAAAGTAGAAACGGATACTATGCTCATAAAAAAGTATAGATTGGATGCTTCAAGAAATATTGGTTACAAAAACTTCTATAAACTCCTATATGGATTACCCATGTCCTTGGAAAATAGGATTGGAAATGTCCTCCAGACATCGAATAGTATTTTTAAAAATGAAAGTTGCTACAAAGTGGAAATTGAACTCAAAGATGCCATTATCTCAAAATTCTGGAATGTATATATTTCCCAAGCGGACATGACCTTAAAGGGTGTGGATATTGTTTTCCCGGGCGAGCCCGAAAAAGGTGATAGAATTTATTTTGAAGGAATAATCGAAGTCGACGGGATTAAAATTCCAAGAATACGGCATTGGCACGAGCTTAAAAATGATACCTATTCAGGTTCGGATTTAGTCATTAAAGAACTAATGAATTAGCACTGAAATCATCAATCAAAACATCCTTCTTTACCCCTGGTATCAATCAAATAAACAATCTTCCAGTCACCATCAAAATTAATAAGTTGAAAAGAATTGATACCGCAATGACTGAATTCCTCCCTTAACCAAAACTCATATCCAACCCATGCATTGGCCATCGTTCTGTCTACTTGAATAGAAAAAGAAGTCAATTTCTCTTCAAATTTTATACTGTCAGGAATACTACAGATCGAAGCAAGGAACTTTGAGAACTCCGAGCTCCTAAATTGTGTTTTTCCTTCCTCGTTGCGACCCGTAGTTTGTAAAATAACGTTGTCCGCTACTGTACTTTTTATAATACTGGAATCCTGTTTATGAAATCCTTCAAAAAAAGTATTGATTACGGCTTTAACCGCTTTTTCGTCCAATTCCGAAGAGTTTGGTCCTTGCGCAAGCATACTGCCAAAAGAAATTATGAATACAAAAAAAAGGATAGAATATTTCATTTTGTTGTTGTTTGATAGTCTCACAAATTAAACAAATCTACTTACATTTAGGCATTTAAAATCAAACTAAAATGTCAGTTGCAAAAAAAGAGTACAAAAGAGTCACGGTAAAGTCCTTGATAGAAATGAAGCAGCACGATGAGAAAATATCCATGCTCACTTCGTACGACTATTCCATGGCGAAAATCGTGGATGCCGCGAATGTTGACGTTATCCTAGTTGGTGATTCTGCAAGTAACGTGATAGCAGGCCATGAAACTACCTTGCCCATCACATTGGACCAAATGATCTATCATGCCAGTTCTGTAGTAAGAGCTGCCAAACGGGCATTGGTTATTGTTGATATTCCTTTTGGCAGCTATCAAAGTGATTCTAAAGAAGCGCTACGTTCCGCCATTCGGATTATGAAGGAAAGTGGTGCGCATGCCGTTAAGGTTGAAGGAGGTGCGGAAATCAAAGAATCCGTAAAACGGATTATTGGTGCTGGAATCCCTGTAATGGGGCATTTGGGACTTACTCCCCAATCCATTTATAAGTTTGGAACCTATACCGTGAGGGCCAAAGAAGAACATGAGGCCCAGAAACTAAAAGAAGATGCCAAAATGTTGGAAAAACTGGGTTGTTTTGGCATTGTACTCGAAAAAATACCGGCAAACCTGGCTGAAGAAGTTGCTAAAAGCGTTTCTATTCCCATTATTGGGATTGGTGCAGGAAACGGCGTAGACGGACAGGTGCTCGTTGTTCATGACCTGCTTGGCATGACCCACGAATTCAACCCAAGATTTTTGCGTAGGTACATGAATCTTTACGAAGAAATGAGCAGTGCCATCTCACAATATGTGGGCGATGTAAAAAGCAGGGATTTTCCTAATGAGGAAGAGCAATATTAGTATAGTTCTCAGTTAACAGTTTTCAGTTGTCAGAAAAGAAAAATCACTCAGATGCTTCCAACTTAAATGTTCTTTACGAAGACAATCACCTCATTGTAATAAACAAAAAAGTTGGTGATATAGTACAAGGGGATAAGACTGGTGATACTCCCCTGAGCGAAGTCGTAAAAGAATATTTGAAAATAAAATACAACAAACCAGGCAATGTGTACCTAGGAGTCGTCCATCGTTTGGACCGACCAACATCCGGCATTGTTCTATTTGCCAAAACCTCTAAAGCACTACCTCGATTGAACAAGTTGTTTTCGGAAGGGAAAACCAAAAAGACATATTGGGCCGTAGTCAAAAAAGCTCCTGATGCCAAAGAAGGGGTTTTAACGCATTGGCTCGTACGCAATCCAAAACAAAACAAATCTTATGCTCATGAAAAAGAGGTGCGAGATAGCAAGAAGGCTGTTTTGGCATATAGAATCCTTAAAAAGCTCAATACTTATTTTCTTTTGGAAATTGATTTAAAGACTGGAAGACACCATCAAATAAGGGCGCAATTAGCGACTATGGGCTGCTTTATAAAAGGTGATTTAAAATATGGTGCAGACAGAAGCAACAGGGATGGTGGAATCCATTTACATGCCAGAAGCCTGGAATTTCAACATCCTGTAAAAAAGGAAGCTGTTCAAATAGTTGCTGATCCACCAAATGATTCTATCTGGAACGACTGTCTCTAACTAACGTGTAATTGCCAATGCTTTTTCCCGTATAATCTGACCTACAGGTTTATTTTGCAAGTGGCTTTCCAGCCAAGAAAGAATGTCCAAGTAAAGGAAGGCTCTTTTCTCGTAAGGATGGTGTTCATATTTTTTCAGCTCATTGTACAACTTCTGAAACTCGTTTCTTAACTCATTTGGGTAGATATCTCCAAGGCTACGCAAAAACTTGATCATCTCCTTTTGAACGGCATGTAAATCATTCATTTTCAAAAGAAACTTGTAGGTACTCTTAAGTTGTACTTCCAAATGGTAGTCCATTCCAGCTTCGTAATGTGCAACCAAACTCAGAACCCGCGCAAAACACATTAGATCTTCCCTCATTTTTAGGTTCTTGTTCAAGATGATTTTCTTCAAATAAGCGATACAGTTTTTGTTGTCACCGTTTCCAAAGTACAGACAGGCAATTTTATAGTACAGGAGCATAATGTGGTGTTCATCGATCCGGTCACTATGTTTTTTAATGCCATATTCTATAATATTGACTAGATACAACCCCTTGCCAAAAGTACCTTCCAAAAAATGCTGGTTGAGTTTATTGGAATTAATGTACAAAAATGCCAATGATGTAATATTATCGTTTTGGGGGAATTTTGGACTGTTTACCTGTTCCTCCATCCTTTCTAAGGTCTCCTTAAACTGAGAGCTATACTTTACAAAAAAGAGCGACTCTAAAAGATAGTGATTGCCCTTCAAAAAGAATACCGGGTTCAACGCTATCATTTCCTCGTTGTCATAGAAAAGGTCTACCCATTTACTTGCATATCGGTACGATGATAAAAAATCTTGGGTCAAAAAACTGTACCATAAATGCGCTTTATAGAGCCACAATTTCTCTCTGAACCCAAGCTTTTCTATATCATATGATGGCAGATGGGCATCAAAATATTGCTGTACGCTCAACAGATCCTCATCACTGCGCACATAACCAACTTTCAACATCATCCCATATAATTGAAGGGATAGATTGGACAGTTTACTGGTCATTACATTATGTGCAGAAAGCTCTTTTGCCTGAACGGAAAGCTCGTCCGCGCGATCTGGAATACTTCTTGTAATATATTGGGTTTCAATTATTTTTTCGAGCTCTACAATTTCATAAGCTACATTCTTCTCCTCATTTTCAATGGCAAAGTTCTTTGCCTTGTCCAAAATTTTCAAGCTTTGTTTGTACAATCCTTTTTGATAAAGAATGGTTGCAAAATCCAATTGTTCGCGTATCTGTACCCTAATATTCTGGTTTACCGGATTCAATCGTAAGCTCACCAATATTTGTTTGTATAAGTGCGCTTTTAAGTTAGATAATTGTGATTTTTTTACAATCCCACTTTCTAAAATCTGCTGTTCATGATAGGTCCGCATCTTATCGAGCAAATTAAAAAGTGCCAAAAATTTTGCATCCGTATTTACACCCAAACGACCTACATACAGCTTAAACTGGCGTTTTTCTGATTTTGATAGCGATTTGATTAAAACAAATAAAGCGTCTTTATGGGTATTTGTCATCGTAAAAAATATAATTTAACGTATTGTTTTTCAGTATTTTAAATAATATGAAATACAATTTAACGTTGTAATGATTTTTATCATTTTTTAGATCTTGCCAACTCCTATTCTATCTTCGTAAGACTTAGCTTAAACTGACACAAATAATGGGTAAAGATAAGGTACAAATTTTTGATACTACACTTAGGGACGGAGAACAGGTTCCTGGCTGTAAATTAGATACCAAACAAAAATTGGTCATTGCCGAACGCTTGGACGAGCTTGGCGTGGATATTATTGAAGCTGGTTTTCCCATATCAAGTCCAGGTGATTTTAAATCTGTCCATGAAATCGCAAAGTTAGTGAAGAACGCTACCGTCTGTGGCTTGACCCGAGCCGTTAAAAAAGACATAGAAGTAGCTGCAGAAGCTATTAAAATTGCAAAGACACCAAGAATTCATACCGGAATTGGAACATCGGACTCCCATATCAAGTATAAATTCAATTCAACAAGAGAAAAAATAATAGAACGTGCAGTAGATGCCGTTGCATATGCAAAATCCTTTGTGGAAGATGTTGAATTCTACGCTGAGGATGCCGGGCGTACCGATAATGTTTTTTTGGCACAAATTTGCGAAGCCGTCATAAAGGCCGGTGCTACCGTACTCAATATTCCAGATACAACGGGGTATTGCTTGCCTGAAGAGTATGGGGCAAAAATGAAATACCTAAAGGAGAATGTAACGGGCATAGACAAAGCTATTCTCTCCTGTCATTGTCATAACGACCTTGGCCTTGCCACAGCCAATTCTATTGCTGGCGTGGTGAATGGTGCTAGACAAATTGAATGTACCATTAATGGTATTGGAGAGCGTGCCGGTAATACCTCTTTAGAAGAAGTGGTAATGATTTTAAGGCAGCATCCTTACCTGAATCTAGATACTGATATCAACAGTAAACTGCTATTCGACACAAGCCGAATGGTCTCTCAAAAAATGGGAATGCCGGTTCAGCCCAATAAAGCAATAGTGGGGTCAAATGCTTTTGCCCACAGTTCTGGAATCCATCAAGATGGGGTTATAAAACAGCGTGAAACTTACGAAATCATGGACCCAGAAGATGTTGGGGTCACAGAATCATCAATAGTTTTGACCGCAAGAAGTGGTCGGGCAGCTTTGGCATATCGTGCAAAAAATGTAGGTTATGAGCTTACAAAATTGCAATTGGATGTAGTGTATGAGAATTTTCTGGAATTCGCAGATCGGAAAAAAGAGATTTTGGACGATGACATCCATCAAATTGTAGAAGCTAGCAATATCTCAATCAAGAGCATTGCCTAAAGCCTTGAACAAATCATCAAATTATATTAGATGAATCTAAACATAGCTTTGCTTCCGGGAGATGGTGTTGGTCCAGAGGTGTTAGATCAAGCAGTAAAATGTTTACAAGCGGTTGAAGAAACCTTCAATCACCATTTTGTGTATAAAGAGGCACTTGTTGGAGCTATCGCTATCGACAAAAAGGGAAATCCGCTACCCGATACAACCCTAAAGCTATGTAAGGAGGCTGATGCAGTCCTATTCGGAGCTATTGGTGACCCAAAATATGATAACAATCCCGAGGCTACGGTTCGACCAGAGCAAGGACTATTAAAATTGCGCAAAGAACTTGGGCTATATGCCAATATAAGGCCTGTAAAGGTTTTTCCAACCCTTATTGAAAATTCCCCTCTAAAAAAGGAAATTATCTCGGGAACAGATTTTATCATTTATCGAGAACTTACCGGAGGTATCTATTTTGGTGAGAAAAAGTTAAATAACGAAGGAACCGTAGCTTCCGATTTATGTGAATATTCGGAAAAAGAAATTTCACGAATAGCGCATTTAGCTTTTAAAGCTGCAAAAAACAGGCAAAATAAACTTACGCTTGTAGATAAGGCCAATGTTTTGGAATCATCCCGACTTTGGAGAAAAGTAGTCACCAGAATCGGTGAGAGTTATCCAGAAGTAACTTTGGATTTTCTATTTGTGGATAATGCGGCTATGCAAATCATTTTGAACCCCAGCCAATTTGATGTTATCTTGACCGAAAACATGTTTGGCGACATTATTTCTGATGAAGGAAGTGTAATTGGAGGATCAATCGGGCTTTTGGCATCAGCATCCGTTGGAGATAAAAATGCCATGTTCGAACCCATACATGGTTCCTACCCACAGGCAAAAGGCAAGGATATCGCAAATCCTATAGCTTCTATTCTTTCTGCCGCTATGTTATTGGAAAACTTTGGTCTTTTTGAAGAAGCCATGGCAGTGCGCGAAGCTGTGGACAAATCGTTGAAGAAAGGTGTAGTTACTTCAGATTTGGACAATAAGAGTCAATATGGCACTAAACAAGTTGGTGATTTTATTGCCGATAACATTGTGGATAGTGAAGATGATTTCAATATGAACGATGAGAATATCGATTTAGGAAAATCAACTATTATTTAGCTACTTCTTCTTCGCTGAGTTTTTTAATTGTATTGTTAAATTCCTTTTTAAATGCTTTGTGCTTATCGCCTGTAGCTGGTCCGTTAAAACCTGTGTGTATTTTTTTCACCTCTCCTTGTTTACCTACATAAATAGTTGTTGGATAGGATAGCACATGGTTCAACATAGGAAGTTTTTCATTGGCCTTTTTCTTATCGGACGTTCCGTACTGTGCCAATAAAATAGGATACGCTACTCCTACTCTATCTTTTAGTCTTCTTATCCCGTTCCACGCTTTTTCTTCTGTTGTTGCATATTCAAAGGCAAGTGCAATAAATTCGATATCAAGGTCTGGATTCTTCTTTATAAAATCGACATAAAACTTGGTTTCATCCAAACAGTTTGGGCACCATGTTCCCATAATTTGTACCAACACAACCTTATTATCAAATCTGGAATCTGCAATACTTACCATTTTACCGGTTTCATCTGGAAATGAAAAATCAAGATTATCATAACCTTCCTTTAGAAAAGTTAGGCTATTGGCATCCGGCAATTCAAATCCTTCATTGCGTTTTCCTGTAAATGTTTCAACAGAATGATTTCCAGAATAGAAATTGCCCTGCAACGAGCTGTCTGTCACTTTAGCGGTGAACAAAAATGCATGGGCTCCATCAAATGCAGAGAGTTTAAGCGTATCTCCCGAGATTATGCCCTCCAAATAGCGATAGTCCCCCGTTTTTGTTCTAAAAGTGCCCTTTACGGTATTATCAGTTTGTACAAAAATCCCCTTTGCTGGATATTCATTTTCTGTTCCCTCCTCAAAACTTACCTCCCAAATACCAGAGATATTAGTTTTTGCCTTGGATACTGCTTCAAACCTATCCCTTTTCCCAAATTTTGCCGTAAACGGCACAGTCCTATCTAAGCTTTCTTTTATAAAATTTCCGTTTATCTCACTTTCCGTAAAAGTACCTGAAATATATCCTTCAAAAATTGGCATTTGAATTAGGATGGAATCATTCCATACCTTTATTTCATCCACAGTTACCACCTCTTCGGCATTGTACATTTGCATCACATAGGACTCACCTTCCTTTTTTACAAGTGAAAAATTAAATGGAAGCTCTTCAGAAGGGGAAACTTGTAGTTCTGCAAGCCAATCACCAGCTTTGAGCTCTTTTTTTTCTTCGTTGCACGAGGTTAACAGTAAAATCAACCCAAACAAGAACAACCAAATTCTTTTCATAATCCGAGAGGTTTATCTAAAAAGTCTAAAATACGACCCAAAACTAACATTAACACTATTGTATGGAACATTTTACGTTGAATCTGTTGCGCTATTGTTTTATATTTGTCGACTTTAAATTTGGGTATGAAGATTTCTTATAACTGGTTGAAGCAATTTTTGGAAATTGACTGGGATTCGCATAAAACCGGAGAGTTACTGACCGACTTAGGGCTCGAAGTCGAAGGTATTTCCAACTTCGAATCGGTTAAGGGAGGATTACAGGGCATAGTGGTAGGCAAGGTACTTACCTGTGAAAAACATCCAAATGCAGACCGCCTCAAATTAACTACTGTAGATATTGGGGAAGCATCTCCGTTGCAAATTGTCTGTGGTGCTCCAAACGTAGATGCTGGTCAAAAAGTTCCTGTTGCAACTATTGGTACTACATTGTATACTAAAGATGGTGAAGCTTGGAAAATAAAAAAAGGAAAGATTAGAGGAAAGGAAAGTCAAGGCATGATCTGTGCTGAAGATGAGCTTGGTCTAGGCGAGGGTCATGATGGCATTATGGTGCTAAGCGATATTCTAGAACCTGGCACACCTTGTTCAGACGTATTCGAAATTGAAAACGATGAAGTTTTTGAGATTGGACTTACGCCCAATCGTGCAGATGCCATGAGCCATTTTGGTGTTGCACGGGATATAAAGGCCGGTTTGGAACAGCTAGAAATCCAAAAACAGCTGGTAACACCATCAACTAGCAACTTCTCTATAGATAACAGGTCATTAAAAATAGATGTTGAAGTTGAGAACAGCGAATTGGCACCCAGATATTGTGGAGTTACCATCAGTAATATCATTGTTCAAGATTCGCCAGACTGGCTTAAAAATAGGTTGAAGGCGATTGGATTGTCCCCTATCAACAATATAGTCGATATTACAAATTATGTATTGCATGAACTGGGTCAACCGTTGCATGCATTTGATGCCACCAAAATAAAAGGCGGTAAAATTGTCGTAAAGACTTTGCCAAAAGGAACAAAGTTTAAAACTTTGGATGAAGTAGAACGAGAACTGCATGAGGATGATTTAATGATTTGCGATAGTGAGAAACCCATGTGCATTGCTGGGGTATTTGGAGGAATTCATTCTGGTGTTACGGAATATACGACTTCAATTTTTCTTGAGAGTGCTTATTTCGATGCTGTTTCCATTAGAAAAACGGCAAAAAGACATGGTCTAAATACAGATGCATCTTTTAGGTTTGAGCGCGGTATCGATATCAACAATACAGAATACGCATTAAAAAGGGCAGCGCTTTTAATAAAGGAAATTGCCGGTGGGGACATTAGCTCTGAAGTGGTTGACCTCTATCCTAAGAAACCTAACGAGAGACAGGTCTTTTTGACCTTTGACAAAATCAATTCGTTAATAGGGCAAGAAATTCCTAGAGACTCTATAAAATCGATACTATCTTCATTAGAAATCAAAGTAAATAATGTCACCGAATCCGGACTTGGGTTAACTATACCATCCTACAGAGTTGATGTAGAGCGGGAAGTGGATGTCATCGAGGAAATTTTAAGGGTATACGGTTACAATAACATAGATTATAAAGAAAAGCTCAACGCTTCTATAGCTAACTCCTCTAAATATGAGAACTATAGAGTTCAAAATGTTGTTGGCAATCTATTGGCGGCACAGGGGTTTTACGAAATTATGACCAATAGCCTAGTAGCTGCAAACGGAAATGTATCTGAAAATGATAATGGAGCCGTTCGGATGATCAATCCCCTTAGCACTGATCTATCGGTATTAAGGACTTCTATGCTTTTTTCTGGTCTACAAACGGTCAGTTATAATAACAATCGGCAGAAAACGGACTTAAAACTGTTTGAATTTGGAAAAACCTATCATAAAATAGGCAAAGACAACAAAGAGAAACAACATTTATCCATTTTTATCTCGGGTAATAAAACCGATATAAACTGGACAAGTAATTCAAAAAAGACAGATTTTTTCTTTCTCAAAGGAACCATAGAAACAATCTTAGATCGGTTGGGGTTAAAAGAAGTTGTAACGGAACCCTATACCGATGCCATCTTTGCCGAAGGGTTGTCGTGCACAAAAAATGGAAAACGTATTGGAACATACGGTTTGGTCAATAAAACCATTTTAAAGCAATTTGATATAAAACATGATGTTTTCTTTGCGGATTTTGAATGGGATACCATTATGGAATGCCTTAATGGACAAAATGTTATTTTTAAAGAAATCCCCAAGTTCCCAGAGGTTTCACGAGATTTTGCATTACAATTGGACGAGAGTATCACCTATCGCCAGGTGTATGATTTGGCATGGGCCACTGAAAAAAGTCTGCTTAAAAAAGTGAACCTTTTTGACGTATATAAAGGTGACAACCTTCCTGAAGGAAAAAAATCCTATGCAGTTAGTTTCACACTTTTAGATGAGAAAAAGACGTTGACCGATAAGCAAATCGATAAAATAATGTCCAAGTTGTTGGGTCGTTATCAAAAAGAACTTGGCGCCGAATTGCGCTAGTAGATTACATTTGAGAAGGTAGAATAACACTATCAATCTCGTGTATAACACCATTTTTCTGGTTCACATCTGCAACGGTTATCCTAGCAGTGTTTCCTACTGGGTCTGTTAAAATAATGTCATACCCTTCCATGTGGGCAACAAGTTTTTTCCCTTGTATAGTAGTAAAGCTGGCTTTTCCTTTTCCTCTGCACATTGCTTTTAATATGTTAGAGGCAGTTAAGTTACCTGCTACTATATGATAGGTCAGCAAAGATTTTAAATCGCTTTTATCCTTAGAATTAATAAGTTGCTGCATTTTTTTATTCGAGAATTTCGCAAATGCCGCATCAGAAGGTGCGAAGACCGTAAAAGGTCCTGACTTATCCAAAATGTCGTCCATTTCAGTTGCCTTAACAGCAGCCAACAATGTTTTATGATGATCAGATTCGCTAGTGTTTTGCGTTATTGATTTCGTCTCTGAGTCTGTAGCGTCTTGGGCAGAAATACAAATGGTAAAAAGAAAAAGACAGCTAAAAAGAATTCTTAATTGTGGGGGCTTCATTTAGTGTATTTTAATTTGAGACAACCTAAAAATGTTAATTTCAATTATGTTAAAACACGATTAAGTGCCAAAATCATCGGTAAGATACTCCTTTTCGTTTGAACGACGAATCTATTTGTTTACAGATGTCGAATTTAACAAAATGTTAACTTTTTGTGTTTTTTCTCCCATAGTAATCTGGAATACATTTTATTAACTTTGGATTGATTGCTAAGAAAAGAAAACATGATATTTAAAAACACTAACATTGAGAGGGAACTCCATGCCTTTCGGGAAAAACACCAAAAAGAGCATGAGATTTTAGAAGAGGTACAACGAATCTTGCAAAAGCATACATCTTCCAAAGCTGCTATTGAAGAGACCCTTAACTCAAAAAAAACTACTACTGCCAACAATTTTAATTTTGACCTTTTAGAAACCGACCGTATCTATCATATTGATCAAATCAAACAAATCTGTATTGATTACAGACTTCGTTTTTTGGACAGCAGATATTTTAAAGGAAAGATTCCGGAAAAAGGGATTTCCAAAATAAAGGAATTGGAAAACGCCCATAATATCGAGATACAAGGATTTAAGATTATGGCACCTTCCAAGTTGTTTAAATTGGAAGACAAGGACGACCCGCTACTTTTTGCGCCAATTGGTAACGGTTATTTTTACTTAATCCATAAATGGGGCAATGATTTACATCCTATGCGCAAATTATTGGTTTGGCCATTTAAGAATATAGTGAACCTAGCTTCTTTTGTCTTTCTAATAAGCTATTTTGCTACTTTAATAGTACCTAACGGGTTATTTTCCAAAAGTAACTCCTCAGCAGAATTTTGGATTATTTATTTCTTTATGTTCAAGTGTATCGCTTCTGTGGTAATATTTTACGGCTTCGCGCTTGGCAAGAATTTTAATCCTGCCATTTGGAACAGTAAATATTTTAATGCTTAGTTAATTAAACTACCGCCATTTGGTACATTTTGCCACGTTGCTCTTTGATTGATTTATCGGACATGTAATCATCAAATGTCAAATAACGGTCGATTGTACCCTTTGGTGTCAGTTCTATGATTCTGTTCGCTACGGTATTTACAAATTCATGGTCATGGGTTGTCAATAAAACGGTGCCCTTAAAGTTCTTTAGGGAATTATTGAATGCCGTGATACTCTCTAGATCCAAGTGATTTGTAGGTTCATCCAATAGTAGCACGTTTGCACGTAATAACATCATCCTGCTCAACATACAGCGCACCTTTTCCCCTCCAGAAAGTACAGTACATTTTTTTAATGCCTCTTCACCACTGAACAGCATTTTTCCCAAAAACCCTCTTACATAAACCTCTTCGCGCTCTTCTTCGGTTTTTGTCCATTGACGTAGCCAATCCACCAAATTGATATTTTCCTGGAAAAAAGAAGCATTGTCAGCAGGCAAATAAGAATGTGTTGTTGTCACCCCCCATTGGTATGACCCGTTATCAGCTTTAATTCTACCATTTATAATATCATAAAATGCCGTTGTGGCCCTAGAATCTTTGGATATAATGGCAACCTTGTCTCCTTTAGCAAGATTTATGTTCACATCCTGAAACAGCAAATCGCCATCTTCGGATGTAGCGGCAAGTTTTTCAATGTTCAAAATTTGGTCGCCAGCTTCTCTTTCACGTTCAAAAATTATGGCAGGATACCTTCTGCTCGAAGGTTTTATATCTTCAATCTTTAACTTGTCCAACATCTTCTTGCGGGATGTTGCCTGTTTGCTTTTAGCAACATTGGCACTAAAACGCATTATAAATTCCTGTAATTCCTTAGCCTTCTCTTCAGACTTTTTGTTCTGTTGTGCACGTTGGCGCGCTGCTAGTTGGCTGCTCTCATACCAGAATGTGTAGTTTCCGGAAAACAAATTGATCTTACCAAAATCTATATCTGCGATACTGGTACAGACCGCATCTAAAAAGTGCCTGTCGTGTGAAACAACAATCACGGTATTATCGTAGTTGGCCAAAAAGTTTTCCAACCAGTTTATGGTATCGTAGTCCAAATCATTGGTCGGCTCATCCATTATCAGTACATCCGGATTTCCAAAAAGTGCCTGTGCCAACAATACTCTTACCTTTAATTTGGAATCCATATCTGCCATATGGGTATAGTGCAGGTCTTCCGAAATTCCCAAATTTGACAAAAGTGCCGCTGCATCGCTGTCAGCATTCCAGCCGTTCATTTCTTCGAACTGTACTTGCAGCTCTCCAATTTTATCGGCATTTTCATCGGTGTAGTCCGCATAAAGTGCATCAATCTCCTTTTTTATGGTGAATAATGGTTTATTTCCCATTACCACGGACTCCAGAACAGGTACCTCGTCGTAAGCATTGTGGTTCTGCTCCAAAATGGACATCCGTTTCCCGGGTTCTAAATGCACACTTCCCGAGGTCGCATCTATTTGACCTGATAGAATTTTTAGAAATGTTGATTTTCCAGCGCCATTGGCACCGATTATTCCATAACAGTTCCCATGGGTGAACGTTACGTTTACCTCATCAAACAAAACTCTTTTTCCAAACTGAACGGATAAGTTAGATACTGATAACATGCAGCTATTTATTTTTTGCAAAAATAGCTAAAAACCACCCGTATTACCAATTTAAAGACATATTATTAAACTCCACAAAAACAAGGTTTTACAACATTTAACTAGCCATTAACAAAGATGGCTTTCCTGTATTCTTAATTTTGTTAGGTAACCCTAATTGGTTCGCGTTGTATGATTAGATTTTTACTATACCTCTCCTTTCTTTCAATTTTGTCGTGTTCCCAAAAATCGAAAGATACCTCTTCGGTATACTTTGGAGGAGAAATTGTAAATCCTACAAGTGATTTTATAGTTCTTTATAGAAACAATGATATTGTAGATTCCGTAGCATTGGATGAAGGCAACAGATTCTCTTTCAACCTGCAAGGAATCGAAGAAGGTCTTTATCATTTTGACCACAGTCCAGAACGTCAATATTTATTTATAGAAGAAGGTGACAGTATTGTTGTACGGTTAAACACTTTGGAGTTTGACGAATCTTTGGTCTTTTCTGGCAAGGGTAGTGAAATAAACAATTTTCTTTTAGAAATATTTCTCGCCCATGAAAAAGAGGAGCCTTTGATTTATAGATATTATAAGTTGGACCCAATAGCCTTTAATGAAAAGATTGATTCATTACGATTACAGAAGATTAAGTACCTAGAAGAATTGGCCACGGACAATGAACTATCTGAAAAGGTTTTGGCCATGGGCAAAGCTTCTATAGATTATAACAGTTTTATCCACAAAGAGAAATATCCTTTTTATCACAAGAAAAAAACCGGCGAGGAAACCATACACGATTTGAACGGTGCATTTTACGACTATAGAAAAGATATTGACCTCAACAGTAAGGATCTGGCTTATTTTAGGCCTTATTTTGATTTCATGAAGTACCACTTTGGAAATCTCGCCTACATGTCCTGCTTGAAAGACTGTGGCACTCACTCAAAATCAATCAGCAAACATCTTCACCATAATAAGCACAAGTTAAAATTGGTCGATAGTTTGGTAAAAGAAACGGACCTAAGAGACATTTTGTTGCGGAACATTGCTATGGACTATCTTCTTAAAGAACATAGCTCCAGTAAGGAGAGTAAAATCTTTTTAGATAAGTTTCAATCACTCTCCAGTAACCATATGCATAAAGAGGAAATTGCCGACTTATATGATGGCATTCAAAACTTGCAACCGAACAGTATTCTTCCAAATTTAGATATCACCGACATTGATAGCAATAGCGTTTATCTGAAAGATGTCAGTAAGAAGAAAAAAACTGTTTTTTATTTTTGGACAGCTTCACAAAAGAGGCATTTTAGGAATGTAACAAGGCACGTTTCTAGACTTAAAAAGAAACATCCTGAATATAATTTTGTCGGTATCAATTTAAGAACAAATCATTCCCTGTGGGTAAATCTTGTAAAAGAAAACAACCTTGACCCCAAGAACCAATTCCATGGAGCAGATTTTAAAGAGATACAGACTGCCATGATGATAGATGGACTGAACAAGTGCATTATCGCCAAGGATACTTTGATTGTGGATGCATTTGCCAATTTATATACCACCTCTTTTTAACACAAAAAGGTTCCATAAATGGAACCCTTTTAATTTTTCTCCTATAGGGAAGTAAGCTTAACTATTGCCTTTACGATAATCCGCTAAGAACTTTTCCAGACCAATGTCGGTTAATGGGTGTTTTAAAAGTCCGTCAATTGATGAGAGCGGTCCGGTCATAACATCTGCACCTATTTTGGCACAATCGATTACGTGCATGGTGTGTCTTATGGAAGCTGCCAATATCTGCGTGTCAAATCCATAGTTATCGTAAATAAGGCGTATTTCTGAAATCAAGTTAAGACCATCAGTAGAAATATCATCAAGACGTCCTAGGAACGGCGAAACATACGTAGCTCCAGCCTTGGCGGCCAATAATGCCTGTCCTGGGGAAAACACCAACGTACAATTGGTTCTTATACCTTTGTCGGAAAAATATTTTAGCGCCTTAACACCATCTTTGATCATGGGTACCTTAACAACGATTTGTTCGTGCAGTTTGGCAAGCTCTTCCCCTTCCTTGACCATACCGTCAAAATCTGTAGCCACTACTTCTGCAGAAACATCTCCATCTACAATGTTGCAAATGTCCACATAGTGCTTCAAAATGCTTTCTTTACCAGTAATTCCTTCTTTCGCCATCAATGATGGATTGGTAGTAACGCCATCTAAAACTCCAAGTTGTTGTGCTTCGGAAATTTGGTCCAAATTCGCGGTATCGATAAAAAATTTCATTCTTTGTTCTTTTAAATTAATGCTTAGGATAAGTGTCTATAAAACTACAACTTATAATGGTTCAACAGTAGCTTTTCATATACTTTATCCGGTAATAATTTCTTCAGGAAAAGCGAAAACCGTTGCATGAACTCACCAACTGCATAATGGACTTTTGGTCTTCTTTGCTGTATGATTTTATACACTTTTTCGGCCACAAGTTTTGGGTTCCCGCCAGAGTCCACATGTTCGTTCATAAGATCAAGGCTTTTTTGATACTTATGTTGGTATACGGAATCTTCGGTAACCGGAACATGATATCTTCCAGATGCGATATTTGTTGCAAAATCTCCTGGGGCCAAATTACTGATGGTCACGTTAAAATCCTTGACCTCCATACGCATTGCTTCGGTCAATATACCAAGTGCTCCTTTAGCAGCAGAATAAAAACCCCGATAAGGAAGCCCCATATAACCAGCTATAGAGGTAATATTGATGATTTTTCCCCCGCCCTGCTTTCGCATTTGTGGCAAAACAGCTTTTATCATACGGATAGGGCCATGAAAATTGATATTGAAAACATTTTCAATCTCTTCAGGAGGCGTTTCTTCAATCGGCCCCGTAATCCCAACACCGGCATTATTGACAAGAATATCCAATCGCCCTTCTTTCGAAATAATATGGGAAACTGTTTTATCAATGCTCTCTGCAATCTTTACATCCAATTGCAACAATTCAAAAGCATCAAAATCTGGGTAGTTTTCTGTATTTCTTGTTGTCCCATAAACAATAAACCCTTTGGAAGCGAGATAGGTTCCTATTGATTTTCCTATACCCGAGGAACCACCCGTTATTAGAACAACTTTGCTTTTCATGCTCGATAGTTTAAGGTCATAAAGCTCGTAAACCAGTGAATTTTGGGAACAAAAAAAGGCAAGCTACCTACATCGCACCGCTACGACCGCATACCCTTGCTGCGTTCCCACCCTGGGGGATTTTGCAGGAGCTGGTCGTGTAGGACTTGCCAATGGCAAATATACGATCTTTTAAATTTGTTACAATCATATTACATTCTTAATTTCGATGGTCAAGTGCATAAAAAAATGAAACATTTTAAAGGAATGATAACAAAGCTATTTTCAATTTTTGGGTTTCTATTTTTCTTTCTTGGGTGCGGTGGCAACGAAGACCCCACTAAACTCTTTGACATTCAATTAGAAGGGAATAAAACCAAGTTTCAGCAAAACCAAGAAATAGGAATTGCCTTGAACAATAAGAAGGATAAACAGATATCCGATGTGCATTATTTTATTGATGGAAAAGAGTTTTCTATCTCAAATGGAAAATTAAAACTGGATATACCCACATTGGGCAACAAAGTCCTGGTCGCCAAATTCAATCTTGAGGAGCAACCCGTAGAAATAGAGAAAAGAATCAAGGTTTTGGCTCCAAACCCACCAGAAGTATACACCTACGAAATATTGAACACCTACCCCCACGACCCAAAGGCATATACACAAGGCTTGGAATTTAATAATGGTGTGCTTTATGAAAGTACTGGTAAAAAAGGTGCTTCCACGTTGCGCAAGGTAAATTATGAGACTGGTGAAATACTACAAAAAATAGATTTGGACAAAACTGTTTTTGGAGAAGGAATTACAATTTTAAATGATAAACTCTACCAGCTTACATGGCAAAGTGGAATTGGGTATGTGTACAACCCGGATAATCTTGAAAAAATCAAAAACTTCAGCTACGGTGAAAGTCGCGAAGGTTGGGGTCTTTGCAATGATGGGGAAAAACTGTTCAAAAGCGACGGAACGGAAAAAATATGGTTTTTAGACCCTACAACGTTAAAGGAACAAGGATATATTGAAACCGTTACCAACAAATCCATTTTCAATATGGCCAATGAACTGGAGTTTTTGGACGGAAAGCTGTACGCCAATGTATATCAAAAAGAAAGTATGATGATTATTGATGCCACTTCAGGGGCCATTGAAGGTGTCATTAACTTTGGAGGGTTAAAAAACAAAGTGACCAGGGGAGCCGAATGGGACGATGGCAATTCTGTTCTGAACGGCGTTGCGTACCATAAGGAAAGAAATACGTTTTTCGTAACAGGTAAAAATTGGGACAAGCTTTTTGAAGTAAAAATCCGTAAAAAGAATTAATGCAGGATTATAAGGAAACCTTTAACGTAGTCCAGCAAGATTTAGATGACCTTAACCATGTGAACAATATTCGTTATGTGGAATGGATTCAAGATATTTCGCGTAAGCACTGGTTCAAAGCAACTACCCAAGAAATTCGGAATGCCATGATCTGGGTAGTTAAAAACCATAATATTACCTATACGAAACCAGCGTTGTTAGGTGATGAAATTCTAATTTCCACCCATATTGCAAAGACTAAAGGGCCCATATCTATAAGAATGGTTGAAATACGGAACAATACTACCGGACAACTGCTAGTGAATGCCACCACAGAATGGTGTTTACTGGATGCCGAAACATTTCGTCCCAAACGTATTCCAGAATCAGTACAAAATCTATTTAACAACACGTGAACCGTTGGCACTTAAAATCGTTTATAACCGTATTGGGCATTATCCTCACGGTTTCTTGGGGCGCTTGCCGCGAAGATTTTGATTACCCTCCGAGTTCCGGTAATTTGGAATTTTCCAAGGATACTGTTTTTTTGGATACCGTTTTTACGAATATTGGAAGTAGTACCTATTCCCTAAAAGTTTATAATCGAAGTAACCAAGATATTCTAATCCCTTTTGTGGGACTAGAAAGTGGTCAAGAAAGCAGTTATAGGTTAAATGTTGATGGACAGGCGGGAAAAGAATTCAACAATGTTCCATTACTTGCAAAGGACAGTCTTTTTGTTTTTATAGAAACGACCTTTGATATTGGGCAAACTCCAGAAAATGAGTTCTTGTATACCGATGCCTTATTGTTCGGTACTGGAGACGAAAGGCAACAGGTTGAACTGGTGACCTTAATAAAAGATGCTATTTTTTTATATCCCAATACGCAGTCGGACGGCACCAAGGAAACCCTCGTACTGGGGCTTGATGATAATGGAGAGGAAATAAGGGCTGAAGGTTTTTTTTTAGAACCGGAACAGTTGCAGTTTTCCAATGAAAAGCCATATGCCATATATGGTTATGCCGCGGTACCTGAAAACGAAAACCTGATAATCGATGCTGGTGTACGTGTCCATTTTCACAATAATTCCGGTATCATTGTAAGTGATGGTGCAACCTTGAATATAAATGGTCTGCTAAGCGAAGATCAAGACATATTGGAAAACGAAGTAATCTTTGAAGGTGACCGATTGGAACCATTGTATGAAGATGTACCAGGACAATGGGGCGCAATTTGGCTAAGAGAAGGAAGTATAAACAATGTGGTAAACCACCTCACCATTAAAAATGCTACCATTGGTCTACGTGTGGAGGGTGAGGAATCTTCTATATCCCCTACCCTTACCCTCAAAAACACTCAGGTTTATAATAGTTCAAACCATAATCTGTGGGCTTCCTCAGCACATATTATAGCCGAAAATACTGTTTTGGGAAATTCTGCCAATAGCTCATTTTATGGCAATCTTGGCGGAATATATAATTTCACTCATTGTACGCTTGCCAATTTTTGGAGCAGTGGACCCGGAAGCGGAACAGCACTCTTATTAAATAATTCGGGCTTTTTGGCAAATGGAGAAACGATGGCCCGAAATTTGGAAAGTGCCGACTTTACCAATTGCATCATAGATTCAAATCAATCCATAGCATTTGTATTGGAAAGGAACGATAGTGCCGACTTCAACTTTGGCTTTAAAAATTGTCTGCTAAAATTTAATGATACCAGTAATAGGTTTGAAGGTAATCCGTTGTTCAACTTTGAAGATATTGATCTATACCAAAATGTAATCCTCAACGAAGATTCCGATTTTACAGGACCATTTGAAAATCAATTTCAGATAGGTGATAATTCAGCTGCTATCGACAACGCAGAAGCTAACCTTTCTCCTCCGATCTTAATCGACATATTAGGAATTGAAAGAAGCCCAAATCCAGACATCGGAGCTTATGAAAACGCTTCCAATTAGTATTTTTTAAGAAAAAATTAAGAGTCGATAGCGAAAAATCTTTCATTTTAGGGGAAACCCATACTTTTTTTAAGGCAAAAGTGCAATGAGTTTTTTTTTAGCGTTAGTAACTTGCAATCAGTTATTTACGAATGGACTATACCTACACCATAATAGACTCGGATGCCACTTCAAAATTGCAACTACAACTCTATCTGCAAGAGTATGGCGATTTTGTATGTGCGTCAACGGCCAAGGATTCCACAGAAGGTTTAAATACCATTTTAAAGTTTACCCCAGATATTGTTCTCATTAATCTTAATGAGGCGGATGGCATGTCCTATTTTCAAATGGTTACCGAACTGAACCAGTATTTGCCTACATTACCTATCATTATTGGTTTTTCAACGTCGAAAAAATATGCTTTCAATGCTATAAAAAGTGGTTTTTTTGATTATTGGATTCTTCCCCATAACGAGTTTGACATTCGTAAGACCATTATGCGACTTCGCAAGTTGTCGACAAAGCAACAGTTCCCTTCCACAATATGTTTAAAATCGTATAACGATTATCGTTATTTGGACACCAATGAAATTCTATACCTGAAGTCGGATAACAATACTACGGACTTCTTCATGAAGGATGGGAATGTGGTCAGTGCCTTTAAAACATTAAAGTCTTTTGAGGACCGCCTCCCTGAAAGTTTTATTCGCATCCACCAGAGTTATATCTTGAATAGCAAGTACGTATCGCGAATCAACTACGGTAAATCCATGTGTACGCTCAGCAGTAGCGGAAAACAAGAATTGCCATTCTCCAAAACCTATAGGGACAAAGTAGATTCACTTAAGGAAATGCTCTCCAAAACCGCTTTAAAAGCTGTTAATTAACAAAATTCTTACAGTTTTCAATAAAATTCTCGCAGAATAGCTATAAATACTAAAATAGTTATTCCGCTGGTCCTCTCCCATTGGGCGCTAAATATCTTGCAGTCGTAATTAAACTTCTAAACTAAAAAACATACAATTATGAAAAGATTTTTACGCTTGTTTGCAATCGCCGCTGTTACTTTAGGTATTTACTCTTGTGAAACTGAAACCGATGTTCAAGAAACTGAAAGTTTGTTTGAGACCTTAGAGGTTGAAACTGAGGTACAAGGTACGGATGGACAGGTTTCAGAAGTAGATGATAGACAAGGATAAGTCTGGCATAAACAGAATGAATACCAAAAAGATTAAAGCACTTTTTTCTATAATATTTCTTATCGTTTTGGGAACTACCAGTTTTTCCTGTGAGAAT
The DNA here is from genome assembly GCF_021390175.1 of Flagellimonas sp. HMM57. Taxonomy (NCBI): domain Bacteria; kingdom Pseudomonadati; phylum Bacteroidota; class Flavobacteriia; order Flavobacteriales; family Flavobacteriaceae; genus Flagellimonas; species Flagellimonas sp. HMM57. The sequence goes on along the minus strand of NZ_CP090004.1, from coordinate 3,461,457 downwards.
ACTAAAAAAAGTGAAGTATCCATAAAAAAAGATTTTTCGTTTCTTAATTCGATAAATGAGCCATATCTAAATGATATGAAATCAAGTGATTTCCGAAGTTTGAAATCTAATTCTGATGATAGGAGACTATAAAAATAAATCTTTGAGAGATAGCCCTAAGCCTATTTAATGGTTTAGGGCTTTTTTGTACCTTGTAATAAAGATTTATAACAATTCCAAATATTGAAAAAACTATACTTCATACTATTCCTTATTTTCTTATCTGCTTGTATTAAACAATCCACGGATGCTAATTCTTTTCTAAACCAAGAATCAAAACTTATTGAAAAACAGTTGAGAACAGCTCTTGACAGTACCGATTTATCTATCGAAGAAAGGAAGGTTTTTTTACAGAAAGCGTTAATTAAAACACATGATGTATCAAATGACACTTTACGCTTACGTCACTTATCAAGAATTTCTTTAGCATATAAAAAACTTCGTGATTCATTAGAGTTTAGGAAAATTAATTCAGAGGTTTTAAAACTCTCAAAAGATTCTAAGATTTACAATGTTCAAGGAGAATCGCATTGGGACTTGGCCTCTTTTCTCCAATCTTATGATGTTCTGGATAGCGCCTATTTTCACTATAGACTGGCCTACAAAAGTTTTGGACAGCTTCCGGTAGACTCCACATCCCGATCCAGAAGGGGAAGAATGTTATATAATATGGGTAGAGTTCAAGACTCTTTTAAAGATTATTTAGGAGCTGAAATAAGCATTACCTCTGCTCTCAAAATTTTTATCGATTTAAATGATAATTCAAGAATCTATAATTGTCACAACGTACTTGGCATAATAGCTAACGGCATGAACAATTACGATAAAGCATTAGAATATTTTGAAAAAGCAGGAACTTATTTAACCAAGATTAAATCTTCTAGACACAACAAATATTTATTACAAAACAAAAATAACATAGCTAGTACGTTTTTAAGAAGTGAAAATTATAATAAAGCTTACGTTGCATACTCAGAATTATTATTAACCAAAGATTTAAATACAAAGCAACCAAAAATATACTCGCTTGTACTTGCGGGTAAAGCTTACGCACTTTTCAAAAACAAAAAAAATAATACTGAAGTAAGATTCTTACTTGACGAAGCAATAAAATTGAATGATAGTCTTGGCTTGTTGGCCGATCAAGCAAGACCAAAACAATATTATGCGGAAGTATTAGCTGCACAAGGTGATACCATAAATGCTATAAGCTATGCCAAAGAATCCAAAAATATAGCTTCTAGTACTGGTAATAACGACAGATACCTCGAAGTGCTGAAAGTATTGACCAAATTGGATAGCAAAAATGCTGTTACATATTCCGATGAGTACTACAAGCTTAGTGAAAAGATTAAGGACGAGGAACGTGTAATTAGGGATAAGTTTGCAAGAATACGGCTGGAAACCGATGAGGTCATTCAAAAAAACGAGGTATTGTCCCGTCAAAAACAAATATGGATCGGTGTTGCAATCGCCCTTTTGCTTCTTGGAGCTTCGATCTTTACCATAATCTTGCAGCGAATAAACAACAACAAATTAAAGTTTCAACAAAAACAGCAGGAAAGCAACCAGGAAATTTACAACCTTATGCTTTCCCAACAAGGAAAATTTGAGGAAGGCAAACAATTGGAACAAAAACGTATCTCTGAGGAGCTCCATGACGGCATTCTAGGTCAAATGCTGGGAGTTAGGTTGATCCTGAGCGGCCTAAACGAAAAAGACGATGAAGCTTCTGTTTTGCAACGTGCAGAGCTCATAGAAAAACTACGTGAATCGGAAGAGGAAATACGCACCATTTCGCATGAGCTCAGTAACGCTTCTTACCAAAAATTTTATAACTTTATTGTATCTCTGGAAGACATGATAAACACAATTGGTCAATCTTCGGGGATTTCGTGTTCTTTTACATATGACGACAATGTGGATTGGGACGATCTGGAAGGCGATATAAAAATAAACGCTTACAGAATCGTGCAGGAATCGCTCCAGAATTGTGTGAAACATGCAAAATGTAAAAATGTTGACATCAATTTCAATCTAGAAGGTGAATACTTAAAATTGATGATAACCGATGACGGTGTCGGTTTTGATCTGAGCAAAGGAAAGCGCGGCATTGGTTTGAGAAACATTACCTCAAGGGTCAAAAAAGTAAAAGGGCAATTAGATATTAAGACCAAGAAGAATGAAGGCACGACGATAGTCGTATTTTTGCCAAACAATTATATTCAACAAGATAACCCAGAAGATATTCTAGGTAGCGCTCAAAGGAATAAAAGCGTAATTTCAACTTAAACGCGACAGCCATGAAAACACTTCGCATATTAGCCATAGACGATCACGAAATGACAATGCTCGGGTATAAATTTATCCTTGAGCGTATTGTTTTTGAAGGACATAGTATTATTGTGGATACGGCCAACACTTATGAAATGGGCAGAAAGCTCATTGAAGATTCCGTAAACTCCTTTAAGTACGATATTCTATTTTTAGATGTCCAGCTTTTTCCTCCCAATGAAGATCAACCCCATACCGGTGAAGATCTGGGCGTTTTGGCACGTAGGCTGGTACCAGAAACGAAGATTGCGTTTATGTCTTCTTTTAGTGACAATTACAGAATAAACAGTATTTTAAAATCCGTTGATCCAGATGGATATTTGGTAAAGACGGATATAGATCCCAAAACCCTGGAGGATGCGGTTAAGACAATTACCCTAAACCCTCCTTATTATTCATCCAAAGCGCTTTCTGCCATTAGAAAGAAAATGACCAATGATATTAGCTTGGACGAAAAGGATAAAAAAATATTGTACCATTTATCCATTGGGACCAAGAACAAAGATCTGGAAAATTTTATTAGGCTATCCCCTTCTTCCATCGAAAATAGAAAACGGCATTTAAAATCACTTTTTGGCACCGAAAATGAAAATGACCTTGCTTTGATACTTGCTGCAAAAAACAGGGGCTTTATATAGTTTCCAGTTATCGTACTAAAGGCTTCTTACAGTTTTTAGACTTTTTTTTAGTGCTTTTTTCTTCCAAAAGTGACGAAATAGTGGAAAAACCCCAGAATTTTTAAGGTTTTCCTTCAATCCAAAAAAAAAGATTCGTTTTAACTTTGATTAAGTTCAAAGCTGAAACATACTGACTATGCCATTCCAAAAAAAAGTAACCTCTAATTTTAATGCCCGTCGGGTCAAGACCTTTGAGTCTGTCGAAGGGTTGGACGATTTTGTCAAAGTCCTTGAAAAAGACTTTTTTGCCAACGCTAGGGTGAAATGTCAATACCACGCGGACAAAGAAAAAACAAGTTTAATTTTTGACCTCTATTGTAATTTTGGATTGACCGAGACCCTCCATAGTTTTAATAACGGTACTTGGGGAGGTTTTTCTGTAGACAAAAAAGATACGGATATTTCATCTTCGTTTGATGCCGCCTTTGATAATCTAAGTGTAGCTAACAACAATGATATTGATATTGCTGAAATTTCACTACATTTTAGGGATACTTCCATTATTATCGCCAAAATATATCAATACAGCATCCCAGAGAAACTTGGCGAGATCATCTCCAAGGTTAGTGAGCATTTTGTTCACTTTACCAAGGGTCTAACTGATATGCCTTATGAAATTTTTGTTCCTGTTTTTGAGGATAAGATGAAAAGTACCCTCGAATTGGACAAAAATTACTTTGATTACTGGGGCCTTTATTTTGAAGATGACAAACAGCACGATGTTGTTATTTACAGCCTTAAGTCCAAGCAATTATTACATAAGGAAGATTTCTTCTTTTTAGATTGATTCTTCCGTAACTCTCTCTATTCATAAACAAAGAAAGAGGCACTTTATAAGCAAAAGTCCATATGCTTCCTACCCATTGAACAATGGCCGTGATTTCATGAGTTCATTTACTTTCTGCTTAGTCTGTGAAAGATTCGTTTCGTCTTCAGCATTTGTGATCACATCATCTATAAAACTTACAATAGTTTCCATATCGGACTCCTTTAGTCCGCGTGTGGTTATGGCTGGAGTGCCAAATCGGATACCAGATGTAATAAAGGGCGATTGATTATCAAAGGGAACCATATTTTTGTTTGCAGTAATCGCTGCAAGTTCCAAAGCTCTTTCCGCATCCTTGCCCGTAATACTTTTATTCCGAAGATCGATCAACATCATGTGGTTGTCCGTTCCGCCAGAGATAACTTTGTAATCCCTTTCCATAAAAGCTTTCGCCATGGCTTCGGCATTTTTTTTAACCTGCAATGTGTAATGTAAAAAATCATCGGTAAGTGCCTCTCCAAAAGCTATGGCCTTGGCAGCAATAATATGTTCCAAAGGTCCACCTTGATTACCGGGAAATACCGCCAAGTCCAATAAACCGGACATCTTACGCAAATTTCCATTTTTGAGCCTGATGCCAAATGGATTTTCAAAATTTTCTCCCATCAATATCAATCCGCCCCGAGGTCCCCTTAGTGTTTTATGGGTCGTGGTCGTAACGATATGACAATGTGGAATTGGGTCATTTAAAATACCCTTCGCAATCAATCCGGAAGGATGTGAAATGTCTGCAAGCAAAATCGCATTCACACTATCCGCTATTTCCCTAAATCTTTTAAAATCCATATCGCGGGAGTAGGCAGAAGCACCTGCAATGATCAACTTTGGTTTTTCCTTGGTTGCTATCTCTTGAATCTTATCGTAATCCAATGTTCCGGTTTCCTCATCTACACCATAAAAAACAGGACGATATAGCCTTCCTGAAAAATTTACCGGAGATCCGTGGGTCAAGTGACCACCATGGGATAAATCAAAACCCAGAATGGTATCACCTGGCTGTAAACAGGCATGATAGACTGCTGCGTTAGCCTGAGAACCCGAATGGGGCTGCACATTCGCATAAACTGCCCCAAAAAGGCTTTTTGCACGTTCTATAGCTAGTTTTTCTACTTCATCAACCACCTCACAACCTCCATAGTAGCGTTTTCCCGGATAACCTTCAGCATACTTATTGGTCAAAACAGAACCCGCTGCCTCCATAACTTGGGGGCTGGTAAAGTTCTCAGAGGCTATAAGCTCCAATCCCTCTATCTGGCGTTCTTTTTCTTGTGCTATAAGTTCAAAAATCTCTTGGTCTCTTTGCATTTCCCTAATTTTTAAGAAGTGCTAAAATTACGAATACAATGCATAACTATATGGAAAAAAATTGTTGGAGAAATTGATTTTATCAAACGACAATTAACAATCTAGAGTAGATTTTTAAACTGTAAAAAAAGTTCTCATATCATGTATTTTACCGATAGTATACTACCATTTGTCCTTTTTCGTTAACATATTATGGCTTTTTGGCACGGCTGTTGAAAACCATATGATAACCCATTAAACCAAAAACCATGAAAAAAATACTACTTATTGGCACATTGATAGTACTAGCAGCATGCGGTGGTGTCAAGAAAACCCAAAAAAATGTAAACAGTGGCGATTATAATACTGCTATTGAAACAGCAATTAAAAACTTAACAGCAAACAAAAATAAAAAAGGGCACCAACCATTTATTCTTTTGTTGGAAGATGCTTTTGCAAAAAATGTTGAGCGAGAAGAGGAACAAATTGCTTTTTTACAAAAAGACGGAAATCCTGCAAATCTGGAGTCCATCTACAACAAATACTTACGTTTAAAAGAAGTACAAAAACGTATAAGACCGCTAATGCCACTGTTTATAAAAGAACAAGGTAGAAATGCTTCTTTTAAATTCGCTAACTATGATGCTCGTATCCTCAATACTAAAGACAAGTTATCGGAGCATTTGTATACCAGCGCTTCTAACCTTTTAGTTAGCGCAACAAACAAACAAGACTATAGAACAGCTTATAGTGAATTAAAATATTTAGAGGATATTAATCCCAATTATAGGGAAACAGTCGCTAAAATGAATGATGCCTATAGAAAGGGTTTGGAATATGTAAGAGTCGATATCAATAATGACACTGAACAGATAATTCCAGAACGGTTAGAAGAGGAATTATTGGATTTCAATACTTTTGGTATTAATGATTTTTGGATAGAATATCATTCCAATCCCCTATCGAGCATAAAATACGATTACGCCTTGAATCTCAACTTTATGGAAATAAATATATCTCCAGAACAAGTAAATGAGAAACAAATCATAAAGGAGAAGCAAATTAAGGATGGTTACGAATACCTGTTAGACCCAAAAGGAAATGCAGTAAAAGACAGTTTGGGAAATCGGATAAAGGTAGATAAGTTCCGTACGGTAAAATGTAATTTTTACCAATTCACCCAATTTAAGGCGGCCCAGATTGGGGCTAAAGTCAGTTTTACCGACTTAGCAAGTGGTCAGGAAATAAATTCGTATCCGCTATCCAGTGAGTTCATTTTTGAGAACATCTACGCAAATTACAAAGGAGACAAAAGAGCCTTGGATACTGATTTGATTCCACTTCTAGAAATTAGGGCCATTGCATTTCCCAGTAACGAACAAATGGTATACGATGCTGGCGAAGACCTCAAACAGCGGCTGAAGGCTATTATTAGCCGAAATCAGTTCAACTAAGCGTCTAGCGTGTAGCGTCTAGCAAAAAAACAAAATTGCGAGTATGGTTCTAAACGAATTGTGCTAAATCAGTATCTGTAATTGCGCCATGTGATGTATGAAAGCACACCTCACCATTTCTAACAATCAATAGTTGAGGTGACTGGTGCATCACCTGAAACTTGGATGCCACTTCGTTGGATACATCACGATGCGCATGCAAATCCAGAAAATAAAGGTCAACTTTATCATCTAACGCATAAGAATCAGTGAACATGTTCAACACCATTCTGCTAATACCACAAGTAATGGAATGCTTGAAAATAAGTTGAGGAATCTCTTTGGATTTTGTTTCAATGTCATTCAGTTGTTCAACGGATACTAAAGGTATCCAGGGAATCTTTTTATCCTGCTTTACCGACTCTTCTTTCTTTCCAAATACACTTCCAAATATTCCCATGATACAAATTTACTAGTTAAGTCGAATAAGTACAAAAACTTTACAAAACTGACGAAATGTCTCTTTATCGTAGGCTTTTAGCGACATTTTGACTGTTTTTGATAATGGTAAGATTGTTGAACAGCTAGAAGAAAAACTAAAGAAAATGAATTTTAATAATTTCACTATAAAATCACAGGAAGCCATACAGCAAGCACAGCAACTTGCCCAAGGGCTTGGACATCAACAAATAGAAAATGAGCATCTTTTTAAGGCCATAGCTGAAGTTGATGAAAACGTGCTACCATTCATTTTAAAAAAACTGAATGTCAACATATCGTTGATCAATCAAATTTTGGAAAAAGAACTTGAAAGTTTCCCCAAAGTATCGGGAGGCGACATTATGCTATCCAACAGTGCTGGAAAATCATTGAACGAAGCCAGTATCATTGCCAAAAAAGAAGGCGATGAATACGTCTCCATCGAACATATTTTACTGGCGGTTTTTAAGTCCAAAAGTAAAATCTCCCAAATTTTGAAAGATCAGGGCGTTACCGAAAAAGACTTGAAGGCTGCTATCCAAGAATTAAGAAAAGGAGGAAAAGTAACTTCACAAAGTGCTGAGGACACCTATAATTCTTTGGATAAATATGCTAAAAACCTAAATCAACTTGCGGATAGCGGTAAGCTTGACCCTGTTATAGGTAGGGATGAAGAAATACGCAGGGTTTTACAAATTCTTTCAAGGAGAACAAAGAACAACCCTATGCTAGTGGGAGAGCCCGGTGTTGGTAAAACAGCCATAGCCGAAGGTTTGGCACATAGAATCGTACAAGGTGATATCCCAGAGAACTTAAAAGATAAAAACATTTACTCTTTGGACATGGGCGCACTAATTGCCGGTGCCAAGTATAAAGGTGAGTTTGAGGAGCGTCTTAAGTCGGTCATTAAAGAAGTAACCTCTTCAGACGGGGATATTGTTCTTTTTATTGATGAGATACACACGCTTGTAGGTGCTGGTGGAGGCCAAGGAGCCATGGATGCTGCTAACATTTTAAAACCTGCGTTGGCGAGAGGTGAACTAAGAGCTATTGGTGCAACTACATTAGATGAGTATCAAAAATATTTTGAGAAGGATAAAGCTCTGGAACGAAGGTTTCAAAAAGTGGTAATCGATGAACCAGATACGGAAAGTGCCATATCTATTTTACGTGGAATCAAGGAAAAATATGAGGCACATCATAAAGTCCGTATCAAGGATGAAGCGGTAATTTCGGCCGTAGAGCTTTCACAACGTTATATCACCAACCGTTTTCTACCGGATAAAGCTATTGATCTAATGGACGAAGCCGCATCAAAATTAAGGATGGAAATCAATTCCAAACCGGAGGAACTGGATGTGCTCGATAGACGAATTATGCAATTGGAAATAGAAATTGAAGCCATTAAACGTGAAAATGATAAAGTAAAGCTTCAAAGCCTAAATTTAGAACTTGCCAACCTAAAAGAAGAACGCAACGAGATTTTTGCCAAATGGGAAAGCGAGAAAACCGTGGTGGACAATATTCAAAAAACAAAACAAGATATTGAAAACTTTAAACTGGAAGCAGAACGTGCCGAGCGTAATGGGGATTACGGAAAAGTAGCCGAACTACGCTACGGAAAAATAAAGGAATCCCAAGAAAATCTGGAAAAACTACAGGATGAACTAGCCAGTCAACAAAGTGCGGGCACACTTATCAAAGAAGAGGTTACCAATGAAGATATTGCCGAGGTAGTTGCTAAATGGACGGGCATTCCCGTCACAAAAATGATGCAAAGTGAGCGTGAGAAGCTTTTACAATTGGAAGATGTGCTGCACAAGCGAGTCGTAGGGCAAGAAGAGGCCATTGTTGCCGTATCCGATGCCATAAGACGAAGTAGAGCCGGTTTGCAGGATGCTAAAAAGCCCATTGGTTCATTCTTATTTCTTGGGAATACAGGAGTTGGAAAAACAGAATTGGCAAAGACACTTGCCGCCTATTTGTTTGATGATGAAAATGCCATTACAAGAATAGACATGAGCGAATACCAAGAAAGGCATTCGGTTAGCAGATTGGTCGGGGCTCCTCCAGGATATGTTGGCTATGACGAAGGGGGACAACTGACCGAAGCTGTTCGCAGAAGACCGTACTCCGTTGTACTGTTGGATGAAATTGAAAAAGCACACCCTGACACCTTCAATATTCTGCTTCAAGTTTTGGATGAAGGGAGGTTAACGGACAATAAGGGTCGCGTAGCCGATTTCAAAAACTCGATTATCATTATGACAAGTAATATGGGCAGTCAAATTATTCAGGAAAAGTTTGAAAATGTCATTGATGTTGAAAGTGCAACCAGTGCAGCACGAATTGAGGTCATGGGTTTATTACGAAAAACCATTCGTCCCGAGTTCTTAAACAGGATAGATGATATCATCATGTTTACGCCTTTGGATAAATCCAATATCAAGGAAATTGTACGACTACAGTTAGAACAGTTGAAAAAAATGATTTCCAAACAGCACATTACCATGGATGCCACGGAGGAAGCAATAGATTACTTGGCCAAAAAAGGGTACGAGCCTCAATTTGGTGCAAGACCTGTAAAACGGTTAATACAAAAAGAAGTACTCAATAAACTATCTAAAGAACTTCTTGCAGGAAATATAAGATCAGAAAGTATAGTCCTTCTGGATTCTTTTGATGACCAATTAGTGTTTAGAAATCAGAATGAGCTAGTCGAATAATTTATTTTTTGAACAGTTAAGCCCTTATTTTGTTAAAAGTAAGGGCTTTTCCTTTTTAAAAATACCATACAGTATATCTTTTTTATATCTTAGCCATTGCCAAAACCTAGCCCAGACACCATGTCAAAAAAAGCAGAAAGAACCACGGCATATATCATAGAGACTGTAGCTCCCATTTTTAATAAATTTGGATATGTGGGCACCAGTATGAGTGATCTTACCGAAGCCACAGGCCTTACCAAAGGTGCTATTTATGGGAATTTTGAAAATAAAGAAGCACTTGCATTATCAGCTTTTGAATACAATAGAAATCATCTTTTGGAAATACTCGATGAAAAATTGAACATAGAAGGTAGTGCTCTGGAAAAAGTCTTTTCACTTTTACGTTTCTATCGTCAGTATGATGTTTTTACACTGCCATTTGGTGGATGCACCATCCTTAATGTAGGGGTCGATGCACAAAACAACAATAGTCTCCTCGCTGCAGCGGTAAAGGAAACCATAAGAGAAATTGAGGGGAAAATAGCATTGGTATTGGAAAATGGAGTAAAAAATGGAGAAATCCACTTACCGGTTCCTCCGCTTCAATTTTCTAAACAACTGTTTACAATGATACAGGGGGCAGTTGCGATGTCCACTATGACAAGAGACAGAAAATACCTGGTAAACACTATTGCCTATTTAGAGCATTTAGTGCAAAAGGAAATAAAGAAATAACCATGTTTTACATGAGCCTTCTTTAAGAAAATAAAGAAGATATTAAAACCATAAACTATGAAGACAATCAAATATTTGATTGCTATTACAGTACTACTAATAGGATTCGCAAGTTGCGATACCTCAGAAAAAGATACAGGAGAAGCTACCGAACCTGTAATCTCAACCTATTATTTTATACGACATTCCGAGAAAGATAGAACAGACCCAGAAAATAAAAACCCAGAACTGAATCAAGATGGATTGGGAAGGGCTATACGATGGGCCGAGGTTTTTGATCCAATACAAATAGATGCCATATATTCGACCAATCTGCTAAGAACCGAGATGACCGCTGCGCCAACATCTGTGAAAAAAGATATTGAGATTAAGTATTACGACCCTTCCACCCTAGAAATCAATACTTTTAAAAATTCCAACGAAGGGCTTAATGTTTTAGTAGTGGGCCATAGCAATACGACTCCAGATTTTGTAAACAAAATGCTAGGCTCCGAAAAATATAATCAAATGGAAGATAATGATAATAGCAGTCTGTTTATCGTCAGAATTATCGATAGTGTAGCTACGGATATCCGATTAAAAATGGATTAGTTCGAAGTCACCTCTGGCTTAGAGATTTCTATTTTAGAAAGCAATTCCAGTTCACCTTTTTCAAATAGTTTTCCAATATCAAGGATGGATGTCTCCTTTGACTTAGACTTAAAATTATTATAATCCACAAAACGGATTCCGTTAATATAACGCTCATTATAAGCTTCCCTAAAACGTTGCCCTCCGCCATTAACATGAAAATCGTACGCTAAATAGTTGGGCTTGAACGTTTTTTTATCGAACCAATACACATAAACATCATCAAAATCGTCTCCCCCACCATTTTGGTCAAATGTCACTTTAACTTTATAGTGTTCCTTACCCTTTATAGTTTCTTCACCAAGAAGTTCTTTTTTTACGGCATTATCATTTAAGCCAAAAGGCAATCTTGCGAAATAGTGCACGGAATTAACAGAATTTGAATACCTATTCGCTATTGAATCTGACAAATTGACCAAAGAATCGTTAACATATCTCCGAAAACCATTTCTGGTTTTCACGTCCGTAATTGTTATGGAATCTATAAAAGAAATGCGTTTCAGTACTTTTCCTCCATTCCCACTTTCAGAACTATATTTTCTGTTTCTAAAGAAGAATGAGGTACTATGATTGTTATAACGTTCACCACCACTATCCAAGATAGACTTATCCACTATCTCTTGAACTGTGAGGCTAGTCTTATTCTCCTTACAAGCCAAGGTAAGAAGCATTAAAGTCGCTACAAAAAATCTTTTCATATAGTTGGTTTTCCTGTATAATCGTAAAATCAAGCGCAACATTACAATTTTCTTTTAACAAGAGTTCCTATTTTTGCCATCAATGCAGAAAAACATTAACATAAAAAACAAGCGAGCTAGGTTCGATTATGAAATCCTGGACACCTTTACGGCAGGGATTGTGCTCGGTGGCACAGAGATAAAATCCATCCGCTTGGGCAAAGCTTCCGTTTCTCAAAGTTTCTGCGAATTCAATGAAAAAGGAGAGCTTTTTGTCATCAATATGCAAATTGATGAATATAGTCACGGTGGTTATTACAACCATAAGCCCAAGGTGGAACGAAAATTGCTTTTGAACAAAAGAGAACTAAAGAAACTTAGAAAAGAAGTCACTACATCTGGACTCACCATAATCCCGCTTAACCTCTTCATCAATGATAGAGGTCTTGCGAAAGTCAACATTGGTCTCGCCAAGGGTAAAAAGCTTTACGATAAGCGTGAAACTATTAAAGACAGGGACAATAAAAGAGATTTGTCCAGAATAAAAAAGAGCTTCAATAATTAAGACGATTTAGTTTTTGTTCTCTAAAAGCGGAACAAATCGAAAAGCACCCAATTCTTGTTTTTCAAATTCCTTTTCAGATTTTCTAATATAAAGTGTCATTACCTGTTCTTCAGTTCCGATCGGAATCACTAAACGTCCGCCAATTTTCAGTTGTGACAGCAATGCTTTGGGAACTTCAGGAGCTCCTGCGGTAACAATGATTCCGTTAAAGGGCGCCTCTTGGGGCAAGCCTTTATAACCATCACCAAAAATAACCTTTCGTGGTCGATACCCCATTTTAGAAAAGAACAATTTGGTTTTCTTAAAAAGTTCTTGTTGCCGTTCAATGGTAAAAACCTTTGCACGAAGATGAAGTAAAACCGCCGTTTGATACCCACTGCCCGTTCCTATTTCCAGAATAGAATCGTTCGGTTTTAGCTGTAACAGCTCCGTCTGAAACGCCACCGTGTACGGCTGGGAAATTGTCTGTTCGGCACCAATTGGAAAAGCTTTATCCTGGTACGCATGGTCCTCAAAACCACTATCCAAAAAAAGGTGACGTGGTATGGTTTTTATAGCTTCTAGAACTTTTGGATCCTGTATTCCTTTGGCAGACAATACTTCTGCTAACTTATTGCGCATACCCCTATGCTTTAATGTATCCTTCATGTTTTTGGTCTGGTACACGAATTTAAAAAGTTCTCCACTAATTTTATGGATAGTTGGGTTCTTATTTTTATGGAAGAGTGACCGCATATCCTTATTTTTGACAAAAACAGCAGGTATGTTAAAAGTTGGTGTTCTTGGTGCAGGACATTTGGGTAAAATTCACCTCAGGCTCTTAAATGAATCCGATACATATGAACTTGTTGGTTTTCATGACCCAGATGAAATCAATGCAAAAAAAGTGGCCGACGAGTTTGGGTACACCTATTTTGAAAACATCAATACACTAATCGATGCAGTAGAAGTAATAGATATTGTAACCCCTACCCTTTCACATTTTGACTGTGCAAAAAAGGCCATAGAGAAAGGAAGGCATATTTTTATCGAAAAACCTATTACAAACACATTAGAAGAAGCTGAAAAACTTCTTAAGCTCACCGAACAGCATTCCGTAAAAGGACAGGTAGGCCATGTGGAGCGTTTTAATCCGGCATTTTTGGCGGTAAAGGACAAGATTGAAAACCCAATGTTCATTGAAACCCATCGGTTGGCAGAATTCAATCCCAGAGGAACCGATGTTCCCGTGGTACTGGACTTAATGATTCACGATATTGATGCCATTTTGAGCGTTGTCAATTCTGAAGTAAAACAAATCAATGCAAGCGGGGTTTCAGTAATCAGTAAATCCCCGGATATTGCCAATGCACGAATTGAATTTGAAAATGGATGTGTTGCCAATCTGACGTCCAGTAGAATTTCTTTGAAAAATATGCGTAAATCACGCTTCTTCCAACGGGATGCTTACATTTCGGTAGATTTTTTGGAAAAGAAGGTCGAAGTGGTCAAAATGAAGGATGCCCCTGAAAAACCGGGAGATTTTGATATGGTGCTACAAAATGCCGAAGGAGAAAAAAAGCAGATTTATTTTGAAAATCCAGATGTTGAACCCAACAATGCCATTAAGGACGAACTGGAAACCTTTGCAGATGCCATAAACAACAGTACCGAACCTGTTGTAACCCTAAAAGACGGAACTCGGGCGTTGCAAGTAGCCCTACAAATCATAGAATCGTTTAAAAAATAATTTACAATCTGTTTGATTGTCATCCTGAGCCTGTCGAAGGAAATCAAGAACGACATAATCCCAAAATAAAAAATGAAAAAAATAGCAGTTATTGGTGCGGGTACCATGGGAAATGGAATCGCCCACGTTTTTGCCCAGAACGGATTCCAAGTACATCTTATTGATATTGCACAACCTTCCTTGGATAAGGGATTGGCAACGATCACCAAAAACCTGGACCGTATGGTTGCCAAAACATCCATTACAGAACAGGACAAGGAAAATACGCTGGGAAACATTTCAACCTTCACGGATTTAAAGGAAGGTGTTGCCGAGACTAATTTGGTTGTAGAAGCGGCCACAGAAAATCTAAATATCAAGCTTCAGATTTTTAAGGATTTAGATGCAATTTGTGACGAAGCAACAATCCTTGCCACAAATACTTCGTCCATTTCGATTACCCAGATTGCCGCTGTAACGCAACGACCCGACAAAGTCATTGGAATGCATTTTATGAATCCGGTACCAATCATGAAGTTGGTTGAAATCATTAGAGGTTATAGCACTTCAAATGAAGTGACGGAAACTATTATGAAACTATCCTCCGATTTGGGCAAAACCCCAACAGAGGTTAACGATTATCCCGGTTTTGTTGCCAATAGAATCCTTATGCCCATGATCAACGAAGCCATTGAAACGCTATATAATGGTGTAGCGGGAGTACAGGAAATCGACACTGTAATGAAACTGGGCATGGCACACCCCATGGGGCCATTGCAACTAGCAGATTTTATTGGATTGGATGTATGTCTATCCATTCTTAATGTGATGTACGATGGTTTTAAGAATCCCAAGTATGCGCCATGTCCCCTATTGGTCAATATGGTTATGGCAGGAAAATTGGGTGTTAAATCTGGTGAAGGATTTTACGATTACGCAGCGTCAAGAAAAGCAGAAAAGGTAGCTGCTCAATTCAGTTAAACGCCTATGGCCCTCATAAAACCCTTCAAGGCCATACGCCCTGCAGAGGACAAAGTTTCCTTTGTAGCATCAAAATCATATGAAGAATATCCAAAGGAAGAGTTGAATGCCGTACTTAAGTATAATCCCTTCTCTTTCTTACATATCATAAATCCAGGATTCAAGTTTGATAAAAATATTACTGGCGAAGAGCGTTTCAAACTGGTCCATAATAGGTACTTGGAGTTTTTGGAGGACGATACCTTTATAAAGGACGAAGAAGCCTGCTTTTATCTCTATCAAATCACAAAGCGAAATTTTAAGACGCTCGGTTTCTTTTGCGCCTGCAGTATTGTAGATTATCAAAAGGATATCATCAGAAAACATGAAGATACCATTCAACAAAGAGAAGAGCTTTTTGCTGACTATTTAAACACCGTAGGTTTTAATGCGGAACCAGTGCTAATGACCTACGCGGATGATGCGTCCATAAAGGCAGTTTTAGAGCATGAGTCCAAAAAGGACCCACACTATAATTTTACGACTAGGGACAAAATCAATCATAAACTTTGGAAAATAGATACCATCGAGACAATTGAAAAACTCAAAGCCGCATTTAAGGGCATAGATGCGCTCTACATTGCAGATGGACATCATAGAAGTGCATCCTCGAATCTTTTGGCAGAGAAGATGAAAGCCAAAAACACATCGCATACAGGCGAAGAGGCCTATAATTTTTTTATGACCTACCTAATCCCTGAATCTGAAATCAGGATTTATGAATTCAACAGGATGGTGCGAGATTTGAACGGCCTTTCAAAAAACGAGTTTTTGATTAAGCTGGACACTTATTTCCGAATTGAAAAAAAGCAAGATGGATTGTACAGACCAACGCAAAAGCATCATTTTAGCATGTACTTGGATGGCGAGTTCTATTCATTGTATCTTAGAAAGACCGTATATGAATTTACCGATTCTTTAAGTGAATTGGATACACAAATACTGTTTAAAACTATTCTGGAACCTATTTTGGGCATATCCGACCTAAGGAACGACAAACGTATATCCTATGGTTTTGGAAAACATAATGTCATTAAAATGAAGGACAGTATAGATGCTGGAGAATATGCCGTTGGTTTTAGTCTAGTGCCTATCAATATAGATGAAGTCAAGGCGATTGCCGATGAAGGTTTGGTAATGCCCCCAAAAAGTACCTACATAGAACCTAAACTACGCAGCGGTATGGCAATTTATGAGCTTTAATACTTTGAAAATCAAAAATATGTCGATTAAAGATAATCTTACAGCAATCAAAAAAAAGCTTCCAGAACATGTTACGCTCGTAGCCGTTTCAAAAACGAAGCCAAATGAGAATCTGTTGGAAGCCTATGAAGCTGGTCAACGCATTTTTGGTGAGAACAAAATCCAGGAAATGACCCAAAAATGGGAAACATTGCCCAAGGATATAGAATGGCACATGATTGGTCACGTTCAACGTAATAAGGTCAAGTATATGGCCGAATACGTTTCTTTGGTCCATGGAGTGGATAGCTTCCGTTTGCTCAGAGAAATTAACAAACAAGCAAAAAAATACGATAGGGTCATTTCATGCTTGCTCCAAATGCACATAGCAGCTGAAGAAACCAAATTTGGGCTAGATAAAACAGAATTAGAGGATATTCTCAGTGCCGATGAGTTCAAATCCATGGAAAATATTAAAGTTGTTGGACTTATGGGAATGGCCACATTTACAGAAAGTGAAGAGGTGGTAAAAAAAGAGTTTGCATACTTAAAATCCGTTTTTGACGAACTAAAAGAAAAACTACCTAACATCAACATTCTTTCTATGGGTATGAGTGGAGACTATCCCATTGCTATTGAGGAAGGTAGTACTATGGTGCGAATTGGAAGTAGTATCTTTGGCGCACGCAATTATTTATAATCCATATTCTAATAATTTTCATGTACGCAATACTCGATATTGAAAGCACAGGAGGAAAATACAATGAGGAAGGCATCATGGAAATTGCTATCCATAGGTTTGATGGACACAAGGTCGTGGATAAGTTTATGGGATTGATCAATCCAGAGCGAGAAATTCAACCTTTCGTTGTTAAGCTTACAGGAATCAATAATAAGATGCTAAAATCTGCTCCAAAGTTTCATGAAGTAGCAAAACGTATCGTTGAAATTACGGAAGGTGCAGTAATTGTGGCCCATAATGCCCAATTCGATTATAGAATATTGCGCACCGAGTTTAGAAGGCTGGGCTATGATTTTCAAAGAAAGACCCTCTGTACCGTAGATTTATCAAAAAAACTACTTCCCGATGCAGAATCACATAGTTTGGGGAAACTGGTACGCTCCCTCGGAATTCCCATGAGCGACCGTCATAGAGCTAATGGCGACGCCATTGCAACGCTAAAGCTTTTTAAATTATTATTGGATAAAGATTCTGAAAAAACTATTATTAAAGAAGTAATCAGAGAGGAATCCCAAGGGGAACTCTCCCCTACCCAGTTGGATATTGTTTCTGACTTACCATCTGAAACCGGTGTATACTATATGCACGATAAAGACGGTGACATTATTTTTTTAGCCAAGACCAAGGATATCAAAAAAAGAGTAAATCAACATTTTACGAATGTCGGGCAACTCGCCAGAAAACTCCAAAAATCGACCAAAAAAGTAACTTTTGAGAGAACTGGCAGCGAATTGATAGCCATTCTAAAAGAGTACCAGGAGCTCAGAAAAAACAAGCCCAAACACAATACCCTTACCAAGAAAAAATTGTTTTCCCATGTCCTCAATTTTTCAAAAAACGGGGAAACACATATCAATCTCGATATTGTAAAAACAAGATTTCAAAAGAAGCAAAATATTGGGTTCAACGGTGTACCATCAGCAAAGAGTTTTTTGAAAAAAGTGAGCACAGAGTTTAAGCTAGATCCAATTTCATTGGGTTTAGACGTGTCAAATGAACATTTACAAAAAGACTCCTTAGGTGAATACACAAGTAGTGATAATGCAACCGAATTCAATGAAATTGTAAACTCGGTCTATCATAAATACAGCTTATCAGGCAAAAACATAGCATTGTTGGACAAAGGAAGACAAGTAGGTGAAAAAAGTTTTGTCCTCATAAAAAATGGTGACCTTAAAGGATATGGCTATGTAGAGCTTAACCATCAAATCAATAATATTGCTATATTGGAGTCTATAATGACACCAATACCAAACGATGAAAACACTGTGTTTATCATTGAATCTTATTTGAGAAAGAATAACAAAATCAAGGTTTTGGAGCTAATACCAACTACTTGAAAGAACACAAAATACATTCTGGCTGGAAAAACACGCTGCACGAAATTATCTATGAAGCAGACACGCCTTTAGGTAAGATTTTCGATATTACGCTTTTTGTGCTCATCATACTTAGTGTCTTGCTTGTGATGCTAGAGAGTGTCGATGAAATCGATGCAAAATATCATAGCAGTCTTTTGGTATTGGAATGGGTTATAACGGGCTTCTTTACTTTGGAATACATTGCAAGAATTATTAGCATCCGTAAACCATGGAAGTATATTTTCAGCTTTTTTGGGATTATAGACTTCATATCCACCATCCCCTTATACCTCTCCTATATTTTAGCAGGTTCCCAGGTTTTGATAGCGTTCAGGGCATTTCGGTTACTTCGTATTTTTAGAATACTGAAGCTGGTAAAATACATCGGTGAAGCATCCCAGCTACAGTCCGCACTAAAAGCGAGTAGGGCAAAAATAGGCGTGTTCATTTATGTAGTATTGATTCTATCCGTAATCATGGGAACAGTAATGTATCTTATTGAAAGTGATGAAGCAGGTTTCACGAGCATTCCCCGAAGCATTTATTGGACCATTGTTACTTTGACCACGGTAGGTTACGGGGATATTGCACCAGAAACCAATTTAGGGCAATTTTTTGCCACCGTAATCATGATTTTGGGCTATGGCATAATAGCCGTACCTACTGGAATCGTTACTGTCGAGTTTTCCAAGTTCGGTAAAGAAAAAAAGGGCGATAATCTGGTCCATACCAACACAAAAGCTTGCCCAGGGTGTGGTGTTGAAGGTCACCGCGATGATGCGACTCATTGTTATAACTGTGGTGAACCGTTATGAGTGGTAAAATATTGATAGCCGTAGTTGGCCCCACCGCAATTGGAAAAACAAGATTAGGTATTACCATTGCTTCTCATTTTAAAACTGAAATTACTTCAGCGGACTCTAGGCAATTTTTTAGAGAAATGAACATTGGCACAGCCGTTCCTTCGCCCGATGAGTTAATGGCCGTACCACATCACTTTATTCAGCATAAAAGTATATTCGAGCCCTATTCCGTAGGTGATTTTGAGCGGGATACGATTGACTTGTTAAAAACACTTTTTCGGAAAAACGATTTTGTTGTCATGGTAGGTGGCAGCGGTCTATATGTAGATGCTGTTGTCAAAGGGTTGGATAAATTTCCAGAAGTTGATTCAAAGGTACGCGAGTCACTGCGTTTACAACTAAGACAGAACGGACTGTCTAGTTTGCAAGAAGAATTACAACAGAGAGACCCCACATATTATGAATCCGTGGATATTGAGAATCCGCATAGGGTAATTAGAGCTCTAGAAATTTGCATTACCGCCAATAAGCCATATTCTTCCTTCTTGAATAAAAAAAAGGAGTCAAGAAATTTTAAAACTATATATGTAGGCATTACTGCGGATAGAGAAATTATCTATGAGCGTATCAACCAAAGGGTAGATACCATGATGGATACAGGATTGTTGGAGGAAGCAAAAAAATTATATCGGGACAAGCATCTTAATGCGTTACAAACTGTAGGGTATCGAGAACTTTTTCAGTATTTTGATGGAAATTTTACGCTGGACTTTGCAATTTCAGAAATTAAAAAAAACACGAGGCGCTTTGCCAAAAGACAACTGACCTGGTTACGGAAAAATAACGACATCCTATGGGTAAATCACGACGAGGCATCAAGTTCTATTTTGGAAAAAGTAACTGCTAAAATCAACGATACATCAAATGGTTGAAGAGAAAAGAGTCTTAATTATTATGGGCGTGAGCGGAACTGGAAAATCCACCATTGGCAATATGCTGTCCGAGCATTTAGAAATACCGTTTTTTGATGGTGATGATTTTCATCCGAAGGAAAACGTGGCTAAAATGAGTACCGGTAAGCCCTTGAACGATGATGATAGAAAAGGCTGGTTGCTTACTTTGAACCAATTGGCCAAGAAACAAAAACATACTGGAGCCATTATAGCATGTTCCGCCTTAAAAGAAAAGTATAGAGAATTATTGCGAAATGGGCTGGAAGATATCATGGTATTTATTCATTTAGAAGGCTCATTTGAACTGATAAAATCCAGATTGGAACAACGCAAAGGACATTTTATGCCCTTACAACTTTTACAATCACAATTTGATGCCTTGGAAACACCTTCAGACGCCATAACCGTATCAGTATCAGAGCCTCCTGAAAAAATTTTGCAAAATGTGCTAACCCAGCTTGGAGCATAACTATATAAGTGGCAAGTCAAACGTATGCTAAAAAAAACATAAAATATAAATAGGTTCCGATATTTTTCTACTTGCCAGTGTAACAAATTCTTACATTTGGAGACTAACTTTCGACTAATTATTAATTAACAACTCCTAAAATGAAAAAAGTGTACTTTTTGGCTGCATCCATTGTGGCCTTTACAAGTTGCAAAGAAAAACCCAAACCTGCTGAAGAGGTAGAAAAAATCCCCGGTATTGTTCTGGAAAACATGGATACTACGGTAAGTCCAAAAGAAGATTTCTACAATTACGTAAATGGTAATTGGATGAAAAACACCGAAATTCCTGCCGATCGTTCAAGTTGGGGAGGATTTTCTGTTTTAAGAAAGTCTACAGATGCCGATGTGCTTCAAATCATAGCAGAGGCAAAGGAAAGTGGTAAATATGATTCAACTACAGATCAGGCCAAAGCAATGGCGATTTTCGACACAAAACTTGATACCGCGGCAAGGGATAAAGCAGGTATTTCACCGCTTCAACCCGCTTTGGATGCCATTGCGGCCATAGAAAGCTTAGAAGATTTACAAACAGTTTTAGCCACTAATTCCACTGTCTCTTCCCCTTTCCTAGGCGTTTCTGTTTTTGCGGATTTGAACAATAGTGCCATGAATGCCGTTTATCTTGGCCCTACTGGATTAGGGTTACCAGACAGGGACTACTATTTGGACGAAGACGATAAATCCAAAGAAATTCGCGAGGAATACAAAAAACACGTTACCAGAATGCTCCAAATGCTTGGGGACAGTGAAGAAGTTGCTATGGCTGCTTCCGAAAAAATTCTTGAACTGGAAACCATCCTAGCCGAGCCAAGATTGGACAAAGTAGCACGTAGGGATGCAAGAAATCTTAACAACCCTAAGACAGTCGCAGAAGCTGATGCTATGCTCAGCAGCATTGATTTAAGCAAGATGATGAAAGATTTGGGTGCTACTAAAGCGTTTGATACCATTTTGGTAACACAAGTGGAATATACCAAGACTTTGAACAATTTTTTAAAGAATACACCCATCGAAGACCTTAAGACCCTAATGCGTTGGGATACATTCAATAGCTCAGCGGGAAGGTTGACTACAGCTATTGAAAAGGCCAACTGGGAATTTTACAGTAAATACCTACGGGGTTCAGAAGAGCAACGTCCTGCGGACGAGCGTGCATTGGCAACCGTAAACAGAAATGTGGGCGAGGCCTTGGGTCAACTGTATGTAGATGCTAAATTTCCGCCTGAAGCTAAAGCAAAAGCGGAAAAAATGATTGCCAACGTAATCGAAGCATATAAAGAGCGTATAAAAAAACTGGATTGGATGGGAGACACAACCAAACTAAAAGCAATCCAAAAGCTAGATAAATTCACCGTAAAGATTGCTTATCCAGATGATTGGGAAGATTACTCTTCCATGGAAGTAGCCGCTGACAAGTCGTATTTTGAAAATATGGTCGCTGTGGACAAATGGCAAACAGCGGATAATTTTTCGGATATTGGAGAGCCTGTGGACAAAACAGAATGGGGAATGTCACCACAGACCGTTAACGCTTACTTCAACCCTCTCAATAATGAAATTGTATTCCCAGCTGCCATATTACAGCCACCTTTCTACAACTATACTGCCGATGAGGCTGTAAACTATGGTGGAATTGGCGCAGTAATTGGCCATGAGATCTCGCATGCATTCGATGATAGCGGAGCACGCTTTGACTCTGATGGAAACCTAAAAAACTGGTGGACCGATGAAGATTTAGCTGCTTTTACGGAAAGAGGCAATGCTCTTGCCGCCCAGTATGACAGTGTTCAAGTAATACCAGAAGTCAACGTAAACGGAAAATTCACCCTAGGGGAAAACATAGGTGATCTTGGCGGTGTTCTTGGAGCATATGATGGTCTTCAGAGACATTTTGCAGAAAACGGCAGACCAGAAAATATAGATGGTTTTACTCCTGAGCAACGATTTTTTATGTCCTGGGCAACTGTCTGGAGAACAAAATCCAGAGATGAGGCTTTACGCACCCAAATAAAGACCGACCCCCATTCTCCTGGGCAAGTTAGAGCTATTCAACCTTTATTGAACGTTCAGGCATTCTATGATGCATTTGATATCAAAGAAGGTGATAAAATGTATCTTCCAGAAGAAGAGCGCGTAGCGATCTGGTAATCTTTTTCAGAAAATATTTGAAAGGGGCACTTAGGTAAGTGCCCCTTTTTTATGCCCAAGAACTTAAAAGGTGTATTTATAAATTATTCTATATTTGGTTCTTATCGTAAAAACGACCAACACTAACCATTGCACTTGATGATAGCCACTAACCTTATACTAGCAGTTGTTACCGGAATTGCCCTACTCCTCTTTCTTATTCTACGATTAAAGATAAATGCATTTATAGCATTATTGATCGGCAGTATTACGGTTGGATTAATCGCTGGACTTGATGCCCAAGAAATCATTAAGACGGTTCAAGATGGAATGGGCAATACTTTGGGTTTTGTGGCAACAGTGGTCGGTCTAGGTGCTATGTTCGGTGGTATTTTAGAAGCATCGGGCGGCGCAAAGACTATAGCAGATTTTATGGTGTCTAAGTTTGGGTTAAAAAAAGCACCGGCAGCCATGGTAATTTCTGGATTTTTAATAGCAATTCCCGTTTTTTTCGATGTTGCTTTTATTATTCTGGTTCCTATGATCTATGCATTACAGCGCAAAACAGGAAAATCCCTGCTACTCTACGCTATTCCATTACTTGCAGGTCTAGCCATCACACATGCCTTTATCCCTCCTACTCCCGGTCCTATAGCGGTGGCCGATATTATTGGGGCGAACTTGGGCTGGGTAATTCTGGTCGGTTTCCTTGCTGGAATTCCTACTGCGCTAGTTGCCGGATTGTTGTTTGGGCGTTACATTTCGAAAAAAATCCATGTGGTAGCTCCCAAAGAGTTAAAACAAACTGAAATCAATAAGCTACCTCCTATTGGACCTACCCTCTCTATCATAGCGTTTCCCATTGTTCTTATTTTGTTGAACACTATCGTTTCCACTGGTGAAACTGGGGTTACCAATGCTATGGTATTAAATGGTATCGCTTTAGTTGGACATCCATTTTCAGCATTGATCATTGCCAATATACTAGCTTGGTACTTTTTTGGGGTCAGAAGAGGTTTCAACAAGCAACAGCTTTTTGATATTTCTACCAAATCATTGGCCCCTGCCGGTACAATCATACTACTTACTGGTGCTGGTGGTGTTTTTAAGCAAGTACTCACCAATACTGGAGCGGGCGAATTATTGGCCACTTCTTTGAACAGTGCTGGATTTCCAATTCTGGCCTTCGCATTTATAAGCGCTTCAATTGTGCGTATCATACAAGGGTCATCCACTGTCGCAATGATTACGGCCGCTGGCCTAGTAGCACCATTGCTGGCAAATGCCCAATTAGATGCCATAGAGCTGGCGTGCATGGTTATTGCCATTGCCTCTGGTGCCAGCATATTTTCCCATGTAAACGATAGCGGATTTTGGTTGGTGGGGCAATATCTGGGAATAACGGAAAAAGAAACTTTTAAATCTTGGACAATGATGACCACCATTCTTGCCTTTGTTGGTATTGGTACCGTATCATTGATTTATTATTTGATATAAAAAAACCATCCCACGGGATGGTTTCTTATACATTTTGAATTTATTTATCGTACGTTTAACTACTGCTGATTTTCCTGTTTAATCACCAATCGGAAGCCTTCTCCATGTATATTTAAAATTTCGACGACATCATCTCGTTTTAAATACTTTCTCAGCTTGGCAATATATACATCCATACTTCTAGATGTAAAATAATTATCATCTCTCCATATTTTGGTCAAGGCCAATTCCCTCGGCATCAAATCATTTTCGTGCAAGGCCAAGAGACGCAATAGTTCATTTTCCTTTGGAGATAATTTTACGGGCTCTTCATCTTTGTACTTCAAGAAACGTAACTTAGAATTTAAACTGAAATTACCTATTTCAAACTCAAATTGCTTACTGTCTGCCAATGTACTGGAAGCTTTTCTTTGAAGTATTGCTTTAAGTTTCATCAACAGTACTTCAGAGTCAAAGGGCTTGTTGAGATAATCGTCTGCACCTGCCTTATATCCCTTAAGCACATCTTCTTTCATAGTTTTGGCGGTAAGGAAAATAATAGGAACATTTTCATTCTTTTCCCTGATTTCCCTAGCTAAAGTGAACCCATCTTTGTAAGGCATCATAACATCCAAAATACAGACATCATAGTTGTCCTTTTTGAACTTCTCAAAGCCTTCCATTCCATTTTTGGCCAAGACGACATCAAAGTCGTTCATGGATAAGTAATCCTTTAGGACAATTCCAAAATTTGGGTCATCCTCCACTAAAAGTATTTTCTTCTTTTCAGTCTCCATAGTTTTCTAAATTAAAGGTAGTTTTAAAAAGAAAGTGCTTCCTTTTCCCTTTTCACTTTCCGCATAAACTTCTCCTTGGTGATCTTCAATTATTCGTTTTACGTAGGCCAGTCCTAAACCATGCCCTTTCACATTATGTATATCTCCTGTATGTTCTCGATAAAATTTTTCAAAAACTCTTTTTAAGACCGCTTTGCTCATACCAGCTCCTTGGTCTTTTATCTTTATTACTATGGTGTTTTTTACAATCTCTGTAAAAACATCAATTTTAGGAGTCTCTGGAGAATACTTAACTGCATTGTCCAAGACATTTACCACCACATTGGTGAAATGCATATCGTTGGCCAGAATTTCCGATCGCTCGGCATCTAAATGTGCATTTACATAACCTCCTCTATCATTAACTATTAAATCAACATGGGCAATAGCATCCGTAATAATATCATGGACATCTACCCTATCCTTGCTAATGTCCAATTGGTTTTTTTCCAATTTCGATATCCGTAGTACGTTCTCCACTTGAGCGTGCATACGCTTGTTTTCATCTTTGATCATACCCAAATACCGTAAGACTTTTTCTTTATCTTCTATCGATTTTGGGTTTCGTATTGCTTCTACGGCCAAATTTATAGTTGCAATAGGAGTTTTAAACTCGTGGGTCATATTATTGATAAAGTCCGTTTTTATTTCGGATATCTGTTTTTGTTTTATCAATTGATAAATAGCACTGGAATATGCGACCATAATGACCAGCGTAAAAATCAACGATAACAACGCCATTCCCATAATCGATTCTAAAAGAAACTTTTTCATTTTTGGAAATGTTAGCAATAAGGAGAAATTGGTTCTCCCTTCACTATCTTCAAAAATTGGAGCTTCATACATTTTCGACTCGGAAAACTTAAACTTTTTAGACTTAACCTTAGTTGGATACCCTTGACTATAAACTCCATATTCATAATCAATATTGATATTCCTGTTCTGTAGTTCCTGGCTCAATAACAACTCAAGTTCTTGTTTTGAAACTCTTTTATGTATAGGCCTACTTTTTGCGTACTCCATAAAGACATCTTCCCAAGCTGCTTTATCAATTCTGGATAACCCCCCAATCTTTTCAGCCTTTTGGATAGGCGTTAAACTGTAGCTTTTACCGTCCAATCCAAATTCTTCCTTAAAAACAGCCTTGGTGCGTTTACTGGTATAATTCTTAATGGTAGTGGTATCTTCCTCCCCTCCTAAATTATCAAAGAACGTTGATGTAATATTATAGTCTTCTTCTAATATTCCATGGGAATAAAAAAGAATTTCATCTGAATTCAAGTCTCTGTCAACGAACAAAAAATTTCTGAACTGTGTCGTTTTAGGCTGCCCAATGCTATCTACCAAAGAGGCCAAACGATCTGAATAATCTTTCATCTCCCTCATCTCCACTCGGCTTGCTACCTTATCCAATATGTCCGTAACCGTTCTTGAGAACTGTTCTTCCTTATCATCTACCGATGTCCTTATCCAATATACTTGAACAAAAATTATCCCGGTAAGGGATAAACTCATAAGAATGACCAGAAGAACAAATAGCTTCTTGTTCATTATGGTAAAATTAGAAATTTAACATTTAGACCATTTACCGTTTAACCTAACCTTAACAAAAATGTTAAAATTTTTGGTCAAAGAGCGAGTCCAATAAGTTTTTCGTGCAAGTTAAAAACCTCTTTTTCAGTAGTTTTAAGGTCAATGTTGTTAATACAAAAGTCGGCCAACAAAGTTTTGTCAGCATCATTCATTTGATTATCCATGCGATTTATAATCGCTTGTTCTTCGGTTCCATCCCGCTCCAATACTCTTTTTACACGTATTTCTTTAGGGGCCGTCACCAAAATTACAAAGTCATAATTATGTTTTGCATTATTTTCAAAAATAAGCGCTGTTTCCTGAATCACATAAGATGATGTTTGGGTTTTGACCCAATCCATGAAATGGAATCTGACTGCGGGATGCACAATTTTGTTTAACCTTTGAAGGGTTTCAGAGTCTTTAAAAACTTTGTTCGCTATAAAATCCCTATTTAGTTCTTCTCCTTTGTAAGAATTGATTCCAAGTAACTTTACAATGTCTCTTTTAAGGGTTTTTGAATTGACCATCAAACTTTTGGCTTCCGCATCCGAATCATATACCGGAACTCCCAAATTTCTGAACATTTTGGCAACAGTACTTTTGCCACTACCAATACCTCCGGTCAATCCAACAATCATCATTTTTCCTCTAAAATAAAATTAACCTTATTCTCCAGTAGCTTTACATCATAAACATTTGATGGTTTTTTGGTGATTTTCAAAAAAAGCGTGTTATCACTGGCACCATTGATTTGTTTATAGTCGGCAATTGCTTGAAAGTCTTGTATAGATAGCTCATTTAAGCGTTCTATGGTTGCCTTGCAAAGCACATTGACAGCGTTTGGGAAAGTATTGACTTCATAACCCTCTGGTAAATTTATTACTAGAATGGGAACCTCAAATACCTTTTCCGAGAATTTGACCACCTTCCCTGAAACATTTGTCCTATTGATTGAAAATATGCTATTGGACAATCGCTTGGGAAAAACCAATAAAACGTCTTTTGAAAAATCTGAGGACAATTCCGTTATTTCTATTTTTGAAGTATAAATGGCTTGCAAGGTGTCTATCTCATTTTTTGGACCTTTAACCAGAACCATATTTGGAGTGATCAAGGGTTCTCCATCAAGAATATGGTTTGGTTCAAATTCTAAATCCAGCTTTGGCTTTATGGGCACTTCCTTACTGGATACTTGATATAAATCCAAAATGAGTTGTCTCCTATCCAAATCGATCAAGGAGATATTTTGTGACAGTTGACGTTCCATCTGCTTTTTAAGGGCATTATCTGTGAGCAGATAACGGCCGTTTTCCTTTTCTACTTCAGATAGATCAACATCGACCCTTTTGTTGAAAAAATTATAGTATAAAAACTGAAAGCCGCTTGTTCGCAGTTTGGCCTCTATGGTGTTTGTAGCATTGTTCCCCAACAATAAGGTATCTGGCAAGTTTTTGTAGTTCAGGTCAAACTTAGCCCTAGATTCATAGGCTTCGGATAAATTACTTAGAAACCATGCCAAAAAAGAGCATACCAAAAAAAGTGAAAAAACCTTCACTTTTCTCTTATTCAGTCCGCCCAATACTTTTTTTAACACCCTATTTTACTTTAAAGAACAGTTTTGGCAATAGTGCTTCGGGTTCCTTCTTACTAAAATTAAGCAAGATTGTGGATTTTAGAAAACCTAATCCATACCCTGTAAACTGCGTTAATGCCGCAAAAATTGCAAGAAATGCCACTTTTAAGCTTTTATTTTTAATAAGGGCATCAAAAAAGAGCACTAAAAAGTATACCCCAAAGAGGATCAATGGAAGTGTTATACCAAAAAATACCATCAAAACAGATACTGAAAATACAAGCATAAACAAGGTAGGGAACCAATACGTAAGCTTGCCAGTTCCTTTGTGCCACTGGTTTAAAATAGGTCTTACCATACCAAACTTATTCACCTGGATATAAAATTTGTTCCAATCTATACGTCTTTTATGATAGACGTAAGCTTTGGGAAACAACCTGCTTGTATAACCGCCTTTCCAAATTCTAAAAGTCAGATCGGGATCTTCTCCTGGATGTATTCGCCCAAATCCACCAACAGTTTCAAAAGTCTCTTTGGAAATGCCCATGTTAAAACTACGTGGCTGAAACTTGCCTACCGCTGTACTACCACCCCTGATTCCCCCAGTGGTGAAAAAAGAGGTCATTACGTAATTGATGGCCTTTTGTACTGTAGTAAATGATTGGTCCGCCGCATCTGGGCCACCAAAACAATGTACAAAACTGGTCTTTAATTCTTTTTTCACCTCCGATAAGTATTGCCTGGGCAGAATACAATCTGAATCCAGAATTATGAAGTAATTCCCTTTGGCTTTTTCCATACCATAATTTCTGGAATCTCCTGGACCTGAGTTTTCCTTATAATAGTATGAAATACTTAAGCTTTCTTGAAAACTTTCTACAATATGCTCTGAGCGTTCAAGAGAACCGTCCTCTACGATTACGATTTCATAGTCTTCTTCAAAATTTTGTTTTTCAAGACTTTCCAACAATTCCCGAATTTCTTCGGGTCTGTTGTAAACTGGAACGATAATGGAAAAATTTAAATTCATCGTAAAACACAAAAGCCATCCGATAACGGATGGCTTTTGCAGTTATAATTTTAGGCTACTTGCTAAATTCATCGATTACTTCTTGGCTTACCCCTGTATTGGAAAACCCTCCATCATGGAAAAGGTTCTGCATGGTCACCTTTTTTGTCAAATCGGAAAAAAGGCTTACCGTATAATCTGCGCAATCCGAAGCCGAGGCATTACCCAACGGCGACATTTTCTCTGCATAGCTGATAAAGCCATCAAAACCCTTTACACCTTGACCAGCTGTAGTTGGAGTTGGCGATTGGGAAATTGTATTTACCCTAACGTTTTTTTCTTTTCCAAAGAAATATCCAAAACTCCTTGCAACAGATTCCAAATATGCCTTGTTATCGGCCATATCGTTGTAGTCTGGAAAAGTTCGTTGCGCTGCCATGTATGTAAGCGCAACAATACTGCCCCACTCGTTCATAGCATCTGCTTTGTATAGAGATTGCAATACTTTATGGAATGAAAGTGCCGAAACATCCCAACCTTTTGTAGTAAAATCATATTTTTCATCGGTATAGGCCCTTCCTTTCCTAACATTTACCGACATGCCTATGGAATGAAGTACAAAATCCAATTTTCCTCCCAAAATTTCCATGGATTGCGAAACCAGATTTTGCAGTTCCTCTTCATTGGTTGCATCTGCAGGAATGATTTCAGAATTTGTTTTCTCTGCAAGTTCCTTTATCTGTCCCATACGCATAGCAATGGGCGCATTGGTCAACACAAAAGTTCCACCTTCTTCGTGAACGCGTTCCGCAGTTTTCCAAGCAATTGAATTCTCGTCGAGTGCTCCAAAAATGATTCCCCTTTTACCTTTTAAAAGATTGTATGACATAGTGCTTATTTATTCCTAGTTTGGCGACAAAGATATTTATTCTAATCGAGTTTTACATTTTAGATTTTATCTTCCCTAATTCCTATTGCAAAAGCTGTCTTGCATGTGCTAGAGCAGATTCTGAAATGGATTTACCACCTAGCATTTCTGCAAGTTCCTTGACCCGTTCTTCATCGCTCAGTTTTCTCATTTGTGTTGTGGTACTTCCCGCATCCTCTTCTTTGAATACTTTAAATTGATGGACTCCCTTAGAAGCTACTTGGGGTAAATGGGTAATGGAAAACACCTGCATGGTCTTACTCATCTGTTGCATAATTTCTCCCATACGATTGGATATTTCTCCTGATACCCCAGTATCGATTTCATCGAACATCATTGTGGGCAATTGTTCATATTCTGCCAAAATCGATTTTATCGTTAACATAATTCGGGACAGTTCTCCACCCGAAGCTACTTTTTTCAACTCGCCATAGTCCGAACCTTTATTGGCAGAGAACAAAAACACCAAATCATCTTTTCCGTTGGATTTAAAAATTGATGAAGGATTCACTTCAATTTTAAACGTAGCAGATGGCATTCCCAGGGCATACAAACTTTCTTGAAGCATACTTTTCAATTTGGGAATTACGGTATTTCTGGACTTTCTTATTCTGAGCGCCAATTCTTCAGCAAGATGAGTCGCTTTTACTACTTCTTCTTCCTTCTCTTTGATTTTGGCATCAATATTTTCTACTGCATCGACCTTATTGGAAAGGTCCTTTTTAATTTCGATCAGTTCTATCACCGATGCCACTTGATGCTTTTTCTGCAAGTTGTAGAGTTGCTGCAATTGGGTATTCACGACCTCTAGGCGCTGTGGATTTGCCTCGACATTTTGTCTTAGATTTTCCAGTTCCGAAGCAATATCGTCCATTTCAATAAAGAGAGACTGTACACGTTCATTGATTGCAGTGTAGGAACTGCCAAAGTCCGCCAGAGTGGAAAAAGCCCGTTTTAAATCAGCCAATCTTCCTAAAATTCCAAGTTGCTCATCGTTAATAAGTTGGTCGGCACTGGATAATTGCTCCATAATCTGCTCAACATTGTTCAGCTCTTCACATTCCTCTTCCAACGCCTCTTGGATTCCTTCTTTTAACGGAGCTGACTCCAACTCCTGAAGTAAAAAGCTGTTATAATCGTGCTCTTTGTTAGAGTTGGATTGAAAATCCAGTAATTCCTGCAATTCCTTCGCAACTAATTTGTAGCTGTTTAATTGGGTGCTGTATTTTTTTAGGTTTTCTGAATTTTCTGCTAAGGCATCGACTACTTTTAACTGAAAATCGTTGTCAGTCAATCTTAGGGTTTGGTGTTGCGAATGCACATCGACCAAACGCTCACCCAATCCTTTTAATATATCTAAGGTAACTGGGGAATCGTTCACAAAAGCCCTAGATTTTCCACTCGGAAGAATCTCTCGTCTTAGAATGGTACCGTCCTCATAATCCAAATCCTTTTCATCAAAAAAACTTCTAAGTTGATATTTAGAAATTTCAAATTCAGCTTCAATAATACATTTTTGACTTTCATTCTTGAGCGAGGATAGATCGGCACGCTTGCCAAGAACCAAAGAAAGCCCTCCAAGCAAAATGGACTTTCCAGCTCCCGTTTCACCAGTGATTGTCGTAAAACCGCTCGAAAACGAAACGTTCACATCGTCTATCAGAGCATAATTTTGAATAGAAAGGTTTGTTAGCAATGTTGGAGATTTTCTTCGTAAAGATAAATCTCTTTGAAGAAATGCGCTAGTATTTTATTTCATTCCAAGTACTGGAGTAAAATGGAGCAACATTGTTGAGGGTTTCCTTAAGTTTAACAATATCAACCTTTGGCCCATCAGAAAAAATGCTTTGTATTTCTTCCGATTTAGCATCAAAAAAAGTCTGAATCAGAAATGCATTGGGCCGTCGTTTTATTAAAGTCTCGAACAGTCGCATGGAACCCGCTATTACTTGCTTTCCGGTACTATTGTTATCACCAAGAATATCCAATCCTTTTCGATGGTAATTGTACATAGCAATGCGGTATTCCCTAAAAGAGTTGCTCAACAAATTATCAATAAGCTCAAAACGAGTACGTTCTCCAGTTTCTTGGTTCCATCCAGAAAAATTTGACCCTTGTGCCTGCGTAACAAGATTTTGGGCTTTTCTAAACATATCATCCCCACCTTCCAAAGAAAAAGTATCGGCATCCAAACCTAAAATAATGTAGATATAGTATGTTATGACCCCTACTAAATTGGAATCAAAAACATTCTCGTTATAGACTATGGGCTGAAACTCCTGGTATACGAAATTGAAAGCATCGTCTTTATAATTGAATACTGGACTTTCGTAAGATGTATTGAAAACCGGTCTTGAAGATTGTATCTGGATATTGGCCTCAAACCTATCCGATTCATATTGGGTGACCGTAATGAACATTCTGGCACTAACCCGCTCATTCTCCTTATATACCCTATTGGTCCATTTGTTCTTGTTTACGAAGTCATTCAAAGAGCGTTCGAGTGTCCTGAAGATTTGCTGATTGGTTTGGCCCACTTGGTCTGAATTGACCGTTACGGTACAATTCAACTCCTGTGCAAGAAGCCCATGGCAAAGGGATAGAAAAAAAGAGAGCAAAACAAGTCTACGCATGAATCCTGGAGGTAATTTCTTTCCAAATATCCGAAGCAACATCAGGCTTCGTTTTCATAGTAAACGTTTTTATATCTAAATTCTTATCGATAAAAGTGATTTTATTTGTGCCGCTACCAAAACCGGCACCTTCATCCTTCAATGAATTTAGCACTATGGCATCAAGGTTTTTACGCTGCAGCTTTCCTTTGGCATTCTCCAGTTCATTTTCAGTTTCTAAAGCAAACCCCACAAGGTATTGTTGAGTCTTGTCTTTACCAAGGGAAAACAAGATATCTGGATTGCGTTCCAACTCGATGTTTAAATCACCTTCTTTCTTTTTTATCTTTTCTTTTGCCACATGTTTTGGACGATAATCCGCTACTGCTGCCGCACATATAGCTATGTCAATATTTTTGTAGTGTTCATGGCAAACATCGTACATTTCTTGTGCCGATGTGACCTTGATTATATCAATAGCATTATGCTGAATATCGAGATTGGTAGGACCTGAAACCAATTTCACCTTAGCTCCCAAAGCAGCGGCCTGTTTTGCAAGTTCAAAACCCATAGTACCTGAGGAACGATTGCCCAAAAAACGAACGGGGTCAATTGCTTCGTGGGTAGGACCTGCTGTAATGAGTACCCTTTTCCCAGTTAAAAGAAGTCCTTTAGCTAAATCTTCTTCAATAAATTGAACTATGATTTCTGGTTCCGCCATTCGGCCTTCACCATGAAGACCACTTGCCAATTCTCCAGACGCTGCGGGTATCATGACATTTTCAAAGGATGCCAATTTTTCAAAGGATGCTTTGGTCGTTGGATGTTTGTACATATCCAAATCCATAGCTGGGGCAAAATACACCGGGCACTTTGCTGATAAATACGTTGCCATGAGCAAATTGTCGCAAGTACCATGTGCCATTTTAGAAAGCGTATTGGCAGTAGCAGGCGCAATGATAACGATATCTGCCCACAATCCAAGTTCCACATGGTTGTTCCAAGAGACACTACCATCTTCCTGGTTTATAAAATCAATGGAGACCGGATTCTTGGATAAAGTGGATAAAGTAAGGGGGGAAACAAAAGAGCTGGCACTTTGGGTCATTACAATTTTGACCTCGGCACCAGCTTTTATCAATAACCTAACAAGAAATGTAGTTTTGTAAGCAGCAATTCCTCCGGTAATTCCCAAAAGGATATGTTTACCGCTCAGCATTTCTAGGCGTCTTTCTCTGTGTTTCTGTAATAGATTTTATCTTCTAACCACTCCATAACCGCTAAAGCATGTGGTTTAGGAAGCTTTTCGTAAAACTTGGAAACTTCTATTTGTTCCTTGTTTTCGAAAACTTCTTCCAAGCTATCACTATAAGTTGCGAATTCTTCCAACTTTTCCAACAATTCTTTCTTTATCTCAGAATTGATTTGGATAGCTCTTTTGGAAGCAATGGAAATCGCTTCATAAATATTTTCCGTTTTGTCATCAAATTCGTTTCTATCGTGGGTAACGGTGGAAACCGGAGCTTTCGTATTTTTTAAATCTTGCATATGGCTGCGTCTTTAACTATTTATTTGGAATCGGAATATACACTTAATTCCTTTTGTATTTTTTCGGCCAAGTTATCGGCCTTCTTTTTATATTTTGTTTCAGGAAAATACTTTAATAAGGTGTTGTATGAATCCAATGCTTCACGCAAACGTTCTTCCTTTCTATTTGACGTGCTGTTTATTGCCAAACTTGTAGCCGACTCAATACGGTAATACAGGGCTTCTTCCCTGTAAATCGACCCTGGATTATCAGAAATGAAATTGTCGAAAGCTGTCATGGCAGATACTAAAATTGGGTAATTGAACTGCCCTAATTTATTAAATTGCTTGGCTATCTCTATTTGTTTCTTTTCTTTTTTGGAGGTCAGCTCCCTGGCCATTGCATTGGCCTCTTCAAAAAATTCTGATTCAGGATAGGTATTGATAAAATTCTGAAGTTTTGCAAGTGCTTTGTCCGTGTCCGTTTGGTCCAAAGAATACAATGGGGAAAGTTCATAGTAACTTTTAGCTCCCAAGAATGACGCTTCCTGAATTTTATCGCTTTTAGGATATGATTTTATAAAACGTTCAAACTGATATCCAGAGAGGTAATAGTCTTCTGTCTTGAAATAAGTATTGGCAAAAAAGAACATTACACGCTCGCCTTGGGGTTTACCAACGTACTTGGGAACTATCTGCTCAAAAAGTCTGTTTGCCCTTTTATAATCGCCTTCGTCGTAATATTTTTGTGCTAAATCGTATTTCGGTTTAACCTCCTCGTTTTTAAGTACTTTTTGATACTCACTGCAGGAAGAAAAAAGAAAGACAATAGCAATTACGGAAAGAATCGGCTTCATTTTCAAAAACATTTTGCAAAATTAGTAATAATGGATGGATTTAAAAAATCAAATTAAAATCCAAATGTAACTGTGAAACCAGCGATTTACTATGTTTTTGGCTAAGATTTAACTTCCCACTAAACCTTGATCGCTTCAAACTTTTTTAAAAAGCCCGAGATTCTGTCCTGTAGTTCAATAGTTGCTTTGACCAATGGTAGTCTGACATTAACGGTACAACATCCAAAATAGCTTAAAACAGTTTTGACACCTGCCGGATTTCCTTCCTCAAAAATCAATTTCATTAGTGGAAGTAGTTCATGATGAATCTCATAAGCTCTTTCCGAATTTCCATGCCTACCCAAATGAATCATACTGGAAAATGCACTGGGAAGACCTTGTCCAAGAACCGAAATAACCCCTGCCCCACCTGCAACAACGGTAGATAATGCCGTAAAGTCATCCCCGGAAATCACCAAAAAATCCGCTGGCTTGTCTTTTAAGATATGGTCTATTTGTACCATGTCTGCACACGCTTCCTTAATGGCAACTATATTAGGAAAGTCGTGGGCAAGTCTTAACGTAGTTTCGGGAAGCATATTACTTCCTGTTCTAGAAGGAACATTATAAAGAATTATCGGTTTGGGCGATGCTTCAGCAATAGCCTTGAAATGCTGATAAATGCCCTCTTGTGTTGGTTTATTG
Organism: Flagellimonas sp. HMM57; assembly: GCF_021390175.1. NCBI lineage: Bacteria > Pseudomonadati > Bacteroidota > Flavobacteriia > Flavobacteriales > Flavobacteriaceae > Flagellimonas > Flagellimonas sp. HMM57. The sequence continues at coordinate 3,425,586 of NZ_CP090004.1, read as the reverse complement.
TAGTAGGGAGAAACTGAGAGAATAGCATCAAACTCCGATAAGTCCAGCTCTGCCAACTCTTCAATAACGGCTGTAGTGTTGTTCCCGCCAACGCCCAATACCAAGGGAAGTCGCCCTGCATTGGTCTGTATTACAGTTTTGATGACCAACTGTTTGTCACTTTTGGAAAGTGTAGCCGCTTCGGCTGTGGTACCCAGGATAACCAAATAATCCACTCCACCGTTTATAGAATGTTCGACAACACGTTCAAGTGCTTTAACATCTACCGAAAAATCTTCCGTAAAAGGGGTTACCAAAGCAACACCCGTACCCATCAAGTTTTCCATTACAATTCCTTTAAAACCTTCAAATACTTTTTTAATTCCTTTTTAAACAGTTTAAAATCTTTTAAGGGAGTACTAAAAATCAAATCATTGAGTTTTGGGTCGAGTGAACTGAAACCTACTTTTAGCCTGGCCGGTGTTTTTACGGACAATAGTTTCAGCATTAGATTATCCTCGTCATAGTAATTGATCAACAAATCGTATTCCCTACCCAAAAATTCAAGAACATAGCCATTTTCAATTGCACCCTTCTTACCTAAATCCTTATCGGAATACATTTGAATGGCAAATGGGGAATTGTTATCATATTCCCGTTTATAGCCTATAATTTTGATAGCATTTGGTCGCAATGAGTAATCTTCTATCAACTCGTAAAACAACTCGGCACTTTCAAAATTATCTACGTCAACTATGCAGCCAACGCTAGTAATTCCCTTGTCCCTTTCTATTACCGAGGGAGCCTTATTCATCTCCTCCTGTAAATATTTAAGACTTGATTTAACCTTAAATTTATCTTGGAGTCCTTTTAAAAACATAATTTTTATGCATTTTTACAAAGGTAATTAATCTACCAAGACTACTTAACAAAGATAAACACGTGAGATATTTAAAATATCAACAATTTGTTATATTCATAACTTTTTGTTTTTTGATTTCCTGTAAAAACGATATAGGCCAACTCTCCGAAGTCCAGGGAAAGCAAGTAAAAATTGATACTAACTTTAAGGCTGTCGATTCCATTGTCTCTTTTGTTGCTCCATACCGTAACAGAATAAATGAAGTTCTTGACAGCACATTGGCCTATGCACCAAAATCGCTTTTACTCGATGATGGCGCCCACAATACTTCTTTGGGAAATTTGATTGCAGATATTGTTTTAACAGAAACAAAGCCCGTTTTCAAATCCCAAACTGGAAAAAATCTAGATTTTGTGGTCATCAATAGAGGTGGGCTACGTTCCATTATTTCCTCAGGAAATGTAACGGCAAGGCATGCATATGAAGTAATGCCTTTTGAAAATTATATTTCCGTAGTGAAGCTAAGTGGTTCTGCGGTAAGGGAACTCATTGGTTTTCTGACTTCCGCCGAACGTGAACATCCCATAGCTGGAATGCAGATTGTTTTGGACAAAAAAGGAGCTTTGGATTCGGTCAATATCAATGGAAGTCCTTTTGATGAGAGTCGAAGCTACTACGTGGCAACCTCCGATTATTTGGTACAAGGCGGTGCAGAAATCGGTTTCTTTAAAACTGTAGATTCTGTGGCAAATACCGACTATTTACTTAGAAATGCCATTATTGACCATTTAAGAAAAGTTGACACGCTAAAGGCAATTGTTGACGATAGATTTATACAACAAGATTATTAGATGAAACGTAGAGATTTTTTAACACATACGGCAGCAACCTCAACATTTATAGGATTAGGTGGTCTTGGATTCAGTTCCTGTACCGGTTTTGGCAATAAACACATTACCATTCTACATACAAATGACGTACATAGCCATATTGACCCATTTCCAAGTTCGCATTCCCGTTATGCCAATCTTGGTGGAATTGCCAGAAGGGCAACACTGGTTGAACAAATACGCAACGAAAACCCCAATACCTTGCTTTTTGATGCCGGAGATATTTTTCAGGGCACGCCCTACTTTAACTTTTATGGCGGCGAATTGGAGTTTAAATTGATGAGCAAATTAAAATACGATGCCGCCACCATTGGCAACCATGATTTTGACAATGGGATCGATGGGCTTTTGGCCCAGGTACCCAATGCCAAATTTGACTTACTTTCCGCTAACTACGACTTCTCCAATACTGTTATGGAAGGTTTTGTAAAGCCCTATAAAATATATTTGGTCGATGGAATAAAAATTGGAGTGTATGGTATTGGCATTCAACTTGATGGATTGGTCACAAAAAAATTGTACAAAGAGACCAAGTACCTCGACCCCTTTGAAATTGCTTTGGACAATGAGCGCAAATTAAAAGAAGAAGAAAACTGCGATATTGTTATCTGTCTATCCCATTTGGGCTATGACTATGAAAACCCCGAACGTCCTTCCGATGTCCGACTGGCGCAAAACACGTACCATACCAATTTGATCATTGGTGGCCATACCCATACCTTTCTAGATAAACCCGATGTACACACGAACAAAAACGGGAATTCTGTCTTGGTGAACCAAGTGGGTGCCTATGGCATTAATGTAGGGCGTATCGATTTCTATTTTGATGCCGAACAGAACACCGCTGCAAAAGGCATAAGCATTAAGGTTTAGTTTTTTAGGTCCTAAAAAATGTCTTTTCAAGGAATGGCCAACCTTGAATACCACCTGTGATATGAGCACATAAAAAAACCGCCCTTAAAAATTCTAAGGGCGGTTTTATAACATCTTAACGATCAGGTTTTATTGGCACCCATCAGTAGCTAATCCTTCTAGCTCCCAACCTTTTAAGACAAGATAAGCAGCTGCATCATATACTTCATCAATAATATCACAGGCCACCATACCTGCCATACCACAGGTAATTCCCGCTGGTTCTCCGCCATTATTTTCTACAAAATAGGACCAACCGATCACCGTGTTGTTTATGCTTGCCTCGGACATTCCACTGTTATCGAACATGTTTTCCATGGCGGTTATACTGCCAATGTCCCAACTGCCCAAATCTTGGTCGAATAAGGTAGCTTCTTTGAACATTCTGGCCATGTTGGTGACGTTTTCCGTATTCCATCCACCTATATCCTGGTTGAAATTGGATGCACCGTTGAACATATCAAACATCTTTGTAACGCTTGACACGTTCCATGTACCAATGTTCCCATTAAAGGAGGAAGCACTATTGAACATATAGGCCATATCGGTGACGTTTTCTGTATTCCAATCATCCATATCTTGGTTGAAATTGGATGCACCATTAAACATGGAACGCATTAATGTAACGCTAGACACATTCCACCCACCAATATCCTGGTTGAACTTGGATGCCCCTAAGAACATGCTGGACATGTAGATGACATTTTCCGTATTCCAATCACCAATATCCTGATTGAAATTGGATGCTCCTAAGAACATAAAGCCCATGTTGGTGACGCTTTCCGTGTTCCATCCACCAATATTCTGATTGAACATGGATGCACCTTCGAACATACCGCTCATATTCCCAATAGTACTTACGTCCCAATCACCGATATCCCCGTTAAATTGTTTGGCAAAATAGAACATACTTGAAAGGGAAGAGACTTGTGATAGGTCGGGCGCATCGGTCGCTTTGTAGACCATGTTCTCGCAGTCCGCAAATGCCGAATTCAAGAACTCCCATTTGTTATTGCCCCATTGATCTATACTCATAAGTTTGGGCGCACTTGAGAGCCCAGACATTGTTATACCGGGAAAATCTCCCAAGATCGCCACAACATGGTCCCCGGCCGTTGCATACGAATGTTCTATATCTTCATCTTTGTTAATATTCGCAATGGTGCCATCTCCCCAATCGATCATAAAATCATATGCCAAACCTTCTACTAAGCCTATCGTTATGCTCTCTCCATCCTCAGTGGTCTTCCAGGTGGTCACAAAACTATCTAGATCCTCTGCCAGATTGTCGATTATATTAAGCACAATGATCTTAACTTTCGCACTGACCTCATTGGTACCATCGGAAACACTTATGGTAATGGTATGTTCCGTTTTGGTCTCAAAATCCAAGATTTTTTCACCGGATAGACCAAGGACACCTTCACTGGTGATCACGAATAGATCATTATCGTTTGTCTCTATAGAAAACGTAAGGCTGTCCCCATCTGGATCGCTCGCCTTTACCGTTCCAATGTTCTTTGTTGTAAACGTCTCGTAAAACTCAAAGGACTGATCAGCTATGACCGGGGCCTTGTTCTCTTCCTCTGGGGTCACACTGGGCGAATCATCTTTGCCGCAAGAGAACATAAAAAGAGAAAGACTAAAAAATAGATACATGTTCTTTTTCATCTTTATTATATTTTAAATTAATAGTTGCACAATTTGGGATTTCTTGGTGATGGTTAAACTGTTAAATGAACGGATGCCACCATTCGCTTGACGAATGCCCATTCTGGGTTGACGGAATTATTTGGAACTGTCCCAAAAACGGACAGGACGCCACAGCTAGATACTTTTTTGTCCAATACCGAGGGAAATAACCAAAAAGCCCTGAAAATTTTCAGGGCTTTTTGGTTTATATGCCTATGGATAGACATTCATTTCATACAAGTATTGGCGATGTTTACATGACAATTTGTACTAAAAACTCAACAGTGGCAACACGGTTGTCGTTAGCACCTGTAATGGTAAGTATCTTGATATATCCTTTTGCTCCAGCAGCATTGATATAGCTGTATACTTCTCCTTCCTGAACGTTTTGGATGGCATTACTTTCTGAAGTGTGGTCTATGTTATTTTCCACATCTGTAGAGGTAACATTGTCTAAACCTTTCAGCTCCTCTACCTTAAAGGTAATTGTGCTAGCATTGTCGCCAAGAGGGTTATTAAATTCAGCTCCTGCACGGGCATCGGGAGACAATAAAGAGGGCGTGGTCGTGCCAGCTTTTCCATCACCATTGGTAACGCCAAAAGTAATGTCAATGGCTTGTTGTTCTGGACCACTTAAAGCACCAGCCTCTACGTTTGTATATACCCCGCTTTCTCCTAAGTTTGTAGCAAGATAACTTCCTTTTGCACCAATTTGCGAACCTAGATCTACTGTAGCTTTAGCTCTTAGTAGTGGAAATACACCACCGCCACCGCCTTGGCCTTGTGCTACTACGTCATAGTCGTAGCTTGCACTTTCAAATTCGCTGTCTGCATCTTTAGCCTTAAAGACTATCTTTACAATATCATCCAGGGCACCGTCTACTGGAACCATATACGTGGCATCAAAAGCAGTTGCACCAGCATCTGGCATGGTTCCTCCCGCGTCTTCTATGGCCGCACGTATAGAGGTGGCAGTACCACCATTCACTATTTTTTCAATGTCAAATTGTTGGATACCTTCAGGAGCAGTCATAAAAACACTTATCTCTATCATTTCTCCCGGCTCAAAATCATTTGTCGTATAAAGACTAGATGCGGTGGTATTGATCGTTACGGTTTCATTTACAGGTATAGGTGGTTCGGGCGGTTCGGGTGGTTGAGGTGTTTCGGTACTCTTGCTACAGCTTGAAAAAAAGACAGCTACGATGGCAAGAAATAAAATAAACGGGGTACGGATCATTCGTTTCGGTAAGAAATAATAATTGAAAGGTTTAAAAAATAGATACAAGTTCTTTTTCATCTTTTGGTATAATTTTAAATTTTACACAAATTGACATTTCTTGTTGATCCTTAAGCTGTTAAATGAACGGATGCCTCCATTCGTTTGATGGATGCCCATTTTGAGTTGACGGAATTTTATGGAACCGTCCTAAAAAAAGCTATACAGTTGGACCGGACCAAAATCTTCCATAACCACCACACTAAGACCATCCATACAAAATTTAATGCCCACTTTACATTGATTTAAAGCATTACATAGGAAATTTCCTATATTCATTTTTAACTTTCAATGTCATTTAAAAACAGACAGGATGCCACAGCTAGATACTTCTTTGTTCAATACCGAGGGAAATAGAAAATTTACCTTCGCCGGTTTCCCCGATGCCAAGATTCTGGAAAACGAAACCTCGTCCAAATGGATACAACATTTGCTGTTCGGGGATTACATTACCGTAATGGATACAGAAATTGTCAATGACCGGGTTTTGGTCAATTCCAGAAACAAAACCGGTTGGATACCTGTTGAAAACATTCAAAAAGAAAGGGTTTTGGAAGTCAATTTTATTGATATCGGCCAGGGCGATGGCTGTCATATGGTCACTCCCGATGATGAGCATTATTTAATCGATGCCGGTAAGGGCGATAATATGTACCGATACCTGTACTGGCGTTTCAACTTGGATAAAAATGAAACCTTGCCCTTTAAGTTCAAGGCCATTGTAAGCCATCCCGACAATGACCATTATTTGGGATTCACCGAAATTTTTGAGGAAGAAGCACTACAATTCGATACTATTTACCATAGTGGCATAGTACAGCGACCCATTGATAATACCAAAGGATGGAATACCCAAATTGGAAAAGTGGAAGAACTGTCGGACGGCGAAGATTATCTATCTTCTTTGGAATTTACCGATGCCGCCATGAAATCTATCCTCAATGACCCTGTAAATTCCAGTGGGTCAGGGTCTCAATACCCAAAGACCATGGCACTTGCCCTTGAACAAGCGGACCAACCAGAATATGTAGCCCTAAACAATGGTACGGGATTCTTATTGGGCAACGGTAGCGACACTGAATTTTCGTTAGAGGTCATTGCACCGATCATTGACCAAAAAGATGGAAAACAAGTAGTTCCTTTTTTGGGGAGCAACGGAAAAACCAAAAACGGACATTCGGTTTTGTTAATGTTACAATACAAAAAACTACGTGTAATGCTGGGCGGCGATATCAACGAAGAAGCGGGAACATACATTAACAATAAACTGGGCACTAATGCAAAAGCGGTCTTACGTGCGGATATTGCCAAGGCCTGCCATCACGGAAGCCATTTGTTCAGTTATGAATTTCTGGAAAACATCAATGCGTTGGGAACGGTCATTTCTAGCGGGGACGATGAGAACTACAGTCACCCAAGAGCAGATACGTTGGGCGCACTTGGGAAAACGGGGTACAGTAAAAAACCTTTGATCTTTAGCACAGAACTTGCACGGTCCAACAAAGATTTCAATACCACGACCATTCCAGAACTGGTCAAGAAGTATCAGCTATGGGAAATAGCAAAAGTAGCCTATGACGATTTTAAGGAGGATTTTGTGGATACGCCCACCAACCGATCTGTGTTGGAAGAGCTTAAGAGTACCATGGTAGAAGCTTACAAAGAGATCAACTCGTATCTTACCCGTTACGGTATGATCAGTTTACGAAGCGATGGCAAACAAATGGTCATGGCACAAAAACTGGAAAAGGATGCCCATTGGGGCAAGTACGATATGTATAAGTTTGCTTTTGATGAAGGTGAACAACGGTTTGTTAGGAAGTAAAAAATCCTAAGTTAATTACATGTACATCTGTTTTTGGTCATAAAGGCGTACCTTACCCGGGATTTATTTTGGATAAAACCTATTCCAATTTTCCCAGAAACTCCTGTTCAGAAATAATAGCTACTCCCAAATTTTCTGCTTTGGTCTTTTTGCTTGGACCCATTTTATCGCCAGCTACCAAAAACGAAGTCTTGGACGAGATGGAAGAAGCCACTTTGCCCCCATTATCTTCAATGAGTTTTTTAAGTTCGGTCCTACCCAAAGATTCAAAAACACCGGAAACCACGAAGGTTTGTCCTTTAAGTTTTTCAGATTGATTTTCCAGTTGTTCCTCGGACAAAGAGAATTGTAATCCATAGGATTTTAACCGTTCCACAATCTCAATATTAGTAAGCTCACCAAAAAATTGAACTACACTTTCTGCAATACGCTCCCCTATTTCATCCACAGCTACCAATTCTTCACTGCTAGCGGCCATTAAAGCATCGATATTTTTATACGCTTTTGCCAATTTTTTGGCAACGGTTTCTCCCACATAACGAATGCCCAAACCAAACAAAACCCGTTCAAATGGAATGTTTTTAGAGGCAGTTACACCGTTTACCAAGTTCTCCGCAGACTTTTCCGCCATACGCTCCAAAGGCATTACCTGTTCCTTGGTCAGTGTGTACAAATCGGCATAATTATGTATCAATCCCTCTTTAAAAAGCAGCTCGACGGTTTCGCCGCCCAATCCTTCGATATCCATAGCTTTTCTGGATATGAAATGCTGAATCCGACCAGTTATCTGAGGTGGACAACCTACATCGTTAGGACAAAAATGTTGTGCTTCCCCTTCTTTTCGTATCAATTCTGTGCCGCACTCTGGGCAATGGGTAATGTACTGTGTGGGCATTGAATCTTCAGGTCGCTTTGTAAAATCCACGGCAATTATCTTTGGAATAATTTCGCCTCCTTTTTCCACAAAAACCGTGTCTCCTTCTCGAATGTCTAACTTTTCAATCTGATCTGCGTTGTGCAAGGATGCACGTTTAACGGTTGTTCCGGCCAACAATACGGGTTCTAGGTTTGCAACTGGAGTAATGGCTCCTGTTCTCCCTACTTGATAGGTGATTTCGTTCAACACCGTAGAGACTTGCTCTGCCTTGAATTTATAGGCCATTGCCCAACGTGGCGCCTTAGCAGTGTACCCTAACTCGTCTTGATGTCGTAGACTGTTTACTTTGATGACCACTCCATCAGTCTCATACGGTAAATCGTGCCGATGTATGTCCCAATACTCCACAAAATCCATCACCTCTTGCGTGGTTTTGCATAATTTGGCCACTGTAGGCACTTTAAAACCCCATGAGCGCGCTTTATCCAACACTTCAAATTGGGAAGTTATTTTCAAATTTTTACCCGTAATGCTGTACAACAAACACTCTAACGGACGTTTTGCCACCAAAGCGCTATCCTGTAATTTTAGGCTGCCCGAAGCTGTATTTCTAGGGTTCATATACGCTTCTTCCCCATTTGCCAAACGCTCTTGGTTCATTTTGGCAAAACCTTCAAGGGTCAAAATGATCTCGCCACGTATATCAAATTTTGGTGGATAATCCCCTGTCAACTGTAAGGGAACGGATTTAATCGTCTTAATGTTCGTAGTGACATCATCACCTTGAAAACCGTCACCCCTCGTAACCGCTTTTACCAATTTGCCTTCTTCATAGGTGAGGCTTATTGAAGCGCCATCATACTTGAGTTCACAGGTGAATTCTACTTCAACACCCCCTAAAATTCGTTGAATTCGTTTCTCCCAATCCTCCAAATCTTCCTTGGAATACGAATTATCCAAGGAATACATTCGATGCTCATGCTGGATGGTCTCAAAATTTTTGGTGACCATACCACCAACGCGTAAGGTTGGCGAAGTGGCATCGTAAAACTCTGGATGGGCCTGTTCCAATTCCTGAAGCGATTTGAGCTTTACATCGAACTCATAGTCTGAAATAGTAGGCTCATCCAAAACATAATAATTGTAGTTATGTTTTCTTAATTCGTCCCTTAGAACCTTTATTTTTTCTTGATCGGTCATTTAAGTTTGTTCTTTTTCAATCCATTTTGGTAGTGCGGTAGGTTTGTACTCCTCCATTTTTGATAAAAGCTTTTCGGGAGTATCACCGATTAAAAGCATATCCCGATTTTCCTGTTTTAAAAACCCATTGGTTACCATACCGTCTAAAAACCGAAGCATCGCATCGTAAAAACCTTTTACATTCAATATGCCGATAGGTTTTTGATGTAGCCCAAGTTGCCCCCAGGTTATAATTTCAAATAATTCTTCCATGGTACCAAAACCACCGGGAAGGGCAATAAAACCATTGGAAAGTTCATGAATTCTTAATTTTCTTTCGTGCATGGTTTCCACAACGATCAGCTCGGTAATATTTGGATGAAAAATTTCCTTACGCTTTAAGAAATCGGGTATAACGCCTATTACCGTACCATTTTGAGCTAGGGCTCCGTCCGCAACCTGTCCCATAAGACCCACATTGGCTCCACCATAAACTAAATTAATACCCTTGCTGGTCATATATTCACCCAGTTGAAATGCCATTTTGGTCATCTCTACGTCATTTCCTGAGCTACTTCCACAAAAAACTGCAATCGTATCCATATTAATCTAGTTTACCTTTAAGCATTCTATCGTTTCCAAAGATATCTTTGCGCAGTTCAATTTCTGAAAAATTATGCGCTTCTAAAAGTAACTTGGTTTCTTCTCCTAAATATTGATTGATTTCTAAATATATGCTTCCCGTTTTAGAAAGGTACCGTTGCGTAAATTTAGTAATGGCCCTGTAAAATAATAATGCATCTTCATCTGGAACAAATAGGGCCAAATTAGGTTCGTAATCCTTTACGTTCTTTTTGATGTGTTCTTTTTCGAGTTCACGTACATAGGGTGGGTTTGAAACTATAATGTCAAATTCAAAATTAAGTTCAAGTTCAAGTTCAAAGTTTAAAATATCCGCTTTTATAAATGTAACTTCGACCTCGTTAAGTTGAGCATTTTGTGTGGCAACTTCCAACGCTTTTTCAGAAATATCGATAGCAAACACTTTGGCGTTTGGAAGCTTTTTTGCCAAGGCAATCGCAATACAACCGCTTCCCGTACCAATATCCAAAATTTTTAATCCTTGGTCGTCATTGAGTAGATCCGACTTGCGGTCATTGAGCTTAGTCGAAATGACACTTCGACTACGCTCAGCGTCCGGGTTGCTCTGCTCAGCATCCTGACTATTATCCAAAATTATCCACTCTACCAATTCCTCTGTCTCGGGTCTGGGAATCAATACATGCTCATTAACCTTGAACTCCATATCCATAAAGTACGCCGTACCTAAAATATATTGCAATGGCTTTTCCAGTTTTAGCTGTGCCAAAGCTTCAAAAAGTGGCTGCTCTTCTTCTTTGGTTATTGATACGTTAGGCTGTAGCACCAAAACAAATCGCTCCAACTGCAAATAATGTTCAATGAGTTGGTAAAAAAAAGCATCTACTTCCTCATTAGGATATAGCTTATCCAATTCTTTATGGAAAATGGTCTTGATCTCTTTTAGGAGCACACTATATTTTTTTAAGCATCCAAACTGGGCAAGAATAGTGTCCCGTATTGCCCATAGGGGCATCTATATACTCAAAACCATTCTTTTTATACAATTTTTGGGCTGCTTCCATATAGGGCATGGTCTCTAGATAACATTGCTCAAAACCATATTCTTTAGCGCTATCCAAACACTTCGCGATCATCTTGGCACTTAAACCCCTACCCCTAGCTTGTTCCAAAAAGTACATTTTCTGTAGTTCGCATACGTTCCCATCATGATTTTCCAATTGAGCAACTCCAGCACAGCCAATAATTTGTCCGTCATCCTCAATTACATAGTAAACTGCCTTAGGCATATTATAAGCTTCATACATATTTTCCAAAGCCATATCTGCATAGGCTGTGCCCACTTTAGGCGCCCCCATGTCTTCCAAAACTTTACGGATTACCCTAGCAACCTGAACGTTATCCGCTAGTGTAATTTCCCTGATTATGGCATCGCCCATATTGCGTTTTAATTATGCTATTTTTGCGATGTGAATATACATGAAAAATACATGTTACGATGTATTGAGCTAGGTGAAAGAGGACTTGGGACTACGGCACCAAATCCAATGGTAGGTTGTGTAATCGTGTATGACCAAAAAATCATAGGTGAAGGCTATACAAGTCCTTATGGCGGTCCACATGCCGAAGTAAATGCAATTAACTCGGTGAAAGAGAAAAAGCACCTTTCAAAAGCTACACTTTACGTCACCTTGGAACCTTGCTCCCATTTTGGAAAAACCCCACCTTGTACGGATTTAATATTAAAACATGCGATTCCCGAAGTTGTCATCGGACTCCAAGACCCCCATGATAAAGTTGCGGGAAAAGGTATTGAAAAACTAAAGGCCTCTGGATGTAACGTAACCGTTGGGGTTATTGAAGCTGAGTGCAGAAATCATCATAAACGATTTTTAAGTTTTCAAGAAAAAAAACGCCCTTATATTGTTTTAAAATGGGCAGAAACAAAAGATGGCTTTATTGCTCCTGATAAGAAACAAAGAAATAACGTGCCTGAGCCTTTTTGGATTTCGAACACCTATTCAAAGCAACTGGTGCACAAATGGAGAACAGAAGAACAAGCTATTTTAGTGGGCACCAATACCGTGCTGGAAGACAATCCTAAGCTTACGGCGAGAAATTGGGAGGGCAACCATCCTATTCGTGTAATCTTGGATAAGGATTTAAAAATTTCAACTGATTTTCACGTGTTGGATAAAAGCGTAAAAACCATCGTTCTTACACAAACCGATGATGCATTTAACTACATAAACGGGATTACGTATGAATTGATTGATTTTTCGAAACCCATTGCCCAGCAGGTATGTGATGCACTCTATCGTCATTCGATCACAAGCGTATTGGTTGAAGGAGGCACAAAAACACTACAAACTTTCATTAATGAGGGATTATGGGATGAAGCTAAGGTTTTCAATGGAACGACCTCGTTTCATAATGGCATAACAGCTCCAAAAATTTCTGGTACTCCTTCGGAAAACATTTCAATACTGTCTGACACTTTATCAATCTTTATAAATGATTAAGAATATAATACTGGATTTTGGTGATATTTTCATCAATTTGGATAAATCCGCTACGGCAAAAGCCATGGAAAAATTTGGTTATACAGGCCTGACCCCGGACTTGGATACACTTTTTAAGGCGTATGAAAAAGGAACCATAAGCTCCGTTGCTTTTTTAAATGATGTATCGCACTACTTTCCAAAAGCTACCCAACAAGATTTAATCAATGCTTGGAACGCTATTTTATTGGATTTTCCCAATAAACGATTAGAATTTATAGAAGCTTTTGCAAAAGAAAACAAATACAGATTGTTTCTCCTCAGCAATACCAATGACATCCATATTGAATTTGTGAAACAACAAATGGGCATGGGGCATTTCAATAGATTTGAAGCATCTTTTGAAGTATTTTATCTATCCTATGAAATGGGAATGCGAAAACCTGATGCCGAAATCTTCGAATTTGTTTTGGAAGAAAATAAGCTAATAGCAAGTGAAACCCTTTTTGTAGACGACACTAAAGAGAATACAGATGCTGCGGCCAGTCTGGGAATTCATGTTTGGAATTTGAAGGTAGGCAAAGAAGATATCATACAATTAAAATCTTACTTGTAATGCTATACCTGGTCCTTAGTGTGCTTTGCTCAAGTTTGATTTTCGTCATCTTTAAACTTTTTTCGGTATACAAAGTACAGACCCTCTATGCCATTATCACCAATTATGTGGTAGCTTGTGTGGTAGGCCTGGTTTTATATAAGGGCACAATAGATTTTAACGGAATAGCAAAACAGTCTTGGTTTTTAGGCACTTTGGCATTGGGTATCTTTTTTATTCTCATTTTTAACTTAATGGCCAAGACCTCGCAGGTTGCTGGTGTTTCGGTAGCTTCGGTGGCAACAAAAATGTCTTTGGTCATGCCAGTCATCTTTGGAGTCATTCAATATAAAGAGTCTCTTTCCCTGCTTCAGATCATAGGCATTTTACTTGCGTTGGCAGCAGTTTATTTTGCTTCTCTAAAAGAAAATGGCATCGTAGTCTCCAAAAAGATATTGGTGTTACCGCTGCTCGTATTTCTAGGTTCCGGGATTATAGACATCAGCATGAAATATTTTCAGGAAAACCATCTACAACCTGAAGAAGTTCCCATTTTTTCGGCCATGATTTTTGGTTTTGCGGCGATTACCGGTTTTGTGTTTATTGGTTCAAAAGCGATTAAACAACCCATCACACTTAATTTTAAAAATGTATTGGGCGGCATCGCATTGGGAATTCCCAACTATTTTTCCATTTTCTTTTTGATCAGGGCTTTGGAAAACAAGGCGCTTAGCAGTGCTGTCATCTTCACATTGAACAACGTTGCCATCGTTATGCTTTCAACCATTCTTGGGATTTTGATTTTTAAGGAAAAAATGAGCTTAAAAAATCGAGCTGGTATTCTCTTGGCCGTAATCAGTATTGTTTTAGTAGCCCTATTTTGATGAAGGCGGACGATATTTTCAAGACCATTGCCAAGCCGTCCGATGAGATTCTTTATAAGGACAGAAAAAGTAAATTCTATGGTTATGCTTTCCCAATTACATCTGAAGATGCTATAAAGCCAATAATTGAAATGTTACGGAAGAAACACCATACGGCCAATCATGTATGCTACGCATGGCAATTGGGCGAAAAAACTTATAGTTACCGAGCTAACGATGATGGTGAACCCAATAATTCTGCTGGAATGCCCATTTATGGACAAATTCAAGCCTTTGAAATCACCAATGTATTGGTAGCCGTTGCAAGAATTTTTGGAGGTACTAAACTGGGAGTTGGCGGACTTATTCAAGCATACCGCACTGCGGCCCAGATAGCCTTGGAAAATGCATCCATTGTTGAAAAGACCATAGCATCATTCTTTGAACTGCATTTTGAGTATCCGATTATGGACAAAGTCATGCGAATCATCAAACAAAAAGGAATAACCATAGTCTCGCAAAAAATGGAACTGACTTGTATATTAACTATTTCAGTAAGGGAGAGTGAGGGTAAACAAATTAAGATACTCTTCGATGAAATGCAACATATTGCAATAAAGGCGCTGTACTAAAAATCCAATTTTTCCAGAATATGATTTGGACACTTTACTGGTCTATTCGTTTTCCTATCCATAAACGCTAAAACAGTATTAGCTTCTGCCAATAATTCTTGGGATTCGTTATAAATTTTGTAGTCAAACTCTATCTTCACCAAAGGTGGTTTTTTAATTGTGGTCTCTACGGTAATCAAATCATCATAAAGCGCCGATTTTTTGTATTTAATCTGTAAGGAAATTACGGGCAGTATAATTCCATTTTCCTCCATGCTCCTATAAGTGGTGCCCAAGGCTCTTAACCACTCTACCCTTCCGAGTTCCAAATACTGTGCATAGTTACCGTGGTATACCACACCCATTTGGTCGGTTTCTACATAACGGACCCTAAAAGAAAATGATTTTTTTAGCATATATTAAATGAAAAATGATATATTTAGAGGCTTGGTTAACATTAAGGAAACATGCGAAAAAAAAATAGAATATTCAACCACTAAATGATTTTTTTTTTAAAAGATTTGTTCACATATTTGTCGCATCCAAAGAGCATCTAATTTCCCCTTAGATGTTTTAATTATAGCTTTAAACTAACCAACAAAACTAAGGAAAAACTTTTATGAGTGTGACTGCAAATTCCGTGTGGAACAACTGTTTGGCTTTTATCAAGGATAATATCCAACCGCAGGCATTCAAAACTTGGTTTGAACCTATAAAGCCTATCAAGTTAACAGACAAAGCCCTTAGCATACAGGTGCCCAGTAAATTTTTTTATGAGTGGCTTGAGGAGCATTACGTAAAGCTTTTGAAGGTTGCGCTTACCAAGGAATTGGGAAATAACGCAAAACTTATTTACATCATTAAAATGGAAAATAAGTACGGTAATAAAGAACCGTTCACAGAACAGATACCAAGCTCCAATAGAACCGCTGTTGGACCACAAGAATTGGATGTGCCAATTACGTCAAAAAGTCCCGAGCTCAAAAATCCTTTTGTTATTCCCGGAATACGGAATATAAAGATTGAGTCACAGCTAAACCCAAATTACAACTTTGAGAATTTTCTTGAAGGTGATTCCAATCGTTTAGCGAGGTCCGCAGGTATGGCCGTGGCCAATAAACCTGGTGGTACTTCCTTTAATCCATTGTTGGTTTTTGGGGGAGTTGGTCTAGGGAAGACACACTTGGCCCATGCCATTGGTGTTGAAATCAAGGATAAATATCCGGAAAAGACCGTACTATACATTTCTGCAGAAAAGTTTACGCAGCAGTATATAGAATCTGTTAAAAAGAACACCAGAAACGATTTCATCCATTTTTACCAGTTAATAGATGTGCTTATCATTGATGATGTACAGTTTCTATCCGGTAAATCAGGTACACAAGATGTTTTCTTTCATATATTCAATCACTTACATCAAAACGGAAAACAAGTTATTTTAACTTCCGATAAGGCTCCAGTGGATATGCAGGACATAGAACAACGCTTGCTGTCCCGTTTTAAGTGGGGGCTTTCCGCTGAATTGCAGAGTCCGGATTTTGAGACCAGAATCTCTATCCTAAAAAACAAGCTCTATCGTGATGGCGTTGAGATGCCAGATGAGATTATAGACCATGTCGCAAAAAATATAAAGACAAATATCCGAGAATTGGAAGGTGCCATTATATCCTTAATAGCACAATCCTCTTTTAACAAAAGAGAAGTTACATTGGAACTCGCACAACAAGTGGTAGAAAAGTTTGTAAAAAATACCAAGCGGGAGGTTTCCATAGACTACATCCAAAAGGTGGTTTCTGATTATTTTGAGATGGATGTCGCTACCTTACAATCCAAAACAAGAAAGCGCCATATTGTACAAGCAAGACAATTGGCCATGTTCTTTGCAAAAAAATTCACAAAAGCCTCTCTGGCGAGCATAGGGTCACAAATTGGAAAGCGAGATCATGCTACCGTATTGCATGCTTGTAAAACGGTGGACAATTTAGCGGAGACTGATAAACAGTTCAGAAAATACATTGAAGACCTGAGCAAAAAATTCTCTTAATAATAATTCCTCACACTTAATGAAAACCAAAGTCTTGATGGTCTGCTTAGGAAATATATGCAGGTCACCCTTGGCCGAAGGTATTTTAAAATCCAAAGTCGATACGAATAAAGTAATTGTAGATTCCGCAGGAACGGCCAGCTATCATGTTGGCAATCCGCCAGACAAAAGATCTATAGCTGTAGCCAAAAAACATGGAATCGATATAAGTCTTCAGACCTGTAGGCAGTTTTCTAAAGAAGATTTTAACATTTTCGACTTTATCTATGTCATGGATAAAAATAACTTTGATAATGTTATACGCTTGGCAACTTCAGAATCAGAAGAAAAAAAAGTGAAATTACTCTTGGGCGAAGTTGATTTGGACATCAACGAAGTACCTGACCCTTATTATGGGGGAGTAGACGGTTTTGAAAACGTATATCAGATGGTCGATATTGCTTGTGAAGCAATTGCAAAAAAAGTAAGTTAGCATATGGAGGACCCCAAACCAAGTCTCGTTGTAGGCAAAATATACTTAATTCCCACTACACTTGGGGACAATGCCCCTCTTGAGGTATTGCCCATTTCCATAAAGCGAACTATTGAGAATACAGATCATTACATTGTAGAGAACGAAAAAACTGCTAGGCATTTCATTAAAAAAATAAGTCCGAGTAAAGCTCAACCCAATCTGCATATTGAAACTTTGAACAAGTTTACCGATCCAGCCGTTATCCCCGAGTTTTTAGAGCCTTGTATCAGTGGTTTTGACATAGGCATACTTTCCGAAGCAGGCTGCCCGGGAATTGCTGATCCAGGCGCAGAGGTAATCAGGGTTGCTCACGAAAAAAGAATACAGGTAGTTCCCTTGGTGGGGCCATCCTCTATTCTTATGGCCATGATGTCCAGTGGTATGAACGGACAAAATTTCGCATTTAATGGTTACCTGCCTATCGATGCTTCTGAACGTAAATCTAAAATTAAGAACCTGGAACGCATTTCAAGAGAAAAGGGTCAATCACAAATCATCATGGAAACGCCTTATCGAAATGATAAACTTTTGAAGGAATTAACAAAAACACTTCAAAAAACCACAAGATTATGTGTTGCCTGTGATATTACGTTACCTACGGAGTTTATTAGAACCAAAATTGCACATGAGTGGAGCGAAATAGCCATTGATCTTAATAAAAGGCCCACGATATTTATTATTCAAGCATAAAAAAACCCAGATTTAAATTCTGGGTTTAATAGGGTACGCTAAAAGTATATTGTTAAACTTTTGCGTTTCTTTTCTGCGCTATTTCGGAAATATCATACCCTGCAAATTTTCGAATGTAATATGATATACTACTCCCGTATGCGTCCGCAACGTCGTTCTTTCCATAAGAACGTAGGTACTTTTTCACATTTCCGGCGCCAGCTAGATGCGCTGCGGCCAAAATACCAGATTCAGTAATTTCAACCCCTCTTATCCTTTTTCCGTTAAAACGTTTGATATCCCTACGCAGAATCCATTTGTTTCTTGCGATATTGGTTTCAAATGTTTTTTCTTGAAGCGCTGGGTCATTAAGAAAACTACCAGCATCGTGTACTCCCATTAAACTGAGCGTACTCAATCCAAATTGATACTTTCCAAGATATCCAAACGTATTAATAACAGAGTACCTTCCTTGGGATTCCTTAAAAGCAAGGGCTTCTTTAAATCCATTGTACGCTTTTCCCAAAAAAGGAGGTTTAATTTTTAGATCTTCGGAAGAATCCAAAGAATCTTTAAGAACCAAGATTTCAGTGTTGGCTTCTACTTTTAACGAATCGGGAATTTTATAGTCCACTTTTTTCGTTACGGTATATGAGCCAAAACTTGTTAAAATTACAATCATGGCCAGATGCAAAACAAAGCTTATCCATCTTTTCATAACTTTCATATTTAGCGTTCTGATGCACCAAAAACGGTACAACTAAATTAGGGCGGCAAATATAAGGGCAGTGTTTTTCATTTGAAGCATGATGTTCATAAGATTTTCTTAAATGAGGCCCAAAATCCGTTAAATCACTGAAAATTAACGATAAAAGGTATTATCGACGCACTTTTTTGGAATCCAACCATCGGGTATATTGCACTTTATTTCGGTTGTGTTGCGCCAAGGTTTTGGCAAACATGTGGTATCCAAAATTGGAAACATCGGCTACAAAAAATAAATAATCGTGTTTTTCAGGATTTAAAACGGCATCAATCGAAGAGATGTCAGGCATAGCAATCGGACCTGGAGGAATGCCTACATATTTATAGGTATTATAGGGTGAATCCATCTCTAAATCCCGATATAAAACCCGCTTGATTATAGTATCAAAATTCCCGGTCTCTTTTTTTATGGCATAAATAACCGTTGGATCAGCTTGTAACAATATCCCTTTTCTCACTCTATTAAGATATACTCCGGCCACTCGTGGTCGTTCCTCTACTTTAACGGTTTCTTTTTGCACAATTGCAGCAAGCGCAACGACTTGGGATGGAGAAAGATTTAATTCTTCTGCTTTTTTCAATCGTTCGGCATTCCAAAACCGCTCATACTCTTTGTACATTTTATCCCTAAAATTCTTCGCATTGGTATTCCAGAAGAATTCATACGTATTGGGCAGGTACATTCCCAACTTAGAATCTTCGTTAAACCCTACGTTCTCCAGAAATTCAGGATCATTGAAACTATTTACCAGCTCAGCACTATCTGCTTCTATTTGTTGGGCTATCCTTCCTGCCAAGGCATTTAGGGACTCTTGATTGTTGAACGAGACCTTCACAGGGATATTTTTACTGCGGAGAGAATTGATCATCTCATTGTTGTTCATCCCTTTTTTTAAGGCAAACTTTCCACCTTTAATGTTGGTTACATATCCTTTGCGCTGTGCCACAGCTTCAAAAGTAGACATATCTTTCACCAATGGTTCTAGATTATTCCTTACATCTAAAAAAGTAGCATTGGATGGAATGTACACAAAGGCTTCATCATTATTAAAGTTGGTATTGGGACTAAATATGGCACTATAGATTTGATATGCTATGAAGCCACAAATCAAAAGTCCTAAAATGGCTGTCGCCCAAAGTACTTTTTTAAGCATTGGTGTTTATTTTTTGAAACATAATCTCATTTTTGAAACCGTTATTGGTTCTGACCCACTCTTTCTTTACCCCTATTTTTTGAAAACCCATCTTTTCAAATAGATAAATACTTGGCGTATTTTCTTCCAATATATTGGCGTAAAGTTGATGAACATCCAAAATTGAAAAGGCATAGTTGCACAAGAGGGAAAGCGCTTCCGCGCCTAAACCCTTGTTCCTATCTTCTGGCCTCGCAATCACTATACCGATTCCCGCCCTTCTGTTTTTTGGGTCAAAATCAAACAAATCTATTAAACCGATACTTTTATCAGCATTATCGCAAATGCATAAACGTAGTTGTTTCACATCGTAAATATCCCTGTGAGCGTTTTCCAAATATAACCGAAGTACTTTTTTTGAATATGGCTTCAATGTGCCGCTTATCTCCCAAATTGAAGTGTCATTCTCCAATTGGTACAGAAATTCCAAATCCTTAGGTTCCAACGCCCTTAAACGCGCTTGTTTTCCTTTAAGATTTAACATAAAATCTCTCCTTTATAGACTTGTTTTGCAGGTCCTTTTAAGCAAACATTCCTGTAAGCACCTTTTTGATGATCAAAGCTGATGGTCAAATCTCCACCGGGCGTTCTGACTCCAATGGTGCTCGAAGATGTTTTACCTAATTTATGCATAGCAATGGCAACCGCCGTTACTCCTGTTCCACATGAAAGCGTCTCATCTTCAACTCCCCTTTCATAGGTTCTCACCCCAAAAGCGTTGCCATCCAACTGTTCAACAAAGTTTATATTGCTTCCAGCCTGTCCGTACAGACCGTAGCGTAATTTGGCTCCCTCTTTTTGCACATTCAAATCCGATAGGTTTTCAATGAGCTGTACATGATGTGGTGATCCTGTATCCAGAAAACTGTATGAAGGTTTTATTTTGATGTCATCTACATCCGTCATATTTAGCTCTACCATATCGTCAACGATCGTAGCTTGGTGCAAACCATCAATCGCATTGAAAGTAGTCTTGCTATCAATAATACCTAAGTAGTTGGCAAAAGCCACCAAACATCTACCTCCATTTCCACACATACTACTTTCTGCTCCGTCGGCATTGTAATAGACCATTTTAAAATCCGACATTTTGTCATTTTCCAATAGAATGAGTCCATCCCCCCCAATGCCAAATTTTCTATCGCAAAGCTTGGCAATCAATTTGGTATCGTTTTTGGGAAAAGTTTGTTGGCGATTGTCAATGATAACAAAATCATTTCCCGTACCTTGATATTTAAAAAATTGTAGTACCATAATTGCCTGCAAAGGAACAAATATAGGGTATTCTTTAAGGAATTTTTTGTAGTTAAAAACGAGTTAAACTCATGAAGCCAAAAATGAATTGAATTAGATTTGTTGATAGAAAAAGTTAAATTTTTATAGAATTATGAAAAGAATTGCCAATTTACTTCTAGTATCGGTTTTTGCAGGTGCAATAACATTAGGAGCTTACAAATTATTTTTTGAAAAAGACACCTATAAATGGGTTGCAGAAAACCAAGAAACACCTTTTATAAGTACCAGTGGTCTAACAGCATCTGCCAAAGGAGCGGGAATAAATGAAGTTGACTTTACCATTGCAGCGGAAAAAACAGTAAATGCCGTGGTCCACGTAAAGAACGTGACCATAAATAAAGGTTCCAATAGCATAGCAGATTTCTTTTATGGATTTGAACGTCAGCAAACCCCACAAGTGGGAACTGGGTCTGGCGTAATTATTTCACCAGACGGCTATATCGTTACTAATAACCACGTTATTGCCAAGGCAAGTCAATTGGAAATAACCCTGAACAATAACAAGACCTACGATGCCAAAGTCATTGGTGCCGATGCAAGCTCAGATATAGCGCTCTTAAAAATCGATGTGGAAAATGCACTGCCCTATTTGGCTTTTGGTGATTCGGACAATGCCAAGATCGGTGAATGGGTACTTGCGGTTGGAAATCCTTTCAGCTTGACCTCTACAGTAACCGCAGGAATTGTAAGCGCAAAAGCTAGATCATTGGGCAGAAATCAATCCTTCATACAGACAGATGCCGCAGTCAATCCAGGGAATAGTGGCGGTGCATTGGTAAATACAAATGGTGATTTAATTGGTATAAACACAGCTATAACCTCTCAAACAGGTTCTTACGTAGGTTACTCCTTTGCAGTACCTAGCAATATTGCAAAAAAGGTCGTAGAGGATATTATGGAGTTTGGTAACGTGCAAAGAGGGCTTTTGGGCATTCGTGCTGCAAATGCAAATTCTAGGCAAGCCATTGAAATGGGATTGAATGAAATCGAAGGAGTCTATATTTCTCAAGTTGAAGAAGATTCAGGAGCCGAAGCAGCTGGATTGCAATCAGGAGATATTATCAAAAAAGTTGATAATGTATTGGTACGCAAATTTTCTGAACTTACGGGATACCTATCCTCAAAACGACCAGATGACACTATAGAAGTTGTTGTGGATAGGGATGGTAAAAGAATTACAAAGAAGGTAACCCTTAAAAAGCAACAGACCATTCAATTGCCTACCGTTGGTTTTACGGTAAAGAATTTATCCAAGGAGGATAAAAAGATTTTTGGAGTAAGTGAAGGTGTCAAGATTATTGATGTCCCAGAAGGCTATAACCGTTACGACCTAAAAAACAAGGTAATCACTGAAGTGGATGACAAAGCAATAAGCGATATTGACGATGCGAAGGAACTTTTTGATGAAATTTCCAGATACGGCAGGACAAGTTTTACAATGATTAACGATAAAGGCGAAAAAGAACGCCTTATCCTTCAATAACACATATACAATCAAGTTAAAAATAGCACCCAAAATTGGGTGCTATTTTTATATATAAAATCTTTTACGAAAACGTTTGAAATATCTAATTTTGCCGAGCACTAAAAAAACAACATCTCCAACTAATAAGTATGAGTGATATTAAGTCTTACGAGAAAGAGCTTGCGTTCCAAGCGGATAGAAGAAAAGCCACTACGGAATTCATAAAAATTATCAGTGACCTTTGGTATGACAAAGCCATAGAAGTAGTACTATTTAAAAATCAAATCATAGATAAAAATGTAAGTGATATCATCAATCTTCATGAGTACGCTGGGGAATTTGTACAAAAGCCAATTTCAATCTTTGATTCGGTTGAAATTCTCAGGGCCATTAACGATATCAACTTACCTCCTTCAAAATTGGATATTGGAAAATTGACCTACGAATACCATTCTGACGATAACAATCATCTTAACGTTAAGTCATTCGTATTGGAAAAACTTAAAGATGCCCAAGCATCCAAAGAAATAAAACCAAAGGATGTTGTGCTTTATGGATTTGGCAGAATTGGCCGATTAGTTGCCAGAGAGTTGGTGGCCAAAACCGGTAGAGGAAGCCAGTTGAGACTCAGGGCCGTTGTTGTTAGGGGATTGATCAACAAAGAAGTTTTGGAAAAAAGAGCGGCGTTGCTAAAAACAGATTCCGTACATGGACAGTTTACGGGCACCGTGGATGTTGATGAGAAAAAAAATGCCTTGGTCATAAACGGTACAACAGTACTGTTCATTAGCGCAGACAAACCCGAAGCATTGGATTACACACAATTTGGAATCTATAATGCACTTGTAATTGACAATACTGGTGCTTTTAGGGATAAAACGGCACTTTCAAGACATTTGGAAGCCAAAGGTGCAAGTAGGGTACTGCTAACCGCTCCAGGTAAGGAAGTACCTAATATTGTCCATGGAGTCAACCATAAAGAGTTTGACCCCGATAAGACAAAAATATATTCGGCAGCATCATGTACCACCAATGCCATAACGCCAATATTAAAAGTTATTGAAGATTCCCTTGGTATAAAAAAAGGACATTTAGAGACCATACATGCCTATACCAATGACCAGAATTTGGTCGATAATATGCATAGTAAATACCGTAGAGGAAGAGCTGCAGCGCTAAACATGGTCATAACCGAAACCGGTGCGGGCGCCGCTGTTGCCAAAGCACTTCCCTCTCTGAAAGGGAAATTAACCTCCAATGCCATTCGAGTTCCGGTCCCCAATGGTTCACTGGCCATCCTTAATCTTGAAGTAAAGAACAAGACCTCCAAGGAAAGTATCAATACTATTTTAAAGAAGTATGCCCTTGAGGGCGACCTTGTGGAACAAATTCAGTATTCTTTAAGTAATGAATTGGTATCATCGGACATTGTGGGCGCTTCTGCACCTTCCATCTATGACAGTAAGGCTACCCTAGTGTCCGCAGACGGGAAAAGCTTGGTACTTTATATTTGGTACGACAACGAGTATGGCTATTCACACCAAGTAATCCGATTGGCAAAATACATTGCCAAAGTAAGGCGCTATACCTATTATTAGAGCCTAAATCTTTGCATATAATTTTTATTAAAAGATTTTTCTTTTCAATCTTAACTTTATTCGTGTAATTTCGCAGTTCCCTCAATCTAAATTTATACGCAATATTTATCATGAAACGTTTACAAGCATTTTTCACCCTTACCTTACTAATCACTTTTTTACCAATTTTAGCCCAAGACAACGAATCGGAATCCAGTTCTGACAATACGCTTGTTGGACAATTTCAACAACTTGAAAAAAAATCGGGTAATTACAGGGCAAACGGTGTTCGTTACGAAGTTGTACGCATAGGGGACTTAGCCAGAATCAAGAAGAATATTTTCGATTCCATTAATAGTGCCAACAAGTCCATAAAAGATTTGTCCGCTACCATAGAAAGCAATAACTCAAAAATAGAAGAGTTAAATTCCCAGCTTCAAGAGACTACCAATAATTTAGAGACCGTAACCGAGGAAAAAGATAGTATGTCATTTTTTGGGGCTTTGGTAAGCAAAGGAACGTATAACCTGATACTTTGGTCAATTATTTTCGCACTGTTATTATTCTTGTTGTTTTTTATCTACAGATTTAGAAACAGTAACTTTTTGACCCACCAAGCAAAAACGGCACTTGCCGATGTAGAAAAGGAATATGAAGAACATAGGCGGCGAGCGCTGGAACGTGAACAAAAAATTAGTCGTCAGTTACAAGACGAACTGAACAAACAAAAAAAATAAGCCAAAAACTCCCTTTTTAGGGAGTTTTTTCATTGATATCCTCATCAAAAAAATACAACAGGAAAGTTTTAGCTTTACGATATAATTATTTTGTATTATGAAGGTTAGAGGAGCAACCCTATCAGATGTAGCATTTATTGCCCCGTTATTCAATGAATACCGAGTATTTTATGAGCAAGAAACGGACTTAAGTGCTTCCAGAGCTTTTCTCGAAGCACGTTTGCGCAACAACGAATCAATCATTTTTGTAGCAATTAGTGAAGGGGAGATGATTGGATTTACCCAACTCTACAAAACCTTTTCATCTGTATCATTGCAACCTTATTATATTTTAAATGATTTATTTGTAGCGCAAGCGCACAGAAAACAAGGAGTGGGAGAAACACTACTAAACCATGCAAAAATCCATTGTGCCAAAAAGAATTATAAAGGCTTGGCACTGGAGACCGCTACAGATAATCCAGCGCAAAAATTATATGAACGCTTAGAATGGAAAAAAGATAATGACTGCTTTCATTACTTTTGGAAAAATACTATTGCACAATAACCCTTATTTTTGATGAATTTCTAAGATAGCCATGCGGATAGATATTATCACGGTTTTGCCAGAACTATTAAAAAGTCCTTTTGAAGCTTCAATCTTAAAAAGAGCTATAGAAAAGGGGCTGGTCGAAGTACATTTTCATAATTTAAGGGATTATTCAACGGGCAATTACAAGCAAGTGGACGACTATCAATTTGGTGGTGGTGCAGGAATGGTATTGATGGTAGAGCCCATAGATAAATGTATTACCGGATTAAAGGAAGAACGGGAGTATGATGAAATCATCTATATGACACCAGACGGAAGTACACTGAATCAAGCCATTTCCAACGAGATATCCCTAAAAAAAAATATCATAATCCTATGCGGCCATTACAAAGGAGTTGAC
Source organism: Flagellimonas sp. HMM57 (assembly GCF_021390175.1). Taxonomy (NCBI): domain Bacteria; kingdom Pseudomonadati; phylum Bacteroidota; class Flavobacteriia; order Flavobacteriales; family Flavobacteriaceae; genus Flagellimonas; species Flagellimonas sp. HMM57. The sequence continues at coordinate 3,399,729 of NZ_CP090004.1, read as the reverse complement.
CAAAGGGTACGTGATATGTTCATAACAAGAGAAATTTCCATAGGTGATTACGTACTGTCAGGTGGGGAGTTGGCGGCCGCGGTCTTTTGTGATGCTGTTATACGATTATTGCCAGGAGTCCTCAATGATGAAACCTCAGCATTAACGGACACATTTCAAGATAATTTATTGGCGCCACCCGTTTATACTAGACCATCTAATTATAAAGGCACAACTGTACCTGAAGTGTTGCTAAGCGGTGATTTCCCAAAAATAGAGAAATGGCGCGAAGAAAAAGCTTTGGAGCGAACTGAAAAACTAAGACCGGATTTATTAAACTGATATGGAAAATTCTCACACGCTATTTTATGCCATTGGAGGCATTCTGAACGCACTTGCACAACTGGTTGTTATTATAGGTTGTATTGTTTTGGTCACCAAACAGAAAAACACGGGCACTATTCTCATGTTGGTCGCAAGCATTCTTTCCCTGCTCTTTTTGATAGGAAACTTTGCTGGGAACATGATTGCTGGACATTATGGAACAGATGCTATTTTGCTGTTCAGTAAAATGACCGCAGTTTTGACACCACTCCCCTATGTTCTGTTTGCTGCCGGGCTATTAACTTACGGGGTGATGTATGTCAACAAAACAAAACCTGTAGCATAACCATTTAAAAATTTAAAAACATCTTGTCAATTCTAAATATTGCACTATTTTTGCAATCTCAAAATTAACCTCTGACGATGTCCGTGAAAGTTAATCTTGTTAAACGATAAAAAATATACCATGGAATCCTTAATAAAATTTGTTGAAGACGAATTTGTTCCAAAAAAAGATTTTCCAAAATTTTCTTCTGGTGACACGATAACTGTTTACTATGAAATTAAGGAAGGTGAAAAAACCCGTACACAGTTCTTTAAAGGAGTTGTAATACAACGAAGAGGGACTGGAGCTACAGAAACATTCACTATTAGAAAAATGTCAGGTACTGTTGGTGTGGAAAGAATTTTCCCAGTAAACATGCCAGCGCTTCAAAAAATTGAAGTAAACAAAAAAGGTAAGGTACGTAGATCTAGAATCTTCTACTTTAGAGAGCTTACAGGTAAAAAAGCCCGTATTAAAGAGATAAGAGGATAACTCAATAATCCTGCACTTATTAAAAAGCACCTGTAACAGGTGCTTTTTTTATGAACAATTGTTAATAACCAAAGTTCATAGTCTGTTGATTTTTAATCGCTTATAAAGTTTGCATACCTCCAACTTTATTTTAATTTAGTAAAAGAATAAGCAAGGGATGTATTTCTATTTCTTATTCTTTTAGAGTTAACGTTCTTTAAAACTGATGTTTTCCTTTTTAATTGGTAACACTACTAATCGAAAAAGAAATTCCATAAGTAGAGAAGCTTAGGTTGATTTAATTATGGAACGATAAATTTTATGTGCGGACGGAAGAGCGATTTTCTGTTTTGATAAAATTTAGAAAACAACAGACTAGTTTCGTAAAACATGGTTTGATTTAATAATTAAAGATATTTTGCGGAATAAACGTTAAAAGAGCAACGGATGCAACCAATGGTTGCGAATCTGTTGAAAAGCAGATAAAAATCTTTTAGCTCTTTTCAGAAAGCCATATCAATGTTCACACATAGATATGGCTTTTGTTATTTGTACTCCTCTAAATTCACACTTTAAGTTAAATCCCTTACACTTCCAACAGCCATAAATTGTATATTTGCACCGCTCAAATAAAAACACCTTAATGGCTAAAATTTTCTACACAAAAACTGACGAAGCGCCAGCCTTGGCAACATTATCTTTTTTACCAATAGTAAAAGCATTTACAAATACCGCCAATATAGACATAGAGACCAAAAATATTTCGCTTGCAGGTAGAATAGCAGCTGTATTTCCCGAGTTTTTGGACGATAACCAAAAAATATCGGATGATTTGGCCAAATTGGGCAGTTTAGCAAAGACCCCGGAAGCCAATATTATCAAATTACCAAACATAAGTGCATCCATTCCACAACTAAAAGAAGCCATTGCGGAACTTCAACAAAAAGGATTCAACGTACCCAACTATCCAGACGAGCCAAATACCGAAAACGAGAAGACCGTTAAGTCCAGGTATGATAAAATAAAGGGAAGTGCCGTAAACCCTGTGTTGCGCGAAGGAAACTCCGATAGAAGAGCGCCAAAAGCAATTAAAAATTACGCAAAAAAGAATCCCCACAGCATGGGCGAATGGTCATCGCAATCCAAAACCCATGTGGCCACAATGTCAGAAGGAGATTTTAAACACAATGAAAAATCTTTGACTTTAAAGAATGCTGACGATGTGCGTATTGAACTGTTCAATGCCAATGGCGAAGCGGCTGTACTAAAAGAAAGCACTCCGCTTCAAAAAGGGGAAATAATCGATGCTACGGTCATGAGCAAACGCGCACTTGTTGATTTTTTAACCCATGAAGTCGCAGCCGCAAAAAAGGATGGTCTTTTACTTTCCCTACATTTTAAGGCTACTATGATGAAGGTGTCCGATCCAATTATATTCGGTCATGCATTAAAAGCTTATTTCTCTGATCTCTTTGAAAAATATGGTGATGCTTTAGAAGATTTAGGAATAAATCCCAATAATGGTTTAGAAAGTCTGCTTGACAAATTGCACAAGTTACCAGAAGTAAAACGAAAAGAGATTGAAGCTGTAGTTGCTGAAAATATCAAAAATGGTCCAGATTTGGCCATGGTGAATTCAGATAAAGGAGTTACCAATCTTCATGTCCCCAGTGATATCATTATCGATGCTTCCATGCCGGCAATGATTAGAAACTCTGGAAAGATGTGGGACAAAAATGGACAACCTCAAGATACGAAAGCCATTATTCCAGATAGTAGCTACGCAGGAATTTATCAAGCTACCATAGACTTTTGCAAAGAACATGGCGCATTTGACCCCACAACCATGGGAACCGTGCCCAATGTAGGACTAATGGCCCAAAAAGCGGAAGAATATGGCTCCCATGATAAAACTTTCGAGATACAAAATTCTGGAACAGTTCGCGTGGTCAGTACAACGACCAATGAAGTTTTACTACAGCATAACGTTGAGCAAGGGGATATCTGGAGAATGTGCCAAGTTAAAGATGCACCAATCCAAGATTGGGTAAAACTAGCTGTTACCAGAGCTCGAGCGACCAATACACCTGCTGTATTTTGGTTGGATGAAGAAAGAGCCCATGACGCTGAATTAATTGGTAAAGTAACCCAATATCTGAAGCTTCACGATACCGAAGGATTGGATTTACGTATTCTCTCCCCTACCGAAGCTACCAAGTTCACCCTGGAACGCATAAAAGATGGAAAAGACACCATCTCAGTCTCTGGAAATGTGCTACGCGATTACCTTACTGACCTCTTCCCAATTCTGGAAGTTGGTACCAGTGCAAAAATGCTATCCATAGTTCCGTTGATGAATGGTGGTGGCCTGTTTGAAACAGGTGCTGGTGGATCTGCACCAAAACATGTACAGCAGTTTTTGGAAGAAGGACACCTAAGATGGGATTCGCTAGGCGAATTTTTGGCACTTGGTGTTTCCTTGGAACATTACGGTGAAAAAAATCAGAATAAAAAAGCTTTGGTGTTGGCAGAAGCCTTGGACAATGCAACAGAGAAATTCTTGGACAACGACAAATCACCTTCAAGAAAAGTGAACGAACTGGATACACGGGGAAGTCACTTTTACTTGGCATTGTACTGGGCAGAAGAACTGGCTAATCAGAATGAAGATAAAGAGCTTAAATCCTCTTTTACCAAGGTGTATGAGTCCCTTGATGCTAACCAAGATAAAATCACTTCAGAATTAATAGATGCACAGGGTGCTTCTGTTGATATTGGTGGATATTATCTTCCCGATTCGGATTTGGCATCAAAAGCAATGCGACCAAGTAAGACGTTCAATACCATTTTGGAGACAATCTCTTGATTTTTCACAATTTAAGGATTAAGAAACTGTTAAACCAGATAGTTTAATAGTATGATTGTCTATTTTAGACCCCAAAAAGCAACTTTAACACTTTGAAAAACAGCATATACCTCCTACTATCATTATTTCTACTAGCGAGTTGTGAAGAAGTAATCGATATAGAGTTGCCAACTTCTGAACCTAGATTGGTCATAGATGCCATAATAGGTTATAACCAAAATAATGGAGATCCAATTACTATTGGGCAGGTAAAACTTACCCTTACAGCACCTTTCCTTCAAGATGAAATACCGCCTGCAGAGAATGCAACGGTAACCATTATAGACGAAGAAAATGGACAATCTTTTCCCCTAGTAGAAAGTGACCCAGGTGTTTTTCAAAATGGGTTTCCTGATTTGGAGTTTGATAGGGAATACACCCTTATTGTGAATTACGATGGAGAAACCTACACAGCAACACAACAGTTGATACCAGCCCCGGTCATTAGTAGCGCTGTACAAGGAGACGGTTTTTTGTTCGATGAGGAAGAAGAGACCGAAGTGGTCATCACATTTACAGATACCCCAAACGAACGCAACTACTATTTGTTCTCTTTTGGGTTTGATAACTTTTTAGTTGTTGATGATGAATTTTTTGAAGGTAGTGATATTACATTTTCATATTTCTATGAAGATGTTGAACCTGGTGACCTGCTCACGATAACACTATTGGGAATCGATAAAAATTTTGCCGATTACGTTGACTTGGCCTTGGTACAATCTGGTGAGAATGGCGGTGGTCCGTTTGCAACACCCCCTGCCACCGTTAAAGGTAATATCTTAAATACGACAACCCCGGAAAATTTCCCTTTTGGCTATTTTAACCTGAGTGAGTTTGACACTGAATTATTGACCGTTGAATGAAATTAGATATCTCTTTTTCTATAAATCGCCCTGTTTCATTCAATAAATCGAAAAAACATAAAATGTCCAAAAGGCGACTGTTTCTTTTTCTCTCCTTGCTTGTTTGTGTTATCTCTATACAAGCCCAGAACAGATTCACGTTAAGTGGTACCATCACTGAAGCAAGTAGTAACGAGACCTTAATAGGAGTCACTATAGCATTTCCAGAACTAAAAACAGGCGTTACTACCAACGAATATGGGTTTTACTCCATCACACTGCCACAAGGTGAGTATGAAGTTATTGTTAGCTATTTGGGTTTTCAGGAGGTTCGTGAGACTATAAACCTATCCCTTAATATAAAGAAAGACTTTGAGCTCAATGAAGAAGCGGAACAACTGGACGAAGTTATCGTTTCTGAAAATCCAGAGCGTTTGGATATTGTAAAACCGCAAATGAGCGTAAACACCCTTGCGGTGCAGACCATAAAACAAATACCCGTGGTACTGGGCGAGGCGGATGTCATCAAGTCGCTACTTTTATTACCTGGTGTTTCCAATGCTGGTGAAGCTTCTTCAGGATTTAATGTACGTGGTGGTGCAGCGGACCAAAATCTTATTCTATTGGACGAGGCCATCGTATTTAACTCATCTCATCTTTTTGGGTTCTTTTCGGTTTTTAACCCAGATGCCATAAAAGATGTAAAACTGTTTAAAGGAGGTATCCCCGCTAGGTATGGCGGAAGACTTTCATCTGTTTTGGAAATATTTCAAAAGGAAGGCAACAGTAAGGAATTTAAGGTAAATGGTGGAATTGGTGCCGTGGCCAGCAGACTGCTCGTGGAGGGCCCTATTATAAAGGATAGAACGGCTTTCTTGGCAGGTGGTAGGGCTTCATATGCACACTTGTTTTTACCCTTTTTTGATATTGACAACAAAGCCTACTTTTATGACCTGAACACCAAAATCAACCATAAGATCAACGATAGGAACAACATATTTTTATCGGGTTATTTTGGGCGTGATTTGTTCAGCATCAATGACAGCTTTGTAAATACCTACGGTAATGCCGTAGGGAACTTTAGATGGAACCATTTGTTCTCGGACAAATTGTTTTCGAACCTGTCCGTAATCTATTCCGATTACTTCTATGGCCTAGAACTTGATTTTGTAGGTTTTGAATGGGATTCGGGGATTCAAAATTTCAACCTAAAGTATGACCTCAAACATTATATCAACGATAAGTTTCAGTTGAATTATGGATTGAACAATATATACTATGTATTCAATCCCGGTGAAATAAAACCCAACAGGGAAGATTCCGGAATAGTTGCAGACCAGCTTACAAAAAAATATGCAAACGAGGCTGCTGCGTATGTTGATGTGCAGCACAAAGTCTCAGAAAGACTGAGCCTTAACTATGGGCTTCGGGTCAGTCATTTTAACCGATTGGGGCAAGATGAATTTTTTGTTTACGAAAATGACAATGCCGTCATTTTTGATCCTTCTATTGGGATATATAGAGAAGGAACACCTATAGATACCATAAGTTCCAGCCGGGGCAACAGCTTAGATACGTTTACCAATTTTGAACCAAGGATATCGTTATCCTATAATTTTAACGGAAAAAGTTCCGTTAAGGCAAGCTACACACGATTAGCACAATATTTACATCTACTTTCCAATACCAACTCCCCTACTCCCTTAGATGTTTGGACGCCCAGCGGGCCATTTGTGGAACCCCAATTATTGGACCAGTATGCCATAGGCTATTTTCAGAATATAAAAGATGGCGAATTCGCCTTGGAAACCGAGTTGTTTTATAAGGATATCCAAAATAGAATCGATTATATAGATGGTGCAAACTTGATTGCAAACGATGCCATTGAACAAGTAATCTTAAATGGAGAAGCCCGCGCTTATGGGTTGGAAATCTTATTTAGAAAGAACGAAGGGCGTTTTAAGGGGTGGTTGGCCTACACACTTTCAAAATCAGAGCAGAGGACACCTGCAAGAACCTCATCAGAAACGAACGGAATATCACCATTGGAAACCGGTATTAATTCAGGGAAATGGTACAATACGCCTTATGACAAAACCCATGATATTTCGGTATTTGGTAGTTTTGATATAAACGAGAAATGGAACTTTAATGCAAACTTTGTGTACCAAACGGGCCAACCTACAAATTATCCCATAGGCCAATTTGAGTTTCAAGGGATTACCATTCCATTTTTTGGAGAACGTAATGTAGAGCGTTTACCCGCCTACCATAGATTGGACATTTCGGCGACGTTGACCCCAAAAAGAAATAAGAGAAAAAAGGTGCAGTCAGAATGGGTATTTAGTATCTACAATGCTTATAATCGTATGAATGCGGCTTCCATTAACTTTAGGGAAAATGAGGACAGTGGTAGAAATGAAGCGTTGAGAACTTCGATATTTGGAATCATTCCAGCTGTGACCTATAACTTTAGGTTTTAATCAGTTTCCATTTGCTATTAGAAAACTTGGTATAACAACAAAATCAATATTATTCCAACCGCCCCTTGTAAAAGGGTTCCCAAGGTGTGTCCTTTTAAGGCATTTTTTACATCAATGTTCGAAAACTGCGAAACCACCCAAAAATAGCTATCATTGATATGGGATACGGTCATGGCCCCAGCCCCTATGGCCAATACTGCAAATGCCTTGTCAGTAGCTCCAACCAAACCAAAAGTCTCCAATAAGGGCGCTATGATGGCCGAGGTAGTAATAATAGCTACCGTAGAAGATCCCTGCGCCGTTTTAAGCACCATGGCAATAGTGAATGCTATCAAAAGACCACCAATCCCGGAGCTGGATTCGAAATTAATCACTGAAGCAATATCTATTGTTCGTAGAACAGCGCCAAAAGCGCCACCGGCACCAGTTATCAGTACAATGAGTCCAGCTAGCTTAAAAGCTTCGGTAACCCAGCCTTTCTTTTGCTTCGCAGGTACTTTTCTCCCTAGCGAAACAGCCAATACAACCCCTACCAAAAGTGCAATGATGGGATTGCCCAAAAAGTTGAAAACATCAAAAACCAGTTCCTGTCCCAATGGATATGTTGGGTAGCTTACAATGGATTTCATGGCAATGAGAATAATAGGTATGATAAGTGGTAAAAAGGCCTGAAAAGGTGTAATGCCAAAATCTTTCTCAGCATCATCGGCAGCAACAACTTTATCAGTAACTTCTTCCTTTAGGGACTTTCCAATAAACCGCGCCCAGAAATACCCTGTCAACGATACGGGTACCGAAACCAACAGTCCAAAAATCAAGACCATTCCCAAATCAGCTTCCAAAATTGCTGCTGCGGCCAAAGGACCTGGTGTTGGCGGAACAAACACATGCGCTGCATACAATCCGGTTGCAAGGGATATCGCAAAGACCAGCACGGGAATTCCTGTTTTCTTGCTGATGGCCTTGTTCAAAGATGAAAGGATAATAAACCCTGAATCACAAAAAACGGGTATTGAAATTAAATAACCAGCTAAGTTTATAGCCAGCGGTGACCTTTTTAATCCTACTAATTTTAACACATAATTTGCCAATACCTTTGTACTCCCGGTTCGCTCCAGATAAATGCCGATAACTGTTCCAAAAGCAATAACAAGACCAATGCTCGACAGTGTTTTTCCAAAACCTTCGCCCAATGTATCCATAATATCCTTGGGGGAAAGTCCAAGTAAAAATCCTGTGGCTACCGCAGCTATCGTTAACGAAAAGACAGGATGCATTTTAAACTTGACAGTAGCGAGAATAATAAATAGAATAACTACGGCCAGTACAATGATTTCCATGTTTGTTTTTTGAAAAATACCTACTAAATATAAGGTAATATTCCTATTTTAGTTCTGCATGAGGACAGATAAGGAACTTCTGATAAAAGGGCTTAAATTTCTTGGCTATACGGTCGCAGTTATGTTTTTGGCCCCTTTTGTCATATCCCAAGCTTTTAAAAACCAAGATCATCCCGCTTACATTCCCGTTCTGGTCCTTGGACTGTTATTGGCCATTGTTGCAATTGGCCTGGGGTTTTATTCCATCAAGATTTTTATGGATGCAATCTTTGGGAAGAAAACGAAAAGTTAATTCTTCTTTCCAGAACCTTTTTTCCATTTGTTGCTCAACTGTGCGTAATCATAATCCAAAACGGATTCCTGGCGTTCCAGTTTTTGAGCGGCAAACGCGCGCTGTAAAATATCTTCGATCAAGTAATCTTCATGAATACGGTCTGGGTGGAATTCTTCTTTTATGCTGATTTTAAAGGCCTTTGCCGTAGTATTGTACCAAAATGCACGCCAACCGTTGCGTAATTCCTTTACCAAATTGAAAGCAGTTTTACCAGTTTGACGATAAATCAATTTAATCAATATTTGTCCTTCGGTGCGGGTTAATTTTTTCAGTTTCCCGGAAAACTCGCCCTCAATATACTTTTGCACCGTCTTCGTATACTTTTTGCGATGACGCTTCTTTTTGATTTTCGCCAAGCTGTCGTTCAATTCCACTAAACGTTCTGCTGCCAGCTTAGCATATGGATATACTTTTAGGGTTTTGCGTCTAAGAATGTAGTATCGTAGTTTCTCTTTTCGGTCTGCGAATTCAAGTTTGCCAAATAAATAGACTTCGCCTATTTCGATAGAGCTACGAAGAATAGAATCACCTTCAAACCTTATGTAATAATCAGTAACCGAATCTTTTTCAACTTCTTGGGAAAAGCTTAGTGAAAAAAACAATGAAAAAATTATAACAAAGCTGTAACGAAACATTCGTACTATTTAACAAAAGTCCTGCCAAAATTAAGGATAAACACAGTATTTGGCTATTAAATAAAAGTGAATATTGTTATGTTTGTGGACTAAATTATAGAAATGGCCGCTTTAAAAATCATTACTTCCAAATCCTTAAAATTCTTTGAAAAATATCTGAACAATGCCTCTCCAACTGGTTATGAATGGGAAGGGCAAAAAATTTGGATGGACTATTTAAAGCAATATGTGGATGATTTTATTACGGATACTTACGGTACAGCAGTAGGCGTAATCAACCCAGATGCAAAATTTAAAGTGGTTATCGAAGGGCATTCCGATGAGATTTCCTGGTATGTCAATTATATAACCGACAATGGTCTTTTATACGTTATTCGCAATGGAGGGAGCGATCATCAGATTGCTCCCTCCAAATGGGTAAATATCCATACCAAAAATGGCATCGTGAAAGGTGTTTTTGGTTGGCCTGCTATCCATACGAGAAATAGAAGCAAAGAAGAACCACCGAAACTTGATAACATTTTTATCGATATAGGTGCCAAAGACAAGGAAGAAGTTGAAAAGATGGGTGTTCATGTAGGGTGTGTCATTACCTATCCAGATGAATTCCAGATATTGAACAAAGACAAGTTTGTTTGTCGTGCCATCGACAACAGAGCTGGAGGTTTTATGATTGCCGAAGTTGCACGTCTATTGCATGAAAACAAAAAGAAATTGCCATTTGGGCTATATATAACCAACTCCGTACAAGAAGAGATAGGATTACGAGGTGCTGAAATGATTACCCAAACCATTAAGCCAGATATAGCCATCGTAACGGACGTTTGCCATGACACCACTACCCCAATGATCGATAAAAAGAAAGAAGGGGAAACAGCAATGGGATCCGGTCCCGTTATTTCTTATGCCCCTGCCGTACAGAACAAATTGAGAGAGCGTATCATTGAAACCGCAGAAGCTAAAAAGATTCCTTTTCAGCGTTTGGCTTCATCTCGATATACAGGAACTGATACAGACGCTTTTGCGTACAGCAATGGTGGTGTTGCTTCAGCTCTGATTTCCTTACCACTTAGGTATATGCATACTACAGTGGAAATGGTCCATAAAGATGATGTGGAAAATGTAATCCGATTGATTTACGAAACATTACTGACCATAAAAGAGGGGGAAACCTTTAGTTATTTTGATTAAGAAACAGCATATAACCTGATGTTTGCCACAAAATATTCATGTTACGCCTTCTTCTACTACAAAAAAGAATGAATAACCAGCGTTATGGATGAACTAGTGGACATTCTTGACGAAAATGGAAAGTTTACAGGAAAATCCTGCTTAAAATCGGAAGCACATCGTAAAGGATTGTATCATCCAACTGTTCATGTATGGTGCTATTCCAATGATGGCTTGGTCTTGCTACAACGCAGGGGGCGTTCCAAAAAGAACTTCCCCTTAAAATGGGATATCTCTGTCGCTGGACATGTAGGTGCTGGAGAATCCCTCGAAAAAGCAGCTGTTAGAGAAGTTCGAGAAGAAATAGGACTTAAAATATCAACACTGGAGCTGGAAAAAATAGCTGTTTTTAAAACAAAGCATAAACACAGTGAAACATTTCTGGACCATGAATACAACCATACCTATCTATGCAAGTTAGATGCTACAACAAAGCTCCAAAAACAGGAATCCGAAGTAGAAGAATTAAAATGGTTTTCCATAGAACAATTCAAAGAATGGGTACATCAAAAAAAACCGGATTTAGTACCCAATAGCAATGGACGCTACGAAAAAGTCATCGGTGAAATTGAATCACGGATTTAATTCGTTGACAAAAATTTCAGGATGTTGTAATTCGTAGGTTTTCTGTTCACCGCTGGACATGTTTTTGACCACAAAATGGCCATCGGAGAGCTCTTTATCCCCCAATAAAATCACATACGGCACATTTCTGCGGTCTGCGTATTTAAATTGCTTCTGGACTTTTGTAGAAGAAGGATACAAATCGGCTCTAACCTCTTTGCTTCGTAGCTGGGAAATCAACTTTAAGGCCGCTTTCGCTTCTGCTTCACCAAAATTAAGGCAAAGAACATCCAAAGAGACCGAGACCGCATCGGGAAAAAGCTTCAACTCTTCCAAAACCAAATAGATTCGATCTAATCCAAAAGAAATCCCTACCCCACTAACATCCTTTAATCCAAAAATCCCAGTCAGATCATCATAACGACCTCCACCACCAATCGAGCCCATTTTGACTCCCTCGGGAGCGCTTACTTCAAAGATAGCACCGGTGTAATAGTTGAGTCCACGGGCCAAGGTAACATCCAATTGTAGCTTGGCTGTTTGCAAACCAAGGTCTTCAACATGGTTCACGATATCTTCCAATTCCGTTACTCCGTCCATTCCAACCTCAGATTCAGCAAGTAATGTTTTCAATTGCTCCAATTGTACTTTGCTAGAGCCTGACATTTCAAATAATGGGGCTGCTTTTTCAATGGCGTTTTCTGAAATGCCCTTGGATATCATCTCCTTTTTAACGCCTTCCTCCCCTATTTTGTCCAATTTATCTAATGCAACGGTAAAGTCAATCAATAAATGCTTTGCCCCAATTACTTCTGCAATACCCGACAATACTTTTCTATTGTTGATTTTTATGGTGGTATCCGCTAATTTTAAATCAGTAAAGACCGCATCGTACAACTGAACCAATTCCACTTCTTGCAGCAAAGAATTGGAACCGACCACATCGGCATCACACTGATAAAACTCACGAAAACGACCTTTTTGTGGTCTATCCGCACGCCAAACAGGCTGAATTTGATACCGTTTAAAGGGAAAATCAATTTCATTTTGGTGCATGACCACGTACCGCGCAAAAGGAACGGTCAAATCATAGCGAAGTGCTTTTTCCGAAATCTTTGGAGTTAATGTGGATGAGTCTTTTGAACTGTAGGTTACATCATCCACCTTAGAGATATAATCCCCAGAGTTTAAAATCTTAAAAATCAAGCGGTCTCCTTCTTCGCCATATTTTCCTAACAGAGTTTCTGAATTTTCAAAGGATGGTGTCTCTATAGGGCGGAAACCATAAACCTCAAAATGCCTTTTTATGGTTTCCATGATGTAGTTGCGCTTGGTAACTTCAGCTGGGGAAAAATCACGGGTTCCTTTGGGTATGGATGGTTTTTGTGGCATGCGTTTTATTTAATTCACAAATATACGTTGTTCCATTCTTACCGTTCATCAATTCATATAAACCATATATCAATTGTACACGGATTACAACTCCCAGCCTAAATACTTTCGCACCATATAACCCATAAAACAAAAAAAATGAAACGTAAATTATTTTTATCCGCTTTGATCATTTCTACAGCGACCTTTATTTCATGTTCAGGTGAAGATGGAGAACAAGGAATCCAAGGGGAGCAGGGACTTCAAGGAGAACAGGGACTTCAAGGAGAACAGGGAGTTCCCGGGGATGACGGTAATGCCAATGTACAACTATTGGAATTTGAGCTTTCCTTTATTCCAGCAGGCGAAAACAACATAATAATCGATAATATTTCTGAGTTTACTGCAGACGTATTGGCAAGCAATGTTTTTATTACCCACTTGGAATTTTCTGACAGTATCGATGCCCAGTACGCTTTAATTCCAGGCATCGTTCCCCCTCTAAATTTTAATATTTCGGTTGAATATACTGAAGAAGCTTTGGCATTGACATTTTATAACCTAGATGGAACATTAGGTGAATGGCCAGACCTTCCAGAAGGTATAACCATTATTTTACACATTACCATGGTTGAAACAGATACAGGTTCAATGTCTGGAAAAAACACCCAAGATGTTTTAAAAGACCTAAAGAATAGTGGTGTAAATATCAACAACTATCAAGAAGTGATGCATTATTACGGTTTGGAATAAAAGCCAATTTTTTTAAGATATTTTAGTTATCTATAGTCAGTTGTATAAAAAATGGGGTCGTCACTCTGACAACCCCATTTTTTGTGGTTTATTACTCCATTATTTGTTCAAACCATTGATACAGTTCTCCTTTGGTAATCGCCGCACCTTGCTGAATCAAATTGAATTTATCCAAGTTTTTATCATCCGAATAGGCTTTGGATGCGGTCAAGTACTCTACAAAATCAGATTGGAAATTACGTTTGAACCAGCTAAAACCTTCCTTGGTCCGTAAATCTATGTTGGGATTCATCACCTTTACCGAAAACAACTTCATTTCCTTATCGGTCAAATGAAATAAATGCATGTGCAGTTCGGAAATGTTCTCCAGATACTCCACTTTGTTAAGCACCCCATCCCAAATCAAATCACTGAAAACATCGAGTTCTTCTTCGGCAACTTGGGGTTTCTCTTTTTTTAGGATAGCCCATTCTTCTGCGGTAATGGACTGCGTTGCTAAAAAGTTGATGAATTCTGGGTGCAGCTCTTCCAATTGCTGCTGTGTCAATCGCGTATATTTCATTTGGCAAAAATAAAAAAGGCCGCGCTTTCGCGCAGCCTTTTTCAAGTAGTATTCGATTTTTCTTTAGTTGAAGATATATCGTACTCCAACTTGGGCTCTCCATCTAGATCTTTCAAACGTATTTGCTGTAAACGTCTCCCTTTGATTTGAATCAAATGTAAAGATTGGAGCTTGGGAAAAGTCAGGTACAAAATTGTCTGGAGATGGATCGGCATCTTGAAAGCCCACTCCCAAAACCTGATCAAATACCTGAACGTCCACTACACCCCAATTCGAGTTGATCAAATTTCCAACGTTAAGGACATCTAAACTTAGCTGAAACTTGTTCTTGTCATTAATTTTAATGTCCTGTAAAACTTTAATATCCCAGCTGCCTCTCCAAGGGGCTAATGCACCATAACGTTCGGCATATTGTCCTCTTCGATCACTCAAGTAATCATCCTGCTGGATAAAAGCTTCAAAAGCTTCAGCCTGTCCTTCCCCACTAAAGGTCATTTGTCCTATTTCCGCTGCTGTAGGAATGTAAAGTAAATCGTTTATGGCAGACCCATCATTATTGATATCACCGCCATAGATATAATTGAATCGGCCACCTTGTGCATATTCAAAGAATGTAGAAATTGTAGTCCCTGTTTTAAACGCTTTGGAGATAACCCCGATAAAACGATGGGTATCGCCATATCTTGAATTTGATAATACATCTGTATTGGCATTTCCCACAACGGCATTAGCGTTGAATGCATCTCCCGTTATCTCCGCATCAACGGAATTTACTTCTCTTGCATCCAAATAACTGTATGCCAATTGGGCGAACAATCCGTTATCCCATGTTTTTTGAGCTTTTACGGCTGCATTAAAGATTCTTCCCTGATCAGAATTCGTAAAAACAAATGCAGAATTGCCCTTATCTGAATTTTCATATAATTCCCTGTTATCAACTCCCACTAGATTTGATGAAGGTGTCCTTAATCCCCAGTTCTGAACGTGTGCTGCATTAATGTCTTTAGTATAGGAAACATCAGCAGTAAGTACCACATTATTTTCAAGCCTGTGATCTACACCAAGATTCGTTCTCCATACTTGAGGCCACTGAAAATCTGGGTCAACTATTTGAAAGAAGCCATCATCGGCACCTGTAACTTGGTTTCCAATCCATACAAATGGAAATCTCCCCGTAAACAGCCCACTACCACCTCTTAGCTGTGTTTTTTGGTCACCATTTAAATCCCAATTAAATCCTACCCGTGGTGAAATCAACCAGTCGTTATTAGGCAGGGTCGTCGATTCCAAAAACACTTCCTCGCCGGTATTAGGGTTAAAATAAGGTATTGAGGTGTCTCTATTTGCACCATTGTCCGTTTCTATGAAATCCCGAATTTTTTCTCCCGTGTCAAAATATAACGGCTTGTCAAACCGTACGCCATACGTCAATTTAAAATTATCAGTTACATTCCAGTCATCCTGTACATAAAAGGAGAGTTGTCCAACGTTGGTCTCCGCCAAGTTCCAACCTCCATCAGTTCCTGTACCTAATTCATTTTTGGTATCAAAAGCATTTTGGGTTGCTGATAAGTACTGATCAACAAGACCACCCGGTTGGGCATTGTCTAAAAATGTCTGTACATCTGGATATGGACTAAAAGAACCAAAATATGGAAAAATTCCAAAATTGAACGACTCATATGCAGTTAAGTTGAAAGAATTATCAAACTGAAATTTTTCGAAAGCGAACCCAACAGTATAGGTATGGTCCCCTTTAAAAAAGTTAAGGTTATTGGTAATCTGAAACACTTTTTGGTCCAATCTATTATTGATAGAAAAAGGTTCATGCCCAGCTATGATATAGTTTGTTCCCGCTCCATCCTGGATGTTGATTACTGGAGCTGGTGTGGAAAATGGGTTCCTGAAGTCATCAAAATGGGTATACCCAACCTGTAATTTATTGGTAGTATTTTCATTCAAGGTCGAATTAAGTTCCAATTGGACGGATTGAATATTATTATTGATTTCATAACCAGAATTTTCGAACTGTAAAGTAGAAATACTTGGTCCCCTAAAAGTTATTGCATTACGATTTGCGGGTAAACCTCTTGAAGCGTTCAAGAAATTATAAATAATCGCAAGTCTATTGTTATCGTTAATGTTCCAATCCAACTTTAAAATACCCTTTGTGGATTTTTGGTCAAAGTTGAAATCACGAAATCTCCCAGGGTCATATCCAAGGCCCAATAGCGCATCTTGTACTGCTATTAAATCAGACTCCAAAACTCTCGATTCATTTATGGCACCAGTTCCCGTGTTTGGAACAAATGCATCAGTACCTAAGGAGGTCAAATCATCCGCTTCAAAATTGGCAAAAAAGAAAAGTTTGTTTTTTATGATGGGTCCTCCGATACTAAATCCGTACTGAGTCTGCTCCAGACCAGTCTTGGACACATCATCCCCATTAATTTTACCACCGGTCAAATCATCATTTCTAAAGAAACCATAAACAGTCCCTTTAAACTCATTGGTCCCACTTTTGGTCACTGCATTTACCGAAGCTCCTGTAAAGCCAGATTGCGTAACATCATAGGGCGCTGTAGTAACCTGTATTTGATCTATAGCTTCGATTGAAATGGGAGTTGCGTTGGCTTGACCTCCTGGTTGTGCGGCATCCAATCCAAATGGGTTGTTGAAGATGGCTCCATCCAAAGAAAAGTTGTTATACTGGTCGTTTCTACCTCCAAAGGAACCAGCACTTGCTGTAGGTTCCAAACGTGTGAAGTCATTGGTAGATCTTGAAATAGTAGGTAATCTGGTCAATTCCCTTCTACCCACGCTGGTTTCTGAACCGGTACGGTCACTTCCAAAAGTACCTGTCTGATCGGATACGACAATAACCTCATCCAATGCTTGGCTATCCGAGACCAGTGAAGCATTGTAGTTGAACGTTTTTCCCAAAGAAAGAAAAATATCGTTTCCAACACTGCTTTTGTAGCCTACATAAGAAATAGTGATCTCATAGGGTCCTCCCACACGTAAGTTAAGTAGATTATACCGACCTTCTTCATTTGTTATTGCTCCATAGCGCGTTCCTGTTGGTGTGTGTACCGCAACGACATTTGCTCCTAAGAGCGGAACTTGTTGATCATCTACTACGGTTCCCCGTATGTTTGATGTAGTAACTTGTGAAAAAGCAGATGGTAATACCAAAGAAAAAAGTACTCCAAGTAGCAAGAGTTTCTTCATAATGAGTGAGTTAAAGTTTAGATTTCCGCAAACATAGGACAAAAAAAAGAGCTATGCATGCATAGCTCTTAACAACTTATTAACTTTTAATTAACTTTCTACTTGGATTCTGCAATCACTTCAAAAGGAAAATCAATGATTACTTCTCTGTGCAATCTAATTTGTGCATTGTAAGGTCCAACTCTTTTGATAGTTCCACCTTTAATACTAATAAATTTTCTATCAACTTCTTGGCCAGCTTTGTCCAATGCAGCTGCTAGATCAATATTATTAACCGAACCAAACAATTTATCACCAGCTCCTACTTTTGCAGGAATACGAATTTCCAATTGTTTCAATGCTTCAGCCTTTTTATTGGCTTCATCGATTACTTTCTTTTCTTTGTGAGCCCTTTGCTTTAAATTTTCCGCTAAAACTTTCTTTGCAGAAGGTGTTGCCAAGTCGGCCAATCCTTTAGGTATAAGGTAATTTCTTCCGTAACCGTTCTTCACTGTTACAACATCGTCCTTAAAGCCTAAATCCTGTATATCTTTTTTTAGAATAAGTTCCATTCTTCAGTATATTTTATTTCAACATATCGCCAACATACGGCATTAAGGCTAGGTGACGTGCACGTTTAACGGCTTGGGCCACTTTTCTTTGGTATTTTAACGAAGTTCCCGTTAACCTTCTAGGCAATAGTTTACCTTGTTCGTTTACCAATTTCATCAAGAAATCTGGGTCTTTGTAATCAATATACTTGATTCCAGATTTTTTGAACCTACAATATTTCTTTTGTTTGTTGGTCTCTATGTTCAGCGGAGTCAAATACCTGATTTCCCCGTCTTTTTTCGATTTTGCTTGTTGTTCTATAGATGCCATAACCCTATGCCTTTGCTTTTAATTTAGTTCTTCTTCTTTCTGCCCAAGAAATAGCATGCTTGTCCAACTTTACAGTCAAGAAACGCATAATACGCTCATCTCTTCTAAATTCTAGCTCGTAAGGAGCGATTACTTCACCGGGAACGGTAAACTCGAATAAGTGGTAAAAACCACTTTTTTTGTGCTGAATGGGATAGGCCAATTTTTTAAGTCCCCAATTTTCCTTGGAGACCATTTTGCCGCCATTCTTAATTAAGAAATCTTCAAATTTCTTAACTGTTTCCTCTATCTGTGTTTCAGATAGAACGGGATTCAAAATGAAAACAGTTTCGTAATGGTTCATATATTATATTTTTTAAGGAGTGCAAAATTAGTAATAATTACTTCATCCCACAAGAAAAGCCAAAAAACTTCGTTTAAATATTAAGAGTTATTAACATAAATGAACCAAGCAAGCTTACGTAACGTATATGACAATATACACAACAAAATAGACCATGTTTACATCTTTTGTTGCGGTTAAACGTCTTTTTTATGTAATTTGCCGATGATTTAAAACCCTACAAATCACCCCATTCTATGAAATTAAAAAGTATAATTGTAGACGACTCCTCAATGCAACGTATGGCTGTAGCCAAACTGGTGAACAGTCACCCACATCTTGCCTTAGTAGCCGAATACAGCAACGCAATCGAAGCCAAGAACGGCCTTAAAAACCACGACATCGATTTGATTTTTCTTGATGTTGAAATGCCAATCATTAGTGGTTTTGACCTTTTAGAGGCTTTAGAAAACCCTCCACAAGTAATTTTGATTACTGGAAAGCCTGATTACGCACTCAAGGCTTTTGACTATGATGTGACAGATTATCTACACAAACCCATCACCTTAGCTCGTTTTGAATCCTCCGTAAAAAGAGCGGTTGCAAAATATGAGCAAATGAACAGAGTTGATGAAGACGAAGAACACATCTTCGTAAAAAGTAACCTAAAGAAAAGAAAGGTTATCCTAAATGATATTAAGTGGATCGAAGCACTTGGTGATTATATCAAATTGGTAACGGATGAAGCCAATATCGTCATTCTTTCCACTATGAAATCTTTTGAGCAACAATTACCCGCTGAAAAGTTTTTAAGAATACACAAGTCCTACATCGTGAATCTGGAAAAAATAGAAAAGTTCAACAGTAAGAATGTTGAGGTTGGGGGTAGACAAATTCCTTTGAGCAGGAACAAAAAAACAGAATTGGCAGAGGCACTTGCCAACGTATAATTATATGTGGTCTACATTGTAGACGAGTCTCACACTTTTATACTTAGAAATAGCATTAAAAGATTTTTCTATTCTTTTAATGCTATTTTTTGTTTGGGCAATGGATTGTTTTCTATTGGCCTTGACCATGATATTTTTTAGATAGTCCCTTCGTATTCTTGCAACGGGCGGATATTCGGGCCCTAAAATCTGATGTCCCAACAGCACGTTCCGCAATGAGTTTGCAAACCATTCCGAAGCTTCATTGAGTTTGTTATAGTCCTTATCCTTTAAGGTGAGTTTAATAATTCGTACCAAGGGAGGATACTTAAACTGTTCGCGTTCGTAATATTGTTCATCGAACATTTTATCATAGTTATTCGTAGTTACTTGCTGTAGTATTTGATGGTAGGGATTGTAAGTCTGTATGAGAACTTTACCTCTTTTCTTTGTCCTTCCCGCCCTTCCAGCTACTTGTGTGAGTAATTGAAAACTCCTTTCATGTGCGCGATAATCCGGAAAGTTAAGCAATGAGTCAGCATTCATAATACCGACCAGACTTACATTTCTAAAATCCAACCCCTTTGTTACCATTTGCGTACCAACAAGAATATCCATCTCTTGCTGTTCAAAAGCAGTGATTATTTTTTCATAGGCATATTTTCCACGAGTGGTATCCAAATCCATCCTACCAATGGTGCTTTCGGGGAAAAATTCCTGTAATTCTTCCTGAATCTGTTCCGTACCCAATCCTTTCATGTCCAAAGTTGCATTTCCACAGGCTAGGCAACTTAGCTGTAAGGCCATGTGATACCCACAATAATGGCAACGCAGCTGATTCCTGTGTTTGTGGAAGGTTAAACTAACGTCGCAATTAGGGCATTGGGGAACGTTTCCACAAGTGGTACATTCCACAATAGGTGCAAAACCTCTACGGTTCTGAAACAAGATTACCTGTTCCCCTTCCTCTAAGGTTTCTGTAATAGCATTGTACAAAGTTTCTGAAAAATGCCCTTTCATCCGCTTTTTTCGCGTAGCTTCTTTAATATCCACCAAGGTAATATCCGGCATTACAACATCCCCATATCGATACTGGATATAGGCATAACCATATTTTTCTTTCTTAACATTATCCATGCTTTCTATACTTGGAGTTGCGGAACCCAGTATACAATTGGCATTATGATATGCTGCCAGAACCAAGGCCGCATCACGGGCATGGTATCTTGGATTGGGGTCAAATTGCTTAAAAGAGCTCTCGTGTTCCTCGTCTACCACAATTAGTCCTAAATTAGAAAATGGCAAAAACAACGAAGACCTTGCCCCTATTACAATCTGTGCCTTTTCTTTATTTTCCAATACATTGTTCCAGACTTCTACCCGTTCTTGAATGCTATATTTCGAATGATATATCGCCACCTTTTCACCAAAATAATCCCGAAGTCTATTAATGAGTTGGGAAGTCAATGCGATTTCTGGGAGCAAATAGAGTGATTGCTTCCCTTCTTGTATATATTGCTCAATGAGTTTGATATACACCTCTGTCTTGCCCGATGATGTAACCCCATGCAATAGAACAGGCTTTTTCTTCGCAAAATTTGAATTAATCGCTTTAAATGCTTCTGCCTGATACGAGTTTAAAGTAATGGTCTGTCTTTCTTTTTCCGATGTATATGTTACTCTATCCATTCTAACATAGTACACTTCAAAGATGGATTTATCGATAAGTGCTTTAATAACGGCTTTGGAACCACCACTCTCTTTCTCCAATTCGGTAATGGAAATTGGCTTTTTTGTTCTTGCTTGGAGCTGAAAAAAAGAGAGCACTACCTGGCTTTGTTTTTTGGCTCTAGCGATTGCGTGCAATAACTCCTCAAGCTTTTCTTCACTATCATAAGCCTCGGCCAATTTGACATAGCGAACCAGCTTTGGCCGGTACTGTTCATATAGCTCCTCTTTCTGAAGCACTACCCCTTTTTGCACTAGTCGCTGTACGAGTGGCAATACATTTTTTCTATCAACAATACTACTTATCTCTCCTATTTTCAATGCAGTTTGATGCTGGAGCGCTTCGTAAATCAGAAATTCATCGTCTTTTAGTTCAAGGTCGTTAACGGTATTGTTTTTATTGGGTAATATCAAGGTTTCACTTTCTAAAAGGAAAGCACTTGGCAATGCGCTTCGAACTACCTCTCCCAAAGTACACATATAGTATTTTGCAATCCACTCCCAGTGTTTTATTTGATAGGAATTCACCAAGGGTGTTTCATCCAATATCTGATAGATTTCTTTGGCATCATAAGCAGTCGGCGCATTGTCATGAATGTTATAAGCTACCGCCGTATAGATTTTGGATTTACCGAACGGTACCGCGACACGCATGCCCACTTGTAAAAAATCTGCTTCAACCTTAGAAATGCTGTAGGTAAAGAGCCTCTCCAAAGGAATGGGTAATACAACATCTAAAAAATAATGCATACGCTATTTATTCATCCGGAACCCTATGCCAAGTTTGGGTTCTGTACAAAAATGCCAAATATCCCCGTACTTTTAACCTGTTCTTGTTCTTTGGGTCCAACCAGACCTTTCCTCTAAAGGTCATAGCTTGTTCTGGGTCAAAAAGTCTATCTCCTTTATATTCGCCCTTGCTATTTTTCTTGAAGTCATTCATAATCTTCATGCCAACAATGGGTTTATCCTTTAATTCTCCCTTACATTTTACGCAAACAGCGTTCTCTTTCCCCTTTTCCAAGATTTTAAGAATCTTGGCCTGTAAGAGACCATTTTCTTCATATATTTTTACAATCGCTTTGGTGTTCCCGTTTCTGTCATCTATCGTTTTCCATTTTCCGAATACCGTTTGGGACCAAGATATTTGAAGTGCCAATAAAAAAATAGCCAGTAAAAAATTACGTCTTCTTGCGCTGTCTCTCATGTTTTTTCCTTAGTGAATTAAGGGTCGCATTCAATTCGAACCCCAATAGTAAAATGTTGGAATTCAACCAAATGAACACCATTAAAATCAATAAACCTCCCAATGCCCCATAAAATTCATTGTACCGCGCAAATTTTTCTACATATACTCCAAAAAGATAGGATGTAAGTATAAACAACAACGTGGTCATTAATGCACCCGCAGAAAAGAACTTCGCCTTTCTGCCTTCCGCTGTGCCAAAGTAATACAGAATGGCCGTAGTAAGATAAGAAAGTAGCAAAAAGAAAATAATTTTGGCGACCTGTATGAGCAAATTATCTCCTTGTTCAACAGTATACCCCAATCGCTTTCCTAAGTATTCACTCGTATATTCTAAAACATAGAACTCAAAATAAACAAAAGCTACTGCTCCGATAACAAGTAGAATAGATAGCAACAGACCAACCATAAGAGCATAGGCATATTGACGCAGAAAGTTTCGGGTAAGCTCTACATGGTACGAATTTTCAAAACCTCCAAATATTGCATTTACGCCATTGGCGACCAAAAAAATAGAAATCAAAAAAGTGGAGGACAATAAACCGCCACGCTTTTGATTTTTGATCTGCTGGTATATCTCGCCAAAGTAGTCACTGGTCGCAGATGGCAAAAAGGCTTCCAAATACAAAAGGAACTGAGCATCAAAATTTTCATTGCCCACGCTTACATAGGGAATAATGAAAGGTAAAAGTGTAACCAAAAAAATCAATAGGGGAAACAATGCCATAAATAAACTGAATGCGATAGAGCTGGCTCTTGAAGATAATGTTCCCTTAACAATTCCCAGCACGTACATTTCCAACAAGTCATAAAGGGATAATCCTTCAAAAGCTTTTAATTTTATACTTTTTAAGAAACGGACGAGCCATTTGACCAAAGGTATTTTTTCAAGACGTTCTTCTATGGTCATTCGTGTTATACTGCTTTTAAGCTTAAATCCATATTATGGACAGAATGGGTCAAGGCACCTGAGGAAATATAATCAACCCCACATTCTGCATATCGCCTCAGTGTATTTTCGTTGATTCCGCCAGAAGATTCGGTTAGACAAGTATCCCCTATTAATGTGACTGCTTTTCGAGTATCATCATAATCAAAATTATCCAATAGGATTCTATATACTCCCCCTGATTTTAGTATTTCTTCTACCTCATCAAGGTTTCTTGCCTCTACAATGATCTTTAGATTTCTGTTAGTGTCCTGAAGGTATTGTTTTGTTTTGTGTATCGCCTCTGCAATGCCCCCAGCAAAGTCGATATGATTATCTTTCAACATGATCATATCATACAGCGCAAATCTGTGATTTTCCCCACCACCAATTTTTACCGCCCATTTTTCAAGGGCCCGTATTCCAGGTGTTGTTTTACGGGTGTCCAAAATCTTGGTGTTGGTTCCCTCTAAAAGTTGAACATAACTTTTTGTTTTGGTCGCTATTGCACTCATTCGTTGCATCGCATTCAAGACCAAACGTTCGGCCTTCAATATGCTTTGGGAACTACCGGATACATAAAAAGCTATATCCCCATGCTCCACTTGCATACCATCTGAAATATGGGTTTCCACCACTAAATTTGAATCTACATGTTCAAATACTCGTTTGGCAAAGGCTATACCGGCAATAATGCCTTTATCTTTCACCAATAGTTTTGCCTTGCCAGTAGCAGTGTCGGGTATACAGGCCAAAGAGCTATGATCTCCGTCACCTACGTCCTCACGAATGGCATTCTCGATAATATAATGTATCTCTTTTTGGAATTGATCTTGGGTAATCATCCATAGGGGTTTTGACGAAAATAATAAAAACATTAGTTACATCTAAGGTCAATTAGTATAGTTTGGCCATAAAAAATTATTTTTGATGATGCAGATTACCTTAATTGCCATAGGAAAAACAGACAGTCGTGAACTCTCCAGCCTTATCGCTATCTACGAAGAGCGGTTGAAACACTATGTGAAATTTAAGCTTGTTATAATTCCCGATATCAAGAACAGTAAAAACCTTTCTGAAGCCCAACAGAAAGAAAAAGAAGGGGAATTGATTCTTAATCAATGTAAAGCCAGTGATACCATAATCCTAATGGATGAAAAAGGAAAGCAATTTTCATCAGTCGAATTCTCTACGTTTCTCCAGAAAAAAATGAACAGTGGTATAAAGAACCTTGTTTTGGTAATCGGCGGACCTTATGGGTTTAGCGAAAAAGTATATCAACAATGTGATGCCAAAATGAGCCTATCCAAAATGACCTTTTCGCATCAAATGGTTCGTTTGTTTGTCGTTGAACAGCTATACAGAGGATTTACGATTTTACGGAATGAGCCATATCATCATCAATAGGTGATTTATCGGCCCCCATAAGCTTATATTTTTCCAGAAAATTCTCCACCTTTTTTATAACGATATGATGTGGTTTCGGTTCTTCGGTAGTTTCTTCCAAGGATTTTACCATGCTTTGGGACACCTTCTTTAGATGATTCAATTCTTCATCAATAAAGCCATAAATCTCTTTTTGACGTTCGGGATTTTTTTCAACTTTAAGCACATATTGCAGGTCGGCTATGTTTTTCATGTGGGAACTGAAGACATGGGATTGATGCCACGCTATTTCTGAAAGTTTCTTCTTTTGATCAAGTATTCTATTGATAATGGGGTTTACTATAAAAAATATCTCGAAGAGAATGATAACAATTGAAAAGATGGCAAGTTCCATTTCAATAATCATCATGGTCCTAATGTCTTTTTCGGCTTTCTTCTGAAACTGATTTACAATTCCATCCATTATAACAAGAAACCGATCAACCCGATATCTTACGTCATTGAACGAAACATGCTTGTAATTCTGAAAGTTTTCCAATTCACTGTACAACCATTCCAAATGTGGATCTAATTTTCTGAACTCCTTCAAAATAGCTTGGTCATCCAAAGGTTCCAACTTAAACCCTGCGTTACCTTTTTGGAGAAATCCGTTCATTTGGTATAGCTTGGTCAAAGTGAGTTTCATTTCGGCGTAGTCGCAGCTGTGGTACCTACACGAGTACAGTTCGTTGAGTAAGCGTTGGCTTAGCATTCTTTGTCTACCCGCCAAGTTTACAATCAATGCCGTAGATCTTTGTTTACTTAAAGAATATTGGGTCATGGACTGTATCGTAATGGTCAACAATACAATGGAAATTACCAATAAGTAGTAAGCCCTAAAACCTTTTTTAAATAATTTCATTCTTTTATTGCCCATGTAACCAGAATACCGTTTTGGTAAGAATTTAGTTACAATGTACTCCTTAAAAAAAGTCTTTTAAGATAATTGTTGTGAAACCTAGGTTTTAAGAATGTGAAATGCAGGATTGTAGATGGAGTCTTTGCAATTAATACAATACTCTGAACTTAATCGTATTTTCTACATTTTTAAGTGCTTTGACCACTTCTTTATTGTATTCTTTGTCCAGATCGGTGATTACATAACCAACTTTATCATCCGTAGACAAAAATTGTCCCGTAATGTTCATTTCGTACTTGGCCAATACTTCATTGATTTTGGCCATAATCCCGGGTACATTTTTATGAATATGCAGAAAACGATGGGCATTGTTCTGTTTGGGCAATCTTATGTTTGGAAAGTTTACGGCATCTACCGTATTCCCAGAGTTGATGTAATCCATAATCTTATTGGGTACAAAATCCGCAATATCTCGCTGTGCCTCTTCGGTACTACCACCAACATGGGGTGTTAATATTACATTGGAAAATCCCTGTAACGCAGTTTTAAAATCTCCATTACTTCGGGGTTCTTCTGGATATACATCTACGGCTGCCCCAGCTAGTTTACCACTCGCCAATGCTTTGGAAAGCGCATCAATATCTACAACAAAACCTCTAGAAAGATTGATCAACATTGCACCGTCCTTCATTGTATCGATTTCATTTTGCCCTATGAAATCTTTATTGGCTTTATTATCGTCTATATGTAATGTCACCACATCAGAAACAGTAAGCAATTCTTCCAGGGAACCACATTTAATGGCATTTCCCAAAGCCAATTTATCAGCTACATCGTAGTAATACACTCGCATCCCAATTGCCTCCGCTAAAACAGATAGTTGTTTTCCAATATTACCGTAACCTACAATCCCCAGATTCTTACCTCTGACTTCTCTTGAATTGATAGCCGTTTTGTTCCATTCTCCATTATGGATTTCAGTGCTGCGCGTAAAAACGTTACGCATAAGCATTATGATCTGCCCTATGGCCAACTCAACAACAGAACGCGTATTACTGTAGGGAGCATTAAAAACAACTACGCCCTTCTCTTTGCTATACGTTAAATCAATTTGGGTAGTACCAATACAAAAAGCACCTACTACCAACAATTTATCCGCTGCATCAAGTACTTTTTGGGTTACCTGTGTCTTGGAACGAATCCCCAGCACGTGCACTCCCTTAATTTTTTCAATGAGTTCTTCTTCCGGAAGGCTGTGTTTCACCAATTCTACCGAAAAACCATCTTCGGATAAGTTTTTAAAGGCATCTGGATGCACATTTTCCAATAAAAGAATCTTGATCCTATTTTTGGGGTACGAAATATTTCTTGGTAAATCATTTACATAAAGAAATTCATCAAGATTGGGAGTTACATGGTCCGCGTTGTTTGCTGCTTTCTCGCGATGTACGTTCTCCGTGTAGGCAAAAAACTTATCCGCTATACCAGCTTCCCGCATAACATAATCACTGTAGCCGTCACCGATTACCTGTACTTCACCATCCAAATCAAGGTTTTTAAGGCACTCGATCTTTCCATTATGCGAAGCAAGCACGTTTGATTCGTCAAAACCAACAATGTTCCCTTTGTCATCAAATCTAAATGTATTTGCATACACACGATTTGATGGAATATTATATTCTTGAACAATTGGATCAATAAACTCTTTGAAACCACAGGAAATCACGTAAATATCTTCCGAGAATTTCTGAAAGAACTCTTTGTTGGAAGCAATGGACTTTGAAATTTTGTGACGAAGTTCTTCCACCAAGCCACCAAGATCATCTTTATGGGCATTCAAGAGCTGTATCCTTTTCTCCAAAGATTCGGTAAAGGAAATATCCCCATCAATACCTAAATTGGTGATGTTCTGTATTTCTTGTATAATCTCTTCTTTGTTTGATTTACCCTGTAAGGTCATCTCTGCCAGCACATCCAGTGCTTCAACCGTTGTAAGGGTACTATCAAAATCAAAAACGTACTTTCGTCCCACTTCCACCATGATTTTTCCAAAAATTAAGGGCTAAATTTAAACATTAATTTCATCCCTAAAATTGGAAGTTATAAAAAACCATCTACAAATATGGATATATCAAAAATAGTCTTCAAAATGTTCTAAAAACTTATATAAAATTATGATTCAATGGTTTTTAGTGTCAAAACCATCGTCTAGTTTCCTTACAATACACTTTGTACCGTTTTCCAAACAACTCGGTAAGTGCTTTTTCTTCGCGTTTGATTTGAAAATGGTTCATATAGTACACAAAGCCAGCTGCCAAAAGTGTGTTGAAAGCATTCCCAAGTTTTAATCCAAAGGCAATCAATATAAGCAGCATTGCCAAATACATAGGGTTTCTGGTATACTTAAAAATCCCGTTAGTTACCAAACTACTGGTTTTGGTCAAATTAATAGGGTTGGTTGCAGTTTTCACTTTTAAAAACTGAAGTAACGCTATCAACATAATTAGTACAGCAAGAGAGCACAAAAAAATTGCAAGTTGTTCTCGTCCAAAAAAGTCAAAATGACCTACAGGCAAAAACCTGTACAATAGATACATTAAACCTCCAAAAACCAATACTACTAAAGGCGGCAATACTTTCAATTTCATATTTAAGCAACAAATATTTCGAAATTACTACTTTTAGCAACGCTTTAAATCATTCATACTTTGAAAATCGTTTTTGCCACACATAATCAACATAAATTGGAAGAAGTTCGCGAACTGCTTCCGTCTTTCGTTGAGCTACTATCCTTAACGGACATTGGTTGTTTAGAAGAAATTCCCGAAACAGGGAAGACATTGGAAGAAAATGCCAAGATAAAAGCGGATTATGTTACTTCAACCTTTGGCCAGAACTGTTTTTCCGATGACACCGGTCTTTTGATCGATGCCTTGCACGGTGCGCCAGGAGTATTTTCTGCACGTTATGCAGGAACACACAAAAGCACTCGGGATAATATAGCTAAGGTATTGCGCGAGATGGAAAGCACTAACAATCGAGAAGCCCATTTTAAAACAGTAGTACATCTTAATTTAAACAACAAAAGCTATGCTTTTGAAGGCATTGTGGAAGGAAACATCACCAAAAAGGAATATGGGACGGGAGGTTTTGGCTATGACCCCATTTTTAGACCGGAAACCTACGACGCCACCTTTGGTGAACTATCGCCAGAAATTAAGAACGCTATTAGCCACAGGGGCAGAGCCATACGCAAATTAGTAGCATTTTTTGAAAAAATGAAGCCATAGTTCCCAACTGAACTATTTAATGTACCTTTGCGCCTTTATTAACGCCGCCGGTATGGGCAAGGTGTTGTTAAGGGCTTACAATGGTAAAATCGAAATCGCTCTGTACAACACAACATATTTGCGATTTAAGGTATTTACCAAAATGACAAAATTTGAAGCCTTGGGGTTGGACAAACCCCTTTTGGATGCTATTTCCGATCTTGGATTTGAATCCCCCTCAGAAGTACAAGAAAAAGCAATTCCGATCTTATTGGAGCAAGAGACCGATTTGGTCGCACTCGCACAAACAGGAACAGGAAAAACCGCAGCTTTCGGTTTTCCCATGATTCAAAAAATACAATCGGAAAGTAGGACTACGCAAGGACTTATCCTCTCTCCTACCCGTGAGCTTTGCTTACAGATAACGAACGAACTCAAGCTATACTCAAAGTACGTCAAAGGGCTCAACACCGTAGCTATTTATGGTGGTGCCAGTATTACGGACCAGGCAAGACAAATAAAGCGTGGTGCACAAATAATTGTTGCCACACCAGGCCGAATGAAAGACATGATCGGCAGAAGAATGGTCGATATTTCTAAAATTGACTACTGTGTATTGGATGAGGCCGATGAAATGCTGAACATGGGCTTCTTTGAGGACATAAAGGATATTTTGTCCAATACGCCCCAAGAGAAATTAACCTGGTTGTTTTCTGCAACTATGCCGAAAGAGGTTTCGGTCATTGCAAAAAAATTCATGCACAAACCCCAAGAAATTACGGTTGGTACAAAAAATGCAGGTGCTTCTACGGTTCAGCATGAATATTATGTGGTTGGTGGACGTGATCGTTATCCCGCATTGAAACGATTGGCAGATGCAAATCCAGGTATCTTTTCGGTAATATTCTGTAGAACCAAAAGGGATACGCAAAAAGTTGCGGAAAAACTTATTGAAGATGGTTACAACGCAGGAGCGTTGCATGGAGATTTGAGTCAAAATCAGCGTGACCTTGTCATGAATTCGTTCAGAAAGAAACAGGTCCAGATGCTCGTGGCTACAGACGTCGCTGCCCGAGGAATAGATGTGGACGATATAACCCACGTTATCAATTACCAGTTACCAGATGAGATAGAAACCTATACTCACAGAAGTGGGCGAACAGGACGTGCAGGAAAATCCGGTATTTCCATGGTCATCGTTACGCGTTCTGAAATGAGAAAAATAAAGGCCATTGAGAATAAAATCAAACAGGACTTTTTATCCAAGAAAATCCCATCAGGTATAGAAATTTGCGAGATACAACTGTACCATTTGGCAAATAATATCAAGGAGACAAAAGTCAATACCGAGATAGACCACTACCTACCTGCAATCAATGATGTCTTGGATGGTATAGACAGGGACGAACTCATCAAGAAAATTGTATCGGTAGAGTTTACACGTTTTTATAGTTATTACAGCAAGACCAGAGATTTAAACTCCTCTGATGACGGCGGAAATCGTGGCGAAAGAAACAAAAATGGAAAAGATGGTGCGCCCTCCAATGGATCGGTGCGTTACTTTATCAACGTAGGGGAACGGGATGGTTATGATTGGATGTCCTTAAAAGACTTCTTGCGGGACACCCTAAACTTGGAAAAAGAAGAGGTCTTCAATGTAGATACCAAGGATAGTTTTTCCTTTTTTAATACTGATGCCAAGGTTACGGAACATGTATTACAAACCTTCACTGAATTTAAGGTAGACGGTCGTTTTATCAATGTAGAAGTATCCAAGAACCCCGGAGGTTCTGGAAGAGGTGGCAAAAAACGCGATAGAAACCGAGGCCATAGAAAAGGCGGTGACAATAGATCGTACAAAGGAGGTAGAAAAAACAATTCAGGCAGAAAAGGAGGTAAAGGAGGTAAAAAACGTTCTGGCTTCTATTAGTTAATTCTATATTAAATGATAAGGAAGACGTGTTTATTTTTCTTTGTTTAGTACTTTTATGACTACATAAATTGCATGAGAAAAGTTTTACTTATTTTTTTTTCCTTCATTTCATTTTTTTGTTTAGCTCAAAATGAGGAAGATACTTCGGTCGAAGGTGAATTGACTGCAACCGTAATCAATGCGCAATCAAGTTTTCCTATGGAAAGTGTCCATGTTATCAACCTCAACAAAGTTGTAGGTACCATTACGGACCAAAAAGGAAAATTTACGATTCGTGCCGCTGTGAACGATACCTTATATCTTTCTTTTCTAGGTTTTAAATCGCAAAAAGTAAGGGTGACCAATGATATGTTCAAGTTTGAAGGTACAGAAATAGCACTTACAGAACTGGCCTATGCTCTAGAAGAAGTTATCGTTAGACCATACCAATTAACGGGCTATCTCGAAATTGACGTAAAAAACCTTCCTGTGAACAATGCGTACCAATACAGTATATCTGGACTACAAAGAAGCTATGAAGCCGGCAGTAAAAATCCTAGCGCGGTCACAAAAGTATTGGGTGCCATTTTAAATCCGGCCGATTTGCTGCGCAATCTTTTTGGAAAAAAACCAAAACAAATGCGAAAATTACGCCAGATGAAAGAAGATGAGGATATCAGGAACTTACTGGCCTCAAAATTTGATAGGGAGACCCTTACGGAATTGCTTCAGATTGAAAAAGTGGACATACAGGATATCCTGAATAACTGTAATTATTCCAAATCCTTTATCACTACCGCCAACGATTTACAAATTTTAGATGCAATATCTAGCTGCTATGAAGAGTATAAAGTACTGAACAGAAGATAATAGCATTTTCAACACAAATTTGACTACAATACTTGGGATAAATAAATTTTATATTTCGGCTTGCATTTTATAGTTTTAGCTAAAATCCCAAAAAATGAAAAAACTGCTTTTCGTTATGTCCCTATTTTCTTTTCTTATTGGCTGCAAAGAAGTTACAAAAAAGGCAAAAAAAGACACAAAAGTAGTTGAAGAACAAGTGCCTGAAAAACAAGCTCCATTTGTTTGGGAAGGTGCGAACATCTATTTTCTGCTTACCGACCGTTTTAATAACGGGAACAGTGAAAATGATGTCAATTTTGACCGAACCATGGAAACCGGTGTGCTACGAGGTTTTGAAGGTGGCGATATACAAGGAATCACACAAAAAATAGAAGAAGGGTACTTTACCGACTTAGGAATAAATGCCATTTGGTTTACTCCTGTCGTAGAGCAAATCCATGGTGCAACGAACGAAGGCACCGGAAACACCTATGGATATCACGGCTACTGGGCAAAGGATTGGACAGCGATAGACCCAAATTTTGGAACACGAAAAGATTTGGAAAAAATGGTCAAATCGGCTCATGCAAAAGGCATTCGAGTGCTTCTTGATGTCGTATTGAACCATACAGGTCCTGTTACCGAAAAAGACCCGGTTTGGCCCGAAGAATGGGTGCGAACTGGTCCTGCTTGTGAATTCTCCAACTATGAAAACACGACTGCATGTACGCTTGTACAAAACCTTCCCGATGTTTTAACCGAATCCAATGATGCCGTAGAACTGCCAGACGCACTTTTAGCCAAATGGAAGGAAGAAGGGCGACTTAGCCAAGAGTTGGACGAACTTCAATTGTTCTTTGAACGAACAGGATATCCGAGGGCACCACGATACTATATCATCAAATGGTTAACGGATTACATCAACGATTTTGGAGTTGATGGTTTTAGGGTAGATACCGTAAAACATGTCAATGAAGACGCATGGGCAGATTTGTACAAAGAGGCCACTTATGCATTTGAGACCTGGAAGAAAAAACACCCAAACTATGTATTGGACAACAATCCGTTCTACATGGTGGGCGAAGTATATAACTACGGTATTTCTGGAGGTAGACAATTTGATTTTGGAGATAAAAAAGTGGACTTTTTTGACTATGGCTTTAAGAGCCTCATCAACTTTGAGTTAAAAAATGATGCCCACAATGATTACGAAACCGTTTTTAAGAAATATAACAAGTTATTAAACAACAAACTAAAAGGGAAAAGTGTAGTCAATTATTTAACGTCCCATGATGATGGTAATCCCTTTGATAAGGAACGAAAGCGTCCAATGTATGCCGCGAATATGTTATTATTGACTCCTGGCGCATCCCAAGTATATTATGGAGATGAAACCTCTAGAAATCTCATTATAGAAGGCACCGAAGGGGATGCGACACTACGTTCATTTATGAACTGGGAAGATTTGGACAGTCTGCCCCAAACCCAGAAAATACATAAACACTGGCAAAAGCTGGGGCAATTTAGAAGAAACCATCCAGCAGTTGGAGCTGGTAAGCACAAAAGATTGGGTAAAAAACCTTACGTATTCTCAAGAATGTATACCGATGGTGACTTTAAGGATAAAGTGGTCATTGGACTGGATTTGCCAAAAGGTAAAAAATCACTTTGGGTCAAAGGCTTTTTTGGTGATGGTACCAAATTGTACGATACGTACTCCGAGACCCAAGTGGTAGTGACCAAAGGCAAGGTCATTCTTGAAAATGACTTTGATATTGCGCTGTTGGAATTGGTGGAATGATTTATTTATTTTTCCAAAGTGGCCTTTAAGCTGGCCAATCCTTCTTCAAAATCTCCACCAACAGCTTTATCCATGTTCATGAACAACATAAAAATACTGAACGGAAATTTGTTTTTTCCTGAAAAACCCCATGTAACTTTGGTAGTATCTTCTCCTACTGCTTCTGTAAGCAAGTAAGCATCAGAAGTGGATTTCCATGGTTTTAAGAATCGTAGTTCCGATTCAACACGCTCCCCATCAACAATTTTGGTGATTTCTTGTTCCCCTTCCCCTACATCTTTATTACCGTTCCAGTAGCTCATTGCACCAACTTCACCATCGGTACCGGTAAATTTTTTATTCATGTTAGGGTCTTTTTTATTCCACGGAGACCATGCATCTTGATTTTTCAGATACTTGAGATTCTCAAAAACAACAGCTTTTGATTTTTTTATTTCTATAGACCTAGAAACATTGTACGACTTTGGGGCAATTGCCGCTAAAATTAAAATCAGCAATACGATTCCTGCGAGAAGATAGAGTAAAATATACATTGGTTTTTAGTTTTGGTTGCAACTCAAGGTACAAAAACTTTATGTATTGAGGTATCTGCTGATAATTCTTTCCACATCTTTAATCGATTTTTTAGTCCAATCCAGTCGTTTTTCAAGTATCTCAATATCAGAAAGCTGCCATGATATTTCAGACTTTTTCAACTTTTCCGTGACAACTTGGATAATAATAGCCGCCGAAACAGAAACATTCAAACTCTCTGAAAAACCAACCATTGGAATTGTAAGAAATCCATCCGCTTTTTGCATGACCTCTTCACTCAAACCTTCTTTTTCCGTTCCAAAAAACAATGCGGTCTTTGTCTTCAAGTTAAAATCAGGAAGTGAGATTGAACCACAGTGCGGTGTAGTCGCAATAATGTCATAACCCTCATCCTTTAACGTTGTAATGCATTCAGAGGTAGTGGCATATCGATTCACATCTACCCATTGCTCAGCACCCATAGCAATATTTTTATCCAATCGCTCACCAAATCTATCTTCAACAACATGCACATCTTGGACACCAAAAGCATCGCAGCTTCTAATCACGGCGCTGGTATTGTGTAGTTGATATACATCTTCGATAGCAACGGTCACGTATCGTGTGCGCTGTTGGAGCACTTCCAAAAACCGTTGCTTTCTTCCTTCGGTAAGGAAACCTTCCAAATAGGTCAATACATCAACATCATCATTAAACATAAAGAACAAGATAGCAAAAAATGAATTTCTTATTTTTAGCCCATGGGTAAAAAGCAAAAAATAGTTGTGCTCACTGGTGCAGGAATTAGTGCTGAAAGCGGGTTAAAGACCTTTAGGGATTCCAATGGCCTTTGGGAAGGCCATGATGTCATGGAAGTTGCATCTCCCCAAGGTTTTAATAAAAATCCAGAACTGGTTTTGGAGTTTTACAATCAACGACGCAAACAACTTTTGGAAGTGTCACCGAACGAGGGACACAAAGCACTTGTTGGGTTGGAAGAAGAGTTTGATGTAAGCATTATCACCCAAAATGTGGACAATCTCCATGAACAAGCTGGCAGTTCCCATGTTGTCCATCTGCATGGAGAGTTGTTAAAAGTACGAAGTACTGCAAATGAGAATCATGTTTTGGAGTGGAAAAAAGATTTAGTATTGGGTGATTTAGATAAAAACGGACATCAACTCCGCCCCCATATTGTCTGGTTTGGAGAAATGGTCCCTATGCTGGAAGTTGCTATTGAGATTACCCAAACTGCTGCAATTCTCATCATTATAGGCACCTCAATGCAGGTGTATCCAGCGGCTAGCCTAATTAATTTTGTTCCTAGGGAAACCCCTATTTATTTTATAGACCCAAGACCCAGTATACAAGCTTCGAATTTTGCCGATCTCACCATTATTTCAAAAACGGCGACCGAAGGCGTACCTGCCCTTACCCAAGAATTGTACAGTAAGTTCCACTGATTTTTCATGACCGAAAAACAACTGCATATTGCCCTAAATTCTGGTAGGCTTTCCAAACAGGAAATCATTGGGATTGTTGAAAAGCTAGTGATGCAACCAGAATTGACCTATCCCCTACTACTAGAAGTTTTAGAACAGGATAAACAAGATTCGTTCAATGCAAGTTGGGTATTTGACCATCTGATGCGAAAAAAACTGGAATTTCTATTGCCACACTATGACACATTTACCAACAGTCTGGCTGACTTAAAATCCGAATCAATCATCAGGCCCATGGCCCATGTGTGTGAATTCAGCATGGAAAAATATTTCAAAAAAAAGGACAGCCGTTTTAGGGAACATATTTCTGATGAGCTTTTGGAACGTATCATGACCATAAATTTTGATTGGCTTATCGGTGATTATAAAGTGGCTACGAAGGCTTTTGCAATGTCCAGCTTGTTTTATTTGGGTACAAACTATGATTGGATTCATCCTGAACTGAAAATCATTCTGGAACAAAACATACATGGAGCTACCCCTGGTTATCGGTCCAAAGCTTCAAAAATACTTGCAGCCCTAAAGAAACTTGGTTTTTAAACTCCTCAACTAATAAGTATCTTTGCTGCTTCAAAAAAACAGAGGTCTATGTCCTTAAGCCAGCTAAACGCAATTTCCCCAATAGATGGAAGGTATCGCAACAAAACCGAAGCCCTCGGAAATTATTTCTCCGAAGAAGCATTGATTAAGTATCGCGTTCAGGTTGAAATTGAATACTTTATCGCGCTATGCGAAATTCCTTTGCCACAGTTGGCCAATTTTGATGCTTCGAAGTTCGTTGAGCTTCAAAACATATATCTTGAGTTTTCATCCGAGGACGCCACAGCGATCAAGGAAATTGAAAAAGTCACCAATCATGATGTAAAAGCTGTAGAATACTTCATCAAAAAAAGATTTGATGCGTTAGGTCTGGAAAAATTTAAGGAATTCATCCATTTTGGATTGACTTCACAGGACATCAACAATACGGCAGTACCCTTATCCATAAAGGAAGCCATGAACGATGTCTATGTTCCGTTGTATTTTGAGGTTTTTGAAAAGTTAAAAGCTTTTGCTTCGGAATGGGAAAATATTCCCATGTTGGCAAGAACCCATGGACAACCTGCTTCCCCTACCCGATTGGGAAAGGAAATCGATGTTTTTGTAGAACGCTTGAAAGAACAGTTTAATCTACTGAACGATATTCCCAGCGCTGCTAAATTTGGCGGCGCCACCGGAAATTACAATGCACACAAAGTTGCTTATCCAAGTATTGACTGGAAAACTTTTGGACAACAATTCGTTCAGGAAAAATTAGGATTGCACCATTCTTTTCCAACTACACAAATTGAGCATTATGATCATATGGCAGCCCTTTTTGATTGTCTAAAGCGCATTAACACGATTTTTATTGATTTAAATAGGGATATCTGGACATACATCGCTATGGATTACTTCAAACAAAAAATAAAAAAGGGAGAGGTAGGTTCTTCTGCAATGCCACATAAGGTCAACCCAATAGATTTTGAGAATTCGGAAGGAAATCTAGGGCTTGCCAATGCACTTTTCGAGCATTTATCCGCAAAGCTCCCAATTTCAAGATTACAGCGAGATTTAACGGACAGCACAGTATTACGGAATGTAGGGGTTCCTTTTGCCCATACACAAGTGGCGCTTCTTTCAACGTTAAAGGGATTGAACAAACTAGTTCTTAACGAGGTTAAATTTGAAGAGGATTTGGAAAATAACTGGGCCGTAGTTGCGGAAGCCATTCAAACCATTTTAAGAAGGGAAGCATACCCAAATCCTTATGAAGCATTAAAAGGTTTAACAAGAACCAATGAAAAAATCACCCAAAAATCCATTGCAGATTTTATTGACACGTTGAAGGTTTCCGATGCCATAAAAAATGAACTTAAAAAAATAACCCCAGCAAATTATACTGGGGTTTAGTCATTAATTTAGTTTTTAAAAAGTTCTAGCCTTCTTTGTGTATCTCTACAGAATGTGGATACGGTATTTCAATATTGGCGGCATCCAACGCTAACTTACAATTTTCATAAATAGCAAAATAGACATCCCAGTAATGTTCTGGTTTGCAAAATGGGCGTACTGCAAAATTAACGGAGCTGTCCGCCAATTCCATAACATTTACAGAAGGTTCTGGGTCTTGTAGCACTTTTTCGTTCGAAGTAAGCACGTTCATAAGGACTTCTTTTGTCTTTTTGATATCCTCGTTGTATCCTACCCCTATCACCGTATCTACCCGAATTTTACCCTCTGCCGAATAATTAACGATATTCCCATTTGCCATGGCGCCGTTTGGCACAATGGCCAATTTGTTCTCTGGCGTTGTCAATTTTGTAGTGAAAATTTCAATTTCCTTTACAGCTCCCAAAACACCTTGAGCCTCTATAAGGTCTCCTATTCTGTAGGGCTTAAAAATCATGATCAATACGCCTCCAGCGAAATTGGAGAGTGATCCCTGCAAAGCCAAGCCAATAGCAAGACCTGCAGCTGCAATCACTGCTGCAAATGTGGTAACGTCCACACCTAATCTTGAAATCACAATGATAATCAAGAATATCTTTAACGCCCAAGAAACAAGATTAAGTAGAAACCGCTGTAACGATTCATCATACTTGCTTTTGGACATTACTTTTTTACTGGTGCCAATAATTCTTTTAATAATCCAGATACCTATTACATAAATGAGGATAGCCGTAATCAATTTGGGGCCAAATTCTTTTGCGAGCTCAATACCGTAGTTAATCCATTCTTGTGCTTTTTCCATGGTTTACTTTAAATTTTGTTAGTGTTCTTATAGTGAGACACTAAGATAGAGAAAGCGTCACACAAACTTAGAGTTTCGATACCGTTACAAACTAAAAAATCCTGAACAATCTTGATTGTTCAGGATCAGTATTAGGTGATATGAAG
This sequence comes from Flagellimonas sp. HMM57, assembly GCF_021390175.1. NCBI lineage: Bacteria > Pseudomonadati > Bacteroidota > Flavobacteriia > Flavobacteriales > Flavobacteriaceae > Flagellimonas > Flagellimonas sp. HMM57. The sequence goes on along the minus strand of NZ_CP090004.1, from coordinate 3,361,317 downwards.
TAAAATTATCCCTTTAAAAAATCTCCAATTTCCCCAAGGCCTTCTCCTTTATAGTCCGATTTCTGAATTGCCTGCATTAATTGCACTATATGTGCAGGATTCATGTCTTTTCCCAAGACACGTACCAAAGCAAAGCCCTTGTCCTTACTATCGCCATAGATGATGACTTCATCAATCGCATCTTCATCACCTAGGTATTTTATAACACCTTTTCCATATTGGGAGTTGATTTTCATAAGCTCTACAAAATCATCGTTCTTTAAAATCTGTTTTACCTTGATTTTTTCTGACTTATATTCCGCTACGTTGGAATCGGTTTTTTTGAATGCCAAAAGATTGAATTTTCGCAAAGATGCAATTGCTTCGGATTCCGCTTTCGTGAGATTTGCTTCATCCATTTTCAAAATACTGGCCGGTACATCTATGGAGATAAAATTGGGATTCTCTGAATTATCAACATAATATTCCTGTAGACTTTGTTGGGAAGAGCATGAAGCCAGCAATACCATCATGACCATCCCTATAAATTTGACTGTATTCTTCATTTACTATTATTTTTTGATTGATTTGATTTCTATGATATAAGTTGCCAAAAACCTGTTTTTGTTACAGTATGGCAACAACCCTAACTTAATTTTAACGACGATTTACTCTGTTCAATTCTTTCGGAAGATTCATTTTATTCGTCAATGAACTGACTTTCGCCAAATCGATATCACCTGTCATGGTCAATAAAATGGTTTCAAACTTAAAGTCGTTACCTTTTTCATCTTCAATTCCAGTGACAAACATGAGTAACTCTTCAACATTATTTCCGTTTTTTCCATTTTTAATGTAGAATCTTAGATTGGTATCCTTGTCCTTTATTTTCATTAACTCTTCCAATCTCGATGATTTAACATATTGTTTCATCGTAACAGCCATGTCTGCTGATGCCCCCTTGTCCTCAGATATAAATACTCTTATATTGTCTATACTTTTTGCCAATGCTACAAAATCCTTTGTATCTTCATCTTTATCATAGGACATGGCATCGGCAACTATATCCAGCATTCCCTTACTTATCGTTATAGAACCTACTCTATCTGAATCCTCAAACTTGTCAAGAATGGATTGGGACATTCCAAAAATGGGAAGGCATGAGCAGACGACTACAGTAAACCATTTTTTTATCGTCCCCATTAGTTTCCTTTTTTACCCGCTTTGTTCAATTCTTCCGGAAGATTCATCTTTTTTGTCAACGAATTGATTTTGTTCAAATCGATATCCCCGGTCAAGGAAAGTAAAACCGTTTCAAATTTTCTGCCATCTGCTTCCATATCCTTTAGACCTGTAACAAACATCAATAGTTCACTTACGTGGTCGGCATCTTTACCCTGCTTTATATAAAACTTGACGTTGGCGTCTTTATCCTTTACGCGCATCAACTCTTCCATGGTAGATGACTTTAGATATTTGTCCACGGAAGATTTCATGTTATTACCAATCTCTTTATTGTCCGTGGTATATACTTTCAGACTTTTAAGGCTACTGGCAATGTCCATAAAATCCCTCGCTTCCGGATCATCGACCTCAACATCTATTTTCGCCAATAGATTGAACATGCTTTTGTTGACAACCACAGAAGTTACGTCATCCAAATCTTCGTATTTGTCAAACAATGACTGGGAAAAACCAGACAAGGGCACTATAGCTATCATTATGATTAAAATATACTTTTTCATTTTTTGTGATTTAATTATTATTATAGATTTTTTGTTTTGCGACCTCAAACTCTTTTAAATAGGCTACTTTTTCAGTGCCTCGACCAAAATTTTCGGCCAAGAGTTCAAAAGCCTTTTTTGTTTCTTGATAGGCATATTCCGCCTCTCTTTTTTCTTGGTACTCGTTACCAAAATAGATGCCAAAAATGAATAGTGTCACAGCTGCTACGGAAATCCATTTGTAGTAGTTCTTTCTAGGTTTTAATGGAACCTGCTTTGTGTATTTTTCTTCCTTGGCGTTGGAAAAATAGGTAAACATTGGCTTGTACTGCTCAAGATGTGTTGCTACACTTTCCTGCGAAAAATAAGTCTGCAATGTCTTTTCCTCAGCTACCGTAGTGGTAGCATCAAAATATTTCTCCAATAATCTTTCTATGTTATCCAATTCCATAGTTATGTTTTTTTATCAATTCTTCTCTTACCATTTTTCTTGCTCTGGACAATGTTACCCTAACTGCGGTAGGCTTCATATCCAAAAGTTCACATATTTCCTCAAAATCATATTGCTCCACATCCCGTAATTGCAATACCATTTTTTGCTGTTCGGGTAACTTTTCCATGATTCGCTCCATCCACTGAACACTATCTTCAGCCTCCAATTGTTTTTGAAGCGAGGTTCTCTCATCACTATAATTACTGTGAACTAACTTTAAATTACTGGCCTGTTTGGATTTTAATCGGTCCAAGCAAAAATTCTTGGTCATAGTCATTGCAAAGGCCTCAACATTTTTATACTGTTCCATTGCCTCATTTTTAGACCAAAGTTTCAGCAAAATCTCTTGTGTGGCGTCTTCAGCTTCCTCCCGTGAGACCAACAATCTTTTGGCCAGTCGGTAGAGCTTGTCCTTAAAGGGCATTACCACATTTAAAAATTCGGCCTGTTTCATTTTAGTTTTTAGTTGTTTGTAAGCTATTTAAATTCGCTTATACTATCACGACGACATATATCGAATTTTGTTACAAAAAATTTGTATTCTCATTATATGTCTCTATTTTGTGAATCAAAAATTGTAAGAATTCACCAAACTATACTACCTAAACAACAAGTTCTATTAGTAAATGGAACGATAATTGAGTGAATCTCTTAAAAAATAACTATGAAAAAATACTTTCTTTTAGTTTTGGGGCTGTCTTTATTTATTGTTGGTTGTAGCGACGATGATGACGGAATTACGAATACTGACACACCAGACCCAACCCCTGGGGCCGATGTCACTGTACAAAATTTTATGTGGCAAGCCATGAACTTATGGTATTTTTGGCAAGCCGAAGTACCAAACTTAGCAGATAACCGTTTCTCAAATGATACTGATTACACCACTTTTTTAGAAGCTACACCCGACCCGCTGGATTTTTACAATAGCATTCAATTTAATGAAGACCGCTTTAGTTTTTCGAATGATGATTACGAAGAACTGGTAAATAGTTTAGCTGGAGTTTCAAAAAGCAATGGATTGGAATTTGGATTGGTAAGATTTGGAGAGGGAAATGATATATTCGGATTTGTTCAATATGTACTTCCCGACTCAGATGCTGCAAACAAAGGTGTTAAAAGAGGAGATATTTTCACTCGGGTAGATGGACAACAGCTCTTTGCCGATCGTAATAATAGCAGCATAAACAATTTTAACCTATTTGGCGCTGATAGCTATACATTAGGATTTGCCGATATCGTTGATAATACGATAACAGACAACGATGATGAAGTTACTTTGGTAAAAGTGGAGAATTTTGTAGAAAATCCGATTTTAGTTGCAGAAACCTTGGACGTTGGCGGCGAGAAAGTTGCGTACTTAATGTACAATAGGTTTCTTGGGAATTTTAACGAAGAACTTAACAATGTTTTTGGACAATTTGTAGCTGATGGTGCAACTCAGTTGGTACTAGATATGCGTTATAATCCCGGTGGGAACGTAAATACTTCGCGATTGTTGGCCAGTATGGTTCATAGTACTGATACCAATAAGCTGTACATACGTGAGCGTTGGAATAGCAAAATACAACCACAGCTGCCAGATTCGAGATTGAATAATTACTTTGCAAATCGTATTGGGGATAATAACAGTGCAGAGGTAAATTCCCTAGGTCTTAACACAGTTTATATCCTGGCGACAAATGATTCCGCTTCTGCCAGTGAATTGGTCATGAACGGCTTGGCCCCATATGTTAACGTTATTCATATTGGAGAGACCACCAGAGGTAAAAATGAATTTTCCATCACATTGGTTGACGACTCTGAAGGGAGTTATATTTATAATCCAAATCGCGAAAACGAAATAAATCCTAATAATAGATGGGGGTTACAACCCTTGGTAGGGAGAAATGAAAATGCTGATGGATTCTTTGATTATACAGCTGGCTTGGCTCCCAATATAGCACTTGAAGAAGATATCGAAAATTTAGGAGTTTTGGGAGACCCCAATGAACCCATGTTAGCAAGAGCAATTCAGGAAATCACCGGTGTTGCAAGCAAGCGGAGTTTTACCGTTCAAATGCCTGCAAAGAAAGTAATGAGCTCCAGACTGATGACTCCAATAAAGGATAACATGTACTTGGATAAACCTTGGGACATTGACATTCATTTTGAATAACTTAAAAAAGCGGCTCATTGAGCCGCTTTTTTATTTAAGCATTTTAGTATTAAATCGTTTTCACAAGAAAAGGCTTGAACTTTTCTGATAGTTTCTCAGGGATGTCGAATACATCTGGATGAAAAAGGCCTGCCAATACTTCTATTCCATTGACGAGTGTATTGGCAGATGATTGAGTGAACATATCAAAATCTGCAATGTAGACAGCTTCTTCTTTAACTGCTGTTAATTCATTCCATCCCTCTTTTTTAATCAGCAAGTGCATTTCTTCAATGGTTCGTTCAATCGTAAAACCACAAGGCGCTATGACCAAAACCTCAGGGTCATACTTTACGATTTTGTCCCATTGGGTCACTATACTGTCGCCAGATGGGTTCGAAAGCATATCCACCCCACCTGCGTAAGCAATTTGATGGGAAATCCAATGTCCACAATTAAAAATAGGATCTAACCACTCCATCAGCATCACCCGCTTTGGCAATGCTTTGGAAGCTCTTAGTTTATCGATTACGCTATCAATTCGGTTATGCAATTTTGCCAAATACAAATAGGCCACCTCTTCCCTACCCATTGCTTTGGCAATGGTAATTGCAGATTCAAAAACGTCTTCCAAAGATTGTGGACTTATCGAAATCAATTCAGGTTGTTTCTCTAAATTAGCAACTGCTGCTGCAGTACATGCCGTATCTATCTGGCATATATCACATATATCCTGGGTGAAGATGATATCAGGTGAAATCGTCTCCAAAAGGGGTTCGTCCACATAATACAAATCTTTCCCCTGGTGCTTACTTGCAGAAAACAACGTATCAATTTCCTGACTAGATAAGTTTTTACCTTCCAAAATACAACGTACAACAGGTTTCTTTTCTTTTAACGCTTGTTCAGGGCATTCAAAAGTGACGCCATAAAGCTGATTGTCAAGACCCATATCATAAATCATCTGGGTAACGGCGGGCATAAAAGAACAAACCTTCAACATAGTATCGATTTGGTGATTAAAAACTTAGGTTAAATCCAGCACTGATGTTTCTACCTCTAGTGGTAAAACCAATAATTTCAGTGAACTCTTCATTTAAAACATTATTGGCGTTGAGGAAAACCTTCAGCTTATTGGACATTAATTCATGGTCAATATACAAGTTTACCAAGGAAAAAGCATCTAGGGCAACATTCTCACCGATGGCGAAATCTGTATCATTCCGCTCACCGGTATAGGCATAGTTAAGCGAAACATTTGTGGATTTGCATAGTTGGTAGCCCAAAGTTAAATTCGCTTTATGCTTGGGAATTCTTATAGCATTATCACCCTTCCGCTCTGTGAAGGCATAATTGGCATCCAAGGTAAGTGTTTCAATAGGAATCCAAGAAGCTTCTACTTCGATACCGTTTACATCGATTTCATCTGAAATATTAATACTCCGAAAATCAGCATCCGACCCAATTCGGTTCTTTTCATTTCTATCAAAATAAATAGTACTAAACCGAAGCTTATCATTTACAAAATACTCCACCCCACCTTCTATGGTAGTATTCTCCTCAGGTTCCAAATCTGGGTTTGCACCAAAATCCCCGAACAACTGTGTTAAATTAGGTGTGATATATGATGTGGCATAAGTACCCAGAAGTTTAACATACCCCTCAGAGGTACGAAAAACGTAGGATGGATTTACGTTATATACGAAATTGTTCCCGTACTCAGAATGCGTATTAAGCCTAGCTCCCGTATTTAGGTTGAAGCCAAAATCAGATACATATACCAAGTTGGCATAGGGGTCAACAATCGTAAAATCCACCGCATTGGTAAAAGAAGCCTTGTCTTTAATATAGTTTACGCCTAGAACTGTATAAAACTTTTCATTCAACACATATTTATTAAAAATGTCAAAAACAAAATTCTCACCGTTGGCACTGCTATCACCAAATGTGCCTCTGGTATCTATTTCAAAATCTGTGTACGCAGCATTTAGTTCTACAGATCCTTTTCCATAGTTAAATGTGGATGCAATCCCTACGCGTTCCTGATCTTGCTTTAATCTATTGGGAGATTCAGCACGGTCGGCATCAAACTCGGTTCTAAGTTCCGTTTTGTTCACATAAACCGAAACATTCAAGTCTTTAGAAAATTGATATCCCAGTTTAAGGTCTGTGCTGTATTGTGAAAAATCATCTTCCTCATTTTCTGGAGTTACAGCAGCAGAAAGTCCATTGGAATAGCGATTGGAAAAACTTAGACCATAAGAGAACTTGTCCAAGGTTCCACTTACTCTAGCTCCATTGGCAAAACTAGCGAGGTTATAATTTTGGTCTTCAGAAGTTTGATTTGTTCCTACCATGGATTCAAAATTACCTGCAATCTTATTTTCCGAATTCTTTTTGGTAGTGATGTTGATGACAGCCGTAGCCGCGTTGGTACCATAAAGCGTACTCGCAGCACCTTTTATAATTTCAATGGATTCTACATTGGCTGCAGACAAAAGCCGTAAATCATATTCAACCGCAAAAGAAGAAGGGTTGGTTACACGAACCCCATCAATAATGACCAGAACTTGTCGTCCTCGCCCACCTCTGGCAAAAACACCTAGAACGTCACCGTCCCTACCCCGGCTACCGGCAATTTCAATTCCGCTTTTTGTATTGATAATCTGAGCCACGGTCCTACCTTGATTTCGTTCCAATTCCTCAGTTGAAATCTTGATGACCGTTTTACCAGAATTTTCACGCTTTAGCTCAAAACGCGAATCACTCACAACCACTTCCTGCAGTTGTTGAACCTGAACAGAATCTTGCTGTGAGCTCTGCGCAGAAAGACCCTTGCCAACTAAAATAGCAGCACCTAACCATAAGTAACTTTTTTTCATTTCGTTTACTAGAATAAACGGGAGAATAGTATGTCTGTACCCATACGTAAACCTTTATCCCGAAAGTTTAACATGTTTTGTTTGAATTTGGCAGGTCTCCTGACTTGTTCAATGCTATTTTGCCTTCCCACCTTAGATTAAGGCAGTGACATAGAAGAAATAACACCTTCATTTGTTTGAAGTGTCAAAACAAGTTTGACATAAACTTACAGTTGCGGGAACAGTTCTGGACTTACACCAGATTCCCTTTTAATCGACTTAGCTCCTTTGAAATCACTTACTGAACTAAAAATATTCTAAAGCAAAATCACATGACTAAATCGAACCTAAATTCTCAGCGAAAGTAATCATTCTGTTTAATCTTTTTTTAAAAAAGTTAAATAATATTACATTTGGGGTCATGATACGAAAACAAGTATTCATCCTATTTTTCACAAGCTTTTTTATATTCTTTTTCTCTGGTTGCGGTGAAAAAAAGAAAGTCCTTCCGATTAAACAAAAAGAGAGAGAAACCAAAATATACCACGCTACAGGTTTTACAATAAAATCAAATACCAATTTTACTACAATAGAAGTTTCATCAGCCTGGCCAGGTGCAGAAACCAATTTTAAATATGCATTGGTATCCAGAGAAAAAATTGCTTCGATAGCGCTACCTCGGGATACATACGATGCCATAATACCCGTACCTGTAAAAAATATGATTGTAACCTCCACAACACACATTCCTTCTTTAGAAGCTTTGGGCGAACTGAATACGATTACAGGTTTTCCCAACACGGATCTAGTTTCTTCGGAAAGGGCCCGAAAACGAATAGAATCCAAGCACATTAAAGAATTGGGAACCAATGAAAATATCAATACGGAAATCGCATTGGTTTTGCAGCCAGATGTTGTGATAGGCTTCGGAATAAACAATACCAACAAAGCTTATGAAACATTAAAACGTTCAGGAATACCTGTAGTGTATAATGGAGAATGGACAGAGCAAACACCTTTGGGAAAGGCAGAATGGATTAAGTTTTTCGCTCCTTTTTTTCAAAAAGAAAAACAGGCTGACAGTATTTTCAAGACAATAGAAAAATCATATAATGACACCAAGCTTTTAGCGTTGAATGCAACACAAAAACCAACAGTATTAACTGGCGGGCTATACAAAGATGTATGGTATATAGCAGGTGGGAAAAGCTGGATGGCAAAATTTTTAAAAGATGCCAATGCGAATTACATATGGACAGATACTGAGGAAAAAGGAAGTATTGGCCTGAGCTTGGAAGCCGTTTTGGAAAAAGGGAAACAGGCAGATTTTTGGTTCAATCCCTCCATGCACACTACATATAAAGATTTGAAAAAAGCGGACACTCACTATGAACAATTCGATGCATTTTCCAATAAAAAAATATATTCAAATGCTGTAAAGAAAGGAAGTACTGGAGGTATTCTTTTTTATGAGCTGGCTCCACAACGGCCAGATTTGGTGCTTAAAGATCTAATCTCCATACTACATCCTGAACTTTTACCAAATCACGAACTCAATTTCTACTTGCCCTTGCACTAAATGCAGCACTACAAATCATACCGTATTTCGTTTGCGCTAATCATTACAGCTCTAATTTTTGCATGGATATTGAATATAAGTTCAGGTTCTGTAGCAATACCTTTCAAAGCACTGTTGTCTTCTTTATTTGGTGGTGAAGTTGAAACTGAGTCTTGGAAATACATTATATGGAACTATCGCATACCTAAAGCCTTTACGGCCATTTTAGTTGGTGGCGGTCTGGCGTTGAGTGGCTTGTTGATGCAAACCCTGTTTCGCAATCCATTGGCCGGACCTTTTGTTTTGGGGATTAGCTCCGGCGCCAGTCTTGGAGCTGCATTACTATTAATGGGCGCATCGCTGTTCACAGGTTTTACTTCATTGTTACTTTTAAATGATGTGTCGTTGGCAATCGCGGCAAGTGTTGGTAGTTTTTTGGTATTGCTTGTGGTAATGCTGGTAGCCAACAGGGTCAAGGATACCATGGCTTTACTGATTATCGGTCTTATGTTTGGAAGTATTACGGCAGCAATTGTCAGTGTACTGGCCTATTTTTCAACTGCGGAGAACCTCCAGCGCTTTATTTTTTGGTCATTTGGGAGTGTCGGCAACCTATCTTCGCAACAAGTAATCCTTTTAAGTGGCATTGTTGGCATAGGAGTTATCTTGAGTATACTTTCCATAAAAAAATTAAATGCATTTTTATTAGGAGAAAACTACGCATTGAGCCTTGGCATATCTTTAAAAAAATCCAGGCTCATTATCATCATTGCAACTGGCATATTGGCTGGTGGAATTACGGCATTTGCAGGACCTATTGCTTTTGTTGGATTGGCGGTACCGCACCTTACAAGGCAAATATTCGACACTATGGAGCATCGCATTCTCATTCCTTCAGTATTTCTTTATGGTGCCATTTTAATGCTCCTTTGTGATACCATTGCACAGTTGCCAAATTCTGCCAATGTTTTGCCCATAAATGCCATAACTTCACTTATTGGAGCTCCCGTTGTGATATGGTTGCTGGTTAGAAAACGAAAAATGTTGTTTTGATGCCAGGGTCAATAAAAAATATTATCACAGTTAAAGATGTAGCAATTGGCTATACCTCCAAAACAATTGTGGACACGATAAATTTTGACTTGAAATCCAAAGAACTATGTGCTATCGTTGGCGTTAATGGCATTGGAAAATCGACACTTTTACGCACCTTAGGAAATCTTCAACCCAAAATATCGGGCAGCATTACCTTAAATACCAAGAATCTAAAAGATTATGCTTCATTAAAACTTGCACAAGAACTTAGCTTGGTGCTAACAGAGCAACCTGCTTCCAAAAATCTAACCGTTGAAGAATTGATTGCACTGGGCAGGCAGCCCTATACCAATTGGATAGGCACTTTGACGAAGACCGATAAGAAACAAATTCAGAAAAGTCTGGATACTTTTTTATTGAACGATTTACGTTACCGCAAATGCCATGAGCTCAGCGATGGTCAACTACAACGTGTATTGATAGCACGTGCTATGGCACAAGATACGCCCATCATTTTATTAGATGAACCCACAACACATTTAGACCTCTACCATAAAGTACAAATTCTAAAGTTATTGCAGCAATTGGCTCATGAACAGCAGAAAACAATCATTTTTACAACACATGAAATTGATTTAGCCATTCAGCTATGCGATAAAATTTTAATCCTTGATGGACATGAAAATCCATTCGGAGAACCCTGCAAATTAATAGAACAAAAGCATTTTGAACATCTTTTTCCTTCAGAAATGGTTCAATTTGATGCTAAAACAGGTTCTTTTAAAGTGAACAAATAGAGAAGCGACGGTTTGTAAAACCAATGAGCTGTAAGCTGTAAGCTGTAAGCTGTAAGCTGTAAGCTGTAAGCTGTAAGCTGTAAGCTGTAAGCTGTAAGCTGTAAGCTGTAAGCTGTAAGCTGTAAGCTGTAAGCTGTAAGCTGTAAGCTGTAAGCTGTAAGCTGTAAGCTGTAAGCTGTAAGCTGTAAGCTGTAAGCTGTAAGCTGTAAGCTGTAAGCAAAAAAACATCACAACCGAAAGCTACAAACTATTTCAGGGATATTTTTATGTAGTTAGATATCCATTATCTTTATCCTGAGAAAGGAATTTTATGAGCAATGAATTGATTTATGTATTGGTTGGCATACTTGCAACTGGAATTGGAGTACTTATGGGCATCTATATTCAAAAGCTAAAGACCAAATCCAATGAAAGTGTTTGGCAGGAACGTGAGCAGCAGCTGAACAATACTGTAACGACCCTAAACGATAGACTTCTTTCTGTCGATACCGAGAAGAAAGAACTTCAATCTGAAAAAGAGCAACTTGGAAACCAAATTGTCAGGTATCAGGCAGATTTGGAAAATTTACAACGCATCAATACCGAACAAAAAGAGGAAGTAGAAAAGTTACAGGAAAAATTCACCAAAGACTTTGAAATTCTCGCTTCAAAAATATTGGAAGAAAAGAGCTCGAAGTTTACAGAGCAAAATCAAAAAAACATCAAACAAATACTGAGTCCGCTTCAAGAAAAAATTCAGCTGTTCGAGAAAAAAGTAGAAGCTACCCAAAAGGAGAATATCAGTATTCATTCAGCGCTTAAAGAACAATTACTAAATCTTCAAAATCAAAACCTTAAGATTACCCAAGAAGCGGAAAATTTAACCAAAGCCTTAAAAGGAGATAGTAAAATGCAGGGGAATTGGGGGAATTGGTTTTAGAACGCGTATTGGAGAAGTCGGGTCTTGAGAAAGACAGAGAGTATAGTGTACAGCAAAGTTTTTTAAGGGATGACGGCTCTCGGGTAATGCCAGATGTTATTATCCATCTACCAGATGGGAAAAAGATGGTGGTCGACTCCAAGGTCTCCCTCACCGACTATGAACGTTATACCAATGCTGAAGATGAATTAAAGGAAAAACACCTTAAAGACCATATCAATTCTTTACGAAAGCATGTGGAACAACTTTCCGCCAAAAAGTATGAGGACTTGTATGAAATGGAAAGTCCTGATTTCGTGCTACTATTTGTTCCGATAGAACCTGCTTTTGCAGTAGCAATAAATACTGACAATTCGCTTTACAACAAGGCATTTGAACAGAATATTGTTATCGTTACTCCTTCTACCCTATTGGCTACATTGCGTACCATAGACAGTATGTGGAACAATGAAAAACAGCAAAAAAATGCTATAGAAATTGCTAGACAAGCTGGTGCATTATACGATAAATTTGAAGGTTTTGTAACAGATTTGACCAAGGTGGGCAAAAAAATGGATGAGGCCAAAATAGAGTATCGTGGTGCCATGAACAAATTGGTAGAGGGGCGTGGAAACATTGTTACCAGTATTGAAAAACTCAAAAAAATGGGTGCAAAAGCTAAAAAATCCATTCCTGAGCCAATATTAAAACGTGCAGAAGAAGACGATTATCAAGAACCAAAACTTGAACTATAACCATGAAAAAAGCAATATTTATTACCATATCAGCCATCCTATTGGGAGTCTCGGCTTACTTTGCTTTTATCTACTATGTCCCTTTCAGTGAGGGCTATCGTTCCGGGGAATTGATAAAATTCAGTAGGAAAGGGGTGTTGGCCAAGACATGGGAAGGTGAGATAAGCCAAGGTATTTCAGGGGCTCAAATTTTTTCTTTTTCTGTAGAGGACAATAAAAAGGATGTCATACAGAAACTAAAGGATTTTCAAGGTCACTACGTAAAAGTTACTTATAAGGAACGGTACTCAACTTTTTTTTGGTTAGGGGATACAAAATATTTTATCATCGAGGTGGATAAGGAAAAATCGCCACATTTTGGGAATTAAATAACTAAGAAAAGTATATAACTTCCCTCCTAACAAGGAGGGATTGAGGGAGGTGTAAATCCTTTTTCTTCGAATGTTACAATATAATCCTCAATAGCTCGTAGTACATTCTCCATTTCGTTCATCACTTGGTAATCTGAAAATCTAAGTATATTGATTCCAAGCTCATTTAGGCATTTCGTCTTTTTGACATCCTTTTCCCAAACCTCAGTTATTTGATGTGAATAACCATCTAATTCAATAGCTAACCGCAACTTATTACAGAAGAAATCTACAATGTATTGATCAATAGGTTTTTGTCTATGAAAATCATAGCCATACATTTGATTTCGCTTTAGTTTTTGCCAAAGAAAAATTTCAGCTTTTGTAGCATTATTACGCAGTTGCCTAGCAAGTTCTTTGAGCTTTGGATTATATTTGATTATCATTCCAATGTTTTTACACACCCCTTAATCCCCTCTTTTTAGAGGGGAAATATAATAAGTTCAAATGAAAAAATTCAAAACCGTAGAAGAATCCAAGGTTTCAATTACGGAGCTAATGCTACCTTCCCACTCCAATTTTGGTGGTAAAGTACATGGAGGACACATACTAAATCTGATGGACCAGATTGCTTTTGCATGCGCATCAAAACACTCACAAGCGTATTGTGTTACCGCCTCTGTCAATAGAGTAGATTTCTTAAATCCAATTGAAGTTGGTGAATTGGTCACCTTAAAAGCATCCATCAATTACACTGGAAAAACTTCAATGGTAGTAGGCGTCAGAGTTGAATCTGAAAATATTACCACTGGAAAGATCAAACATTGCAATTCATCTTATCTTACTATGGTCGCAAAAGATGAAAGTGGCAAAAACAGAACGATTCCAGGTTTACTATTATTTGACAAACAAGGGGTTCGCCGATTTGCCAGAAGTAAAGAACGAAAAGCCTCGGCCCAACATAGAGATTCCAAATATGAAGCTGCCAATTTTAAAATCGATGCGCATTTAGATACTTTAGAAGGTGAAAATGTACAGCTGGATTTAAACTAAGCAAGTTCCTTAGCAGCATCTGCATCCATAAACCAGACCAAACTCCCAGAATTTGGATGTACTAAAGAAGCTGGATAGTCCATATGACCCTCCTTCTTTTCAAGAATTGCTGTTATTTTTTCTGACTTACTTTCTCCTGTCACCAAAAAAACTACTTCTTTCGCATTATTGATAACTTTTCCTGTTAACGTAACCCTTCGTTGTCCAGAATCTGGATGAATGGCGACCTCACAGTTTTCGTTTGAATCCCATAATTCAATTTCATGTGGAAAAATTGAAGCTGTATGCCCGTCATCACCCATTCCTAAGATAACTAAATCAAATTGAGGAGTTCCATTTTGCGACGGAAGATGCTCCACCAATAGCTCACCATATCTTTTAGCTTCTTTATGCGGGTCGTTTTCGCCTAATATTCTATGAATATGTTCTTGGGGGACATCAACTTTGGAAAACAGATGCGCTACAGTCATTTTATAGTTGCTTTGGTCATTCGTTGGTGGAACGCATCGCTCATCTCCCCAATAAAAATGAATTTTATTCCAATCAATTTTTGAAGAAAAATCAGCAGCAAGCAAATCAAAAACAATTTTTGGGGTACTTCCACCAGACAGTGCCACATGAAAAATGGATTTCCCCTCAACCAATCCCGAAAAATATTCAGAGAACTGTTTTGCAACTTCGTCTTTATCCCTATAAATTTTCAATTCCATCAAATAAATCTTTAAACCATACTCTATCAACCAATGACCAATGACCAATGACAAAAATAAACTCAAAGTTCAAGCGCAAGATCAAACCCAAAGTTCAAACCAGCAATTGACCACTGACTACTTAACTAACAAATCACACAATAGCCAGGGTCATCGGCCAAGTTCTCACCAGGATTCCGCCAGAACCCTAAATCATCGATCAGTTCATCTGCGTTTTCAGGTCCCCAAACACCTGCGGCATAACCGTACATTCTTACATCGTCACCGGTCTTCCAGTAATTCAAGATAGGGTCAACAAACTCCCAAGCTGCTTCTACTTCATCAGCTCTTGCATATAACGTAGCATCGCCTTGCATGGCATCTAAAAGTAGTCGCTCATAAGCTTCCATAACATAGGTTTGTGCCAAACTGGAATAGTAAAAATCCAAATTCGCCCGTTCCACCTTAAAGCCTTGACCAGGAACTTTTACTCCAAACTTCATAAGAACACCTTCATCTGGTTGTATCCTGATTATCAGCTTATTGTCTTTATTGTTAACTCCAGAATCTTGAAAAATCTGATGGTGCGGTGTTTTAAAATGAATAATTACCTCCGTAACTTTTGTAGGCATGCGTTTGGCCGTACGCACATAAAAAGGAACTCCGTGCCAACGCCAGTTATCTACAAAAAACTTTACCGCAGCATAGGTTTCAGTAGTTGAGTCTGGGTCAACACCATCTTCATCGCGATAACCTTTCACTTTTTCCCCATTAATTTCCGAACCAACATATTGGGCACGTATCGTATTATCAAAAAGGGTTTGCTTATCCCGCATGACCCTGAGCGATTTTAATGCTTTTACTTTTTCATTTCGTATTTCTTCTGGCTGATCACCTATTGGAGGTTCCATGACCACCAATGAAACAATTTGCAGCAAGTGGTTTTGAAACATGTCGCGCAATGCACCTGATTTATCATAGTATCCTCCCCTTTTCTCTACGCCAACGCTCTCCGCATTGGTTATTTCCACGTGGTGAATGTAATTTCGATTCCACAAAGGCTCAAAGATGCTATTGGAGAAGCGGGTCACCAATAAGTTTTGTACGGTCTCTTTTCCAAGATAATGGTCAATTCTATAAATCTGCGACTCTTTAAAATACTGCTGAAGTCCGTTATTCAGTTCTTTTGCGGTCTCCAGATTGTATCCAAATGGCTTTTCCACAATCAACCGTTTAAAGCCTTTCGTTTCATCATTAAGATTGTATTCTGAAAGGTTCTTTGCTATCGTCTCAACAATACTTGGAGGTGTGGATAAATAAAACATGTAATTATGATTCGTATTGTGGGCATCGTTCAAATCCTCAATACGCTTGGACAGGCCTTCGTAATTAGAGGCGTAATCGTTACCTAAATCCTCATAGAACAATGTATTGGCAAATGCCTCTAACTTCTTTTTATCCAGACCGTTAATCTTTTCTTTTAAATACTTGCTTTCATAGACCACCCTATTTCTAAATTCTTCGTCTGTAAGGTTACTTCTACTAGCACCTAAAACGATAAAATTTTTGGGCAGCTGTTCTGCAACGTATAAATTAAACAATGCTGGAATGAGCTTTCTGGCTGTTAAATCGCCCGAAGCTCCAAAAATAATGAGCATTTGACTATTGGTCTTTTTCATAGAGTGAGCTATTACAGGTTCGGATATCCCAAAAATTGAATGATTGGGGAGCTATTTCCTAAAAAAGGCTTCAACACCGCAATTTATTTTTGAGCTTAACGAATATAACGTTTATTTTAGGTTCAGAATTCAACAAATAACGTACTTAGTGTTGTCTTAACATAAGACGTTAAAAACATAGAACATGGCAGATACTTATGATTTTGGGCTTGTGGGCCTTGGTGTAATGGGGCGCAATTTTATTCTTAATGTTGCCGATAATGGATTTACAGCTTTTGGCAATGATCTGGACAAGGAAAAAGTTGATGCCCTTATAAAGGAAGGTGGTAACCAGAGTAAAGTAAATGCTGCTACTGATGCTCAAGTTTTTGTTAAGGCTTTGACCACTCCTAGAAAAATCATGTTATTGGTTCCTGCTGGTAAAGTAGTAGACATTGTCATTGAAAATTTACTGCCCCATCTTGATAAGGGTGATATCATTATCGATGGAGGGAATTCCTTTTTTACGGATACGGACCGTAGAGAAGCTTATTTAAAAGAAAAAGGCATTAATTTCTTTGGTGCAGGAGTATCGGGCGGAGCTAAAGGTGCCCGCAAGGGACCAAGCATCATGCCAGGAGGTTCCAGAGATGCGTACCAATACGTAAAACCAATTTTTGAAGCTGTTTCTGCCAAGTACAAAGGAGAACCTTGTGTAACATATTTAGGTCCAAAATCTGCTGGAAACTATGTGAAAATGGTGCACAATGGCATTGAATATGGATTGATGCAATTAACCTCGGAAATTTATGACCTTTTGAAAAAGGCCGGGGACTTGACCAATGAAGAGTTACATCAAACCTATGCGAATTGGAATGCTGGGCGATTACAATCGTTTTTGGTTGAAATCACTTCTGAAATATTTGAGCAAAAAGATGATTTGACAGATGGACATTTAGTCGATAAAATTTTGGATAAGGCCAAACAGAAAGGAACGGGGAAATGGACCTCGCAAAATGCAATGGATTTAGGTATTCCTGTGCCAACCATCGACATTGCGGTAAGTATGCGCGAGATTTCGGCCTTAAAAGCAGAAAGAATACAAGCGGATGAACTATATGACCGCCCCAAACCAGAATCCGTTGTCAAAAAGACATTGATTGCCAAAGCTGAAAATGCACTTTATTTTGCATTTATCATCACCTATGCTCAAGGTATGCACCAATTAGCCGACGCATCCAAAGAATATGGCTATGAACTGGAACTAGGGGAAATTGCAAAAATCTGGCGAGCAGGTTGTATCATTCGTGCCGCCTTGTTGGCAGATATAACAGATGCATTCAAAGCAGAACCTCATTTACAAAACTTATTGTTGTCTTCCTCTTTTAAAGAAAAAATTCAAGATACGGTCAATTCTGCCAGAGAACTGGTTTCCTACAGTGCTACCAATGGTATTCCGTTACCTGGGCTATCAAATGCACTAACCTATTTTGATGCATATACCAGCAGTAGACTACCTCTAAATCTAATCCAAGCACAGCGTGATTATTTTGGTTCGCATACCTACGAGCGCCTAGATCGGGAAGGTGTTTTTCATACGGAATGGGAAAAGTAGATTCCTACTATTAAACTGAATAAAACAAAAAGAGGGCAATACGATAGCATTGCCCTCTTTTTAAATTTGTAATACGATTACTTACTTAAGTACATCTTCCTTCTAGAATACAGATTGTAAAAATCATCGTCTTTTAAACTGTCAATGAACAGGATACTTTCCCCTGTACTCTTCATCTCTGGCCCAAGGTTTTTGTTCACATTCGGGAATTTATTGAATGAAAACACAGGTTGTTTTATAGCATATCCATCCAAATGTGGTTTGAAATCAAAATCCTTAATCTTCTTTTCGCCCAACATCACTTTAGTGGCAAAATTCACATAGGGCTCCCCATAAGCCTTAGCGATGAAAGGAACCGTACGCGATGCTCTTGGGTTGGCTTCAATGATATAGACCATATCATCTTTCACAGCAAACTGAATATTGATTAATCCAACCGTTTTCAAAGCCAAGGCAATCTTGCGGGTATGGTCCTTTATCTGTTGTAATACAAATTCACCTAAATTGAAAGGTGGTAAGGTTGCATTGGAATCACCCGAATGGATACCGCAGGGCTCAATGTGCTCCATGATACCAATGATGTAAATATCTTCCCCATCACAAATGGCATCGGCTTCCGCTTCTATGGCACCGTCTAAATAATGGTCCAACAATAATTTATTATTAGGAATTTTACGGAGTAAGTCAACGACATGCTTTTCCAGATCTTCTTTATTGATCACGATTTTCATCCCCTGTCCTCCCAATACATAAGAAGGTCTTACCAATAAGGGAAAATTAAGCTCTTCTGAAAGTTCCAGCGCTTCATCGGCTGTTTCAGCAACACCAAATCTAGGATAAGGAATGTCATTTTCTTTTAATAATGTGGAAAAGCTACCTCGGTCTTCTGCCAAATCCAATGATTTAAAGCTGGTTCCAAGAATTTTAATACCGTATTTATCCAATTTTTCGGCCAATTTCAAAGCGGTCTGGCCTCCTAACTGTACAATAACGCCTTCCGGCTTTTCATGGAGGATAATATCGTAGATGTGTTCCCAAAAAACAGGTTCAAAATAGAGCTTATCAGCAGTATCGAAATCCGTGGAAACTGTTTCGGGGTTGCAGTTGATCATGATGGTTTCGTAACCACATTCGGCAGCGGCCAAAACCCCATGCACGCAGCAGTAATCGAATTCAATTCCTTGTCCAATCCTGTTTGGACCAGAACCCAAGACCACAATTTTCTTTCTGTCCGTAACCTCACTGTCATTGGCCACGTAGCGTTTACCATCTGCCGTTTCTATTTCTTCTTCAAATGTGGAGTAGTAGTACGGTGTCATTGCCTTAAATTCTGCAGCACAGGTGTCCACTAACTTAAAGACACGGTTTATTCCCAAGTTCGTTCGCTTTTTGTGCACTTCACTTTCATAACAGTCCAACATGTGTGCAATTTGTCTGTCCGCAAAACCTTTTTGTTTCGCTTCCAATAAAAACGCCTTTGGTAAACTTTCTATGGTATATTTTGAAATCTCCTGTTCCAAGAAATGCAGTTCTTCGTATTGTTTTAAGAACCACATATCTATTTTGGTAATATCGAAAATCCTCTTCAAAGGTATTCCTAATTGAATAGCGTCATAGATTACAAAAACCCTGTCCCAACTCGGAACTTTTAGTTTTTGAATAATAGTTTCATAATCTTTATATCCTTTTCCATCCGCACCAAGTCCATTACGCTTAATCTCTAAGGATTGTGTGGCCTTGTGCAATGCCTCTTGAAAAGAACGTCCGATGCCCATAACCTCACCTACAGACTTCATCTGAAGTCCCAACGTTCTATCAGAACCTTCAAATTTGTCAAAGTTCCATCTTGGAATTTTTACGATAACGTAATCCAATGTTGGCTCGAACAATGCCGAAGTAGACTTGGTTATCTGATTTTCCAGTTCGTCCAAACTGTATCCGATTGCCAGCTTTGCAGCGATTTTCGCAATTGGATATCCCGTAGCCTTGGAAGCTAAAGCGGAAGAGCGGGAAACCCGTGGATTGATTTCAATGGCAATAATATCCTCTTTTTCATCTGGACTCACGGCAAACTGGACATTACATCCACCTGCAAAATCCCCGATACTGCGCATCATATGGATGGCCATATCCCGCATGCGTTGATATGTTCGGTCAGAGAGTGTCATTGCTGGTGCCACAGTAATTGAATCTCCAGTATGAATGCCCATTGGGTCCATGTTCTCGATAGCACAAATGATAACTACATTGTCATTTTTATCACGAAGTAACTCTAATTCGTATTCTTTCCATCCCATTAAAGCCTTGTCAATCATGACCTCATGAATTGGGGAAACCTCAAGTCCATGACTTAGCAGCCCATCAAAATCCTCAGGGTCATAAACAATGGATGCTCCCGCCCCACCAAGTGTAAAAGAGGCTCTGATTACCAGTGGAAAACCAAACTCTTGGGCAATTTCTTTTCCTTTTAAAAATGAAGTCGCTGTTGCTTGAGGTGCCATTCCTACTCCAATTTGAAGCATCAACTCCCTAAATTTCTCCCTATCCTCAGTAATGTTGATAGCGTCAATATCAACACCAATGATCTCAACATCAAAATCTTCCCAGATTCCTTTTTCGTCGGCTTCAATACATAAGTTCAACGCGGTTTGCCCACCCATCGTAGGTAGCACCGCATCTATATTAGGGTGCTTTTTTAAAATGTCTATAATCGATTTTGTGTTCAATGGCTTCAGATATACATGGTCTGCCATCGCAGGATCTGTCATTATCGTTGCCGGATTGCTATTGATCAAAATAGTCTCGATTCCATCTTCGCGAAGGGAACGTAGTGCTTGGGAACCAGAGTAGTCAAACTCACACGCTTGTCCAATTATAATTGGGCCCGAGCCAATTATCAAAATGGATTTTAAATCTTCTCTTTTAGGCATTCTATTAGGTTACTCGTTGTTTAATTTTTAAAAATAGGACAAAAAAAAGGTGCTAAACTTGAAAAGTAGCACCTTTAATTAAAAGTTATTGACAGTCATTATTTTTTATGTCTTGGCTCTGAGGAAACAGTTAGTTTTTTTCTTCCTTTGGCTCTTCTTCTTGCAAGTACTTTTCTACCATTGGCAGTCGCCATGCGCTCTCTAAAACCATGCTTGTTTCTTCTCTTCCTTTTTGACGGCTGATATGTTCTTTTCATTTCGGAACTATTTTAATGGATTTCTTGTACTGGGAAACAAATCTCCCCAAATTTTCTGGGCGCAAATATACAAAGAGTTTTTACTTTGGCAAGTGCAAAAATAAAATATTTACAATAGTTTTTACTACTTTTGCATCCGCTGAAATCAAGGTAAAATTCCAACGACATATGTTCAATAAAAATTTAAAACTAGTAATTGCCGCACTTATTATAGGATACGCAGTATATCAGTTTATAGAAGGTTATATTGGCAATGGTATTTCCTTGATTTTGCTTTCCACTGTTTTCATTTTCCTATACTTTAGAAATGAATTGATACTTATGGCATTCCTACGTATGCGAAAGCAAGATATGGAAGGTACACAGAAATGGTTGGAGAAAATCAAGAACCCCGAATCTGCACTTGTCAAAAAACAACAGGGGTACTACAATTACCTTCACGGCATCATTTACTCGCAAAAGAACCTTACCCAGGCCGAAAAGTATTTTAAAAAAGCATTGAAGCTGGGTCTCAACATGGATTATGATGTTGCCATGGCCAAATTAAGTCTTGCAGGTATTTCCATGCAGAAACGCAGAAAACGAGAAGCTACACAATTGCTTCAGGAAGCCAAAAAACTGGACAAGAACAACATGCTTACCGACCAAATCAAGATGATGCAACAGCAGATGAAGAAGATTTAGGTCTGTAAAATCAACCCATCCGCTAACTCCTTACTCATCAAAATATTACTTAATATTTTTGATATTCGCTGTGCAATGAATATGCATTATTTGGATTTAGATTTATCCATGAATATCCGTAACTTCATTATCCTGTAGAGGAATAGTACCCTTATACATCTAAAGAAAACATGAGATAATTAAAGCCTACCGTATGAAAAACGTTCTGACTTTTGCAATAATAGCTTTATTGATTCTAGCAGTATTGATTACGTATTTGGGTCTACAACGAGATACCATCGTAAATCCACCAGTAGTTACCGGTGTTGGGTTTCTGATAGTTGCAGTCGTTTTTTTTATGCTTAGAAAACGACTATAACCAAGTAGCAACACATTATTTGGACTCCCTGTAGTATCCCTTATTTGGAATTTCAATCACATACTTTTTGCGGGACGCGTTGTTCAGATGCGGTTCGCGCAACCAAGGATTATGGCGCTTCAAGATTTTATAATTGATTTCATATTCCTTTGCAAAATCAGCCCAACTGGCAACGGGCTCATCAATTTCTACCGAAAATGTAGGCACAGCTTTGTACAAATCGTCCTTTTCAACCTCAAACCCATATTTTTCAGGATTGGATAGAATTTCTTTAAGTGCCATGATTCTAAACACGTAACGCCCTGTTTCTTGACCCAACAAAAGGTCGTAGTAATCATCCACTTTTTGGATGTCCATATATTTTTTGATTCCGCCCGGACCTGCATTATAGGTAGCCGCGGTAAGTGTCCAGGTACCAAAACGCTTTTTCCATTTGTTGATATACTCACAGGCCGCCTGTGTCGATTTTCTGATATGATATCGTTCATCGACATTGGCATTGACCTCCAACCCGTATTCTTTTCCCGTAGCTTTCATAAAGTGCCACATCCCTGCTGCTCCTTTGGGCGAGGCAACATCAATCAATGCACTTTCCGCAACGGCCAAATATTTGAAATCATCCGGTATACCGTTCTTTGCGAGAATCGGTTCTATGATAGGGAAGAATTTGTTGGCGCGTTTCATCAACAACAACGCATTGGATTGCCAGTACGTGTTCACCAAAAACTCGCGGTCTACCCGTTCCATGACTTCAGGGTCGTCAAGCGGCACAGGCTCACCTGCAAAATTTAAGTCTTCTGGAATCTCTATGGCACTTATCCTATACCCATCGGTCACGTTCCTGTTAACAGGATTTTCTTTTTCAGTAGTCATAGGCTCTTTATCCTCTTCCACATTGTTCGATTGTGCGGCAAAAACAAGACTTCCCACAACTACTACCAATCCAATAACCGCTAAAATATTTTTTATATGCTTCATGTTGTCTCTCTTATACTATAAAGATACTATATAGAACTACCTTCTTCTAAAATAATTGTAGGGAGATGCTCATTAAACCATTTTGCCCTATGGATTATCATAGTATGCGTTCCCTTTTTTATAGTGATGCAATTTTTGATATTGGTTGCGGGGAACACGGCATCCGAGTCACCATGAATGTGGACAAGATTTTTAGGTGGCTCAGTCTGTTGCCAGTTTACGATGTTGTCTATGGCCCAGTCTATATAATATTTATCCCTAACAGAAAGGTATTGTTCATAAAGATGCAAACGTTTGGTTACCGTTTCCCCAAAGGCATATTTTGCCAGAAGCTCTACGTTGGACACCAAACCCGTTGGAAGTAATTTGTGTACTTTGGTATATTTTGCAAAGAGCATTTTTTTAGGGAGTTCACTACTCTTTTTCACACACGAAACCGCGATTATTTTGAAAGTGGGTCTATGCTTTGCCATTTCTTGTACCAAAAGTCCCCCAAACGACACACCAAGCAATACTGGTTTTTCGTGATGTATTTTTTTCCACATTTCCTTGGCATAGTCGGCCAAGGGCATTTTCTTTTGGGGAACGAACCATTCCAATCGATGCAGTTCAAAGGTTTCTTCCGGAAGTTTTATACCGTCAAATATAGATGGGTTGGCCGCCATTCCCGGCATAAGGTATATATGGATTTTATCGTCGGGCATTTCTCACCTAATATCGATTAAGCTAGGAATTTAACTAAATTTTCACTAATTTTGTACTCCTTTTGCAACAAGCCCCATTTTAGAATACGCATGCATCAAAAATAGGGAATAAACCAAATTACCGCTACGGTAATTTCAAAGTCAATTTAAAACAATACTACATGACAGAAATGGAAGTTAATGACAATAGTTTCTTGCGTCAATTTGAAACTAAGGTTGATGGGCATTTAGCTAAAATCGAGTACTCTTCACAGGAGCGTAAAGTATTTTTAACAAAACTGGTAATTCCTGAGGAAATTACCCAAGATGGTTTTAAAGAGACCTTTATCAAGGCCGTTTTAAATCAAATCCAAGAAAAAAACCTTAGGGTCGTACCTACAAGCCCGCACATTGCAGGTTTCTTGAGAAAAAACAGACAGTACAAAGAAATGTTGCCCGTTGGTATTCGTATCTAAGTAACAAAAGTAAAATTGATTTTAGCCTCTCTTTTCGAGAGGCTTTTTTTATGCCAATACTTCGTTCTGGACGAACTCAAAGCGGACCAAACCGTCCTCATCGATTTTGGTAAGTTCCACAGTATGCAACGTGTTCACCAATTCTGGATTCCAAGGCGCCTTTACCTTGACGTAATTTTCGGTAAACCCGTGAATGTAACCCGATTTGTTCTCTCCCTCGAACAACACGGTACGGGTACTTCCCAACTGACTTTCGTAAAATGCCCTTCGTTTTTTTGCAGATAGTCCGCGCAACATTTTACTGCGCTTGCTCCTTACATTTTTGGGCACCACGTCGTCCATACCTGCCGCTACGGTATTATCGCGTTCGGAATACGTGAATACATGCAAGTACGAAATATCCAGCTCATTGAGAAAATGGTACGTTTCCAAGAAATGTTCATCGGTCTCTCCTGGGAAACCAACAATAACATCCACCCCAATACAGGCATGTGGCATCGTTTGTTTGATTCGGTTAACCCGGTCGACATATAGATTGGACAGGTACCTGCGACGCATCAGTTTTAAAATGTCATCGCTACCGCTTTGCAAGGGAATATGAAAATGCGGGACAAAGCTATTGCTCTGGGACACAAAATCTATAGTTTCATTTTTAAGCAAGTTTGGCTCTATGGATGAAATACGAAGGCGGTGTATGCCGTCCACTACCTCCAAAGCTTTCACCAAATCCAGAAACGTATGTTCGTGCTTTTTATTCCCGAATTCGCCTTTACCGTAGTCTCCAATATTGACCCCGGTAAGTACGATTTCCTTAATGCCTTTGGAAGCAATTTCTGAAGCATTTTTCAACACATTATCTAAAGTATCACTTCTGGAAATTCCACGTGCCAATGGAATGGTACAGTACGTACACTTGTAATCGCAGCCGTCCTGTACTTTTAGGAATGCCCGGGTCCTATCGCCAATGGCGTAACTGCCCACATAAAAATCGGCGTCTTCTATCTCACAGGAATGTACTTCTCCCTTATCGTTTTTGGCAAGATCGTTCAGGTAATCGGTTATCTTGAATTTTTCGGTGGCACCCAAGACCAAGTCCACACCATCAACTGCTGCCAATTCTTCGGGTTTTAGCTGGGCATAGCACCCAACGGCAGCTACAAAAGCAGCTGGATTGCTCTTTTGCGCTTGTTTTACGATAGTCTTAAAGCGTTTATCTGCATTCTCGGTAACGGAACAGGTATTGATTACATAAATATCCGCTTCTTGGGAAAAGTCCACACGATCAAAACCCTCATCCTCAAAACTTCTGGCAATGGTAGAAGTTTCGGAAAAGTTCAGCTTGCATCCCAAAGTGTAAAAAGCAACTTTTTTGTTCATGGGTATATCCCTGATTTTTAGGGTTGCAAAGATAGGAATTAGTTGTTAGTCTTTAGTGCTTAGTAATGAGCGTTGGACTTCTATACTTTTCAACTTTCAACCTGTAAACGCCAACTTCTGACTTCCCAATCCTTATTTTATGTTCCAACTTTTAATCTCAGCATAATCAACCAACAACTCTTTGAGCTTGAACCTTGAACTTGTACTTAAACAATCCTGTTGACATCTATTTGAAATCTTGCTATTAGCACCTATAGATGTTGTAGTCTTTTTCAACTAACTTCGTTATCGGTCGATATAATTCATTAAAACAGAATCATATCTTCGACGTCAGGCTACATCATATACATTTTATGTTTGAATACAAAATAGAAAAAATAAAGTTTAAGAATAGCTTCATTTTTAAACCTAAAAACTTGGTAGTTTTAATAGGGCCTAACAATTGTGGTAAAAGTCAAGTATTAAAAGATATACTTAAAATTACTACGATTGAAAAACCTGATTCCATCGTTGTTGATGATATAAGTTACAGTTGGCCATCCAAACTTAGTGAATTGCTAGACAGTTATAATATTAACTCGATAATTGATAATGATGGTAATCATTACATAAGAACTTTAAATTCCTCTTTTAGTGGTGTAAAAAACCTATATATAGGAAATGATTGGGAAGATAGAGTTGAAAAGTGGTTAGAAAAAAAAGATGAACAGTCAAGAAAGAATTTCTCAAACTATTTTGGTAATTTCTTAGTTAACTTTTTAAGTACTGAAGATAGATTGAAAAATATCTTACAATCAAAAAGTGGAGAAGTAAATAAACAGGTTGAAAACCTTTTGCAAGCTGTATACAAAGAAGGCACAGAGATTGAGGCAAAGTTAAGAGAATTGGTTAAGGATTCATTTGAATTAGATATTTTGCTCGATTACACAAACCTTGTTAATCTTTGTTTTCGAATTTCAAAATCTTTTGGAACCGTCCCTACTGATCCTAGAGAATTAAGGAAAATACTTGAGAAAGAAAGAAGATTAGATGAGCAAGGTGATGGCTTAAAAAGTTTTATTTCAACTTTTCTATCACTTCATGTTGGACAAAAGCCAGTTTTATTATTAGATGAACCTGAAGCTTTTTTGCATCCTCCTCAAGCTCTAAAACTTGGAGAAATTATTGCAGAGCAGGCAAATAATAAAAAACAAATATTTATAGCAACACATAGTGTTGATTTGTTAAGAGGTATTTTGAACATCAGACAAGATATTGACCTTATTAGAATTACAAGAAAAGATGATATCAATAGCATAAGCCAGCTAAATCCTGAGGAAGTAAAGAAAATTGCTAACGATCCTTTATTAAGTTCAACAAGAGTTTTAGAAGGTTTGTTTTACAAAGGAGTTGTAGTGACAGAAGCAGATAGCGATTCAATTTTTTATCAAAGATTATCTAGGCAACTATTCGACAATGATGACATTCATTATACTCACTCTCATAACAAACAAACTGTTACTAAAGTCTCTATGCCATATTTTAAGTTAAAAGTTAATCATGCGGTCATTGTTGATTTTGATATACTTAGAGTATGGGATGAACTTAAACGACTATTAGAGCAAAAAAATGCAGACAGAGAAATAATTGACAAGATTAGGGAATTAAGAAAAGGTATTGTATCCGAGGTCGAATCTCAATCTCCAAAATCTATATTGACAAATTTAAAAACTGAGATTAAGGATTTACTTGATACAATAAAACTTAATGTAAGTATTGACATCATAGAATCAACAACAGTAGAAGTAAGAAGAAAATTAAAAAAGATAAGAGAAGAAAATTCACCATGGTCAAAATATAAAAATGAAGGTCGAAGACAATTGTCTGTCGATAATCAGACTAAATTTGATGAAATAAACAGTTATTGTAAAGCCATTGGGGTATTTATTGTTCCTGTAGGAGAATTAGAATCTTGGCTAGTTACAAAAGGATTGCCAAAATCGTCAAGTAAATCAAAATGGATAGTTAAAGCATTGGAGAGAATACCTGAGTTATCGGCAAAGAAAACAGATATACCATGGAGTTTTGTTTCTGAGGTTCATAATTTCTTAAAGAATTAAGACAATATAAAAATAATAGCCAAAACAGATGCAAGTTCAAAGGCTTTAGTTATCTTTATAAGTAATTTAAAATCAGTTATTTAATATTCAAACATTTTGATAACGAAACCTCTGAAAACTTTTTTTGCCAGTTCCAATACTCTTACCCAAAGTATTAGTTTTTCATCCCTTAGTTTTAGATATCAAAATCAAAAAAAAAATGCCTCATAATCCCGTAGTTTATTTTGAAATTCCGGTAACCGATATGAACAGGTCTGTAACATTTTACAGTGCTATATTTAACTTGAGCTTTGAGAGAGCAATTATCGATGGCAATGAAATGGCGCTATTTCCTTTTGCGGAAAATAGCCTTGGGATTTCCGGAGCTTTGGCCAAAGGTGATATTTATAAACCTACCAAAGATGGAGCCGTTATATACTTTAAAACGGACAGTATTGACGAGACCCTGCTTTTGGTCACCAAAAATGGCGGGCAGCTATTATACCCCAAGACCTCAAACGGTGATCTAGGCTTTGTCGCCGAATTTCAAGATACTGAAGGAAACAGGATTGCACTGCACCAATCCTTACAATAATCGTTCTAATAATTCCGCCACTTTTTGGTCAGCTCAAATACATGCTCTAAAATTCGGGCTTCGGTGGCATCAAAAGTAACACCTCTACGCGCCATCATGACTTCTGCAGCCTCAAAAGCACGCTTGGGTGCGTAGGTCGTAAAGCCCGAGGCACCGCCCCAGCTGAAGCTGGGCACAAAATTTCTTGGAAATCCAGGCACATAAATATTGGAATTGACCCCAATGACCGTTCCCGTATTGAACATCGTATTGATGGCCGTTTTACTATGGTCGCCCATCATAAGTCCGCAAAATTGCAATCCCGTATGGTCAAATTTTTCGGTGGCATAGTTCCAAAGGCGCACTTTGGCGTAATTGTTCTTTAGATTGGAGTTGTTGGAATCCGCTCCAATATTGCACCATTCCCCTAACACCGCATTGCCTAGATACCCGTCATGACCCTTACTGGAATACCCAAAAATTACCGAGTTGTTAATTTCTCCACATACCTTGCCATAAGGTCCTATTGTAGTTGGACCGTATAGTTTCGCCCCCATCTTCACAATAGCATTATCGCATAGCGCTAAAGCGCCCCGTACGAGGCAGCCCTCCCATATTTCGGCATTTTTACCAATATAAATAGGGCCTTTGGTGGCATTGAGTATACTATGCTCCACCTGCGCACCTTCTTCCAAGAAAATATTTTCTGGGTGAATCAAGCGGTTGGTATCTGAAATTGGGGCACTTTTACGCCCTTTGGTAATCATATCAAAATCGGCCTGAAGCGCTTCACCGTTTTTGGAAAAGATATCCCATGTAAAATCTACGGTTAGCACTTCGTCTTCAAAATGAATGGCCTTGCATTGGGAAACCTCTACTTCTGTATTTGGATTTGCCGTACGATAGGCCACAAGTTTATCTTCATAAAAAATAGCCTCGTTCACGTCCAAGGAAACAATCTTTTCCACAAGTGCCACATTTGGCAAAAAAGAAGCCGTAATCACAATGTTGTCATCTGCAGTGACCATTCGATACTTTTCAGATAGATATTCCTCTGTCTTAAAACTTATGGTCGTATTCAGGTACCTCTCCCATTTTTCGCGAATGGTCAAGATTCCGATCCTGATTTCCGCAACGGGGCGGGTAAAGGTAAATGGTAATAAGGCTGTACGCTGCGGACCGTCTGAAAGTATATAGTTCATGGTTGTGGTTTCAAAAGTGTAAAAATAAAAAACGCCCCTGACATTCATCAGGGGCGTTATATTTTATTCAGAAAAAGGCTTACTTAGTGCTTTTCTCTTCTTTCTTGAATTTTTTGTACTTGTTCTTAAATTTATCGATTCTACCAGCGGTATCGACCAATTTAGTCTTACCAGTATAGTATGGGTGTGAAGTTCTTGATATTTCCAGTTTCACCAAAGGATATTCAACACCGTCTACAGTGATAGTTTCTTTTGCATCTGCGGTAGATTTAGTAATAAAGACATCGTCATTGGACATATCCTTAAAAGCTACCAATCTATAATTTTCTGGGTGTATACCTTTTCTCATCGTCGTAAATACTTAATCTTCGAATTTTTCGAGGTGCAAATTTAATCATTTCTTTTAGTACTGCAACTGAAAAAGAGGAAAAAAGAAAAAATTACCTTTGATTGTAACAAAATTCTTAAAGTAAACACTAACAAGCAACAATCACCACTAAATATTTAGAACAAATGGAAGAAAATCAACCTAAAACGGGAAAGTTTGCCCTCAATTACGGAATATTATTGGGACTGGTCTCAATAGTATTCAGTGTCATGCTCTATACTCAAAACATGCATTATGAGATGAGCACTCCTATAATTGTAGTATCAATAGTTTTAACTATCATTGTCATCTTTTTAGGTGTAAATGCTTTTAAAAAAGCTAATTCGGGATATTTAAAAATTGTCGAAGCGTTAAAGGTCGCTGTGGGTATAGCATTAGTTTCCACAATACTCTCTTTAGCGTACCAGTATGTACTCATAAACTTTATAGAACCCGATTTCATGGATAAAGCCTTGGAATTGGCAAAAGCTAAAACTTTTGAAGACAATCCTTCACTCACAGAGGAACAATGGGAACAAGGAGCGGCCATGCAGAAAAAATTTGCTTGGATGCGCTACCCCATAGGATTGATCATTAGCTGTGTACTGGGCCTTGTTATCGGTCTTGTTACAGGTCTTATCCTAAAAAAGGACAAAGCCTCCTACTAAGGCAAAAAATACTATTTTTGAAGGGAATTCCAGAATGTAACAATGCAGATTTCCATTGTAATCCCTTTACTTAACGAACAAGAATCGCTTATAGAACTCCATGATTGGATTGCAAACGTTATGCAATCCAATCATTTTGTTTATGAAGTTATTTTCATAGATGATGGGAGTACGGATGATTCTTGGCAGATAATTTCTAAACTGTCCAAGAAAAACGATAGCGTAAAGGGAATACGGTTTCTTAAGAATTATGGGAAGTCACAGGCATTGCATGCAGGGTTCAAAGCTGCTTCGGGTGATGTGGTAATCACCATGGATGCCGACCTACAGGACAATCCCGAAGAAATCCCAGAACTGTACCACTTGATAAAGGAAGAGGGCAACCATATTGTTTCTGGCTGGAAAAAGAAACGATACGATTCGGTCATTGCCAAGAATATCCCTTCAAAATTATTCAATTGGGCCGCTAGAAAAACATCTGGCGTTAAACTAAATGATTTTAATTGTGGCCTAAAGGCATATCAAAGCGTTGTTGTAAAAAATATAGAGGTGTCTGGCGAAATGCACCGTTATATTCCCGTACTTGCCAAAAATGCGGGCTTCTCAAAAATTACCGAAAAAGTGGTGCAGCACCAGTCTCGAAAATATGGGACCACCAAGTTTGGTGTGGACCGATTCATCAATGGTTTTTTGGATTTAATAACCATCTGGTTTGTTTCCAAATTTGGACGCCAACCTATGCACTTGTTCGGTGCTCTGGGCGTACTCATGTTCATTGTTGGCTTTGGATTTTCTATTTACTTGGGAATAGATAAAATAGTCATAAATCCAACTGGGCGACTCATTACCGATAGACCACAATTTTTTATAGCACTTACGGCAATGCTGATAGGAACCCAGTTCTTTTTGGCCGGTTTTTTAGGGGAAATCATGGTACGATCCAGAAAAAATGATACCCGTTACAACATCTCCGATAAAATTAATGTTTAGCACGCCGCCCCACATAGATTCTTTGTATTTTTAAATCCGATAAAAGCTACATCTAAATGGATTCCATACTAACTTCTGCCAAATCATGGCTAACCGATTTTTTTGACCCAGAAGTCAAAAAAGAAATTCAACATCTTATAGAAAACGATACCGAAGCCTTAAAAGAACGGTTCTACAAAAATTTGGAATTCGGTACCGGCGGAATGAGGGGAGTTATGGGCGTCGGCACCAATAGAATCAACAAATATACATTAGGAAAGAATACACAGGGCCTAAGTAACTACCTTAAAAAAACCTATGCTGGAGAAACGGTGAAAGTCGTGATTGCTTACGATTGCAGGCATAATTCCGATACTTTGGCAAAAACGGTTGCTGAGGTTTTCTCTGCTAACGGCATCAAGGTCTTTTTATTCTCAGAACTTAGGACTACGCCAGAGCTTTCTTTTGCCGTAAAATACTTGAATTGTCATGCAGGAATTGTGTTGACTGCATCGCACAATCCACCGGAATACAATGGTTACAAAGTATATTGGACCGATGGTGGACAGATTGTACCCCCTCAGGATGGTGAAATTATTTCAGAAATCGATGCCTTGTCTTTTGAAGACATTAAATTCAAAGCGAATGACAGTCTTATCGAATTGATTGACAAAGATGTGGATGAAGCTTTTTTTGATGCTTCGGTAAAGAATGGAAGCTTTGGAGCAAAGGGAAAAGATGATTTTAAAATTGTCTTTACTTCATTGCATGGTACGTCCATAACTGCAATCCCCGAGGTTTTAAAACGTGCTGGTTACAAAAACGTAACTATTATAGAGGAACAGGCTAAACCGGATGGAAACTTCCCAACGGTAAAGTCACCGAATCCAGAAGAGCCCGAAGCTTTGGAAATAGCCATGAAAAAAGCTGAAGAAATTGGTGCCGATATGGTCGTGGGTACCGACCCGGACAGTGACCGATTGGGAATAGCCGTGCGAAATTTAGAAGGGAATATGGAATTGCTCAACGGAAACCAGACCATGGTCATGATGACCAAATTCTTGTTGGACAAATACCAACAAAATGGATTCAAGGGCAATGAATTCGTAGCCACCACCATTGTTTCGACTCCAATGATGGAACAAATGGCAAAAGCATATGGTGTAGAATTCAAAACGGCATTGACCGGATTCAAGTGGATCGGTAAAATGATCAAGGATTTTCCAGATTCAAATTTTGTTGGTGGAGGAGAAGAGAGTTTTGGCTATATGGTGGGAGATTTTGTGCGGGACAAGGATGCTGTTACCTCTACCCTACTCGCCTGTGAAATTGCAGCGGATGCAAAGGCCAATGGAAGTTCTTTTTATGAGGAATTGGTAGATGCCTACGTAAAATTTGGATTCTATAAGGAGAAGCTTATTTCCTTGACCAAAAAAGGAATCAGCGGCGCAGAGGAAATCAAGCAAATGTTGGTTGATTTCAAGGAGAATCCCGTAGCATCCGTTCAGGGTTCAAAAGTGGTTTGGATAGAGGATTACAATACCACTATTGCCAAAAATGTGCAGACCGGTGAAGAAAAAACAATCGATTTACCAAAATCGAACGTTTTAATCTATGAAACCGAAGATGGTACAAGAATAGCTGCCAGACCCAGCGGTACCGAGCCCAAGGTTAAATTCTATATCAGTACAAACGCTACATTGGAAAAGGCGGAGGATTATAAATCCGTAAATTCGCAGCTGGAAGCCAAGTTGGACGGCATCCAATCTGAATTGAATTTATAAATTAATGAATTACTTTAAGAAAATCCTCCAATTTGCGGTACCGTATCGTAAATATGGGTTTCTGAATATTTTTTTCAATATTCTCTATGCACTTTTTAGTGCACTTTCTTTTGCAGCATTGATTCCTATGTTGGATGTGCTGTTCAAACCAGAAGAAAAGGTCTTCGAAGAGCCAGAGTATCCTGGTTTTGCTGGTTTAAAAGACTATTTACAGGACTATATCAATTTTAGGGTCACCGCGTATTCAGGGGACGATGACATGAAAGGATTGGTTTTGGTCATTGGTCTTGTGCTCGTTCTTTTCCTGCTAAAAAATGCATTCAATTATTGTGCAATGTATTTTATCACCTTTCTAAGAAATGGTGTTTTAAAGGATATCCGCAATAAAATGTACCGTAAAATTGTGGATTTGCCCATTTCCTATTTTTCAGAAAAACGAAAAGGTGACGTTATCGCACGAATAACATCGGATGTATTGGAAATTCAGCATTCTTTCTTGTCCGTTTTGGAGTTGATCGTTAGGGAGCCTTTAACAATCTTGTTTACGATACTGATCATGTTTGGAATTAGTACGAAACTGACCATTTTTGTTTTTGTCTTTATCCCTATTGCTGGAATGATTATCTCAAGAATTGGCAAATCACTCAAAAAACAGTCGGATAAGGTACAAAAGGAACAAGGTGAATTTCTTTCTATAGTAGAAGAAACCCTGAGCGGGCTTCGGGTCATCAAAGCTTTCAATTCCGAGTCGAGATTTTACAATACATTTAAAGCTTCCACCAGCCGATTTTTCAAATTCTCAAACTCTTTGCTGAACAGACAAAACCTAGCATCACCCACAGGTGAATTTTTAGGAATTTTGGTTATTGGCGTCTTGTTGTGGTTTGGAGGTAAAATGGTATTGGTAGATAAAACTCTGGATGCCTCTTCTTTTATTGCATACATGGGACTGGCCTACAACATCCTCACCCCGGCCAAAGCTATAAGTAAAGCTTCCTATGGAGTTCGCAAGGGAAATGCAGCCGCAGAACGGGTATTGGAAGTACTTGAGTCTGAAAATCCAATATCCGATAGTGGGAATGCTCTTGAAAAATTGAACTTCACTGACGATGTAACCTTAAAAGATGTTTCCTTTAAATATGAGGAAGACTACGTTTTAAAGGATTTTAATCTAAAGGTGAAAAAAGGCCATACGGTAGCACTCGTGGGACAATCCGGTAGTGGCAAAAGTACTATTGCCAATCTTGTCACCCGCTTTTATGATGTGAACAAAGGTGAAATTTTAATTGATGGAACCAACATTAAGGATATCACCAAAAAATCGTTGAGAGGTTTAATGGGATTGGTCACCCAAGATTCCATTTTGTTCAACGATACCGTGAAAAATAATATTGGCCTTGGAAAAGAAGGGGCTAGCGAAGATGAGATTATTGAAGCTGCCAAAGTTGCCAATGCCCATGATTTTATTGTGGAATTGCCGAACGGTTATGATACCAATATCGGAGATAGCGGAAATAAGTTAAGTGGTGGTCAAAAACAACGGCTGTCCATTGCTAGGGCCGTATTGAAGAATCCTCCTATTATGATTCTAGATGAAGCCACATCTGCATTGGATACCGAAAGTGAGCGACTTGTTCAAGACGCGTTGGAAAATATGATGAAGAATAGAACATCACTGGTTATTGCGCATCGCCTTTCTACCATCCAAAATGCCGATTCCATAGTCGTGCTGAGCAAAGGAAAAATTGTGGAACAAGGAACACATGACGAACTCATGAAATCACAAAAAGGCTACAAAAAACTGGTTGAAATGCAGTCCTTCACTGTATAATTAAACCTTTCTATAAAAATTGAGTCAAAGCTTTAAATTGTAGTACAATTGATTGCTGAGGAAGCCTTAGTCAAAGAATTAAAACAGAAAGATAGCCAAGCAAAGGCCTTTGAAGTGTTGGTCAATACTTACAAAGAACGATTGTATTGGCATATTCGTAGAATTGTCTTAAATCATGACGATGCCGATGATGTGCTTCAAAACACGTTCATCAAAGTATATAAGAATATTGATGGTTTTAAAGGCGATAGCAAGCTCTATTCTTGGATGTACCGTATTGCAACCAATGAGTCTTTGACTTTTTTAAAACAGAAGTCCAAAAAAATGGGGATTAGTAATGAGGAGCTTAAAACGGCTTTGGTAGAAAATTTGCAGTCGGATGTCTATTTTGAAGGAGATGAAATTCAGTTAAAATTGCAAAAAGCACTGGCAACCCTTCCTGATAAGCAGAAATTGGTTTTTACCATGAAATATTTTCAGGAAATGAAATATGAAGACATTTCAGAAGTCCTCGAAACATCCGTAGGGGCATTAAAGGCTTCCTATCATTTGGCGGTTAAAAAGATTGAAACCTATCTTAAATCAGATTAAACCTTTTAAAGAATTGACTATCAAACCATAAAGATGGACAAAGAGAAAAAAAATACGTTTAATACCCCAGAAGGTTACTTTGATAGTTTCCATGAACGACTTATGGATAAAATTGAAGGGGGAGAAATCAAAGAAGCGGAAGCTAGCATTCCAAAATCTGATGGTTTTGCCATTCCCAAAGGGTATTTTAATTCGTTTGACCAAAAAGTGATGGACAAGGTCAGTCAAAAAACCGTAAAGGTCATCGAATTGAAATCATATAAGAAGTTTTATTACGGAGCTGCTGCCATAGCTGCTATTTTCATTGTGATTTTTGGCATAACTTGGAACAGTGAACCAAAAGTTGATTTTGCCGATTTGGCCAGTGCAGAAATAGATTCTTATTTTGATACCACAGATTTTGAGCTAAGCTCTTACGAAATCGCAGAAATAATTGAAGTTGAAGAATTGGAAATAAATGATATACTGGAAACAGCATTAGATAAAGAAAATATCTTAGATTATTTAAATGAGAATGTTGACGATATCGAAGATTTAAATTTAGAATACAATGATTATGAATAGAGCTTTACTCATAGCATTTGTTTTTTTATTGGGAACTAATTGGTTTTATGCCCAGCGTCCCGCCAAGGATAGAATAAAAACATTGAAAGTGGCGTACTTGACGGAACAACTAAGCCTGACAAAGGAAGAAGCACAGGAATTTTGGCCAGTTTATAATGCACATGAAGAAGTAATGGACAATATTCGAAAAAAGGAGCGCCAACATTTTGGAAATCGTTTTGATAATATTTCTGAGTTATCCGAGAGTGAAGCTGACAAAATAATTGAACAGTTCATTAAACTACAAGCAGAAAAGCATAAAATAGAACAAGATTTCATCAAAGATCTGCAAAGCGTTATTCCCTCAAAAAAAGTGATTTTGTTGTTTAGGGCCGAACGAAGTTTTAAAAAGCGATTGATTCAACAATATCGAAAACGAAAAGAAGGCGGATAGCTTAAAAATCAACAAAGAACATTAGAAAAGGGCCATTTGGCCCTTTTTTAATTGAATTCGTCTTGAGTTCATTAAACCTTTTGCCAATATCAGAGTCAAAATCATAGAAATACATAAAATTCTATACTATGAAAAACTTAAAATTGATTTTGATGATGCTAGCATTAGTAGGGACTTTTAGCATTGCAAGTGCACAAAATACAGTAGTTCGGGTATATCCAAAGCACGGGACTGTGGTCAAAACGGTCAATAAGCCCAGAGTTGTTGTCCACAATAAAACTAATTTCTATTTCTCCGATGGTGTCTGGTACAGAGCCCAAGGCCGTAATTATGTGGTAGCGGCTGCACCAGTTGGAATAAAAGTAAGGAAACTCCCCAGAACGCGAAGTGTGGTAATGGTCAATGGCAGGAAACTATATAAATATAGAGGAGTGTGGTACAGAAAAACAGGTAGAAACTATGTAGTTGTAAATGTTTAGTTGATTTATTTAGGTTGGTTAAAAGAGCGAGAGGTATTTTTATCCCCGCTCTTTTTATTTGAATGTCAATCTTGCTATTCTATTTTTTCCTGCTGCATACGCTATGGAATCGTTCAAAAATCGAATCGTATAAAAACCTTCCTCACTCATGGATTGCCATGTCTGTCCCTGGTCTTTTGAGTATGAGATTCCCGTAAACCCAACTGCTACAATGCCTTTTCCACCTGAATTAGGTACAAACTGCACACAACTTTTATAACCCGGTTCTTGATTATCAGCAATAGTCCGCCATGTCTTACCACCATCCATGGTAATTATTTTGTTCTTCTTATTTGCTTTGGGCGAAGTATAGTCACCTCCTATTCCAAATCCTAGATTTTCGTCATAAAAATCGATGGAATAGATTCCTTCAGTAGGTTTTTTACTTAACATAGGTGTTCGTATTACCGACCAAGACTTCCCCCTATCCGGAGAAAAATAAATAGTTCCTTCAGTCGTGGCCACCCACGTTTTATCTCCTACTGTTTCAATATTGGTATTACTGGCAGCAAAGGCACCTTCCCCATTGGCAGCTTTGGGCAATACATTGCATGCTAACTTATTCCAGCTTTTACCACCATCTCTGGTAATTAATATGGATAAACAACCGTTCATGCTGTCCCCCACAGCAATCCCTTCGGTAGTGTTCCAAAACTTAAGGGCATCGTAAAAAACACCTTCCCCATCTTCTTGGTATACCAATTCCATTTGGCCATTTTCCCCAGTTTTATAGAGTAGTGCAGGGTTAGCAACGGAAAGCATAAAGAAATCAGCATTTGTATGACCAACTCCTCTAAATTCAGGTAGTATGGAATCCTGTTTTTGAACATTTCCACGAACTTTGTCCGTATTTGTATTTACAGAACCATACATCCCGTTGCTTCCGGCAAAAGCCAATGTTTGCTTATCCAAAAACTCTATCGCCCTAATACTGACAGAATCCGTATAGACCGTTTTTATGGCTACGGATGAGAAGGTTTTTATTTTTTCTTCGGAAGCACATCCGACTATTAATAAAAAACCAAGAATATATACTGATTTGCGCATCATTTCCATTTTTGCCAAATGTAATTGGAATCATAGAAGAAACCATACCTTTGCAAATCTTAATTTTTGAGAATGCGTTTACACCGAAATCTTGTTTTTGCCGTAATCGATGCGTTGAACCTCATATTCAATGAAAAAGAGTATGCGGACAAGGTCATTGAAAAAGTTTTACGTTACGATAAACGCTGGGGCGCACGTGATAGGGGCTTTATTGCAGAAACAACCTATGATATTGCACGTTGGAAGCGCCTCTATTCAGAAATTGCCGAAGTACGAGAACCCTATTCTCGTCAAAACCTATTCAGGTTATTTACCGTTTGGTGTGTGCTGAAGGGCATTCGTATTCCCGATTGGAAACAACTAGAAGTTACACCAGAGCGACGTATCAAAGGAAAATTCGATGAACTTTCAAAAACAAGAAAGTTTAGGGAGTCTATTCCCGATTGGTTGGATGAATTAGGGGAACAATCACTTGGAAATAATTTATGGACCAAAGAGATTGCTGCACTCAACAAACAAGCGGAAGTTATCCTCAGAACCAATACGCTCAAAATCAAAAGAACGCAGCTTCAGGCCTTATTAGCCGAGCATGAAATTGAAACGATTCCAATTGAAGGATATCCTGATGCATTAAAACTGAAAGAACGTAAAAACGTTTTCACAACTGAAGCCTTCAAGAATGGACTTTTTGAAGTACAGGATGCATCT
The DNA here is from genome assembly GCF_021390175.1 of Flagellimonas sp. HMM57. Taxonomy (NCBI): domain Bacteria; kingdom Pseudomonadati; phylum Bacteroidota; class Flavobacteriia; order Flavobacteriales; family Flavobacteriaceae; genus Flagellimonas; species Flagellimonas sp. HMM57. Next base: position 3,322,638 of record NZ_CP090004.1, on the reverse strand, counting down.
TCCCAACTGGTCGCTCCTTTTTTAGAGGTTGAACCTGGGCAGCGTGTGGTGGATGCTTGTGCAGGTGCCGGAGGCAAAACGCTTCATTTGGCCTCACAGATGGAGAATAAAGGGCAATTGATAGCTTTGGATATCTATGAGAGTAAACTGAAAAAGCTGAAAATACGTACGAGAAGAAACAGTGTTCACAATGTAGAGACCCGGACCATTGATTCGACCAAGGTCATCAAAAAATTGCATAATAGCGCAGATCGGCTTTTACTGGACGCTCCCTGTTCTGGCTTGGGGGTACTACGCCGTAATCCAGATTCTAAATGGAAGTTGGAACCTGAGTTTATAGAACGTATTATGGGCGTTCAACAAGAAATCTTACAGAGCTATAGCAAAATGGTCAAAAAAGGAGGACAAATGGTCTATGCCACCTGTTCTGTTCTACCCCAAGAGAATGTAAATCAGGTCAAAACGTTCCTAGATTCTGAAAACGGTTCTGAATTCGAATTGGTAAAAGACCAAAACATCTATGCTTCTGAAAAAGGGTACGACGGATTTTATATGGCTTCATTAAAGAAAGTTTAATTTAATCTCTTCTAAAGTAGGGCAGTTAATACCAAGTTGTTTCAAGTAGGTGTCCTATTCGTTTTTATCGTAATAAGATTTCTCTAATACTTCCCTAAACTGGTCTCTCATTTATACCTCTTTAAAATAGTCGGACAAACGAATACCTTAGAAGCAATCCAGGCCTTGCATAACATTCTATTATTTGATTTTCATAAATTTGGAGTATGAGGCGAAAAAAGACTTTGGAGAATTTTTACTCCGAATCTGGAAATCAAGTACCTGAAAGCTTGAAATCTGGAATTGGCCATTTCAACGTGTTTAAACTGGATGAATTTGCGGGCCCAAAGCCAAAACCAATGCCCTTTAATAGAAGGGATTATTTTAAAGTAAGTTTGGTTACTGGCAAAAGTAGGGTGCATTATGCTGATAAAATTGTGAACGTGGACAAGCACGTACTTGTTTTTTCAAATCCCCAGATACCTTATAACTGGGAACAGATCGATGAACAATTGACCGGTTATTTTTGCGTATTTACCGAAGCTTTTTTTCATCAATTTGGGAATGTACTGAACTATCCCATTTTTCAACCTAACGGAACTCCGGTTTTTGAACTGAGCGATACTCAAGTTGATTCCTTTACCACTACTTTTAAAAGGATGTTTACAGAAATCGATTCTGATTATGCATACAAGTATGATATCCTACGTAATCTGGTTTCTGAGCTTATTCATTCCGCAATGAAACTTCAACCCGCCAATTTAGCTACAAATTTGCATTCTAACGCCTCGGAACGAATTTCTACTTTGTTTGTTGAATTGCTGGAAAGACAATTTCCAATAGAAAGCCCCCATCAACGCATACAGTTAAAATCCCCTTCAGAATTTGCAAAACAATTGGGCATTCACATTAATCATTTGAACAGGGCATTGAACGAAATTGTCCTGAAAAGTACCTCAACGCTTATCGCAGAACGGATTGTGCAAGAAGCCAAAATTCTTATTCGCCATAGTGACTGGAACATTTCCGAAATTGGATATGCTTTGGGGTTTGAGGAAAGTGCGCATTTTTCAAATTTCTTCAAAAAACACACCTCTTATTCCCCACTTAATTTTAGAAAAGCAGAAACTATTTGATTTTTACAAATATTGGATTGGTACTCGCAATTAAATCATGTGCGTTCCAAAGAGCTTTGTGGTATTCATAAATTAAAACTGAAAACAGATGGATACTACAAAAATTGCATTGATTACAGGGGGTAGTCGCGGATTGGGAAAAGACATGGCGCTCAACATAGCTAAAAAAGGATTAGGTGTTGTAATAACCTACAATGCAAACAAAGACGCGGCAAATGATGTATTAAATGAAATAGCGGCATCAGGCGGTAAGGCTACAGCCCTACAACTGGATACCCGTAAAGTAAGTGCTTTCAATGATTTTAAAACAACGCTTTTAAAAACGTTGAAAACCGAATTCAAAACGAATAAAATTGATTTCTTGATCAACAATGCCGGTTTTGGTTATAACGCTTCCATTACGGAAACAACCGAAGAAGGCTTTGATAACTTAATGAACGTACACTTAAAAGGAGTATATTTTTTAACACAGACTTTATTGGAAGCTATGAACGATGGTGGGGGGGTCATCAATATTTCTAGTGGTTTGGCACGTTTTTCTTTTCCTGGATACGCAGCCTATGCAGTCATGAAAGGCGCGATTGAAGTATTTACTCGGTATTTGGCCAAAGAGCTGGGCGAACGCAAAATAAAGGCAAATACCGTTGCTCCGGGTGCCATTGATACTGATTTCAACAAAGAACGCTTTGAAAAATCCCCACAAGTAGTCGATATGATTGCTTCTTTGACAGCTTTGGGCCGTATTGGGGAAAGTGATGATATTGGCAGTGTTGTTGCTTTTCTGTGTACCGAAGATGCTAAATGGGTAAACGGACAACGGATTGAAGCTTCTGGTGGAATGTTTGTCTAGCGCGTCAAATCAATCTTTATTTCTAAGGCCCCTTTTTGGGGCTTTTGTTTTAGAAAATGCAAGAGTTTCTTACTTTAGATGTCAATTGTTGTGCGTTTTGCAGAAACAATAAATCTATTTTAAAAGAACACGAGTTATGGGGCAAATTAAATGGTTTGAGCGAAAATTTGATTTTTCATTCGACCAGAACATTTTTCCATCAATTATTGAAAGAATGAAAGGGATTCCAATGCGGTTGACTTCTGTGGTAAAAGAAGTTCCATTTGACCTGCTTGAGTCAAAACCGGATGATAAATGGTCCATAAAAGAAAACATAGGCCACCTGATTGATTTAGAACCATTATGGCAAGGAAGGTTAGAAGACATATTAAACCATGAAAAATATTTAAGGCCAACGGATTTGGACAACAAACAAACCGATTTCGCGCAACATAATTCCAAGGACATAAATGAGTTGTTAGCCAATTTCGAGCAAATTCGAAAAATGACTTTGGAAAAACTGTCTGTATTATCCCAAGAAGATATTTATAAAATGGCTTTGCACCCTAGACTGGAAAAACCCATGAGAACTATGGATTTATTTCTATTTGTTGCTGAGCATGACGATCATCATCTCTCAAGAATAGTGGAAATAAGAGACACCTAATGCGGAAATTCACAAAATGATATACCTTAAAGGGGTAATTCACTAATCTATCAACACTTCCTAGTTAACAACTCCCTTATGCTGTAGATCAAAATCCAAGCTAAACTTGTAAATTTGCATTTTCTTAATCCGTTCAATCAGCAAACTGTATGATTCATTTCTTTGGAGATGTGGCAACTAAAGTATTTGCCGTCCAAACCGCTCAAGAAATTGCACCAAAAGATATTGAAAAACTCACATGGTTGTTTGCCTGTCCCGAACTCGTTTCGGGAGCGACTAAAACACCTTTGGCGTCTCTTGACGCCTTTTTTGTTGGTCCCCGAGCAGCCATGGTAACCCCTTGGAGTACCAATGCCACGGAGATTACCCAAAACATGGGCATTGCTGGAATTATTAGAATTGAAGAATTTCATGCCATTGAAGAAGCACATACCGATTACGACCCCATGCTTTTTCAGAAATACAACGGATTGGACCAAGATATCTTTACCATTAGCATTACTCCCGAAGCTATTTTAGAGATTGAAGATATTGCGGAATATAATAAACAAGAAGGACTGGCCTTAAATGACGAAGAAGTAAAGTATTTGGAAAACTTATCCAAAAAACTGGGAAGAAAGTTAACGGATTCCGAGGTTTTCGGCTTTAGCCAAGTCAACTCCGAGCATTGCCGCCATAAAATTTTCAATGGCACTTTTATCATTGATGGACAGGAAATGCCTTCATCGCTCTTTAAGCTCATCAAAAAAACATCAGAAAAGCATCCAAACGATATTGTTTCCGCATACAAAGACAATGTAGCGTTTATTGAGGGGCCCAAAGTGGTTCAGTTTGCCCCCAAGAGTGCTGATAAGCCCGATTTTTATGAAGAAGCTGAATTTCAGTCCGTTTTATCCTTAAAAGCAGAGACCCATAACTTTCCAACAACCGTGGAGCCCTTTAATGGAGCTGCCACAGGTTCGGGAGGGGAAATACGGGATAGATTGGCAGGCGGTAAAGGTTCGTTGCCCCTTGCAGGAACAGCCGTTTACATGACCTCATATTCAAGATTGGAAGATTCTTCCGACCCAACTCAAAACAGACCTTGGGAAAATGGAATGCAGGAGCGGGAATGGCTCTACCAAACTCCAATGGACATCTTGATAAAAGCATCCAATGGGGCTTCAGATTTTGGAAATAAATTTGGACAACCTTTAATCGCTGGATCTGTGCTCACTTTTGAACATGAGGAGGAAGCAAGACGATTAGGCTTTGACAAAGTAATCATGCTCGCTGGCGGTATCGGATATGGAAAAGCTGAACAAGCACTGAAAGACACTCCAAAACAGGGAGATAAAATTGTCATTTTAGGTGGGGACAACTACCGTATAGGAATGGGTGGTGCTGCCGTGTCAAGTGCGGATACGGGTGAATTTAGTGCCACCATTGAACTAAATGCGGTGCAACGTTCCAATCCAGAAATGCAAAAACGGGCATCCAATGCCATTCGTGGCATGGTGGAGAGTCATGAAAACCCTATTGTCTCTATCCATGACCATGGGGCTGGCGGGCACCTGAACTGCCTGTCGGAGTTGGTAGAAGAAACCGGAGGTAAAATAAATACCGATAAACTTCCTGTTGGTGACCCTACCCTATCTGCCAAAGAACTTATTGGTAACGAATCCCAAGAACGTATGGGACTGGTCATTGGCGAACAAGATTTGGAACTATTGGATAAAATAGCGAAACGAGAACGTTCTCCAATGTATAATGTTGGTGAAGTAACGGGTGACCACCGATTTACTTTTGAATCCCAAAAGTCCAATGAAAAACCAATGGATTTGGAGCTATCCGATATGTTCGGAAGTTCTCCAAAGACCATATTGGACGATAAAACCATAGTAAGAAATTATCCAGCGCTTTCGTACGCATTGGAACATTTTCATGAATATCTGGAGCAGGTCTTACAATTGGAAGCGGTAGCCTGTAAAGATTGGCTTACCAACAAAGTGGACCGCTGTGTAGGTGGTCGCGTAGCCAAACAACAATGTGTAGGTGCTTTACAACTGCCACTAAATAATTGTGGGGTGATGGCCTTGGATTTTAAAGGGAAAGAAGGTATAGCAACCAGTATTGGGCACTCCCCTATTTCAGGTTTGATCAATCCAGTTGCCGGGAGCAAAAACAGTATTGCCGAAGCACTAACAAATATGGTATGGGCTCCACTAAAGGAAGGCTTACAATCCGTTTCCTTGTCCGCAAACTGGATGTGGCCCTGCAAAAACGAAGGTGAAGATGCTAGGTTGTACGAAGCAGTAAAAGCAGTATCCGAGTTTTCTATAGAACTCGGCATCAATGTGCCAACTGGAAAGGATTCACTGTCCATGAAGCAAAAGTATAAAGACGGTGATGTGATTTCCCCTGGAACCGTTATTATCTCTGCTGCTGGAAATTGCAATGACATTACCAAAATAGTCGAACCTGTTCTTCAGAAAGACGCTGGGAATATCTACTACATTAATATTTCCAAGGATGATTTTAAATTGGGAGGCTCTTCCTTTAGTCAAATATTGAACGAAATCGGAGATGAAGCTCCCTCGGTACTGGATTCTGGTTATCTGAAACTAGTCTTTAATACTATACAGGAATTGATCAAGGATGGTCAAATTCTAGCTGGACACGATGTAGCTTCTGGCGGATTGATTACCACCTTGTTGGAAATGTGTTTTGCCGATACACAGCTTGGGGCCAATTTAGATGTATCTGGTCTAGGAGAAGCGGATATCATTAAACTCTTATTTTCCGAAAATGCTGGAATCGTGTTTCAATCCAAAGATACCTCGATAGAAAAAGTACTTCATGATGCAGGAATTCAATTTTCAAACATTGGTACTGTTGTAGCTTCGGATATGTTAAGCATCAGAAATAATGGAACAGAAATAGGACTCAATATTCCATCTTTACGCGATACTTGGTTCAAGACTTCCTATCTTTTGGATGACAAACAAACTGCAAACGGATTGGCAAAAGACCGATTTGATAATTACAAAAATCAACCGCTAAAATATGTTTTCCCTAAAGATTTTAAGGGTACTATTCCCTTCGACTCCGCTCAGGGAAGAGCATTGGTGGCTTCGACTTCGCTCAGTCACCGTCCAAAAGCTGCGATTCTTCGAGAAAAAGGAAGTAATTCTGAACGAGAAATGGCCAACGCCATGTATCTGGCCGGTTTTGATGTAAAGGATGTACACATGACCGATTTGATTTCGGGGAGAGAAACATTGGAGGAGATACAGTTCATAGGAGCCGTAGGCGGTTTTTCAAATTCTGATGTTTTGGGCAGTGCCAAAGGATGGGCCGGTGCCTTCAAATACAACGAAAAGGCCAATAAAGCATTAAAAAACTTTTTTGCAAGACCTGATACTTTATCTATTGGAATCTGTAACGGGTGCCAATTGTTCTTGGAGCTAGATATGATCAATCCAGAGCATGAAAAGCTAGCCAAAATGACGTATAATGATTCGGGCAAGCATGAAAGTAATTTCACGTCGGTAAAAATACAGGAGAACCATTCGGTGATGTTATCTTCTTTAGCAGGCACAACTTTGGGCGTATGGATTTCGCACGGAGAAGGGAAATTTAGTCTTCCCTTATCTGAAGACAACTATGACATTGTTGCCAAATATGGGTATGAAAGCTATCCTGCCAACCCTAACGGAAGTGACTACAACACGGCCATGTTATGCGATAAGACCGGACGCCATTTAGTGACCATGCCCCATATAGAGCGTTCTACATTTCCATGGAACTGGGCACATTATCCTAAGGATAGAAATGACCAAGTTTCTCCGTGGCTGGAAGCGTTTATGAATGCTAGAAAATGGGTGCAGGAGCATAGTTAAGTGGTTAATGGTTAATGGTTAATGGTTAATGGTTAATGGTTAATGGTTAATGGTTAATGGTTAATGGTTAATGGTTAATGGTTAATGGTTAATGGTTAAAGCAAACAATCTTAATCAAACCGAACAAATATATCTAAGTCACGTTCAAAGAAACGCCAAAATACCATAGGTGCCTTTTAACATGCCGACAGAAAGAACCGCCATTACACATATGGTCAATATACTTAATGGAATGACCCATTTGTCTATTTTGGATAGTTTCTTTGCTCTTTCCTTATCGCCGATTAACCCATTATTGTCCAAAAACATAGCCAATGCCCACGCCAATACCGGGTTTGTTACCATTGCGGCAAAAATGCAAATGCCCGCTGCTTGTGCACAGGCACTTCGTTTTATCATTTGAACCCCGGCCTCAATCAATGGCAGAAATACCCCAACGAGCAAGGCAATGCATCGAACCGGTGGCCAAACTGCAACATCCATAGGGCTTCCTAAAATAGCAACGGCCATCACAATTAAACCAAGAAGTATGGCACCTGCAGGGATTGGTCTTTTAGCAATTGCAGCAGGAATCATATAGGTACCCCAAGATGATGTAATGTTACCACCACCAACGGCCGTACCTACCATTTGTCTAAAAGAACACATGGTCATGGTATCATCAACGTCCATCAATACTTTTTCAGAATTTTTGGGATAGTTCATTTCTTGAAAAATACGGTGCCCCAAGAAATCCGGGGACCACATGGCAACCGCTAAAATGGCGAACGGCAAAGAGGCAATAAAATGTTGCGTGGTTGGTAACCCGAGCATCCAGCCCTCTTCGGTACTGCCCCACCAATATGCAGGGTTAAGATTTGGCAATCCCATTTCGGTGGTAAACTGTAGGTCAAAGCCGGCACCACCAACAAGGGCTACCACTAAGGCGGCAATAGCGCAAACAGGAATGGCCAACCAACGCTTATCGATTCGGGCAAGATAGCTGTACAGAACTACCGTAACAGCTAAAATGACCAATCCTAGAAATCCCAAAGACCCCGCTTCGATAGCTGTAGATTCAAGTCCCATGCCCCAAGATTGAATCGTCTTAATTTGACTCAATGACCCCGTGAAGCCCAAGAAAATCAACAACCCCCCTGCGACTCCTTTGCTGGTGAGGTTGACCAAACGGGAACCTCCCTTAAAAATACTGAGCAAAAGCCCAAATATTCCAATTAAAATAGCCAGTGCCAAGGGGTGTGCCCCTGCCAAAGCAATACTGGCAATTAATGGAATCATTGGGCCATGGTTACCGGCTAAATTTGCTCTGGGATTAAAAAAACCAGAAGCCAGAATGACAAACAACAAGGCAGGAATCAACATCTCTACCCGAGATACCTCAATAGCAAACTCTTTGCCCAATGTTATGTGGTCCCAAGCTTGGGTCAAACCATCTGCCCAAGCCATCATTACAGAGGAATACATGGCAATAATTCCAATGGTTCCCGCTAAAGCTGGTACTAAATCTTCCCATTCAAATCTGAAATCCCTACCCGGAAGGTTCAATCGGTACCTTCTAGGCTTCATGATTTGCAGTTCGTGGTCTAAATATTCGGTTCTTGTGGCAAATTCTGAAGCTTTTTTATGCAGTTTTTTATAGGTCATTCGATCGGCTATTTCCGGAAGCCAAATTGGTTATGTCCAAAGCCTTTCAACAACAGCTAACCTTTTAGAGTTTATCCTATTAAGATTTCTGTCAATTACTTTTAAACAATAAGGCAACGCTATGGTTTTAAATATTTTCTAAGTTTAGATGGTGCAGTTTTTAGAACCTTTTTAATTGATTTTCACTTCTTTAAAATAATTTTTTAGTATTGCTACTGCTTCCTGTATTTCTTCTTCGGTGTTTTCCCTAGCATCTTTTAGTTGATATTCCCACCCTAACGCTTCCCATTTATGAACTCCTAGTTTGTGGTAAGGTTGTAGCTCTATCTTTTCAATGGTTTTGTAATCTTTGAAATATTTTCCCATATCGTGCAAAAGGTCGGCATGGTTGGTAACATTGGGTATGAGTACATATCTAAGCCACATTTTTTTTCCTGAAGCTTCCCTATACTTTGCCAGATTGAAGGTGGTTTCCTTATTCTTCATACCGGTAATGCGTTCAAACCCATCTTCAGTCATGTGTTTGATATCCAGCATGACCAAATCGGTATAATCGTCTAACAACTCCTTTGCAAAATGATTTAGAATTCTACCATTGGTATCCAAGTTTGTGTGGATGCCTTCTTCCTTAAGCCTTTTAAAGAAAGAAACCAATTCTTTCGATTGGAGCAAAGGTTCACCTCCCGAAACTGTAACCCCTCCTTTTTTTCCAAAATAGGATTTCATTTTCAAGGCCATTTCCACAAGTTCTTCAATGGGATATTCCTTTCCTCCAGACATGTCTATGGTGTCTGGATTATGGCAGTATACACATTTTAATTTACAGCCTTGTAAAAATATAACAAGTCGTATTCCAGGACCGTCATGTGTTCCGAATGACTCAATGGAGTGTACTCGTAAGGTATGTTCTTCTGGTATGATAAGCAGTGAATTGGTTAAAAAATTAGCATCTGGAAAAAAGCCTTTACACTTCTCTCCAGATGCTTACAAAATACTAATGGATCTACATTGATTCGTGGAAGGAACGTGTTATCACTTCCATTTGCTGCTCCTTGGTCAACCTTACAAAATTCACAGCATATCCCGATACCCTAATGGTCAACTGTGGATACTCTTCAGGACGTTCCATGGCATCTAACAACGTTTCTTTGTCCAAGACATTGACATTGATGTGCTGAGCGTTTCTGGAAAAATAACCATCCAGAATTGTTGATAGGTTATCAATTCTATCATCTTCATCAGCTCCCAACGATTTTGGTACTATTGAAAAGGTATTCGAAATACCGTCTTGAGAGTCGTTGTAATCAATTTTGGCGACAGAATTCAATGATGCGATGGCTCCATTGGAATCTCGCCCGTGCATTGGATTTGCACCTGGTGCAAATGGTACTCCTTTAGCCCTTCCATCTGGTGTTGCCCCCGTTTTTTTACCGTAAGCAACATTGGATGTTATCGTCAATACGGACATCGTAGGGTTCGCATTTTTATAGACTGGCAATTGTTTTAATTCATGGTTAAAATCAGCTACAGCATTTTTGGCCAATTCATCTACCCTATCATCGTCATTCCCATAGTAAGGGAACTCTCCTTCAATCTTAAAATCAACGGTCAACCCTTCTTCGTTTCTGATAGGCTTTACTTTTGCGTACTTAATCGCTGATAGTGAATCTGCAACAATCGACACACCTGCAATACCATAGGCAATATCAATGGCAGGATTGGTATCGATCAATGCCATTTGTGCTCTTTCGTAGTAATACTTATCGTGCATGTAATGGATGATGTTCATTGAATCGTTGTACACCCTTGCAACTTCTTTCATTGCTATTTTATAATTGGCCATTACTTTGTCAAAATCCAAATACGTATCGTCCATCATTTCAATACCATCTACCATCTGGGTTCCCGTTATTTCACAACGGCCTCCATTAATCGCCAATAACAGTGTTTTGGCCAAATTGGTCCTAGCACCAAAGAACTGAATTGATTTTCCTAGTTCTTGGTACGAAACACAACAGGCGATTCCGTAGTCATCCGAACCTCTATTGTTCCGCATCAATTCATCGTTTTCAAACTGAATGGATGAGGTATCAATAGCAACTTTTGAGCAATAGTCCTTAAAGTTTTGTGGCAAATCTTGAGACCAAAGCACGGTCATGTTCGGCTCTGGAGATGGCCCTAGATTGTATAAGGTGTTCAAGAAACGGAACGAGGTTTTGGTTACTTTGGTCCTGCCATCAGCGAACATTCCTCCTATCGCTTCAGTTACCCAAGTAGGATCACCTGCAAAAATCTCATCGTAAGCTCCCATTCGCAAGTGACGAACCATACGCAACTTCATTACGAACTGATCAATGAATTCCTGTGCTTCCTCTTCTGTTATAAGCCCATCCTGTAAGTCATTTTCGATAAAAATATCGAGGAAAGTAGAAACATTGCCCAAAGACATTGCCGCTCCATCTTGTTCTTTTACAGCAGCCAAGTAAGCCATATAAGTCCATTGTACGGCTTCTTGCGCATTTTGAGCTGGTCTTCTAAGGTTCAAATCATATTTGTCGCCCAATTCGATCATTTCGTTTAGCGCCTTGATCTGATCGGACACCTCTTCACGTAAACGAATGACCTCATCACTCATTGGTCCTTGGATTTGTTCTAAATCCGCTTTTTTGGACGCTATCAAAAAGTCAATACCATACAGTGCTATCCTCCTATAATCACCAATGACCCTTCCTCTAGCGTAATTATCGGGCAACCCCGTTAAAAAACCGAGAGATCTATATTTTTTTATTTCTGTTGTATAGGCATCAAAAACACCGTCGTTATGTGTTTTAACATATTTGGAGAACAATTCGGTCAACGAATCGTTGGGTTTTAAACCATGCTCAGATAATGCTTTTTGTACTACTTTAAACCCTCCGAATGGTTTCATTGTACGTTTTAAAAGCTCATCGGTTTGCAATCCAACAATTACTTCATTCTCTTTATCAATGTATCCTGCATCAAATGCGCTTACAGTGGAAATTGTGTCCGTATCCAAGGAACGTACACCTTTGTTCTGACGTTCCTCCTTGGTAGCTTCTTTACAGATATCCCACAATCTCTGGGTTCTTAAACTTGGACCTGTCAAAAAATGATGTGTTCCATAATACGGGGTTATGTTATTGATGACAAAATCCCTAACATTAATTTTTTCTGTCCAAATACCTTCTTTAAACTGTTTTACTTCCATCTTTTATCCAATTACTATTTTGTACAATACATGCTAATTATAGAGCTCGAAATTAGTAGCTAGATTCGATAATAAAGATGACAATTATCAGTGTCGTATTTAAGAAATGCTAATTTTTGCTTAAAAAGTACTTTTTAATTCAATAAAAGTAGATGGAAACACGAAGCGATACTGTTGCAAAAAATGTCCAAAAACAAAGTCTATCAATTATATTGAATCACTATAAAGTGCTGGGATTTAAGGTGTCTCGTATGATTATGAAACTAAATTTCTTGTAAGATTGGCAATTATTTAGGAGGGTTTTTGAATAACTCATTTTATAATCCGGCTTCCTTTCCCTATTTTGCAATTACTTTACAGAAACTTACTATGCAAACAGTTACTAGACTTTTCGATTTTCCGTACTATCAATTGGAAAAATTTCCTCTTGAAAAATCGTTGGTCACAAAATATGATGGTAAATGGGTGGCCACTTCAACCAAAGATTATATTGACCAAGCTAATGCCATAAGCCGTGCGCTTTTGAGAATGGGTGTAAAGCCTAACGATAAAATCGCTGTCATTTCCATGAACAATAGAACAGAATGGAATATCATGGATATTGGAATTCTTCAGATCGGAGCGCAAAACGTGCCAATTTATCCAACGATATCATCTTCGGATTATGAGTATGTGCTCAACCATTCCGAAGCAAAGTATTGTTTTGTGTCTTGTAGCGAGGTTTTGGAAAAGGTTTTGGAAGTAAGTCCAAAAATCAAAAAATTAAAAGATGTTTTTTGCTTTGATGAGTTGCCTAATTGCAAAAACTGGAAAGAAGTCTTGGAACTAGGCGCAGATGATTCCAATCAAGATGAAGTAGAACAATTAAAAGAGAAAGTTACTCCAGGAGATTTAGCAACTTTAATATATACATCGGGAACCACGGGGCGCCCAAAAGGGGTCATGCTGTCCCACGATAATCTAGTAAGCAATGCCATAGAAAGTTCAAAACGATTTCCTATCGTAGATGGCGAGACCCGATCATTGAGTTTTCTACCCCTTTGTCATGTGTATGAACGTATGCTGATTTATCTATATCAATTTAGGGGAGTTACCATATATTATGCAGAGTCTTTGGAAACTATTAGTGATAATCTTAAGGAAACTGAACCACATGTAATGACCGCTGTACCAAGATTGTTGGAGAAGGTATATGATAAGATTATTGCGAAAGGTGCAGCGTTAAGCGGTATAAAAAAGAATATTTTCTTTTGGGCCGTAGAGGTTGGATTGCAATATGAACCTTATGGACAGAATGGTTGGTGGTATGAAAAAAAACTGTCATTGGCCAGAAAATTAATCTTCAGTAAATGGAAAGAAGGCCTAGGAGGGAATCTTGCATTGATAGCTTCTGGTAGTGCAGCACTGCAACCTAGATTGGCCCGTATTTTCAATGCTGCAGAGATGGGCGTAATGGAAGGGTACGGCCTGACCGAAACTTCTCCTGTAATTTCAGTTAATGATATGCGAAAAAACGGTTTTAAAATTGGTACCGTAGGAATCCCAATAGACCGAACTGAAGTTAAGATTGCCGACGATGGTGAAATCTGCATAAAGGGACCACAAGTTATGATGGGATATTACAAAGACCCAGAAAAAACGGCCGAAGTATTAAAAGATGGTTACTTCCATACAGGTGATATAGGTGAGCTTGATGACCAAGGATTTTTGAAGATTACGGATCGTAAAAAAGAGATGTTCAAAACCTCTGGCGGTAAATATGTTGCACCTCAACTATTGGAGAATCGTTTTAAACAATCTCGTTTTATTGAGCAGATAATGGTCGTTGGCGAAGGTGAGAAAATGCCAGCTGCCTTGATTCAACCCAATTTTGAATTTTTGTACGAATGGGCCAAACGCCATGATATTACTTTAGGACAAAACTCAGACATTATCTTGAATGAAAAAGTTATCTCAAGAATACAGGAAGAGGTGGATTTGGCCAATGAGGAATTTGCCAAATGGGAAAAAGTAAAGCAGTTTAGGTTAACCCCTGATGCTTGGAGTATCGATGATGGACACATGACACCTACTATGAAACTTAGGAGAAAAATCATTAAAGAAAAGTATAAAGATTTATACGATAGCATTTATTCACATTAGTATCTAATTAAAAATCTATTGTAAAAACAAAGCTCTGTCGAACACAGAGCTTTATTTGTTTTATTAGGATTTATTTAATCGAATTTATTATGCATGCATAATAAATTTTCCTATATTTGAAAACACCAAACAAGTTCTATGAAAGAATTGACTATTGATTATGCGTTAAGAGCTACCTGGCAGGCCGTAATCAAAATGTACAATGAAGAGGCAAAAAATTATGGGCTTACCATGGCAATTGGTTTTACTTTATTGAGTATAGACCCAAAAAAAGGTACTCCAAGTACTGCATTGGGGCCAAAAATGGGAATGGAAGCAACAAGCCTGTCCAGAATATTAAAAAGTATTGAAGAAAAAGGATATATCCAGCGTAAACCAAATCCAAGGGATGGAAGAGGGGTACTCATTCATTTAACGGCTTTGGGCTTGGAAAAAAGAAGAGATTCCAAAGATGTGGTTCTACGTTTTAACGACGTGGTGAAAGAACATGTTTCCGAAGAAGATTTGTTGAGTTTTTTTAAGACCACAGAAGTCATCAACAAACTCATCTCAGACAAAAAAATATACATAAAAACAACAACTTAATTCTAATTCTTAAATGAAAAGGCATATCAATAAAGTTGCCGTGATAGGTTCTGGTATTATGGGAAGCGGAATCGCTTGCCACTTTGCAAATATTGGGGTCGAGGTTTTATTATTGGATATCGTACCCCGCGAACTTAACGATAAAGAAAAGGCGAAAGGCTTAACCTTGAACGACAAGGCAGTACGCAATAGATTGGTCAATGATTCTTTGACAGCCGCTCTAAAATCTAAACCGTCCCCTATTTATCATACAAAATTTGCTAGTAGAATAGCCACAGGTAATCTTGAGGACGATATTTCAAAAGTAGGTGAAGTTGATTGGATTATCGAAGTCGTCGTAGAGCGATTGGATATTAAAAAACAAGTATTCGAAAATCTGGAAAAATACCGGAAAGAAGGTACGCTGATTACTTCCAATACCTCTGGAATTCCAATTAAATTCATGAGCGATGGAAGAAGTGATGACTTTAAAGAGCACTTTTGCGGTACACATTTCTTCAATCCCGCCCGTTACCTTAAACTTTTTGAAATTATTCCTGGCCCTGAGACTTCCCCAGAAGTATTGGACTTTTTAAATGGTTATGGAGAACAATATCTTGGAAAGACTTCCGTAGTCGCTAAAGATACTCCCGCCTTTATAGGAAACCGAATAGGTATTTTTAGCATTCAAAGTCTATTTCATGCGGTCAAGGATTTGGGAATGACCGTTGAAGAAGTGGACAAACTTACCGGCCCAGTAATTGGCAGGCCAAAATCTGCAACCTTTAGGACCGTAGATGTGGTCGGATTGGATACTTTAGTACATGTTGCCAATGGAATTCATGAGAACTGTAAAGACGACGAACGCTTAGAATTGTTCAAACTACCGGATTTCATCAATACAATGATGGAAAACAAATGGCTCGGAAGCAAATCGGGACAAGGTTTTTACAAAAAAGTAAAGGGTGATAACGGTAAAAGCGAAATCCTCACTTTGGACTTGGACACGATGGAATATCGTTCCAAAAAAAGTGCAAAGTTTGCTACTTTGGAACTTACGAAGACCATTGATAAAGTCGTTGAACGGTTTTCGGTCCTAACTGCTGGAAAAGACAAAGCAGGAGAATTCTACAGAAAAAGTTTTGGTGCATTATTTGCATACGTTTCCCACAGAATTCCAGAGATTTCCGATGAACTTTATAAGATAGACGATGCCATGAAGGCTGGATTTGGTTGGGAACACGGTCCCTTTCAGATTTGGGATGCCGTTGGTTTGGATAAAGGCATCGAGTTTGCGAAAGCTGAAGGTTTAGAGATTGCTTCTTGGGTAATGGCGATGAAGGAAGCAGGGATAACTTCTTTTTATTCGGTCAAGGACGGAGCCACCCATTTTTACGACATCCCTAAAAAGGAAATGGAAAAAATTCCTGGTCAGGATGCATTTATCATTCTTGATAACATTAGAAAATCAAACGAAGTATTTAAAAATAGTGGCGTAGTCGTTGAGGATTTAGGAGACGGCATTTTAAATGTAGAGTTCCAATCCAAAATGAATACCATTGGTGGCGATGTGCTCTCAGGATTGAACAAAGCTATCGATATCGCTGAAAAGGATTTTCAGGGGCTGGTTGTTGGTAATCAAGCCGCAAATTTCTCAGTAGGTGCCAATATCGGAATGATTTTCATGATGGCTGTGGAACAAGAATATGATGAGCTGAACATGGCGATTAAAATGTTCCAAGATTCAATGATGCGCATGCGCTATTCTTCAATCCCTACAATTTCAGCTCCACATGGTATGTGTTTAGGCGGTGGTTGTGAGCTTTCCATGCATGCCGATAAGGTTGTTGCAGCTGCGGAAACGTATATAGGGTTGGTGGAATTTGGCGTAGGTGTCATTCCCGGTGGCGGAGGATCCAAAGAAATGGCGTTACGGGCATCCGACACATTCCGTAAAAATGATGTTGAACTCAATGTCCTTCAAGAATATTTCTTGACCATTGGAATGGCAAAGGTGTCCACCTCGGCTTATGAAGCCTTTGACTTAGGGATTTTGCAGAAAGGCAAAGACGTAATTGTCGTAAACAAAGACCGGCAAATCGCTACTGCAAAGGCACATGCCAAACTGATGGCAGAAGCTGGTTATACGAAACCTGCAAAACGAAAAGACGTAAAAGTACTTGGCAAACAGGCACTGGGCATGTTCTTAGTTGGGACAGATTCGATGGAAGCGGGACATTACATCTCTGAACACGATAAAAAGATTGCCGATAAATTGGCTTATGTAATGGCTGGTGGAGACTTATCAGAAGCTAGCTATGTGTCTGAGCAATATCTTTTGGATTTGGAACGTGAAGCCTTTTTATCACTGTGCAGCGAACGAAAAACATTGGAACGCATACAACATATGTTGAAAACAGGTAAACCACTTCGCAATTAATTGCGAATAGAATTAAGATATTAGATTTGAGATATTAGATTATGCATAATTTTCAAGACTTGATTATCTGGAAAAAAGCAATGGGCTTTGTAGAAGAAATATATAAGCTGACCACGTCGTTTCCAAAAGACGAAAAATTCGGACTTAAAAGTCAAATCAGAAGAAGTGCGGTATCCATTCCTTCAAATATCGCAGAGGGTGCTGGAAGAAATACAAACGGTGAGTTCAGAAATTTTCTTGGAATCGCCAATGGTTCCATCAACGAACTTTCTACTCAATTTTTACTATCTCAAAAGTTATGTTTGATAAGCGAAGATAAAATATCACCAATTCTAGAAAATCTAACTGAGATTCAAAAAATCAATCATTCGCTTATCAAAAAATTCAAATATCAAGAATCTAAAATCTAACTTCTTAAATTCTAACATCTAGAATAAATGAAAACAGCATATATAGTTAAAGCATACAGAACTGCAGTTGGTAAAGCGCCTAAAGGGTTGTTCCGATTTAAAAGACCAGATGAACTTGCGGCAGAAACCATTGAACATATGATGAAAGAACTGCCTAGTCTTGATAAAAAAAGAATCGACGACGTAATTGTTGGGAATGCCATGCCAGAAGCAGAACAAGGTTTGAACATGGCACGATTGATTTCGTTGATGGGATTAAATATTGACGATGTACCGGGCGTTACTGTGAACCGCTATTGCGCATCAGGATTGGAAACTATAGGAATTGCTACTGCAAAAATTCAATCTGGGATGGCGGATTGTATCATTGCTGGTGGTTCGGAAAGTATGAGCTACATCCCTATGGGAGGATATAAACCTACTCCCGATTATGCCACTGCCAAAGAAGGAAATGAGGATTATTACTGGGGAATGGGCCTCACTGCGGAAGCTGTTGCTCAACAATTCAAAATTTCCAGGGAAGACCAAGATGTTTTTGCATACAGCTCTCACATGAAAGCTTTAAAAGCACAAGAGGAAAACCGATTTCAAGAACAAATAGTGCCCATAGACGTGGAGCATACTTTTGTAAATGGAGCTGGAAAAAAAGAAACTAAAACCTACACAGTAAATAAGGACGAAGGCCCAAGAAAAGGAACTAACATTCCCACACTCAACAAACTACGTCCAGTATTTGCAGCAG
This sequence comes from Flagellimonas sp. HMM57, assembly GCF_021390175.1. Lineage (NCBI taxonomy): Bacteria > Pseudomonadati > Bacteroidota > Flavobacteriia > Flavobacteriales > Flavobacteriaceae > Flagellimonas > Flagellimonas sp. HMM57. The sequence continues at coordinate 3,304,399 of NZ_CP090004.1, read as the reverse complement.
GAGGAAGCGTAACAGCAGGTAATTCTTCCCAAATGAGCGATGGTGCAGCTTTTGTAATGGTAATGAGCGAAGAAATGGTAAAAGAATTAAACCTTGAGCCTATTGCCCGTCTTGTAAATTATGCCGCCGCCGGTGTAGAACCCCGCATTATGGGGATTGGTCCCGTAAAGGCCATTCCAAAAGCATTAAAGCAAGCTGGAATGAAACAAGATGATATTGAGCTTATAGAGTTGAACGAAGCTTTTGCCTCGCAATCATTGGCCGTAATGCGTGAACTGGATTTAAACCAGGAAATCGTTAATGTGAACGGTGGAGCAATCGCATTGGGGCACCCGCTGGGGTGTACAGGTGCAAAACTATCTGTTCAGTTATTTGATGAAATGCGCAAACGCGATATGAAAGGAAAATATGGAATGGTAACCATGTGCGTTGGAACCGGGCAAGGTGCTGCGGGGATTTATGAATTTTTGAATTAACAAGAAATGAGATTTTAGTATTGAGTAGTCAGATTTCAATGAACGCTCAATACATATTGCTAAACACTTAATACTATTACAATGAGTACTGAGACCCTAAACAAAGAAATCCTAAGAGGTGGCCAATTTTTGGTAAAAGAGACCGACTGTGAAGATATTTTCACTCTTGAGGACTTGGACGAGGAACAGAAAATGATGCGTGAAAGTACCAAGGAGTTTGTAGACAGAGAACTATGGGCACATTGGGAGCGATTTGAGAAAAAGGACTATGCCTACACCGAAGAAACCATGCGCAAAGCTGGAGAACTTGGTCTTTTGAGCGTAGCTGTTCCGGAATCATATGGTGGTATGGGAATGGGATTTGTATCCACTATGTTGGTTTGTGATTATATCTCGGGAGCAACCGGTTCGTTCAGCACTGCTTTTGGAGCACATACCGGAATAGGAACTATGCCCATTACCCTTTATGGAACCGAAGAACAAAAACAAAAATATGTACCAAAATTAGCTTCTGGAGAATGGTTTGGAGCCTATTGCCTTACTGAACCTGGTGCTGGTTCCGATGCGAACTCGGGCAAGACTAAGGCCGTTTTATCGGAAGATGGAAAGCATTATAACATCACCGGACAGAAAATGTGGATTTCCAATGCAGGTTTCTGTAACGTGTTCATCGTTTTTGCGAGAATAGAAGATGATAAAAATATCACGGGATTCATTGTAGAAAATGACCCTAGCAATGGCATCACCCTAGGTGATGAAGAAAAGAAATTGGGGATACACTCCTCCTCTACCCGACAAGTTTTCTTTAGCGAAACAAAAGTACCTGTTGGGAACATGCTATCTGAAAGAGGGAACGGATTCAAAATAGCTATGAACGCTTTAAATGTGGGGCGAATCAAGTTGGCCGCAGCATGTTTGGAAGCGCAACGTAGAGTAATCAATGAAGCTACAAAATATGCGAATGAGCGTATTCAATTTAAAACCCCAATTATAAATTTTGGTGCTATCAAAGCGAAAATTGCTGATATGGCTACCAATGCCTATGCAGATGAGTCAGCCTGTTACCGGGCGGCAAAAAATATTGAGGATAGAATCGCTATTCGTGAATCCGAAGGCAATTCTCGCCAAGAAGCGGAGTTGAAAGGTGTTGAGGAATATGCTATCGAATGCTCTATTTTAAAAGTGGCCGTTTCAGAACATGTACAGCACACAACAGATGAAGGTATTCAGATATTTGGAGGAATGGGCTTTAGTGCCGATACACCGATGGAATCTGCGTGGAGAGATGCCCGTATTTCCAGAATTTATGAAGGAACGAACGAAATAAACAGAATGTTGGCCGTTGGCATGTTGGTCAAAAAAGCGATGAAAGGTCATGTCGACCTGCTTGGTCCTGCCACTGCAGTTGGAGAAGAATTAATGGGAATCCCATCGTTTGACACTCCAGATTTCTCAGAACTCTTCGCAGAAGAAAAAGATTTAATCGCACGATTAAAAAAAGTATTTTTAATGGTAGCCGGTAGTGCCGTACAAAAGTTTGGCCCACAATTAGAAGAGCATCAACAATTGTTAATGTCGGCATCAGATATTTTGATTCAGGTTTATTTGGCAGAATCCACTATCTTACGTACCGAGAAGAATGCTAAACGCTTTGGAGAAACATCACAAGCGACCCAAATTGCAATGTCCAAACTGTACCTATATAGAGCTGTGGACATTATTTCCCAAAAAGGTAAGGAAGCGATTGTTTCTTTTTCAGAAGGTGATGAACAGCTTATGATGCTTATGGGACTAAAACGTTTTACAAAATATACAAATCAACCCAATGTCGTAGCATTGCGTACACAAATAGCAGATAAAGTTGCTGCGGATAATGGGTATACCTTTGACTAATTCAAATAATGCTTGAGACAAAGCTGATTTTGAAAACCGCTCTAAGTTTTAGAGCGGTTTTTTTATTTAACGGAAAACAGGGGTTTCCTGTATTATTCACGCGATTATCTTTGAGAAAATCTAAAAACTTCTTACGAATGAAAATATTAAAAGCCTTATGTATCCTAAGTATAGTAACGCTGACCACCTATTCCTGTGGAGAGAATTCCCAAAAAAAGGAATCTGTCAATACAGACAGTAAAGAAACTACGGCTGAAGATACCATAGACGAAAAACAGGCTTACATTAATAAATATAACGTCTATGTAGCTGTATGGAACAACGTAAGCCCCAGAGTTGAACGCTCATATAATGCATTGTACAATCTTATAAACGATAAAACGGGAAATCCACTAAAAGATCAAAAGACTTATTTTGTACCACCGGTTCCCGAGAATAGTGCGATTACTAGATTGGAAGAAATTTTACACCAAAAACCAGAAATAAAAGAGTTGGACGTGTTAGGTCCGCAACTCGTCACAGCCTATAAGGAACTAAGACCAGCATTACAGCAATTGTCAGATTACTACAAACTCCAGTCTTATAAAGACGATGATTTTGCTAAATCTCCCAAACTATACTTTAAGGTCAGAAAACCGATTAAAGATTTTATGGAGGCAAGCTCCAAATTGGGGTTGGCCGTTCAGGAAATTGATAAGAAACTATCATTTGAAGCAATGGAGGAGTATAAAACCAATGACCAACTGCTACTTTACAACAAAGGAATGATTATCAATAGCATTAAATCCCACAGTGCACCTCTTTACAATATTAGCTATGATGAGTATACAAAGTTGGATATGGATGCTTTTGACAAAGACCTTCAAAATCTAATAAAACACTATAGTGCATTCAAAGAATTAGCCAGCGACAAAGAACGGGTTAAAGCAGAATTGAACATTAGCAGACCTTCTCCCTTTGTTAGCTATTATATTACCATTGACACTTATATTAAGGAAAGTAGAAATTTTAGAGAGCTCATTGACAGCTCAAAAAAGTACGCTGCCATGAAATCGATTGTAGAACGCATGGGCCTTCAATTTGCTTCTTCTAGCCATAAAAAAGTTTTGGATGCGGCCGATAGCGTGATAAACAGTTCGAATAACATAGACTAAAGCAATGATGGAATTGTAGCCTTCTATTGATAAGAATTCTACCAAAATGAATACCCCAGTGAAATGGACTTTCTAGAAATTTCATCTGTGCCCATAGTGGGTATGCTAGGGTTTAAGATATTTTGTTTAGATCGCCAATTGAATCTCAAAAAAACTCTTTTATTGTAAGAATAGCCTATTCCTAAAAAACCTCCAGTATCGTTATCCAAAGACCTTGATTGCTTTTCATTGGTTGTTGTTGGTGCTCTTTGCAACACTCTGCGAGTAGAGGTTTTATTTAGAGTAACTTCTGATTGTATGTTAAATGCCAGACCAGCATCTACGAAAATATAATTCTTGGGACTTAAAGGAATATAATACCTCAGTCCTGTTTCCATTTCAAGAATTTCATATTCTGCTTTTAAAAAAGTATCAGTAACGGAAATATCAGTTTGACTTGTAGCATTAAATTCTTTCTCTGAGCGACTATAATCTGCTGCGAAAAATACAGAGATATCCTTCAAACCGAAATAAGGAAAAAACGATTCCACTTCTGCACCATATTTCAGTAAATTTTCATCATCGTAACTATTAACAGCCAAAGAATTTCCCATTTCAAAAGTATTACGTTGAATTCCAACCCATGCTTTTAAAGTTATTGGGAACTTGTTTTTTTGTGCCGTGACTTTTTTAAAAATGACATATTCATTGTATCCAGAACATTCGTTTAACGTTTTAAAATACTTTATCAAAGATTTTCTATTATACTTAATTTGTTGAACCATTGGGGTATTCCCACATTCAAAATCCTTAATTAGTTGGGATTTATAGGTATTAACCTTCTTCATTTTTTGGGTTTCATCAACATATTCATAATAAATCAAAGGTTGAATGGGCCCATCTTCTTTACTATACAAATACACTATTCCTTTTTCATCTGAAAACCAGTATAAAGAAGCTTTTCCGCCAACTATTTTTTGAACAAAAACTGTCTTAGAAACAAACTCTATATCTTGGTTTATACTTATTTGTTCAAAGCGAGATGGAGTAATTGGAAAATTTGTTGTGATTTTTTTGAAAATACCCGCATCACCAATTCTAAACTCTAAACAGTTTTCAATAGCAAATGATTTTATTTCAGAATTTTCATCTAATTTATACAACACTTTCTCAGGCGAAACAATCCATTTTTCACTTTGAATTAAACATTGGGTTTTATTTCCTGAATTATCAATAAAATATCCAGATTCAAAATTTAATTGCGCAGATAAACCAATAGAAAAGAATATTATAAAAAGTAAAGTAATTTGTTTTTTCATTGTAGGACATTTTGGTCAATACAAACATCACTCTTTAAAAGAAATATTACTACTTTTTGAGTTAAAAAGATTAATTTCATCTATGATTTTAGAACAGCTTTATTCTTATCAAAATTTCAAGGAAATAGGTCATAATCTCATAGATTTGTTGACAGAACATCTTCAAAAAACCTCTTCTGGCAATAACCAAAAAACCATAAGCTGGAACGAACCCGAAGACGAACTCGATTTCTGGAAAGAGTTTATGGAAAATGGAGATGAAAACGACTTTTTCAACCATATCTTAACAAGGACCACGCATACGCATCACCCAAAATATGTTGGGCATCAAGTTGGTGTAACGGCCCCAATGACCGTTTTGACAGGTATGCTCAGTAATCTGTTGAACAATGGCATGGCAGTCTATGAAATGGGAATGTCTCCAAATGCCATTGAACGTATAGTAACAGAAAAATTATGTGAAGCCATTGGGTACGATTCAAAATCAGGGGGTTTTTTGACTTCAGGCGGAACTTTGGCCAATCTCACTGCTTTACTTGCTGCAAGAAAAGCCAAGGTAGCACATGATGTTTGGAATGAAGGACACACCCAACCACTAGGGATACTGGTTTGCGAAGAAGCACATTACTGCGTGGATAGAGCCGCAAAAATTATGGGATTGGGTGAAAAAGGTATCATAAAAGTTCCAGCTGGTGAAAACTTTGCCATGGATACCGGTCAATTGGAAGCTTATTACCAAGAAAGTATATCAAAAGGCATAAAAGTATTTGCAATTGTGGGCAGTGCTCCTTCAACCGCAACAGGTGCTTATGACAATTTGGAGGCCATTCAAGAGTTTGCCCAGAAATATAACCTTTGGTTTCATGTGGACGGTGCCCATGGCGGAGCTGCCATATTTTCCGAAAAACACAAGCATCTCCTTGAAGGTGCTGAAAAAGCGGATTCTATGGTCATTGATGGCCATAAAATGATGATGATGCCAACCATAACCACAGCCTTGTTATTTAAAAATAAAACACATTCCGATCATACCTTTAGTCAAAAAGCAGATTATCTTCTAAACGATACCGAAGAAGACGAATGGTACAACAGTGGACGAAGAACCTTTGAATGTACCAAAAACATGATGTGCATGCACTGGTTCATTCTGTTGAAAATGTACGGGGAACAAGCATTTGATACCTATGTGACCCGTCAATATGATCTGGCACAGGAATTTTCGGAAATGATTTTAAAGGAAACCAATTTTGAAATTGCGACCAACCCTATGTCCAATATCTTATGTTTTAGATATGTAGACGATAAACTTTCCCCTGAAGAATTAAACCATTTGAATCAGTCTATCCGCAAAGAACTATTGGAAGATGGTGAATTCTATTTAGTGCAGACCAAACTTAATGGGATACACTATCTAAGGACAACTTTGATGAACCCGTTCACGACCTTAGACCATCTAAACTTGCTACTAAAAAAAATCAAAGTAAGTGCCATGGAGTTACTAGCTGTTAAGATCAACCGATAGATTCCAATATTTTTTCCTCATTTTTCTTACGCGAAAAGTTGATAGCACATTCTATTAGCGCCAAATGTGAATACGCCTGTGGAAAATTACCCAACAAACGCTTTGTTTTAAAATCGATATCTTCACTAAAGAGACCCAAATGATTACTATACCCCAATAATCGTTCAAAATGTTCCAAGGCTTTCTCCTCCTCTCCTATTTTGAACAGGCTGTTGATGAACCAAAAGGTGCAAATGGTAAACGACGATGAGGGCAATCCAAAATCATCTTCATTTTTATACCGATAGAGCAATCCATCATTGCTTAAATCTGTTTCAATTGCTTTGACCGTGCTCACAAATTTTGGGTCTTTGGCATGTATAAAACCATAAGATTCCATCAACAGCACAGAAGCATCTAAATGATTGGAACCGTAGGATTGTACAAATGCATTGACCTCATTGTTCCATGCATTTTCATGAATATCCGCTTTCATTTCTTGTTCCAAAGCAGTCCATTTTTCAATTTTTCGCTCTTTTCCAAAAATCCTGGCCACTTTTATCGCCCTATCTATCGCCACCCAGCACAGTACTTTGGAGAATGTAAAGTGCCTGTCCTCTTCCCTAAACTCCCAGATGCCTTTATCGGGTTCTCTCCAGTGCTTGCTTACAATCCAAACAATTCCTTTGGTAATGCTCCACAACTCTTCCCCATTTTCTATGTCATTGCTAAACTTCACCAATTGCTCGTAAATCACATCCATTAGAATGCCATAGATATCATTTTGCTTTTGCATGTAAGCCGCATTACCAATTCGAACAGGTTTGGAACCTTTGTACCCATCCAAATGGTCCAAGGTATGTTCCGTAAGCTTTTTCTCTTTATTAATGCCATACATGATCTGAAGCTTTTCGTCTTTGTCCGGCATCAAATCAATAATAAACTGCAAATACCTTTTGGCGGAGTTTCTATGTCCAAGCTCAGAGACTACTTTAATTACCATAGAGGCATCACGTATCCAGCAAAAACGATAGTCCCAATTGCGTACTTCGCCTATAGTTTCTGGTAAAGATGTAGTAGCTGCTGCCAAAACAGCACCTGTTTTATCATAGGTCAGCATTTTAAGGGTAATCGCACTTCTTATGATTTCTTTATTGAACTGCTTATAGGTTGGGGTTCTATCCGCCCAATCCAACCAATAAGTTTTGGTGCGTTCCAACTCCAACGACATTTTCTCCGTAGTTGGCCTTAAAATCTTTTCGTTGTAACATATCAGAAAGTACCCATCTTCCTTTAATGCTATTTCCTTTCCATCCAATACCGCATTCTTATCAAAAGAAGTATATAAAAACAAGGTGTCGAACTTTTTCTTACTAGTCAGGCTGACAATGAAATCAGTTTTAGCGTGATTGGTGGTCTGCCCCTGGGCATATTCTAGCTTAGGATTATAGAGTACTCTAAGTTTTGGTGAGCCAGATATATGTTTTAAATAGCGTACAATCTCTGGAGGGGCATTGTATTTACCTGTAAGCTTGTAATACCTTGGCATAAAATCATGCACTTCAAAGGTATTGTCGCCGTCGGAGTATCTGGTAACCAAAATAGCTGTGTTTCTGTGGTATTCTTGTTGTATTTCGTAATCGCTATCCGTTTTAATTTCGAAACTTCCTCCCTTTTCATTGTCCAAAAGCTTTGCAAATACGGAAGTTGAATCAAATTGGGGCAGACAGCACCAGTCCAAAGACCCATCTTTGGAAATTAGGGCCGCACTCCTACAATTTCCTATAATTCCATAGTTTAAATTATCCATAGGCTAAATATCTTCTAAAAGAAGTCTTGTCAAATTGTTTTTACGGTTCAATTTGTCGAAATTTAAAGAAATTAAATAGTAAAATACGGCAAACGCATTCATTTTATGGGCAAAACTATCATAATCTCAAATCGCTTACCAGTTCAATTACAAATTAGCAATGGAAGTATAAATGCGACGCCCAGTGTTGGTGGTTTGGCCACTGGTATGAAATCCGTTCATAGTGGCGGAGAAAGCCTGTGGATCGGTTGGTCTGGCCTTACAGACGAGGAAACTCCCGTTGCCCTTGAAAATGAAATAGATAAAGCCTTGGAGAAGCATAGTTGCGCCAAAGTTAAACTTACGGAAAATGAAATTGAAGGCTTCTATTTTGGATTTAGCAATAGAACGGTCTGGCCATTGTTCCACTATTTTTCGGAATATACCGAGTTTGAATTGGAGTTTTGGAACACCTACAAATCGGTTAACCAAAAATTTGCAGATGCCATTATAGAAAAATCAAATGAAGATGATACCATTTGGGTACATGATTATCAATTAATGCTGGTTCCCCAAATGGTCAGGGAAAAACGCCCAAATACTTCGATTGGTTTCTTTTTGCACATTCCTTTTCCATCTTATGAAATTTTCAGGACACTGCCTTGGCGAGAAGAAGTGCTGGAAGGATTATTGGGCTCTGACCTTATCGGTTTCCATACGTACGATTATGAGCGGCATTTTTTAAGCTCTGTACGAAGATTACTAGGCTTGGATGTTAGCTTCAATGATGTGTATTTGGAGAACAGGGTCATAAAGGTGGACTCTTTCCCTATGGGAATAGACTATAAAAAATTTGCAAACGCCGCTAAAAAACATGATTCCAATGGGTTTGATTCAGACCTACAAAAAAAATTGAACAGCCATAAAGAATCTGCTCCTGGTACCAAACTTATCTTATCCATAGATCGTTTAGATTACAGTAAGGGTATTGCAAAACGCATAAACGCTTTTGAATATTTTCTGACCAAGTATCCTGAATACAAAGAAAAAGTACGCCTTATCATTCTAGCCGTTCCTTCCAGATCCAATGTACCACAATACCAATTATTAAAAAGGGAAATTGATGAATTGGTAGGTAGAATCAATGGGGAACTATCAACCGTTAATTGGACCCCAATCTGGTATTTCTATCGTTCCTTGCCTTTTGAAAACCTTATTGACCTATATGCCTCAAGCGATATCGCATGGTTAACGCCTCTTCGTGATGGCATGAATTTGGTCGCCAAAGAATATATTGCTACACGTACGGATAAAACCGGTGTTTTGATCTTAAGTGAAATGGCGGGTTCTGCAAATGAAATGAATGAAGCGTTACTTATTAATCCGAATAATTTTGAACAACAAGCAGATACCTTGGTCACTGCACTAAAAATGCCCAAAGAAGAGCAAATATCACGTAACACATTTTTACAAAAACGACTGGAACGATACAATGTAGAGGTCTGGGCCAATGAGTTTATGAGCGCTTTAAACGCCAAGAGTGAAGAGAACGAAACTTTTGTATCCCAAAAAATGTCGGATATTATTCTAAGTCAAATCCAAAAGGATTACAACAACGCAAAAAAAAGACTCTTATTTCTAGATTATGACGGTACACTTGTGGGTTTTCATAAAGACCCACAAAAAGCTTCCCCAGATGATGAACTTTACACCCTACTGGATAAGTTGCACAACCAAGAGAATACAACCTTATTTCTTATTAGTGGTAGGGACAAGCAAACGTTCTCCAAATGGTTCCTCTCTAAAAAATACAACATGATCGTTGAACATGGCGTATGGATTTCTACCAAAGGCGAAGAATTTAAACTTCTAGAAAAAGTAAAGGGAGAATGGATGGAGAAAATAAAACCGGTCCTTGAATCCTTTGTCGATAGAACACCAGGTTCTTTTATTGAAGAAAAAAATTATTCCCTAGCTTGGCATTATAGAAATACCGACCCCGATTTTGGCACTAAACGAGCAACAGAGCTAAATACGGTACTGACCAGTCTCATTGGCAATGACGATATTAGTGTTTTGAACGGTAATAAAGTAATGGAGGTCAAGAGTAGCAATGTGAACAAAGGAAGGGCCTCAGTACGCATGTTAGGGGAAGATGATTATGATTTTATTATGGCCATTGGAGATGATTGGACAGATGAATTTATGTTCCAAGAGCTGCCTCAATCTTCTGTAACCATAAAAGTGGGACTTAAGAAAACCCAGGCAAAGTACCATGTGGAAAACACAAAAAGAGTTAGGAACTTACTTAATAGATTAATTGAATGAAGCAGTTATTTTCTGTAACACTGTTTTTATTTATGAGCTGTGCTATACAGGGACAGACAAACACGGACGTTTACCTTTTTGATTTAGAGATAAAAGGAGGTGAACCCGTTTTATCCAATCCAAAAAATATTTCCAATAATGATGGTTACGATAATCAACCATCATTTTTGAACGATAATACCGTAGTCTATTCGGCAACCAGAAATAATCAAACCGATATTCTGAGATTCAATATCGAAGCGGGCAGCACCACGTCTTGGATTACCAACACACCTGATGGTAGTGAATATTCCCCGTTAAAAGTTCCAAATAAGAAGGCTATTTCTGCCATTCGGTTAGATTTGGATGGACTGCAACGGTTGTACGAATACGATATCCAAACAGGAGACTCCAAAGAAATTTTAAAGGATTTAAAAGTAGGGTATCACGTATGGTACAATGACCATATTTTGGTTTCAACCATTTTGGTCGAAGGCCGTATGGATTTGGTGGTAAACAACCTAAAAGATGGCACAAACCAGACCTTTCAAAAGAATGTAGGTCGTAGTCTTTGGAAAATTCCCGATTCGGATTTGATAAGCTATATCAGTAAAGAAAAAGAAGTTTGGGAGATAAAATCCCTAAATCCAGTTTCTGGAGCCACAAAAAAAATAACGAATACCTACAAAAATGCCGAGGATATGTGCTGGTTGAACAGTACTATTATTTTGGCAGGGGCAGAAAAGTCGGTTCTAAAATATGATACAAGCCTGGACATTAATTGGCAACCCGTTATCACTTTTAAACAGGATGAAATCAATAACATCAGTCGTATTGCCGTAAATCCAGCAGGAAACCGTTTGGCTTTTGTAGCCGAAGAATCTCCAGCAAACATTGTTCAAAAACAACTCGATGCTTACAATGCCAGAGACATCCAAGCCTTCATGGATACCTATTCGGAGAATGTAAAACTCTATGAATATCCGAATACTTTGTTCATGGAAGGGCAAAATAAGATGAAAGAAAGTTACCATTCTTATTTTGAAAATACCCCAGACCTAAACTGCCAAATCAAAAACAGAATAGTAATTGGCAACAAGGTGATAGATGAAGAATATATTACTGCAAATGGCTCCAACTTCAGCGCTGTTGCGATTTACGAGGTAGAAAATGGTAAAATTGCCAAAGTAACCTTTTTACGATAAATTGCATTCCAATTCAACACTTACGTAATTCACTTAAAAATGAAATCCATACTCGTAGCCTCACTTTTTGTTTTTGCAGCATCACTTTTTGCCCAAACTGATACCAGAATCTATGATATCATAAATGATGTATCGGCAGAGCGCATAGAAAAAGATGTAACCACACTTGTAAATTTTGGTACTAGGCATACGCTAAGCGATACCATTTCACAAACTAGTGGCATTGGAGCGGCACGAAGGTGGATAAAATCCGAATTTGAGAAAACATCGTCCAATTGCGACGGCTGTCTTGAGGTTTTTTACCAAAAAGATTTGGTCAAAAAAGATGAAGGACGGCGCATCACTAAAGATGTTTGGATCGTGAACGTGGTGGCCATCCAACGGGGTACCAAGTATCCAAACCGGTTCATTATTATGAGTGGCGATATTGATTCCAGAGTAAGCGATGCTAATGATTTCACATCCGATTCTCCAGGAGCAAACGATAATGCAAGTGGTATGGCAGGCACTCTTGAAGCCGCTCGTGTCCTTTCAAAATACAAGTTCGAAAGCAGCATTATTTATGTTGGATTGTCCGGTGAAGAACAGGGGCTATATGGTGGAAAAGGTTTGGCAGCTTATGCAAAAGAGAAAGGTTGGGATATCGTAGGTGTCCTAAACAACGATATGATTGGCAATATTACTGGAGTAGATGGTGTAATCAGTAACCGCGATTTTAGGATTTTTTCAGAACCTGTTCCACCTACCGAAACTGAGCAACAAAGACGTGCAAGACGTTTTTATGGCGGCGAAGTAGATGGGATTTCCCGTCAGCTGGCACGATATGTTCACAAAACAACAAAAACCTATATGCCAGAGATGAACCCGACGCTCATTTACCGTTTGGATAGATTTGGACGTGGAGGGCACCATAGACCTTTTAATGATGCTGGCTTTGCGGGAATCCGAATCATGGAAGCTCACGAAAACTATACCCAGCAACATCAAGATATTAGAACAGAAAATGGAATTGCCTACGGCGATGTTTTGGAACATGTGAACTTTGAATATGCAAAAAAGCTGACCGCAGTAAATGCTATCAATTTGGCATCTATAGCATGGGCTCCCCCAGCGCCTACCAGAGTTGAAATCGGTGGTATTGTAGAGCCGTCTGCAAAACTCAAGTGGAGTAAAGTTGAAGGTGCAATTGGCTATAAAATCTATTGGAGAGATACTACTTCGCCAACTTGGGACAACTACAAATACGTGAAGGACTTTACAGGACATGTCCTTGAAGGCATTGTAATCGACAACTATTTTTTTGGAGTGGCCGCTGTTGGAAAAAATGGTCATGAAAGTCCAGTAACTTTTCCTAATGCAGTTTTTAGGTAATAAATTTCATTTTAACTTGTAAATATTGTCATCCTGAGCCTGTCGAAGGATAATTTAAAATTTTTGAAATGATAAAGATTAATCAGAATACTTTATTGATACTACTTACACTAAGCATTGTATCAATTGCAAATGCCCAAAACTTTACCAAAAGTGACACATTAAGGGGTAGCATTACACCTGAAAGGGCTTGGTGGGATTTAAACTACTACGACCTCAACATTAAAGTGCAACCAGATAAAGAATTCATTGCAGGTTACAATATCATCAGATACAAGGTTTTGGAGGAATCCGATGTCATTCAGATAGACCTTCAGGAACCCATGAAGATTGATGCGGTTGTACAGGACAAAGAAGATTTAAACTATAGTTCTTATGGAAATGCGCATTTCATACATCTAAAGAAAAAACAGGTGCCTGGGGAGTTCAACAAATTGTACGTTCAGTTTTCAGGTCACCCCAGAAAAGCCATAAGAGCACCTTGGGACGGCGGTTTTTCATGGAAGAAAGATAGTAATGGGAAACCATTTGTTGCCACTTCTTGTCAAGGGTTGGGTGCCAGTGTTTGGTGGCCTAACAAAGACCATATGTACGACGAAGTGGACAGCATGCGAATAGCCATCGATGTCCCAAAAGATTTAGTGGCCGTGGCCAACGGCAGATTACGGGAAGAATATGAGTATGAGTTTGGTGGGTATAAATTGTACGACTGGTTTGTAGCAAACCCAATCAATAATTATGGGGTAAACGTGAATATTGGCGATTATGTTCATTTTGGTGAAACATATGAGGGCGAAAAGGGCACTTTGGATTTGGATTATTATGTCTTGAAGGACAATTTGAAAAAAGCAAAGGAACAGTTTAAGCAAGTTCCGTTGATGTTAAAGGCCTTTGAACATTGGTTTGGTCCCTATCCTTTTTACGAGGACAGTTTTAAACTAGTGGAAGTTCCCTATTTGGGCATGGAGCACCAAAGTTCCGTTACATATGGAAATCAATATAAAAATGGATATCTGGGCAGGGATTTATCAGGGTCGGGATGGGGCTTAAAGTTTGATTTTATCATCATCCACGAGGCAGGTCACGAATGGTTTGCCAACAACATTACCTATAAAGATATTGCCGACATGTGGATTCACGAGGGATTCACGGCCTATTCCGAAAACCTGTATCTGGATTATCATTTTGGAAAAGAAGCTTCGGCTGCATATGTCATTGGTACGCGTGCCAATATCAAAAACGATAAACCCATTATTGGCACCTACAATGTGAATTCTAGGGGTTCGGGTGACATGTATTACAAAGGTGCCAATATGCTACACACGTTAAGACAATTGATAGAGGATGATGAATTGTGGCGAAAAACACTTAGAGGCCTTAATGAAGAATTCTACCACCAAACCGTAACTACAGAGCAGATTGAAAATTACATCAGTAAAAAGACCAAAAAAGACCTTTCGGCTTTTTTCAATCAATATTTGCGAACTACTATGATACCTAAGTTGGAGTACAAGTTCGATGGCAAATCCATAACATATCGCTATGTGGATATTGTCAAGGATTTTGATATGCCCGTTCGTGTTTTTGTGGACGAAAAAGAAAAATGGCTTTTTCCATCAAAAGACTGGAAAACCGAAAAACTAAAGAACGAAAAAGTGGTTTTTGATGATAATTTTTATATCCGACATCAAAAGGTCTAATCCTAAAAAATGGAGGTTCGATGAAAATTTATTTTCCCCAGTGGCAAGGCTCTGGAAATGGGGTTCAAATTGAAGCCGGGGCCAAAACGATATTGGATTATCTAAATGACCCAGATTTTGTTCAAGTGCCGCTTTCCACACTGGATGCTGGTAAAACGGACACACAGAAATTCAGTATTACTAATTACGATGCGATTGTTGAACAGTTGACCCGACTCAAACAGACGATTTTAGAAGAAAGTCCTTCTACAATACAAACCATTGGCGGAGATTGTGGTTTGGAAATTGTACCAGTTTCTTATCTCAACCAAAAATATCCAGATTTAGGGGTTATCTGGTTCGATGCCCATGCAGATATCAACAGACCCTGTGAATCTAGTAGTTGCAATTTTCATGGGATGCCTTTGCGTACGCTTTTAGGGGAAGGTGAAAAAGAGATGGATTCGTTGTTGTTCAGTACGATACAAGATTATCAGATTCACTACGTTGGCCTGAGGAATATCGATGAGAAAGAAAAAATCCGATTGGAAAAGGGCAATATCTACCACCCTATAGCATTGGGTGTTCAGAATTTAGTACAAACCCTTCAATCGAAAAACATCAAAAACATTTATCTACATTTTGATTTTGATTGTTTGGAGCCTTCCGATTACAATAAGACCTACTACCAAGTGTCCAATGGCATAAAAATTAAGGAGGCAGAGCACTGTATTGCAACGTTAAAAGAGAATTTCAACGTTGTTGGCACTAGTATTTTGGAATCGATTACTGAAAATCAACAAGAACTGGAACCGATTCATAAAATTATCAAACTTTTAATAACGTAGTGTTATGGGAATTCTCCGCTACCGCCAGTCTGTGACTAGTGGCGAGTATGAGAAAGAAAACCATGTACTACAACTGGTTTTTACAAAAAATAGGTTTAGATTAACTTTGACCCCACCAGTTGCAAACTGGCGGTAGCAGGGGTAAAGCTATACCAGCACTCCAAAAGATATTTGAGAGCAAAGGAATAAGAAGAACTCAAAGTCAGCTTAAAAAACAGGCTAGAGAGGGTCTTTAAAAATTTAAGAATATGAAGAAATTATACGGATGTTTCGCTTTTTCAATATTTATATTGATTGGTTGCAATTCTAACGACAAAAATGAGAGTCTACAGATAGGTATTGTAAATGATGTTTTTTTGGAACTAGTAGGCGACATTCACAAATACCAGACCTATGAGGATTTTGAAAAAGAATATTATATGAAAACAACTGATTCTTTGACCTATGAACAGCTTTATTCTAAATACAATAATCAAGATAAAAAGTTCTTGGCCAATGGAAAAATACTATTGGATAATCACCTGAAGAAATTAGATTCAAATGACATAGAACAATTGTACGTTGGAGATTTATATGATGAATTCATAGTAGGCAATCAGACTAGTATTGAATTTGATATAAATCAAATCACTAAGAAAGGGAATTATGAAGTGTTGAATGGATCTTCAAATAATATAGAAGTTGGAAATGGTGTTTCTAGAGTCGGTTTTTCGAGAGCATATTTTAACTATGCTGGCGATAAAGCGATTTTATTTTTTGAGATTTTCTGTGGCGAATATTGCTATAAAAAAAAGATAGTCACTGTTAAAAAGCATGCAGGTTCTGGAAAATGGGTAATAATAGATAGAAATACGTTGGAAGTAGCATAACTTGATTTATCACTACTCCCCCTAGCCCCTCCCGCTACCGCTAGATTGCCCAGAAGGTAAAGGAGTAAAACATACTTATGTTGATGCTGATGGAAATGAGCTTGGAATAAGATGGGATTTTAGAGACGATAGCACAAGGCATGGTTTGTACTCTGGAGCAGGTTCTATAACTGATGCAGTAGGAGATTATGATTTTTCTTTTCAGCCTATTGATTTAGCTGATGCTATTGCTAAAGAGCACGATATTAACTATGCAAATGCTCAAACAGAATCTGATATTTTTGGTTATGTAGAAGATACTAGGACTTTAGATGCTGATAACATTATGGTAAACAAAGTGAATAGTGTTTTAGGATCTTCTGCGCCATTGGCAAGACAATTTGGACTGGAAACTCCTTTTAGGGGAGGGTTTTCAGCAGAAATGACTACTGCATTAGGAGGACAAAGTATTTTTATTGGAATATTATCTAATTATAAGCAATGGAAATCGAAAACTCTTAAAAGTTTTGGCTTTAGTCCTGATAAACCACAGGATATTGCAAGGATATCCATTATGCAAGATAATAACTATTCCAGCTATTCAAGAAGCCAAGGAAATGCAAGAGCTACGATTATAAGAACGGCAGAGGAAATGAGGCGTAGCGGACAATAAAATTTTATATTTATGAAATCTATATTATTTGCAATATTATCAATAGCTTTTTTTGCTTGTAGTAATCAGCCTATAACAATTACAAAAGATAAAATTGTTAATGGAAATTGGAGTCCAGACCCAAGAGAGGGAAGGAATGGAATGACTGTACAAAAAGTAACTGTAATAAACGATTCTATTGATTATTATTTAGATAAAGGCTTTTTAAATGACGGCTATTTTCTAGGCAACTCTTCATTCCATTATAGAACTCACTTTGGTAAAAGAGAAGTGAAAGAAGTAAATTTTGATAGTGAATATGATTGGAAATGGATTGATGTTAAGAATAAGAGTGAAATCAGCAAAATTGGTTTGTTAGAAAATGATACTTGTTATAAGTTCTCTGGTTTGACAAACAATACAAAGTTTTTTTTATATGTGTATATCGATGAAAAAGGATTCCCTCATCAATACGCAGTCAATAAATCAAATTATTAAATTACGAGAAAAATGTATCAAAGACCACCTTTAACGAGGTGGTTTTTTATGTGTAAGATTCCCCCCGCTACCGCTAGATTGCATCTAGTGGGAGTACAGCAAGGGTGAGCATAAGATGAACCACGGCAGTTTTGTTGTGGTTTTTTAATCTTATGGATTTAGGGAAATATCTTTAAAAAATTCGTTAAGTGTCATCTCATGGGCATCCAATATTTTTAAGAAACTGGCAAAGGTAAAATTAGTACCCTTTTCCATACGCCAGTACTGCATGCGGGATATACCAAATTCAATGGCAAAATTTTCGTAGCTTGAATAGCCCTTTTTTATTCTTAGGGTTTCCAACTTTTTGGCAATCGCCATAATTCTAGGGTCCAATTCTTTTTTTTTATCGTCTTCTTGCTTTGCCATCAGATTCTTTTAATGATAACAAAGCTGAGGTTTTAAAAATACTCATGTTACATCATATAAATTACCACATTTATAAACATTTTATTTATTTTTGCCTCATGCAAGACCATCACGCAAAAGAGAACAGACTTTCAGAATACATGACGGACTCTTATGGTTCACCGGAAGAGTTATCCTTAATTCTTAATTCATGTATTGAGATGCTTTTTTATTTAGAAGAAGGTGTTTTTGATCGCCGAGAGGTACAAAATGTGGTTTCCGTTCTAAAAGATGTTATCATCTTGCTTAAGCAACAAGGATGGTAAACTACTTTCGTTCCCCCGCTCCCGCTGGTCTGTGACTAGTGGCGTACCAGATATGTAAACATATTTTCGAGTATACTAGCTTGTTATAGGTTTTATATTTTTAGGGCATTAGCTGAGATTGAAAATCTCAGTTTTTAGGTCAATTCCAAATTGGATACTGTTGTAGCCACCAGTTGCAAACTGTCGGTAGCGGGGGTAACTGGTGGAAAGCAAGCGTTAGAAAACAATAGAAAAGGCCAGCTTAAAAAAGGTCATCGGCACTTATACTAAGCAAGAATTCGCAAAATCAACTTACTATGCCTAAATTTAGGCAACAACGCAATATACCGACCCATGAAGTTTTCTACATCCATTTTCGTTTACTTTTCTGTATTGACACTTTTATTTCCCTTAACCGGTCTTTCGCAAAAACTAAGCCAAGAAAAATTAAATAGTACTGCCCAAGCGTACACGTTAAGCTCTTTTGGAACTTTAAAAGAATTGCTCAGCATTCCAAACGATGCCTTTTATCCCGAGGAAATCGAAAAAAATGTGCAATGGTGCGAAAGTGCCTTTAGTGCCAGAGGTTTTACTGCAACCCGAATTCCAACAGCAACTGTTCCCTTGTTATTGGCCGAACGAAAACATAAAAAAGCCAAAAAAACGGTACTCATTTATCTGCAAATCGATGGACAACCTGTAGACTCGACGCGATGGTTTCAAGAAAGTCCGTACAAACCTGCCCTTAAAAAAATGGACGGTAACGGGGAATGGAAAGAAATTCCATGGAATACCATTGAAAACTACGAGGATGATTGGCGTGTTTTCGCAAGGGCTGCAAGCGATGCAAAAGGACCGGTCGCTATGTTTCTTGCTGCTTTGGATGCTGCGGAGGATTTAAACATCAATCCAAACTACAACATTAAGGTAATTATGGATTTTGAAGAGGAACTGGGCTCTCCACATCTTCCAAAGGCGGTAACGGATAACAGCGAACTTTTAACAGCGGATATGCTCATTATCTTTGATGGCCCCCGGCATATTACCAACAAACCTACATTAACCTTCGGTGCCAGAGGGATTTCCACGATACAATTAACGACTTATGGCCCCGTAGTGCCACAACATAGTGGACATTTTGGGAATTATGCACCAAATCCTGCCTTGCGACTTTCTAAATTGTTGGCTTCCATGAAAGACGATGAAGGTCGGGTCACCATCCCAGATTTTTATAACGGTATCGACATCGACCAGGCTACCGAAAACATCTTAAAGGCCGTTCCCGATAACGAAGCACAGATAAAGGAGCGCCTTCAGATTGCCGAAACCGATAAGGTGGGCAGGTATTATCAAGAAGCGATTCAATATCCTTCGTTGAACATTAGGGGCATGCAATCCGGTTGGATCAATGAAAAAGTGCGCACCATTGTTCCGGGATGGGCCAGAGCGGAAATCGATGTGCTTTTGGTTTTGGAATCTGACCCAAACCGTCTTATTGATTTAATCAAAAAACATATAGCCGATCAAGGATACCATGTATTGGACAGGGAACCGACCAAAGAAGAGCGGTTACAACATCCTAAAATTGCTACCATGACACATGAGATTTCCTATCAATCCTTTAGAACTAATTTTGATTCCGAAGTAGGACTATGGTTGACTAGTGCCCTCAAAAATGCCTTTGGTGAAGACCCCATTCGCATACGCATGAGCGGTGGTTCCATTCCTATCTCACCGTTCGTGAATACGTTGGGTATTCCGGCAGTGACGGTACCCACAGTGAACCGTGACAACAATCAGCATAGCCCCAATGAAAATTTGAGGTTGGGCAATTATAGGGAAGGCATCAAAACCATGATAGCTATTTTAGCGGAAAGGTTATAAGTTTTCTCGTTTAATCCATTATAACAATCAACGTAATCAGTTTCGTTTTGCTATGGGAAGCTTTGAAATAACGGACCAAATGGGGCGCATGATACAAATAACAAAACCTGTATCGCGAATCGTTTGCCTTAACCCTTCCCAAACAGAAACATTGGTTGATTTGGGGTTAGAAGAATCATTGGTCGGTATTACCAAATTTTGTATCTATCCAGATTATCTTCGAAAAACCAAGACGGTAGTCGGTGGTACCAAGAACATCAACTATGATAAAATCAAAAGCCTAAAACCGGATATTATTCTTTGCAATAAAGAGGAGAATAGTAAAGAAATCGTGGAGGCCTTGGAAAAAGAGTATCCTGTACATGTTACGGATGTGGGTTATTTGACCGAAGCTT
Source organism: Flagellimonas sp. HMM57 (assembly GCF_021390175.1). Classification (NCBI taxonomy): domain Bacteria; kingdom Pseudomonadati; phylum Bacteroidota; class Flavobacteriia; order Flavobacteriales; family Flavobacteriaceae; genus Flagellimonas; species Flagellimonas sp. HMM57. The sequence continues at coordinate 3,283,909 of NZ_CP090004.1, read as the reverse complement.
TGGAAATGATTCGCCAATACGGGCAACTGTTCGATTGTACGGAAAAAGCTTCTGAGCTATGCACGCATATTTTAGCTGAAAAATTGGAATTCGAATCCATAATTTCAACAGCATCAAAATACAGGGTAGCCTATTTTATTTGGCAAAATCCCTGGATGGTAGTTGGCAAAGGCACTTTTATTGACCATATGTTGGCACTTAACGGATATAGCAATGCCTTTGCAGAACAGGACAGATATCCCGTCATAGAACTCGATACCTTAAAAAATAAGGCTTTGGATTATATTCTGCTATCCTCAGAACCTTTTCCCTTTAATGAAGAACATAAACTGAAATTGGAGCAACAACTTGGTATTCCGGTAAAGTTGGTAAACGGAGAATTTTTCTCTTGGTACGGCTCACGATTACTAAGGGCATTTGACTATTTTAAATCACTACATGGACATTAAGGAATATTATTTTAAAAATGATTTGGAATGGCGGGATTGGTTGCATGAAAACCATCCCAATAAAGAAGGTATTTACCTTATCTTTTATAAGGTGGATCATCCCAAACCCAGCATGCGATGGGAGGAAGCGGTGCGTGTTGCACTATGTTACGGTTGGATAGACAGTACCGTAAAAAGTTTGGGCGATGGCAAAAGGCGCCAATACTTCTGCCCCCGAAAACCAAAAAGTGTTTGGAGCAAGGTCAACAAAGACCATATCAAGGGATTGACCAAAGCTAAACTAATGCACAAAAGCGGCTTAAAATCAATTGCGGTTGCCAAAGAAAATGGTTCCTGGACCGCTTTGGATGATGTCGAGAACGGAGTTATACCCGACGATTTGCAAAACGCCTTTGACAAAAACAAGGTCGCATGGGAAAATTTTCAAGGGTTTGCCCGTGGACAACGCAAAAGCTATCTCTATTGGTTAAACAGTGCAAAACGTGAAGAAACACGCCAAAAAAGGATAGCAGAGATTATTTCACTTTGCGAAAAGGGATTGAAGTTGAATTCTCGATAAACAACCCTTATCTAATTCACCTCTTTCAACAATTCTTCGATAGAACGTTCCAATTGTTGGTCAATCCCTTTATCGATGATATCTGGCATATTCTTTACCTTGATTATAGGTTCAGTCTGGTTGTTTTCCATCCACTCCCCTGCTTTGTTTTTGGCACTAACGGGTACCACTCCCCATCTTCCGCCATCGGGCAAACGTTCCCAACCTGCAAAACTGCACGTTCCCGGTACGGGCATTCCCACCGTTTTTCCGATCTTTAAGTCGGTATAACCACTTGCAAAGCAGTGTCCATCACTATACATGGATTCATTGAAAATAGCAAGTGTAGGCTTTGTCCATCTAGAAGTTGGCTCTCCTCCTACTTGCCTATCCTCCGTAGCGTAGGTAATAAAGGATTCACCAGTAAAGAACATGGCTAAATCGGCTACTAAATCACCACCACCATTAAAACGGGTATCCACGATAACTGCTTCTTTATCAAAAAACTTGCCCAACATGTACTCGTAGATATTGCGATAGGGACCATCGCTCATGCCAGGAATATGCACATAGCCCAGTTTTCCATTACTTTTCTCCTCTACCTCTTTCTCGTTTTGTTTTACCCATCTTTTGTACAATAGACGATTTTCTTGTGAGCGTGTGATAGGTTTTACCGTGATTTGCTTTCTTTTTCCCGTAGCTGGTTCAACGATATCCAGTAACGTAAACTGGTCTGCCAATCGATTGAGGTATTTGGCAACATCGCTATCCGCTAAAATAGTCTCCCCATTAATTTTTTCGATAATGGTACCTGGCGCAATCGAAAAGGCTGATTTATCAAGCGGACCTCCCTTAATGACTTCCGCAATCTTTATACCATCACCCTCATGGTCATAGTCCATAAATATTCCCAAACTAGCCGTAGCATCACCATTGGGAATGTTTCCGTTGTATCGACCTCCGGCATGGCTTACGTTCAATTCGCCTAAAAGTTCAGAAACCAGTTCAGCAAATTCATAGGAATTGCCCAAATGTGGAATGTATTTTTCGTATTCCTTACGAAGCATTTCCCAATCCTTTCCATGAAAATTGGAGTGGTAGAAAATTGCATTGGTACGTAGCCAAACATGCTCGAACATATGTTGACGCTCGGCATTGGTATCCAACTGCATTTCGGATTTCATTTTTACAGCTTCTGTCTTCCCTGCTTTTAAATCAACCTTCTTAATTTTTCCATCGCTAAGTAAAAATAGATTCTCCTGTTCTTTGTCCCATTCCAAACTAGCACGTTTGGCATTCAGGGAAATCAACATTTTGGTTTTCTTGGTGCGAAGTTCCGTTTCCCATAGATTCAGATTTTTTTCAAATCGGGCCAAATAGTACAATTTCTCGCCGTCTTTAGATAAAACTGCATCTGCCAGATTTGAGGAATGGATGGTCAAACGCGTTTTACGCTCGGTCATATCTTCCCAATCAAACTGTATCGGTTTTACCGTCTCCTTATCTTTTTTGTCGTCCTTCTTTCCTTTTTTCTTTTTTGAATCGGAAGTGTCTTCGTCTTTTTTATCATCCTTTTTATCTTCCAACAACTTCATCAAGTCATAATCTTCTTTGTTCATATTGAATTTGTCCCAACTTTCTTGGGTCAGGAACATGCTGTATACATCGCCTTGGGTTCTACCGCTGGTGGCGTAACTTTTAAGCCCGTCCCTGTTACTGAACCACAAAAGTTGATTTCCTTCATTCACCCATTTGGGTCGATAATCATAATATCCGCTTTGGGTAAGGTTTTCTTTTTTAGAACCATTGGCGGACATCAATAAAATTTCTCCATTGCTCAATGTAGCGCCCCAAGCGATCAACAACCATTTGCTATCTGGACTCCACTTAAAGTATTTGTCCCCATCGCTAAAATGATAAAGTTCTTTTGGTGTCAGTAAGGTCTTTTCCTCTTTGGTTTTCAAATTCAATACCTTCAAGGTTCTTCGGTCTTCTATATAGGCCATGTACGTGCCATCTGGGGAAAATTCTGCCAAATAACAATCTACATCTTTGCTGAGCAATGTTTCTTCCTTCAGCAAGGTAGCGGCAAAAAAATACGATTCCTCACTACGTACTTTTTTAGTTTGGTACAACTGCCATTTGCCATCACGTTCACTGGAATAGGCAACGGCATTTCCATCGGCCGTAAATTTTACAAATCGTTCTTGCTCTGGGGTATTTGTCAACCGTTTTGTTAAACCTCCTTCTATGGCAGTGACAAACACCTCTCCCCTGGCTATAAAAGCTATCTCTTTGCCATTTGGTGAAACTGCCATTTCAAGCACCCCTGAGTTAATGGAAATAAATTGGTCTGTATTTACACCATCTTGGGTTCGGATGATAATACTGACCTTTTCTGGGTCAGCCCCATCGGTAAGCGTATAAATTTCTCCATCGTAGCTAAAAGCCATGGTTCCATTGCCATAGGACAACGACCGAACTGGATGTGTTTTTAAATTCGTTACTGGTTGATTTTGAGAAGGATTGTCCAAGCTAAACTTGTGCACGTTGAAACTCCCGCTTTCTTCACTGAGATAGTATACCGTTTTTTCGTCTTTGGACAGCACTGGGTTTCTATCCTCGCCCCCAAATGTCGTAAGCATGGTATGCTTATCCTCATTTTTGCTATACATCCAAACATCCCGGGCTATTGCTGAAACATGATGCTTTCTAAATTCATTTTCATATCCTTTTTTATCATGATACAACAAAATACTACCCTCTGAACTTACCTGTACGTCTTGTGCTGGAACGGTCAATACCTGATTCACCTTACCCACATTGGAAGCTACTTCATAAAGCTCGGGTTGAGCGCTAGTGGGATATTGCCTATGCTTTACCGCATCTTGACGCACGGCACCGAATAAAACGGTACTATCATCATGCGAAAAGGTATAGGGTATTTCGTCATTGCTATGAAAAGTCAATCGGGTAGCTTCTCCTCCAAGAGCGTCCATTACAAACACATCAAAATTACCATACCGGTCAGAAGCAAAAGCAATCTGCTTGCCATCCTTGCTCCATGTTGCCTTATAATCATGGGCCTTATGATAAGTAAGCTGTGTTGCCGTGCCACCTGCTGATGGAACCCGAAAAAGATTTCCCTTGTAGGTAAAGACAATGGTACTTCCATCTGGGGAAATGGAAGGATAACGGGCCCATTTGGGATTGACCTGCCCTGTGGCGCATACGCTAAAAAGCAATAAAAATATGGCTGAAAAAGTTCTCATTTGACGTAGTTTGGAAATGTTGTGGAAGATAATGAATCCATTGCTTTTTAGTTGCGCATAAACGAAAAAAACTCTTACGTAATCTGGATATATTCTTCCTTGAAGAATATCAATATGTGGTATCTAAAGTGAGTACCTTCAAATCTTCCGCAAAATTAAGATCAGAACCATCTTTTAAAATAAAAACTGTTTTTTTCTGCCCCGGCAGTAAATCAAAATAATTATCGGAAAAATTATTAGTGGAACGTGAAGCTAAATAAACATCCTTGGCAAGCTTTTCCGTTTTTAGATGCACTTCATACCGGCCTTCTTTTTCGGTGATGGAATGTGTTAAACCGGAGCTTGGCAATACCAATTCCTTGAAGGGAACACGATAGCTAATATTTTCTACAGTAGTGGTTCCATTACTAAAAGAAGCATGCAACAGGGTAGCTTTTTCATCATGGGAGTTCAATTGAACTTTATCAATAGCCAATGCGTCTTTGGTACTATTTCCATCCACCGTTATCGTTTCTTCCCATGATTCCAAAACAGTTCCCGAAAAGTCCAGTAGTTGTAATGTCATTTTACCTGAAACAGCTTCCAGATGGTCGTTCAATACTACTACGTTTATTGCGTCCGTATTTTTTGTGATACTAAGTGCCAAAGGTTCAAAAGCCCTTTTTATGGTATAGTGCAAGGCTTTCCATTTACCATAATAATCGATACTGCTCCATGAAGCTACAGGCCAACAATCATTGATCTGCCAATACAGACTGCCCATACAGCGCTCTCGGTTTCTCCGATGTGCCGCAATACCCTCACCGATACCGTATGCTTGCAAAAGATGGCTTAGGTAAAGGTAGGATTCAAAGTTCTTCGGTTTTTTATAATGGCGCAACATGTATTCTTCAATAGTCTCGTTACCGATACTCGAACGCTGGTGCGATTTCATGACTTCTGAATAAATATCATAATCTTCGGGTATCGCATATTTTTCAACGGTTGATAGCTCTGGAAAGGACTGAAAACCAAATTCGGACATAAAACGCGGCATTTCTTTCTCAAAATTGGAAAAAGGTTCTTTGCCCCACCAAACGCCCCAATAATGACGGTCACCATCCGTAAGAGATTCTGGTTCCCCCAGTGCGGTACTTGGCGAAGAAGCCCAATACCTTCTATCCGCATCATAGGCATTGACCACTTCTGGCAAGATTTTATGAAATATGTTTTGATACGCCTGGTATACCTCTTGCGCCGGAGCTTCACCATAGGTTTTTTTCATCTCATCTTCCCAGCCCCAATTCTTCCATGCCGATAAAATCTCGTTGTTACCGCACCATAAGGCAATTGAAGGGTGGTTTCGAAGTCGCTTTACATTATCAATGGCTTCTTCCCTAATATTGTTTAAAAAATCGGTATCGCCGGGAAACATGGCACAGGCAAACATAAAATCTTGCCAGACCAAAATGCCCTTTTCATCGCACAGTTCATAAAAGTAGTCGTCTTCATAGATGCCCCCGCCCCAAACACGAAGCATGTTCATATTGGTTTCAACCGCTGCATTGATTACGTTCTCATAGTCTTTTTTATCAACACGGGGCAAGAATACATCATTGGGAATGTAATTTGCCCCTTTCATAAAAATAGGATGCCCGTTGACCTTGAAAAAGAACGAGCTTCCAATACTGTCTTTTTCGGTGACCAATTCAATCGTTCGCAAGCCTACCTTTTTGGAAATGGTATCTTGACTTTTTCTACCCTTGATTTTAACACCAATAGTATATAGTTTTTGGTTCCCTAATCCGTTAGGCCACCATAATTCGGGATCGGCAATTTTAAAAGAAAAATCATATTGATGTGTCCCTTTTCGCATCAAGAATTCTTCTTCGAGCACCGTAATATCATCGATTGTAACTTCTACATCTGCTTTTTCTTCGGCAACAAGTGCGGTCAACTCCAGATGAGCTTTTAGTTTTGCAACGGTATCCAACACTTCCTGCTGCACAAAAAGGTCCTTGATCACAAAATCGTCCCAACTTTTAAGTGTTACTGGACGCCATATCCCTGAAGTTACCAAACGAGGTCCCCAATCCCAACCAAAATGATAACCGGCCTTTCGAGTATATACACTGACTTTTTTATTTTCGGGAACTTGCCCCAATGCTGCGAGGTCATTATCCGATACAGGGATTACATAGGGGACTTTGTCATATTTTTCGATGCCTTTTTTAATCGGTGATGCCAAAACTACCCTTAACCGATTTTGACCAACTTTTATTTTTTGCTTTACAGAAACTTCGTAAGTCCTGAACATGTTATCGGTCTGTAGCAACAACGTACCATTTAAATAAACATCGGCGTAGGTATCCAAACCCCTGAATGTAAGTGCCATGTAATCTCTTTCCGTTTCTTCTTCGGTAAGGTCAAAAGTCGTTTGGTACTCCCAATCTGCCTTGTCTACCCACTGTAACTCACGCTCATTTAGGCGAAAAAATGGGTCTTTAATTTTATTGTTGTCCAATAGATCGGTATGTACCGTGCCAGGCACTTGAGCCTTTAACCAACTTGTATCGGCCGTATTTCGGAATTCCCAATTGTCTTTAAGTACCATCTCTGAAGGTGTTTTCTTCGCACATCCGACCAGTATCAAAACTAATAGATAAAGTGGCTTTTGGATGAAATTCAATTTTTTCATAAGGGGAAAGATACACATAAACCGACTTAAAAAAACTGATGTTGCTCAATTGTTACGGTACATCCTGTAATAAATAAATGCCGTGATAGCTCCAACGCCGGAAAACCCTGTTAGCATCCAAAACACGTATTGATGTCCTTGCTCGCCCGGGTATGTATCCAAGAAATAACCATAGGCCGGGCCGGCAAAGATATCTGGGGTGTAGCCGACCAAAGAGATGAGTCCAACTGCAGTACCCGTTAACACCAGAGGTATTTTACCTTCCTGCATTACACCAAAGTATAAAGCCCGTGCGGCATAAACCCCTACGGCAATCGTAACTACCGACATAAAAAATAAAATGGTGGTTGAAGGACCGATCACACCAGAACCAAAAAATATACCCCCGATTACGCAGAGCAACAAACTCAAAAACAGCCAAAATGTAATTTTGAACCTATCGACCACCAAACCTACCAGTATGCCGGTTGTTGGTCTTAAAAACTGTAAAAAGGTTCCTACCTTGGCAGATTCCACCTCATTGTAGCGCATTACTTCATTGGCATATTGGGATATGACATCCGTTATTTTATAACCCACATAACCGCAAAGAATAATTATCATAAGAAGCCATACGGAAGGAAGCTTCAAGACTTTCTTGATATCAGTAAAAGATAATTCCTCGATCAGGATATTGCTTTCGTCCATTCCAGATTTCATAAACAGCCAAACCAAAACACCGATGACACCTATAATGACCGATGCCATATAGATGACATAGGTAAACGCTTCTTTTCTTTCGGATAAATCAGCTGTATTTACATCCTCTTTTAGAAATAGCGAAAAAACCAAAACACCCAATAGCCCAAACAAAGCTCCGGTAAGCCCCCTACCCCCATCCAAAAAGCCAAACGCTTTCCCCTGTGAAGTGTCACCGCCCCATACCCTAGTTGCCTTTATCATGGGCGCCCAAAAAAGAAAAATGGTGGTGAAACCCCAATAACCATATAATGCCCGCAAAATTCCATAACCAGGATATGTAGCGAACAAAATGCCACCAAGTGCTGTCATCCAAAGCGCAATAGCAATCAATTTTCGTGGTGGAAATTTATCGGCCAATGGTCCTCCTACCAGATAAGATAGCAAGGCGACAATACCATACACCGAAAAACAGAGTCCCAACTGTACATTCTCCAATTGAAAGACATCCAATACCGTAGGTCTAAAAATACGGGGCAATACAAAGGGAAGAATAAATACGGCCTCTCCGGCCAAAATTAAAAGGATAAGATAGTACCAAGGCGGTTTTTGCATTTAAGTGGTTTTTGTTGGTATTGGTAATCTAGGCTTTAAAGTAATGGATTTTATTGGAAAAAATGCAATATCAAATCCATCTTGACTCATTATAGAATTCTTTTAAACCTGATAAATTAGCACAAAAACATGAACTGGAAGGATAATGGAAATAGCAAAAAAAACATGAGAAAAGTATTATTTTTACCCTTGTTTAAGATGGATAATGGGACGATTCTCTTTATCTATTAGTTGTGTTTCATACTGCCAGCCGCATATTTTAGCACTTTCGGTTTTTGCCAACACACAAGTTCCAACGCTCGAAAAACCAAAAGAGCTAAAATTTCCCAACGCACGAATTGAATATTCCGATTAAAATATTTAAATTTGTCAAAAAATGACAAGTCTTATGAAAACCACATTTGGAGAATACATCCGACTTTTACGAAACGAAAACGAATTGACTTTAACTCAACTTGCGGCCAAACTGAATTTGGACTCTGCAAATTTGAGCAAAATCGAGAATGGAAAACGAGATTTTGACGAAAAGCGCCTGCCAAAACTTGCGAAAATCTTCAAACTAAATCTTACGGAATTACGAAATGAATATGTGACTGACCAAATAGGAAAGCATATTTATGAAACAAATTGTACAAAACAACTTTTACAAGTTGCAGAGGAAAAAGCAGAATATCGTAGAACACTTAATAAATCACTTCAAACACAATAAAATATGAAAATAGTATCTTTCTTCGCAGGAGCTGGCGGACTTGATTTAGGCTTTCAACAAGCTGGTTTTAATGTTATATGGGCAAACGAATATGACAAAGAAATTTGGGAGACTTATGAAAAAAATCATCCAAACACGATACTTGACAAAAGAAGTATTATGAACATACCAGCTGATGAAGTTCCAGAATGTGATGGAATAATTGGAGGTCCACCTTGCCAAAGTTGGAGTGAAGCTGGAGCTGCAAGAGGAATTAAAGATAAGAGAGGTCAGTTATTTTATGACTTCATAAGAATATTAGAAGCTAAACAACCTAAATTCTTTTTAGCAGAAAATGTTAGTGGAATGTTGATTTCTAAACACACAGAAGCTTTAGAAGGAATTAAAGAACTTTTCAGAAATGCAGGAATCGGATATGAACTTTCCTTTCAAATGCTTAACGCATCTGATTATAATGTTCCTCAAGATAGAAAAAGAGTTTTCTTTATTGGAATTAGAAAAGACTTGAATTTTAAATATCAATTTCCAACTGAAACTTTCCCGAAAATACCTCTTGAAGACGTTATATCTGACTTAAAAGAATGTGTTTTACCGGCTTTAGAATACAACAATACAAATGGAGATAATTGCGTAGTACCAAATCACGAATATATGATTGGTAGTTTTTCAACTATTTATATGTCCAGAAATAGAGTAAGAAGTTGGGACGAACAGTCTTTTACAATTCAAGCTGGAGGAAGACACGCACCACTTCATCCACAAGCACCAAAAATGAAATTCATAGAAAAAAATAAGAGAATTTTTGTTCTAGGAAAAGAACATTTGTACAGAAGATTAAGTGTAAGAGAATGTGCAAGAATTCAGACTTTTCCAAATGACTTTATTTTTCATTATAAGAAAGTCGCAGCAGGTTACAAAATGATTGGAAATGCTGTTCCTGTTAATTTAGCAAAGTTTTTAGCAAATAGCATTATGGAACAAATTAAAGCTAACGATAAAACGAATAAAGCAGTCAAAAAGACTCAAAAAGTAAAAGAAGCATTAGCAGTATGACAAATATTTTAGAAGCAATTTACAATATCGTAAATCAAAAGAACTTTGAAATACGTGCAATGTATTCAGGTAGAAATCGAGCGAACGGAATGGGTGACGCTCTTGAAAACTACATCAAAGATGCCTTTGCAGGAACTTTTGGAGTTTCTGACGAATTGCAGAAAATGCAAACCTATAATCAAAAATTTTCTTGGTTAGGCTCACAAAACAATCCACCTGATATAATGATAAAAGGCGGAGATGCAATTGAAGTTAAGAAAACACAAAGTGCAAATTCAAGTTTGGCATTAAATAGTAGTTATCCAAAAACGGATTTAAGACACACAAGTCCAATGATTACGAAAGAATGTAAAGAGTGTGAAAATTGGACTGTTAAAGATTTAATTTATTGTGTTGGACATACAACTGATACAAGTTTAAAATCTTTGTGGATGGTTTATGGTAATTCCTATGCAGCCAGACACGAAACCTACCAAAGAATTAAAACGACAATTTCAAGCGGAATTAAAACAATTCCAGATGTCGTTTTTGCGGATACTAAAGAATTAGGTCGAGTAAATCAAGTTGACCCTTTAGGAATAACGAATTTGAGAATTAGAGGAATGTGGCAAATCGAAAATCCAAGGAAAGTATTTAACTATTTACACGAACCAACCGACAAGGATTTTGAATTAGTTTGCATAATTCCAACCGAAAAATACAGTAGTTTCCCGAAAGATAGTAGAACAAAACTTGAAGGAATAAAAGAAAATGGATTTAGTATTGAAGATAAACAAATAAAAGACCCTAATAATCCTGCGAAATTAATGGATTGTAAATTGATAAAACTATGTGTGTAAGCCAACGCTAAAAGCCATACACATTTGCAATTCGCTTCAGCCAACACACAAGTCGAAAATTGCAAAAGAGTATGTCTTTGCCAACGCTACAAACAGAACGGAAAATAAAGTACGAAAACACAACAACGTATATAAAAAATAGCGGTTTTAGTGCTTAAACAAAAGATAAATTATAAAATAAAGGTCAGTTATAAACCGAAAAATTAGTGCGTTAAGTCCACTACTTTTCATATACAAACCGTTATCTTCAATAGCTCAAAAAATAAATTAATTGGACTTTAAGACAAAAATAATTGTTTCCATCCTTGTTATAGTAGGAGTTCCTATTTGGCTTAAGTTGGGAGAACTAAATGATAAGCGTCTTATTAACAGACTTGAAAAAACTAATAGGCCATTGGCTAAAAAATCTGCTTGGTTTTTTTCGAAGGAGAAAGGACCTCTGTCAAAATATATAGTTGTGATTTTCATAGTTATATTACTCTTGGCCATATGGGTGGGTTTTGAATAAACAAACTCTGTCAAACCCAAGAAATACTGCCCACGGCCTCGGCAACTTTGCACGGATTGACTATACAGAGACGGGGAATTTATTCTTGCCGCCTTAGAATACTGATAATTGTCCTTAAAGCTGAAACAACGGACTGAACATCTCTCCTATCAAAAGTATGGTCTTCAATGTAGAACAGCATTTCAATGGCCTTATCCAAAAAGTTGGCCAAGCCACCGGGATCGCCATAACTATCCTTAATCAGTTCGGCAAAATACTTGTCTTTCATCGTCATAGATAATTATGACGCTAATATATCATTTTATTTTAGCTCGTCATAATTTATTATGACTATGTTCCCATTTTATCTCTTCAATTTTGTTTTGTTACCACGAAGGAAATGTTGACAAAGAAAGAGTTATCGATTAAAATTGGGGACCGAATCAAACAGCTTAGAAAAGATAGAAATATCTCCCAAGCCGAGTTGGCCAGATTGTGCGAAAGGGACAAACAACATATTGAACTAATCGAGAACCACAAAGTCTCTGCCAATACTTACACTCTTTACACTATCGCAACTGCCCTGAACATTGAACTTAAAGAGCTGTTCGACTTCTAAAAAATTGGCCGACAAAGGAATTCAATCGGACGCAACTGTTGCGACGGACTTTACTCGGGTGTAATAAAAATGAGAACGTGCCTACTCGCACGTGTCGCTACAGAAGATAACAAAGCCTAAACGTAATCCAGACTTATGAGCAAAACCGAAAGGTCTGTGTATATTTATAATGTCGCTAAATCTTATGGATTTAGCTTTGGAACAAAAAAAGAAAAAGCAAAACAATAAGCTTTAGCTTCGTTCGCAGACGGAAACGAAAAGTTTCCTTGCCTCCGCACTACGCTTAGCCGAACCGTTACCTGCAAACTGAAAAATGAAGAACTCCTTTTATACATTTATCTTATTACAACTTTTAACTTTTCAATCTCATTCACAAACGATTGAAATGAACGGGACCATAATTGATTCGGAAACGAAAGACCCCATTGAGTTTGTAAACATTGGTATATTAAATAAGAACATGGGCACGATATCAAATTTAAAAGGGAAATTTGACCTAAGTGTTTCGAAAAAGTTCTCGAATGATAGTCTAACTATTAGTCACGTTAGCTATTATACCTTAAAAATACCTATCAAGGGTTTTAAAAATCAAATGATACGTCTTGAACCTAAAACAAATGAATTGTCGGAAGTTATAGTTTCAAACAAAAAGATAAAAAATAAAAAAATTGGGGTCAAATCTTATAGCAGATTTTTATCAATGCGTGTGGTATCAAAAGACAATGATATCGTAGAGGTTGCACAGCGAATTAATATTGCGAACAAAGAAATAAAAGTTAAAGCAGTAAACTTTGCAATAAGAAAATGGTCAAAGATAGATGGCGTTAAAATTAGAATTAATTTTTATGAAAATAGAGACAACGCACCTCAAACTAAAATAGTGCTTAAAAACATTGTTGCGGAATTACCAACTCAAGAGGACTCGGATTGGATACGAATTGACCTGAATGATAAAGACATTTATATCTCACAAGACTTCTTCATTGGAATTGAATTTATACCGAACTTCGAAAATCCAACAATAGTGGACTTAGGTGGAATATTGACAAAAGGAAAGGGATATTACCGAGAAAATAGCTTGGGCAATTGGTCAAAACTGAACGGAGGAGCTTCTATTAACGTTGAAATAGAATACTGAAAAAGTCTACACATAACACGGAGTATAAAATACAGCTAACAAGTACTAAATCTAAAGTTTTGTGCTTCTTTGCAAAGAACATCACACTTTTAATTTGGCATCTAAATGAGAAAAAATAATGAATAGCTATACCTAACAACATACATAAAAAATACGCCCAAATGATTGCCATGTGACCTTTTTATTCCCTAACATTTCAAATGTTTCGAAGCTTTCACTCAACTTTAGAGTAGCAATCTTTACTTTTGAGCCTACTATGGACAATGAGCAAACCTATTGGACCCAACGCTACAAGCAAGAACGTACAGGTTGGGATATTGGATATCCTTCCACGCCATTGAAAACCTACATCGACCAACTTACGGACAAGAATATCAAGATTTTAATTCCCGGTGCGGGGAATGCCTATGAAGCTGAGTATTTATGGAAAAAAGGATTCCATAATCTATACGTCATGGACATCTCCCCTATCCCTTTGAACGCTTTTCAAGCAAGAAACCCTGAATTCCCTACAACCCATTTGCTCCAAGAAAACTTTTTTGAGCATCAAGGACAATATGATATCATTTTTGAACAGACTTTTTTCTGTTCTCTTGTTCCAACCGATAAAAATAGATTTGCTTATGCAGAGCAAATGGCATGTTTGCTACAAACCAATGGCAAATTAGTCGGGGTTTGGTTCGATATCCCACTAATGGACGATATGGATAAAAGACCTTTTGGGGGTGACAAGGAACTCTATCTAAAATACCTGACGCGCTATTTAAAGATGATTGCCTTTGAAAGATGTTACAACTCCATTCCTCCTCGACAAGGGAATGAACTTTTCGGAATCTTCGGTAAAAAGGAGTGACAAAAAATCTATGCATTGCCCTAAATCCGTTAACAAGCCTTTAAGAAATCCCGTGTCCCTTTTGGTTATCTTTAGCAGACTAATTAACCTAGAATGAAACAACATTACACTTTGTTGATGCTACTTGCATCTATTACCCTATTTGCACAAGATTTTTCCATGGATTTGGTCCAGGATATGAAACCCCGTAACATTGGTCCCGCAGGGATGAGTGGTAGGGTTACCTCTATTGATGTAGTCCATTCCAATCCAGATATTATGTATGTGGGCACCGCTTCGGGCGGGCTATGGAAGTCTACATCTGGAGGCATTAAATGGGAGCCGATTTTTGATAAGGAAGTTACAGCTTCCGTAGGTGCGGTTGCCATTCAGCAATCCAACCCATCAGTAATCTGGGTGGGTACCGGAGAAGGAAACCCAAGGAACAGTCTTAATGGTGGTTACGGAATCTACAAGTCCTTGGATGGTGGAAAAACCTGGAAAAGTATGGGGCTTGAAAAAACCCGACATATCCATAGAGTGATTATAGACCCCACGGACCCGAATGTGGTGTATGTAGGTGCTATTGGTTCCCCATGGGGCATACATCCAGAACGTGGTGTCTACAAAACGACCGACGGTGGAAAAACATGGGACAAAATCCTTTTTATAAATAACAAAACAGGTGTTGCCGACCTAGTAATGGACCCAACAAATCCAAATAAGTTGATTGCAGCAATGTGGGAACACAAGCGCGACCCGTGGTTCTTTAAATCGGGCGGTGAAGGCAGCGGGCTTTATATGACGCATGATGGCGGAACTACTTGGAAAAAACTAACAGATGAAGATGGCCTGCCAAAAGGGGATTTGGGGAGAATCGGCATCGCCATAGCTAAAAACAAACCTAATGTTGTCTATGCCTTGGTCGAGGCAAAGAAAAATGCACTCTACAAATCTGAAGACGGAGGTTTCAAATGGAAGAAAGTAAACGATAAGAATGATATTGGAAATCGTCCATTCTATTATTCGGAAATCTATGTTGACCCACAGAACGAGAACAGAGTGTACTCTATTTTTACTTTTGTAAATGTTTCGGAAGATGGAGGTAAAAACTTTGAACAGTTGATGAACGCTTATGGCTGGGATGTGACCAATGGTATACATCCAGACCATCATGCCTTTTGGATTCATCCAGAAAACGGTCAATTTTTAATTGATGGTAACGATGGCGGGATGAACATTTCTAAAGATGGTGGCAAAACTTGGCGTTTTATTGGAAATCTGCCCGTAGCACAATTCTACCACATCAATGTCGATAATGAATACCCCTATAACGTCTATGGCGGAATGCAGGATAATGGATCTTGGCGTGGGCCCGCATATGTATGGAAAACCCAAGGCATACGGAACAGTTATTGGCAAGAAATTGCCTTTGGGGATGGTTTTGATGTCGTCCCCGATTTGGATGACAATCAATTTGGTTATGCCATGAGCCAGCAAGGCTATGTTTCCCGTTATGACTGGAAAACTGGAAACAATTACATCGTACGCCCTACTCCACCCAATGCGGAGACCAAACTTCGCTTTAATTGGAATGCTGGAATAGGACAAGACCCATTTGATAACAGTACGGTTTATTTTGGAAGTCAATTTGTACATAAGTCAACTGATAAAGGATTGACATGGGAAGTGATTTCCCCGGATTTGACCACAAATGACAAAGAAAAACAAAAGCAAAGCGAAAGTGGTGGACTTACCATGGATGCAACCGGAGCCGAAAATCATTGCACCATTCTAGTCATTGAACCTTCACCAGTAGAGAAGGATATGCTTTGGGCAGGTACAGATGACGGTCGCGTGCATTTTACCCAAAATGGTGGTAGTAGTTGGACCGAGGTCACTGGAAATATTAAAGGATTACCAAAAGGAAGTTGGATTCCACAGATTAAAGCTTCGAAGAACAACAAAGGGGAAGCGCTTCTAATAGCTAATGATTACAGAAGGTTCAACTATACGCCTTACGCATACCGTACCAAAGATTATGGAAAAACATGGACGCGCATTGTAGATGGCGATGATGTTGAAAGTTATACGTTATCCATAGTCGAAGATGCCAAAAATCCCAATCTTATGTTTTTAGGAACAGATGATGGTCTATATGTTTCCTTAAATGCAGGAGAGAAATGGCAAAAGTGGACAGAAGGTTTCCCTACTGTGTCCACTAAAGACTTGGTTATTCAGCCTAGGGAAAACGATCTTATTTTAGGGACTTTTGGTCGTTCTGCATGGGTGCTGGACGATATACGCCCACTAAGGGAATTGGCAAAAAACCCTTCCCTCCTTCAAAAGGAAATACGTCTCTTTGATAGCCCAGATACATATCTTGCCGCATACCAACAACCTACCGGAAGTCGGTTTGGAGGAGATGCCCTTTATAATGCCGAAAACAGAAAATATGGTGCTATGATCACCTATTATTTAAAAGAAGGGAACAGCTCCAAAAAAGAAGATGACAAAAAAGAAGAGAAGAACGACGGAGAGAAGGAAGTTGAGAATACAAAACAAAAAACAAAGGATTCCGTTGTATTCAAGTTCTTCGACGGAGAAAGATTGATACGAACATTGAAATTTAAAACTCCCAAAAAAGCTGGTTTTCATCGCATCTATTGGGACCTTGATGAAAAAGGTCCAGACAGGCCGTCAAGAAAAATAAACAAGGATAAAAAAGAACGTGGCGGTGTGGAAGTAAAACCGGGAACGTACAAAGTAAAGGTACATTATGGGGAGTTAATGGACTCCACATCAGTATCGGTTAAGTCGGACCCAAGGCTGAAGGTTTCGATTGCTGCAATCGACCAAGTGTATACCACAGGAAAAAAATTGGATGATTTTACACAAAAAGCAGCCGATGCTGTAAAACAACTTGTGGAAAGCAAGGACTTGGCCAATAAATTCGAAAGAGAATTAAAAGAATTGGACAAGGAGCAATATAAAGAACAGATTACCGCTTCAAAAGATATTGTAAAACAAATAGATTCCATAACCGCACTCTACCTTGGTAAGGAGGACAAACGCCAAGGAATAACCCGAAATCCTGAAATAACTGTTATGCTCCGTATCAATACCGCCAGAAGATATGTGGGCAGCCGTAAAACAGGAATGACCAAAACGGAAAACAATCTGATTCAATTTGCAGAAGAGGAACTGAATTCCGCATTGGAAAAGACCAATACTTTCTTTAAAAATGATTGGAAAGCTTATAGAGAAAGTATTGAATCTTTAGATGTATCCCCTTTTAAGGAAACACAGTCCTTTAGTTTAGATTGAAGTATTAACGATTTAGCAGCACATAATCTATGAGTTTTAAACATAGTCTTTAAGAAGATTGACTACGTTCTAATTCGCAACATTGTTTTATGAGAAAACTTATTTTACTGGTCACGTTAGGTACTTGTTCTTTTATGTATGCCCAAGAAAGTGGCGAAGAAGAATTAGGTGCATGGTATATGTATTTTGGAATGAATCGAGTTTCTGACAAACTAAGCATACATACCGAAGCGCAATTTCGATACTATGAAACTACCTCGAACTTTAATCAGTTGTTGTTACGTACCGGACTGAACTACCACATTACTAAAAATGCCATCGTAACCGGCGGGTATGCCTATATTGATTCAGACCCTACGTTTGGAGAATTTGATGGTATTGCTGGAGATGTTTTAATTAATAACAATACACTTTTAGAACATCGAATCTTTGAACAATTAATCTTGACGAACAAAGTATGGGAATTTCTTTTTGAACACCGCTACCGATTGGAACAGCGCTTTTTGGAAAACAGGGATTTAAATGATTCGTTTACTGAACATCGTGCCAGATATCGGTTACAGGTCACCTTGCCTTTGACCAATACATTTTTCTTGAATTTTTATGATGAAGTATTCATCAACCTCCAAGATGACATCTTTGGACAGAATAGATTGTACCTTGCTGGGGGAATACATCTTACCGAAAACAGTAATCTTCAGATAGGATACTTAAAAAATCATTTCAACAATGCAGTTTTTGACCGCATTCAGATAGGTTTTTTCTTCAATCCCGACTTAAGAAAAAAGTCAAAAAGTAAATCATGAACCTCCAAAAAATCACGTTCACCAATAAAGAAGGGCAACAACTTGTAGGCCGCATAGAATTTCCTGTAGATAGGCATCCACACAATTATGCACTCTTTGCACATTGTTTCACCTGTACCAAGAATCTTTCCGCCGTTAAGAATATCAGTAAAGCGTTGACCGCAAATGGTTTTGCGGTACTTCGGTTCGATTTTACGGGTTTAGGTGAAAGCGATGGTGATTTTGCAGATACCAATTTTTCCGGAAATGTAGAGGATTTAATAGCTGCAGCCGATTTTTTAAAGGATAACTACGAATCCCCCTCATTATTGATTGGGCATTCTTTGGGCGGTGCTGCGGTAATTTTTGCTGCCTCCGAAATCGAATCCGTTAACGCAATAGCAACCGTAGGAGCACCTTCTAATCCAAAACATGTAAAACATTTGTTCAAAAGTGGATTGGAAGAAATCAATGCCAATGGAGAGGCAGTTGTCAATCTAAGTGGTCGCGATTTTAAGATTAAAAAACAATTTGTGGATGACCTAGACACCAAATCACTTCCTGAAACCGCAAAGTCACTCCGAAAACCTTTGCTCATTATGCATTCCCCGCAGGATGATACCGTGAGCATAAAAAATGCAGAAGAAATTTACGTTGCGGCCCATCATCCTAAAAGTTTTGTTTCCTTGGATGGCGCGGACCATTTACTGTTCAATAAAAAAGACTCCACCTATGTTGGGGAGGTCATTTCTGGTTGGGCAAAAAGATACCTGTCCATAGAAAAAGGAGTTGATGAGGGTTTACGAACAAAACACCAAGTTGTGGCAAGCCTGGACGGGGATGACTATTTTACAACACAGATGAAGGTTGGAAATCACTACATGATAGCGGATGAACCTACTGATTTTGGAGGGAATGACTTTGGCCCTTCCCCCTATGAGCTTGTCTCTGCCGGTCTTTCTGCATGTACCGTAATGACCATTCAAATGTATGCCAGAAGAAAGGGGTGGCCCATATACAATGTGGAAGTGCATACCTCTTACAGCAAATCCCATGCGGAAGATTGTGAAAATTGTGAAAACGATACTTCTAAAATCGATACATTTCAACGAGAAATTAAATTGACAGGGAATCTTGATGAAAAACAGAAAGCAAAAATCATGGAGATTGCCGATAAATGTCCAGTGCATAGAACGCTTCACAGTAAAACACAGATTTTGACCAAATTAGTAGATTAATTTCCTGTTTCTTTTATACTTTGCCTTTAAATCATAAATCGCCATTTAAAATTCAAAGTACGTTAGATGCAAAGTCCAACTTTTGAAATAAGCATTGGAACTAATATGGATGGTATGTATCTCATTGCCATTCCAATGGAAATTGCAAAACCTTTTGTTGAGAATAAGCATAAACGTGTCCGGGTCGTGGCAAGTTTTGAGGATAGATCTATTGAAATTTATGCAGCGTTATTAAAGAGAAAAAATGCCTACTTTATGATGTTCGGAAAGAAGAATCAGAAGGCATTGGGTATATTCCCTAACGATTACTTTCAATTACAACTTTTTGAGGATACTTCTAAATATGGTGTTGCCGTTCCCGAGGAATTTGATGCGGTCATGCTAAGCGATTATGATGCCTACAACATATTTGAGGGTCTAACGGATGGAAAAAAACGAGGTATTATTTACATGATCACCCGTTATAAAAACTCTCAGACCAAAATTGACAAAACACTCTTGTTGTGCGAAAACCTAAAAAGGGGGATTCGGGATAATAAAGAATTGTTAAAGCCATTTTAGTTTGACAACGTTTCAATAATTCCTAACTTTAGAAAAATCATAAAAACTTTACCATGGACAAACGTAAATTTTTGAAGCATACCGTAATGGCGACCACTGGAATGTCCATTGCCCCTTCCCTTGTGCTTTCATCCTGTAAAACCGAACCTAAAAAGGAAAAAGAGATGGAGGTTCCGGCTACAGCGGCAACGGTGTTTTCACTTCCCGAGATTCCATACGGGTATGAAGCATTTCCAGATACCATTGATGCGATGACCATGGAGATTCACCATTCAAAACATCATCAAGGGTATACCAATAAATTGAATGCTGCCCTGAAAGAGGAAAATATTTCTGGGAAAACAATTGAAGAAATTTTGAGTATGGATAATTTGCCAACAGCAATCCGCAATAATGGTGGTGGCTATTACAACCATACCCTCTACTGGGATATTTTAACTCCCGGTGGCAGTATGAGCGATACCCTAAAATCCAAGATTACCGAAGATTTTGGTTCGCACGAAGCTTTTACCAAAGAATTGGCAGAAGCCGGCGCAAAACGATTTGGTTCTGGTTGGGCTTGGGTCTGTCAAGATGCGGATAAAAAACTTCACATCTGTTCTACACCAAATCAAGATAATCCTCTTATGAACGTTGCCGAAAAAATGGGAACGCCAGTATTGGGAATAGATGTTTGGGAACATGCCTATTATTTGAAATACCAGAATAAGCGAGGGGACTACCTTCAAAATATTATCAAAATCATCAACTGGGAAAAAGTTGAGTCAAGAATGTCTTGAACATTTTAAGTTTAAAAAGAGCTGCCTTTTGGCAGCTTTTTTTAGAAAGCAACCAATTACGACTACGCCATCCTAACAAGACAAATAAACACATAACCCTTTCCACACTTAAATCGTTTATGTTATGGATACTTATCAACTTTTAAATAATGAAGAAGCCAAGCAGTTTCAATTTAAGATTGATGGCGCCGTGGCCAAAATAGAATACATAAAGGCGAAAGAAAAAATCTATCTTACCCATACCGAAGTGCCCAGAAACTACGAGGGCAAAGGTGTTGGCTCTGAACTTATAAAACAAACGCTGGAATACATCAAAGCAAAAGATCTTACATTGGTTCCCTTATGTCCTTTTGTGGCCATGTACATAAAAAGGCATCCCGAATGGAAAACCTTGGTTTTAAAAGGAATTAACATTGCCTAATAATTTCAGATAATCTTTGCGGTTTAGATAAAGATCCAATTCTTATTTTTTTGATATTCCATTGGACTAAAACATTTACTTTTACGAGTGAAACCTTACCATGTTCAAAACCCAAAGATTCAGTTTAATCGACCCATCAAAAAGTCCTTTTTTCTATGGATATGTCATCCTTCTTATGGGTACTGTTGGTGTCTATTGCAGTATTCCCGGTCAAACCATAGGGGTATCTGTTTTTACGGATCCAGTTAAAGACGCTTTGGGTTTGAGTCGTAATCAATTCAGTAATGCTTATATGATCGGAACCATCATCAGTTCCCAAGTCATAGGACGTGCTGGTGTTTGGTTTGACAGATACGGAGCAAGATATGTTGCCTTAGGCGCAACATTGACATTGGCAACAACACTTTTACTCTGTTCCTTATCGGTTCATATGAGTGAGTCCATCAAGGATTTACTTAATCAAGACACATGGATCATACCATTTGTTCTTATGACTTGTTTGTTTTTCTTATTACGATTTGCTGGACAAGGCGTATTGACCATGGCATCAAGAAACATGATCATGATCTGGTTCGATAAAAACAGAGGTAAGGTGAATATGTTCAGTAGCGTTGCTCTTTCTTTTGGTTTTTCCTCCTCTCCTTTATGGATCAATGCAATCATTGAAACAAATGGTTGGGAAAATGCATGGCAAATCTTTGCGGTAGGGCTTCTGGTCTTCAGCATGTTGGTTTTCCTTTTTTATAAGAACAGACCTGAGGAACACGGACTGTTACCCGATGGAGTATCTGAGAAAAACTTGGAAGAACGGGAAAAAATCAAAATTGCGAGCAAGCAATTCACGCTTAAAGAGGCTAAAGGTACACGTGCTTTTTGGATGTACGGGCTTATGCTTGCCTTTAATAGTTTTTTTATCACGGGCCTTACCTTCCATGTTGTATCCATCTTTGCCAGTGAGGGCTACCCAAAAGCTGATGCTATCGCTATTTTTTTACCAGGTTCTGTGGTTGCCGTTACAATTTCAACCATTTTTAATTGGTTAAGCGATTCCCTATCCTTAAAGCTGTATCTCTATTTAATGCTTTTGGGCGGTATTCTGGCAGCTGTAGGCTTTTTATTTTTGACCAGTCCAATTGGGATTCCCTTCTTAATTGCCGGTTTTGGTATTATGGGAGGGTTTTTTGCCGTCCTTAATGCTATCGCATGGCCACGTTTTTATGGTCGAGACCACCTAGGTGCCATTACAGGAAAAATAATGAGTTTTTTAATTCTGGCAAGTGCTTTGGCCCCGCCTATTTTTAGTTTATGCTTTTCCACGTTCGGTTCTTATAGCCTGGTGGGTTATATAGGGTTGGCATTTTTGATATTCTTGGTTTTGGGAAGTTTAAAAGCCAACAATCCTCAATAACAGGATTCTTGAAAATTAAAAATGGCCACTAGTAGTTAAATTTCTTAAATTTATAAGTATCATTAGATTACGGCGCATGAACTTCAAGATTTCTTTATTTGTTTACTTAGTTGTGTCCTTTTTTTTGTTCTGTGCCTGTACGGCCCAACCAAAAGAAAAGGAATTGTTAGATACCATTGAAAAGTTTAATACTGCTTTTGCAAACAGTGAACTCCCAACATTGGATGCTATGGTAACGGAAAATTATGTTCATACCAACGGAAATTCCAAGGCCATTGATAAGACGTCTTGGTTTAACTATCTAAAATCAAGGAATCAGGAAATTGAATCTGGTATGCTAAAGATGGAAGGTTACAACATGGATGAATTACATATTGAATTACATAACCAAACGGCAATTACCACGGCGAAAATATCCACATCTATCATCAAAAATGGAGTAATTACAGAAAATGAGTATCGGGTTACAAATATTTGGGTATATGAGGATGATGTTTGGAAACGAGCAGCTTTTCACGACACCAAAATAAAATAACAAACGTAGTCAACATATAACCAATTGAAATAAACAACATGAAACTAGGCGCATTTTCCATTAGTTTGGCAGTAAAAAATCTAGAGGTGTCCAAAGAATTTTACGAAACTTTGGGCTTCACTGTTTTTGCCGGAGAATTGGAACGAAATTACCTTATCCTAAAAAATGAGAATACGCTAATCGGGCTTTTTCAAGGCATGTTCGAAAACAATATTTTGACCTTTAATCCGGGTTGGGATGCCAATGCCCAAAACTTGGACGCTTTTGACGATGTACGCACCATACAAAAGCACCTTAAAAAAAATGGTATAACACCGGTAAAGGAAGCAGATGAGAATTCTGAGGGTCCTGCAAGCTTTGTAATTACTGATCCCGACGGCAATACTATTTTAATTGACCAACATGTATAATGGGCCTTCAAAAGAAAGCATTGCTTTTTTCATACTTTAGCCCCGCGCCATGAATTTAGACGACCTCATACAACAATTTCAACAAAAGGATAAAACTGCCTTTGAAAAATTGTACACCATGTATGCCGACAATATTTGTGGGGTCATCAATACCATTATACAAGACCCAGAACGTGCCGAGGAATTGTGCCAGGATGTATTTGTGAAGATTTGGGAAAAATCAGATAGCTATAATCCAACAAAAGGTCGTTTTTTTACGTGGATATTAAATATTGCGCGCAATACGGCCATCGATGAACTACGTTCTAAGATCCATAAAAATCAGAAGAAAAACCTACATGTTCATTCTCTCGTAGGTATTTTTGAAAAAGGAGAGGATTTAAACTCCAAAATAGATACGATAGGAATACAAACGCTTCTTAAAGGGTTGAAAGAAAAATGTATTCTATTAATAGATTTGCTATACTATAAGGGATACACGCAAAAGGAAGTGGCCAAAGAACTAAATACCCCAATAGGCACCATAAAAACAAGAATTCGTAGCTGTATTTCCGAAATACGGAAAAACATGAAACTGTAAGATGGATATTGAAAAGTACATAGCATCCGGAATTTTAGAGCTCTATGTAGCAGGAGCATTAAGTGCCGAGGAAAACTTGGAGGTACAACATTATGCGCTTCAATATCCTGAAATTCAAAAAGAAATTGAAGGGATTGAAGAGGCCATGCTTCAACTTACAAAATCGGCAAGCCCCGGAGTAACTGACACCGACTTTAAAAAAGTACTGGCTCGTCTGGACGATACCATTCCTTTCTTACCTGCAGCTTCAAAGAAAAGGATTGCCTGGACAAGTTATATGGGTTGGGCCGCTTCGTTAGTATTGATTACGGGCTTGGCCTGGATGTACCTTCAAAACAAAAATTTAAAGTCAGAAATTGAACTGACCAATCAAGAGAACAAAAATTTACAACACACTATCACCAAAACCCAGAATGCCATCACTGAAAAAGAAGCACTCTTACAGGAGCTTAGAAGTAATAATGTTACGGTGGTAGCGTTGGGAGGCCAAGATGTATCTCCAAACTCCTATGCAAAGGCATATTGGAACAAAACCGAAGAAAAAGTTATTATCGATGCTCAAGGATTGCCAACACCTCCAACGGGATATGCTTATCAAGTTTGGTCGTTGACCTTAGATCCCTTGACTCCTACCAGTTTAGGCCTATTGGGAAATTTTGATACTGATACCAGTAGACTATTTACACTACCAAATACCAATGAATCCCAAGCCTTTGGCATAACACTGGAACCAGAGGGCGGCAGTTCGACACCAACTATGGAGCAGCTTTATACTCTAGGAACGGTTGGACCGTAAAGGGTTTCAAAATACTTTGCCTGTCAATTTAGAAAAAGAAAACGACTTGGAAAAACCAAGCCGTTTCTAACAACTTATAAAACTAAGAACACAATTCTATAACTTAATCCCTACTCCAAATCCGATAATCCATGGATTGATATCAACATCCGCATCAACTGTTGCTTGGAGAGCAGTAGTAGCATCAATGGTGGCATCGGTACTTAAGAAGAGCTTTTTCACATCAACATTCAAGAACCACTTATCGTTGAGCATAAAATCAAAACCTCCTTGTAGTGCATATCCTATAGAAGTATCATAGTCAACATTGTCCGCAACGGGACCTTCATCAACTCCGTAAAAAATAGTCATATTAAGACCTGCACCAACATAGGGAACAAAATCACCTCCAGTAAAATGGTACTGTCCTGTCAATGTTGGAGGAAGTAACCATACATGTCCTAAATCTATATCCCCAGCTGCTGTACCCACAGCTTCCACATCGTGCTTAGCAGTAGCCAAAATCAACTCAACTGACCAATTTTCGTTAAAGAAATAAGAGATGTCCAATTCGGGAACAACTGCTGTGGATATTGATGCATCACCACCTATAGCTTCAATATCTGCACTTTCATCTGGTGTTACTACAATACCTCGTAACCTAAATTGCCATTTGCTGAAGTCAGCATTCGAATCTGTATCCTGTGCATTTGTGTAATTCACAAAAGCCAAGAGCACTACCATTAAAGAAATTACTGTTTTTTTCATTTGAGTCTGTTTAAATTTCAGTCAAAACTAAACCTCTACTCAATCAAAGAACATGACCTTTATCATAGATGGAAAATTTATGATTTGTTACAAAAGCTATTATTTTAATCATACTTGCATCCTTGGCCTAGATAAGAAGGGGCTTCACAAAGAATCAAGTATAGAAATAAAAATGAAGAAAAATGGTATACTTTGGCATTCCATCTCAGAATAATGGATTGTAGTTGTATTATTTTTAAAATCTCTCGTCATTTGTATTACAGAAAAGACGGTTGTTTGTCAGCTACGGTAATAAGTTAAACTTTAAGTATATGCTATGTTAGATTTCATGTCTGTGAAAACAGAACTACTGGTCACAATTATTTTATTGGTATTTATTCTAGGGTTAAACTCTTTAAGTAAAAGGGCCATACGCAGGTTCGGGAGAACCAGCGCTATAAATATGAACAGTAGAAAAATTATTTTCTATCTAAGCAACTTGTTTTTTTATGGCCTTGCGATAATAGTGATTACCTTGATTTGGGGGGTAAACCTAAAGGAATTCACTGTTTTTATTACGTCGGTCTCTGCAATTTTGGGCATTGGATTTGTCGCCCAATGGTCCATATTATCAAACTTGACCGCCAGTGTCATTTTATTCTTTAGTCATCCGTTACGTCTTGGCGATAGGGTCAGGGTTATGGACAAGGATTTTGATTGGACCGGAGAAGTTGAGGATATCAGTGGTTTTTATCTTTTTATGCGTACGGATGATGGTAGAAAGATTACCATTCCTACTAATTTGGTCATTCAAAAAGGTATAGAAATCCTTAAAAAAGAGGAAATCGATAACAAACCTGATGCCATCGAAAATTAGTTAAAATACGCCACGATACTTCCGTGGCGTATCTTAAAAACAATCAATCCAAAAAAACCGTTTAAAGCATTCCAACTTTTTTTGAAGCGTTGGGACCCAATTCGTACAAAGCCTCCAATAATTCCTTTTTTAACTCCTGTACTTCTTTCGTTTTTCCATTTGCTTTATAGATTTCAGCCAGATGCTGAAGTATTACCGGTTCCTGTGTTTTACCTACAACGTGGTTTTGGGCAAGTTCAAGTGCCACTTCAGGTTCTCCTTTTTTAAGATAGCTGTAGGCGAGCATATCAAAAGACTCTGGAGTAGGGCGGTTTTCCACTTCTTTTTTAGCCAACTCCAAGGCCCTATCGAAAGCTTGTAACTCATCCAAGTACAAATTAATAGTGTATGCATTGTACATAGCCCCATAGGACTTGTCCTGAATACTTTTATGGTATGCATTAAGTGCAGATTTTTTTAAAGCATCATCGTTCATGAACTCGGCAATTTCCGCTCGTAGCAAATGGTAATCTGGTAATGTATGGGTTTGAGTTATTGCGTTTAGAATGCGTAATGCTTCTGCACCATCTTTCTCATGGGAAAAAACAATCCATGCTATGCCTTTTTTGGCATAGGCATTTTTCGAATCTATTTTTAAGGCTTTCAAATAGTGCTCGTAGGATTCCTGTATACGCCCTGCGTGCCCGTAATAATCCGCCAAATTGGTATAGGACCACAGCATAAGTTGCCTATTTTTTGAAGATTCGGCTTTGTTGATCGCTTTCTCCATCAAACGAATTGTGGTATCAAGATTACCTTTATAATCGTTCCATTTTGCCAAGCGTATCAGATATCCAAAATCGGACATATTGCGGATACTGTCCAAATATTTACTTGCTGTATTATAGTTTCCCAGTTCCATATGCAAATCGAACAGAAGACCATGGGATGCATTGACACCGCTACCTTTTTTTAGTGCCAACTCGGCCAATGTAAGTGCCTCTTTAAATCGATGCTGCGAAATATAGTTTCTTGCCAACGCCCTATAATAGGCTGCTTTACCTATTGCAGCGACTTCAACAGCCTTGCTTAACGCCTCTTCAGCTTTTTTCAAATATGTGATATTGCCCGTACCTGTAAAAAAACGACTGTACTCTGCCGCTACGTTACCTAAGCCCAATGCTTGTAAGCTATCGGGTTTTATTTTGTTGTTCCAAAGCTCAAAATACTTGGAAGTCGTTGAATTCGATGCCGTACTTAAATAGAGTTCGTAATCTTTGGAATCTGTTTTAAATTTTGATTTTTGATTACAGCCCACTACAAGCGTCAGTAATAGTAACCATACTGGATATTTCATGCCTTTGATTTTTTATTGAATAAAAAGGGAGAGTGAAAACGCCTCTCCCACTCCTTTTCATAGTTATTATTCCGGATTTCCCAAATATGGAAAGCTTGTTGATATATCAGCCGTTAAACCCACTCCATCCGAAGTCAATCTAGGTAAGTCGGGAGTTCCATCATCATCCAAGTCTTGCCCACTAAAACGGTTTCCTTCCGCCCCACCAAAAAAGAGGATTAAGGAGACATCAATAATATCATCACTTGGTGTTCTCCCGGTCAGTGCAACTTCGTCACCATCAGGCACTAAAATATTCCCATCGTTATCTGCATCGGTACCAGGATTAAAATATGTTGTGGGTAAATCGGGAGCTACTTCCAATACATCGGCTGCCAGAACCGTGGTCAACGTTGTGGCATCCAATCCAAGTATATTGTTTTCATAATTGACAATGTTTGGGTCCAATCCCAATTTGTTGGCATAAACATCATGATATTGTTCCAGTCTGGCCTCAAAACCACTCTGAAAGCTTGCCACCATTTCCGAAGGTATGGCTACATTATGGGCGTCCTTAACACTTGGCTGGCCGTCCATATCAAAACTAAGCGTTGTGTTTATTCCGGGGCGACCCATGAAATCAACTTGTGAAAAGGTACCGGAAAAATCGATTACTTCGACATCGTCATCATCCATCATCATCGTGTCGGGCGTATTGTCGTCATTGCTACAGGCAATAAATAAGCCTGACAATAATAGTGCTAGTGTTGTGTTCTTTATATACTCCTGTATCATGGTGCTCTTTTTAGTATTTCTCATTGTTTTCTATTTGTAGTTACCCAAGTCTTATAGACCGTAAGGCCTAAAGCGTTTGTTCCAGTAGGTGTTCCTAACATGCTATTTGGTATCTCAATGGCAATGGTCATGGTATTGGCGCCATCAAATGTATCTTCTGCATCAACGGCCGGTAAAAACCCGTCTGGGGCCGAATTAACTTCAGGAGATATGACTGCATTGAACTGGAAAAAGTCGAAAAAGAAAGGGTCTTGTCTTGGACCGGCAAATAACGAAACGCCATCTGAGGTAGTTTCTACGATTGCCGTAGCTCCCGAAATATCAACATCCCCGAGAGGGCTGTCCGTTAAAATTTGACCGCTTGTACCTGTCTGGGATGGAGCATCAGGCCCAAAAAAGTACATTCTCCCATCTCTGGCAATGGCCTGAATGACAAGATCTTCTACTAAATCTCCACCCAAATCTATATTGATTTCCGTAAGCACATCTTCATCAAAGCTACCGTACGGCAAGTCTGGCAAAACATCTGATTGCAAATCAACTAGAAAAACAGTATTGTTGGAACCTTCTGTGGGTTCAAAAGCAAAAAAATCTGCAATATCGGAAGTGGTCCCAGTTGTTGAGGGAGCATCAATATGATCCGCGGACACCAAAACCATCGTAGCTGTTAGCAAAACTCCCAGACCAGCCACATACTTAGTTGTTTTTTTCATTTTAGTATACATTTTTGAATTAAATACAACGGTACCTACGGAACTATGGAAAGTGGGGTTTGGTTTTGATGTGTTAAAAAAAACTTAATACATTTCTATTATTATAAGGACCGTAGTCATAAAAAGTCCTATAATTTGTGTTATTTTGGTATGTAAACATAACCTAATGAATCCCTCATCTTCTGGCTGGATAAACAAGTTTGGGTATCTTGTCAATAAAGAAAGTCTTGATTTTCTAGACTTTGAAAGTCTCTATAAGGAACTTAAGACGAATGGTTTTATCTATGGGGTTCACTTAAATATCCCCTCTTTTGTTCCAGTAGAGCATAAGCTAACAGAAGATGAAATTGCAAAAATAAATTTGCTCACCGCTTTGTACTTCACCTTCAGGTTCGAAAAAGAAGAAACTGATTTTGATGTCTTTGTAAATACTGTTTTTGATTATTACCAATCCCTGGAAGTTGGAAAAATATCGTTCTTGAACAAAATATTGAGCGGAAAGCATACGGAATCCCAATTGGAAAAGCTCTTGGATTCAAGAATTTACTTGGACAGTAATATTTTTAATCGGGCTTTTGGAAACAGTCTTACCAATTCCCTGTTGTATGTAGACGTCCTAATTTTTAGAAGCTATCTACAAGGTTATATCCCCATAAAGCAACATGCGCAGTTATTGGAATATGTAACCATTAATATTGCATACCATGCATTGAACTCAAAAGATACCGATGAAAAGGATATAAAACTTGTACAGATATTAGCTTCTTCATTAACCTATGTAGATTTTGATGAGACGGATTTTGATGGCACCTATAGGGATTTGTTAAAACAGAGTTTTACAACAGTTTACGAAAGAGAATATTTTATGGATATTGCATGTCTGACATTGTGGGAGGATGGGTCGTTGGACTACACGGAATCCGATTATATTTTTGGTCTGGGAAAGGACTTGGGAAAGACAAAAATCGAGGTAGAACATGCCCTAAATTTCGTTAAGGATTTCTTCAAAAAAAACAGCGAAAAAGCAACCTATTTAAATGATAAAAATTTGGCGTTTCAGTTCTATGAAGGAATGTCCAAAAGTGTAAGTAAATTGATTTTGCGAAATAGCAAAAGACTAAAAAAAGAGCTTCTTGAAAGTAAGGAGCTTGTCACCCTTTTATCAAAATCCACGGTAAAGGATTTGAGTGCGGAAGAAAAGAAAAAAGTACAAAATCATTTGTTGGATATTTTTAAAACCATTCCTTCTTTGGCCATTTTTATGCTACCGGGCGGAGCAGTTTTATTGCCTATTTTTATAAAATTAATTCCTAAATTGCTGCCATCGGCTTTTGATGACAATCGAGTCGAAAAATAGTCGTTTTTCTCTTAAAAAAGCTACTATAAGAAAAATCTATATTTACTTTTATACATGAATAAATATTTGATAACCAAAATTTTATAATTTCTTATTCTAACCAAAGCTTAAAGTCTTTTACTCGCTCCCGGCTTACGATGATTTCTTGTTCATTAAAGCGATTCAGCTTAATTTGAAGCCTAGAATTGGTGTATGAAATGATGTCGTTGATGTGATTGATGTTCACATAAAATTTTCGGCTCACCCTGAAGAAATTTTTTGGTGAGAGCTCCTCTTCCAAATTCTCCAGAGTGGTATCCAACAGATAACTTCTCCCCTCGGATGTAGCTGCATAGGTTCCCTTATTTTCACTATAAAAACATTCCACGTCATCTGCATTTATAATTTTCAAATGCTGCCCTACCTTGACCGTAAATCTTTTTTTGTATTCACGTTCCAGAGGGTTTACCAACAGGTTTTTTATGTCGTTAAAATCAACCGATATTTTGTGCGAACCAGGCTTAAAATCCTTGTACTTTTTCACAGCACTTTCCAGCTCTTCATCATCGATAGGTTTTAACAAATAATCTATGCTGTTCAACTTAAATGCCTGGAGCGCATATTCGTCATATGCAGTGGTGAAAATTATGGCACTTTTTACCTCGATGATATCAAATATTTCAAACGAAAGACCATCCGACAATTGGATATCCAAAAAGATAAGATCGGGATGTGGATTGTTCTGAAACCACTCGATAGATTCTTCAACGGAATGCAACATGGTTGAAACCTCAACATCCAATTCTGCAAGCAACCTGTTCAAACGTCTTGCAGCGGGTTTCTCATCTTCTATAATGATAACGTTCATTTTACTGTATTAAAGATTATTCAAAAGTACGTGTATCCCGTTCTTCTTGTTCCATATATTTTTGAATCTGCTTGGCTTCCCACTTTTCTACACGGGAGTGGCTAAAGACCCGGATTGCATGAACAACAAGAAAAATTCCCCAGATTACTGGTGTGGATACCAAGTCCCATATCAACCAATTGTTATAGTTAAAGGCTTCTGAACCTATATCTTGGAAAAAATCATAATGATACGCCTTTATACAGAATATGATGATATTGATGATAATGTAAATACTCAAGTGCGAATAAAACTTCTTTAGTTGTTTTACTCTTTTTTCTGCTCTTTCCCTACTAGTTTCTAGATTTTTCATATTACATGTATTTATCCATTTCTTTTTTATCTTCTTCTATATATTTTTTGATCTGCCTTTCTTCCCACTTTTTATTAAAAAGTGGATTAAAATCAAAAGTCTTGGCCGCATGGAAAAAAAGTCCAATGCCCCATCCAAAAAGCGTTACAAAATGACCCCATTCCCAAAAATCCTCGGTGTTTCTATAGATATTAAAAAGGATGAAGGCATTCACGATGACATAAACTGCTATGTGAACATAAAACCCTTTTAGCTTTTCGATCTGGTTCTTTGCACGTTTTAATTTTTCTTGATTATATGGCTCCATAACTATCTCCATTTATCGTTTTCTTCTTCTTTTTGCATAAACTGCCTAATCTTACGCTCTTCCCAGTTTTTTCCAAAAAATGGGTTGAGGTCAAAGGTTCCTATGGCATGAAAAAAGACACCTATCCCCCATCCAAATGCAG
Source organism: Flagellimonas sp. HMM57 (assembly GCF_021390175.1). Classification (NCBI taxonomy): domain Bacteria; kingdom Pseudomonadati; phylum Bacteroidota; class Flavobacteriia; order Flavobacteriales; family Flavobacteriaceae; genus Flagellimonas; species Flagellimonas sp. HMM57. The sequence continues at coordinate 3,251,732 of NZ_CP090004.1, read as the reverse complement.
CCCACAAAAACCATGCATAGCTAAATCCGTTGGTTAAATAGTTGATCAATGCCAAAGCTGAAATTACAATAATATACGTCCAAAGGTTTGCGTAAAACTTTTTTAATTGAATAACCCTCTCCCTTGCCTTTACATATTTATTTTCCTTGCTTAAATTTTCCATTTTAGTTGTTTTTGGTTAGTTGTACAGTTAAATATACTGAAACATTAGAATTTAGTGTTGTTCATGAATTCCTTGATTTTACGCTCTTCCCAGTCTCTGCCAAAAATAGGATTATACCCATAAATGCCCATCCAATTTGCGACCAATCCTATTCCCCAACCCAGTGCAGGAAAAACGAACCAAAGAAAACTGGTTGTCCTATAATTGATATAAGCCAAAATAGGAATGACAATACAATACGCAAACAAACTGGAATAGAGAGATTTAATAGTATCAACTTTTTCCTTTGCTCTTGTGTATCTGTTTTCATTGAAGTCTTTCATAATGCTATGTTTTAAGTGTTACCTATATCTTAATTACATAGCAAACTTCGGGATATTGAAAAGCAAGTGAAAAAGTAGATTCGCGAACTGTTGGTTTTTAGGGATGAATTGTAGGGATTGGGAATTAGGTATAAGGTGAAGGGTAAAAGGTGTTGGGTATTGGAATCGAATATGCTTACAACTTGTTTACTTGTAATCCCTAACTCCTAACAACTGACTTCTGATTTCCGATTTCTGATGTCTGATGTCTGAAAAACACCCCTTTTCACCCAAAACCTTTCACCCAAAACCCTTCACCTCGATAACGACCCTTCTCAACTTCTCAACTTCTCAACTTTGAAACTTTGAAACTCTGCAACTTTGAAACCTTTCACCCAAAACCCAACACCCCCATCCGTCAACCCAAACCCTGCATCCGTCAATTGCCATGGGTCACCGATCTATATTCCTGTTTTCTTGCAAGCTCTAACGCTAAATTTCGAGCTCATGAAAAAAATACGTTTTTTGATTCTGATGACACTGTCCGTTGCAATGTTCGCCGTCTCCTGTTCAAGTGATGATGGTACAACGACACCGACACCAACACCGACTAAGCCGACCATAAGTGGTTTTACGCCCAGTTCCGGGCCTGTTGGCACACAGGTGACCATTAACGGGACCAACTTTAGTACAACACCGGCATCCAACACCGTAAAAATTGGTGCCACTACGGCTACCGTAAGTACCGCAACCGCCACCAAGCTTACCATCTCCGTTCCCCAGGGTGCGACAACAGGAGCGGTAAGTGTTGGCGTAGGTGGTGAGACCGTGACCGGAAACACCTTTACCGTGACCGAAGCGGAAGCGCAGAACACCGCCCCCGTAATCACCAACCAGACCACAACAACAGAAGTGGATGAGAATGCGAACAATGAATTCACCATCTTTACCGTGACCGCCACCGATGAAGATGAAGGCGATACGCTCACCTTTGAGATTACGGACGGAAACGATGAAGAACTGTTCAGCATAGATGAAAGCGGCCTGATCACCTTGGCGGACGGTAAGAACCTTGACTACGAGACGACCAGCGGGCACAACATCACCGTGACCGTCTCCGATGGCAATGGGGGCACGGACCAGATCAGCGTACAGATAGCCGTGAAGAACGTCATCGAAAACCTGTTCGAGGACCCGGCATCCTTTATCTTTACCTTGGAGACCGCTGGTGCCAATGAGGAATTCAACATAGAAGTATTCGGAGAAGGGGAAGATGTCGATTTTCAAATTGATTGGGGCGATGGACAGCCAGAGGAACATGTGACCGAAGAGGAAGCGTACCATCAGTACCAAACTGCGGACACTTATACCGTGGCCCTAAAAGGGCAAGTGGGCCGATTGAGCTTCTTTGGACAGGACGCTTTGCGGACCGTGGAGCAATGGGGAGACACGGCATGGAAGAGTATGGAGGATATGTTTCACTTGGATAATGATGATATTTATGTAGCTATAAATGCAACGGGCGAACCCAACCTTGAGCAATGTACATCGTTCAGTTACGCTTTTCCCAATGCGGATTTTAAACAGGACATTACCGAATGGGATGTAGACAATGTTCAAACCATGAATAACACTTTTAGGGGTAATAGCCTATTTAATCAGGATATCAGCGGTTGGGATGTAAGCAATGTTGAAGATATGCGTTCCATGTTCTTTGAAGCTACTGCATTCGATCAGGACATCAGCGGTTGGGATGTAAGTCAGGTTACCAATATGGATTACATGTTCGCGGATGCCACGGCGTTCGACCAAGATCTGGGGGAATGGGAAATAGGCAACGTTTCAAGTATGATAAACATGTTCAACGATTCCGGGATGTCCGCCCCTAACTTTTCAGATACACTTATAGGGTGGGCCGATCAAGTGGTACAACCAAATGTGGTTTTGGGTGCAACGGGAGTAGATCTGTGCATAGGTGACGGGGGCATCGCTTATAATACCCTTATAAATGACATGGGGCCCAATTGGGACATAGATTATAAAGACAGTGTTTTCTGTCCGTAATTAAACTTAACTTTTAATACAATGGGCCACTGAGGAACTTTACGTTTTTTGGTGGCCTTTTGGTTTGGGTATGAGTTCGGAGGTCAGAAGTCAGATATCGGAAGTCAGCGGTACGAGGTACGAAGTCAAATTCAAGAACTTAGAGCTTAGAACTTGAAACTTTGAAACCTTAAACCTTTTACCCTTCACCCAAAACCAAAACCCGCATCCGTCAACCGTCATATTAAACCGAACAACTAAAAATCCTCCTTGTCCATAAGCTCTTGGATCTTACGTTCTTCCCAACGTTTGCCCCAAAGTGGATTATAGCCATAAGCTTCCATACCGTGTGCCAACACCCCAAATCCCCAGCCAATTGTTGGAAACAGTGCCCAGAGAAAGCTAGTGGTTTTTAGGTTGAGCCACCATAAAAATGGAATAACGATACAGTACGTAATCAGATTGCTATAAAAACCTTTTACGGCATCTACTTTTTCTTTTGCCTTTAGGTAACGTTTCTCCGCAATATGGGATTCCTGCGTTTCAACCGTTGATCCTTTTTTAGTAAGCATTGGGATCGACACACTAAAATCTGAAGTTGTTTTTTCAATGTGGACCTGTCTATCCGTTAAAATTTCATAGCGCTGCTGGATATTTTGGAGCCCCACCCCACTACTCTTTTTGACCACCTGCTTTTCTTGAAGGTTATTGGTCACCATCAGCATTCCGCCCTCTTCTTTAACGGTAATATGCAATGGTTTTGATGATGTCACAACGTTATGCTTCACGGCGTTCTCCAACAACAGTTGTAATGATAGGGGCACTATTTTAGCATCTGGAACACTGGATGTATCCGGAATATTAAAAACAATACTATCCTCAAACCGCATCTTTAAGAGTCTAACGTAGGTTCGGGCAAAATTCAATTCTTCGTCCACTGTGACCAAATCCTTGTTTTTCTGTTCCAAAACATAGCGGTATACTTTTGAAAGGGACGTCGTGAATTTTTGGGCCTGATGCGGATCTTCTTCAATAAGGCTGGTAAGTACATTAAGACTGTTGAATAAAAAATGGGGATCCAATTGATTTTTTAGCGCATCAAAACGGGCAGAGGCCGTGCCTGCTATAATCCGTTGCTTTTTTACCCTAGTATCCTGTAAAGCTTTGTAGAAATGAAAGGCATGTAAAATGGCGGAGATACATATTGCGATAATCAAAGTGGAAACGTAGTTCTCCAAGGTCTCATTTGCCAAAAAATCATCAAATGAGTTACTGTATATCCCCACATTTACCAATACCCTGGCCAGACCAAATCCTACTAAAGTAACGACTATAGAGCCAATGGCACCATACCAAAGACGCTTTTTACCCTGCAGTTCCCAGCTATATTTTGTAGAGATAAAATCATTGTAATAAGCATTGAATGCGGTTATAATGAATGCATAGATGTAAGTGACCCCAAAGTTTTCAAGCTCATCGGACCACGTAACACCATTACCTATATTGATAAGTATGTTAAGTGCGCGTATAGCCAACGTAATATAAAGGCTTACGATTAAAACACGTCTTAAACTACCTACTTTGACCTCTTTTTTCACCTTTTACAACTTAAAAGCATCATACTGACCATCATCAGCTCTTACACTGTTCTAAAACCTCTTCGGCTCTTTTCTTTCCCCAACTTGGGTAGAACGGGGTTTCGGATTTAAAGGTAGCAAAAAGTTCCAAGGCCTTTTCAATATCACTACAGTAAGGTGCGGTATCTTTTCCAAAATAGCGAGCAGAACCCATATCCCATTCTGCTTTGGAAAGTATGACCCTTGGGTTTTCGGGCGCCAATTCCAAGGCTTGGTTATAGAGTCGGGTGTTCTTTCCCGAAAGTGTCATGCCATACTTGGCACCATCAAAAGAGATCCACGCTGTATTGATCATTGCTTCCTGAACAAGGAGCTCGGGATTGTTGGAAGAAATGGCTTGTGCCAAATCCAAGAACTCTTTTGCCTTGTCCAATTGCTCGGTCAATTTTTCTTCATCCTTCTCGCCAAAGGAGGAAAAAGTATTGACCTGTGCTACATAGTAATAAGGCAGCCAGTTATCGGGCTCGGCCATTGCAATACGTTCAAAAAGATTGGACGCCTCAACATTTTTTTCGTTTTTCCATAAGTCAAATGCCTTTTCCATTCCCTTGGTATATTGATCTTGTGCACTAAGGGTTCCGATCAATAAGGAGATTAAAATTTTTACTACCGTTTGCATAACTGTTCGTTTTTTGATTATTGCTGTCACAAAAATGTAATCAAAGACATCATTTGACCAGAAAGTATTACCGGATTGTAGAATTTTTGGGATGAATTGTATTCAGATTGCTATTGACCAAAAGTTCATGGCCTACCTGCCCACTTGTCCATCGATGAAAACCTTGGATAGTGAATAGTTTTATGTCAAAAAATTATTTTTTCCGGGTGATGCAACCCTTCTTTTTTTCAAATGTCATTAAGGAGAGTAAACCATAATAGGATTTAACTTTTAACCTTAATCAAGAAACAAATGAAGAAAAGAAACGGTAGTAATTTACTACCACTACTAATGCTGATCGTAGGCTTTGTGCTGAGCTCATCTCTCATCCATGCACAAAAAAAATATACGATCAGCGGAACCGTTACCGATGAATTTAACGGAGAAACACTTTTTGGAACCTCCATATTCTTAAAAGGCACATCCATTGGAGCCATAACAAATGAATATGGGTTTTATTCCATTAGCGCACCTGAAGGCTCTTATACCCTGGTATTCTCGCATATGGGATATAAAGAGATCTCCATGGAAATAACATTGAACAGCAATCAAAAAATTGATGTTGAAGTTGAGGAAACCTCAACGCAATTGGATGAAGTTGAGGTCACGGCAGAAGAAACCGAACGTGCAATCATAAAGAAACCGGAAATGAGTATTTCCAAGCTGAACATAAAAACCGTGAAGCAGATGCCGGTAGTTTTGGGAGAAGTAGACGTTATCAAATCATTACAGATTTTACCAGGAGTGACCAATAACGGTGAAGGTACGAGCGGATTTCACGTAAGAGGCGGTGCTGTTGACCAAAACCTGGTATTATTGGACGAAGCTATCATCTATAATACTTCGCACTTATTGGGCTTCTTTTCGGTCTTTAATGCAGATGCCGTAAAAGACTTAAAACTATACAAAGGTGGAATTCCAGCGCGCTTTGGTGGCAGGGTATCTTCTGTATTGGATGTTCGCCAGAAAGATGGGAACAGTAAAAACTTTGCCATGACTGGCGGAGTTGGTGTTATATCCAGCAGACTTGCTTTAGAAGGTCCAATGTTCAACGACAGGGGATCTTTTTTAGTTGCAGGTAGAGGATCTTATGCACACTTGTTACTAAAACTGGCAGGGGAGAAAAACAGTGTCAGTTTTTATGACCTAAACCTCAAAACAAATTATAGCATAAACGACAATAACAAATTGTATCTATCTGGTTATTTTGGTCGTGATGTTTTCAATTTTGACGGCTCTTTCAGCAGTAGTTACGGCAATGCATCGGGCAACCTAAGATGGAACCATATCTTCAATGATAGATTGTTTTCAAATTTATCCCTCATTTATAGTAATTATGACTATGAGCTGGGCATAGAGGATTTTGAGTTTGATTGGATTTCATCCATTAGAAATTATAATGCCAAATACGACTTTAAGTATTATTTAAGCGATGCTTTTAAGCTGGATTTTGGAATCAGCGCCATAAAGTATGAGTTCAATCCAGGGGAAATTAAACCTACTGGGCCAAATTCAGCTATAAATGAACTTATATTGGACCAAAAATTAGCGCTCGAAAGTGGCATCTATATTGGAGCAGAACATAAACTAACGGATAACCTGTCCGCACAATACGGTGTACGGTACAGTAGGTTCAACCGACTTGGTGGCCAACCCATATCGGAATATGCAAATGACCAACCTATCTTATATAACCCAACGTTACGGTTCTACCAGAGAACAGACCCAATTGGTGAAACATTTTTCAAAAAGAGTGAGAGCATCGAAACATTCGACAATTTTGAACCCAGGCTCTCTTTAGCGTATCAGCTCAATGATTACTCTTCCATCAAAATGGGGTATTCAAGGGCGGCACAGTATATCCATCTGCTATCCAATACTTCAGCAGTGACCCCTTTGGACGTGTGGACACCGAGCGGAAAATATATAAAGCCCCAACTCTCCGATCAATATGCGTTGGGCTACTTTAGAAACTTTAACGATGAAATGTATTCTTTAGAAGTGGAAACCTATTACAAAACGGTCGATAACAGAATCGACTATGTGGATGGTTCAGACTTAATAGGGAACAATACTATTGAAACTGAAATTTTAAACGGAGAATCACGAGCTTATGGTCTTGAATTCCTGTTTCGGAAAAATGAGGGAGCTTTTACAGGATGGATTGCCTATACCCTATCTAAATCTGAACAAAGAACCCCAGGTGGTATTGCAGGAGGACCTGGGATAAATAATGGTGAATGGTATAATACCCCTTTTGACAGAACCCATGATGTATCGATTACTGCTGCCTACAAATTGAATGATAAATGGAGTTTTGGGGCAAACGCAATTTTCCAAACGGGAAGACCTGTCACATATCCCAACGGACAATATGAGTATGAAGGTATATCCGTTGCAAGTTACTCTGATCGTAATGCCGATAGATTACCCGCATACCATCGTATAGACCTTTCCGCGACGTATAGGCCCAATAGAAGACCTGATAAAAAATGGAAAGGTGAATGGGTTATTGGCATCTATAATATCTACAATAGGAAAAATGCCGCTGCCATATCATTTGGACAAAATTTGGAAACCGGAGCAAACGAAGCCACCAGAACCGCTATTTTCGGAATGGTCCCATCAGTAACGTACAACTTTAAATTCTAAGAACATGAAACCAATGTATAAGATATTATTCAGCATTTTATTGATAATGGGCGCATCATGTACCGATGTTATAGAAGTTGATGTCCCAGAAGGCCCTATAAGACTAACTATAGAAGCATCCCTAGATTGGGAAAAAGGAACTACGGGCAATAATCAGACTATTCTTCTAAGTACCTCCACACCGTTTTTTGAAAGTCAGCAAAATACAGCGGTCACTGGGGCCAGTGTTAAAGTAACAAACAATGATAGTGGTACCGAATTTATTTTTGAAGATGAAAATGATGGTAGGTATACCACTACATCTTTTGAACCGATTATTGGAAATTCCTACACATTGGAAGTGGTTTACCAAGAAGAAACCTATACTGCTACTGAAACGCTTCTTCCTGTGACCGATATCACATCCGTAACACAATCTACCGAAGATGGAGAGGATGATGAGGCATTGGAAGTAAATGTATCCTTTGAAGACCCGGCAGATATAGAAAACTATTATTTTTTACGTTTTCAGAGTCGCGACGACTTGCTTCCTGAACTCTTCTACATAAAAGATGAATTTATCGATGGCAATGAGTTCACCGTTTATTATGAAAAGTTAGAGGATGAGGATAATAATATCAGGGAGTTTTTGGTTGGGGATACCGTTGATATCGTTTTTCTGGGAATATCCGAGGATTACTATACCTATTTACAGCTTTTGGTAGACCAGTTTGAAGCCGGCGGAGATCCCTTTAGCCCTACCCCTGTAGCACTTGTTGGTAATTGTGTCAATACCAGTAATCCAGACAATATCGCCTATGGTTATTTTAGGGTCACGGAAAAAGTAGAACGCAGTTATACGTTTGAATAATTATTTGGTTTGATGAAAAGAAAGGGTATCTCATAAGCATTTAGTTCTTCCAAAATTAGGTTGAGCCTATATAAGCTCATGTTGAATTTCTGACAGGTTGAAGTATTTCAATAAGTTCAATATGACAAGAATGTTTTTTTTGATGCCCTTTTTTGATTCAATGCTAGCTATAATTTTCATCTCCATACAATTCGGTTCCGGTTTGATGCCAAAAGGCTATCAATTCTTATTTTGGGATCTTAGATTTTAGGAAGCTCTGTTTTGATACAGTAAATCGATTAAATACGTATCTTGAGCATTATTCAACCTTCTAAAAATCTAACACTTTGAAGACTATCCTGCAGCGTATCGTTTTAGTATTGTTTTTTGGCCATACCGTTCTAGGTCAAGTAAAATCCAACTTGGAGCTTATAGACATTTTCAATATGGAATATGTCTCTGACCCACAAATTTCACCTGACGGGAACAAGATTATCTACGTCCGTAATTTTAAGGACGTAATGACCGACAAAAACCTTTCCAATCTTTGGATAGTTAATTTTGATGGTACCAAAAACCGTCCGTTGACTACGGGAAACCAAAACGACTTTTATCCAAGGTGGTCGCATGACGGAAAAAAAATCATTTTCAAATCGAACATGTCGGATGGTAAAATGAAATTATATCTCATGTGGATGGATACCAAGGAAACTGTTGCGCTCACCAATACACCAAAATCCCCAGGACAAGTTTCTTGGTCCAAAGACGATAAGCAACTTGCATTCACCATGTTTGTCCCCAAAAGCGAGAAATCTATTGTAAACATGCCCACAAAACCTGAAGGTGCCAAATGGAACAAACCACCAACATATATTACAAGACTTAACTACCGCGGTGATGGGCAAGGATATTTTAAAGGGGGAAATACGCAGATTTTCACCTTATCCATAGATGGCGGCACACCAAGGCAATGGACCTCTACCAATTTTGACCATGGAGCACCTGTGTGGTCAAAAAATGGCAAAAATCTTTATTTCTCAGCGAATTTTAATACTGAAGAAGCATTAGAACCTCTAAACAGTGAAATCTATACGCTTTCTTTAGCCGATGGGAAAGTAGCTGCACTTACAGATCGTTATGGGCCTGATTCCAATCCGGTCTTATCACCAGATGGTACTAAATTAGCTTACACCGGTTTTGATGATACCTACCAAGGTTACCAATTGACCAAGGCTTATCTACTTGATATCGCCAGTGGAACATCTAAATTGATTTCTGACGGTTTTGATCGTGATATACAAAACATTACTTGGGCCAATAGTGGAAAAGGAATCTATTTTCAGTTTGATGATAAGGGCCATACAAAAATCGCGTACATGAACCTCAACGGAAATGTTGATGAAAAAGTAAAGGGCTTAGGTGGACTTTCATTGGGAAGACCTTACAATGCGGCTGCGTATACCGTTTCAAAAAACGATAGATTCGCATATACGCTAGGAAGTACGGAGCATCCAGCTGATCTGGGAACTTATGAAAAAAATCAAACCAAACGACTTACTTCTTTAAACGATGACCTATTCGCTTTTAGAAACTTGGGCAAGGTAGAAGAGCTTTGGTGGGATTCTTCTTATGACCAACGTAAAATACAAGGTTGGGTCGTTACTCCCCCGAATTTTGACCCTTCAAAAAAGTATCCTATGATCTTGGAAATACATGGTGGACCATTCGCTAGCTATGGTGCGGTTTATTCTGCAGAGATACAAGCGTATGCAGCGGCAGGTTACGTAGTCCTCTATACAAATCCTAGGGGAAGTTCAGGTTATGGAGAAGAGTTTGGAAATTTAATTCACCATGATTACCCCAATCATGACTACGAAGATTTAATGTCGGGCGTAGATGCTGTGATCAAGAAAGGCTATATAGATGAAAGTAATCTTTTTGTTACCGGTGGTAGTGGCGGTGGTGTACTCACTGCATGGATCGTTGGTAAAACTGATCGTTTTAAAGCAGCTGTAGTCGCTAAACCGGTAATCAACTGGCAAAGTTTTGTGCTCTATGCAGATGGAGCCAGTTTCTTTTCTAAATATTGGTTTGGAAAAAAACCTTGGGAGGATCCAGAGAGTTATTTTAAACGATCTCCCCTTTCCTATGTCGCCAACGTAAAAACGCCAACAATGCTATTGACCGGTGAAGAAGATTATCGCACACCAATTGCAGAATCCGAGCAGTTCTTCGCTGCATTGAAATTAGAAAATGTAGAATCTGCCATGGTCCGAATTCCGGGTGCATCCCATGGAATAGCAAATAAACCTAGTAATTTAATTGCTAAAATTGCCAGTGTTCTGGCATGGTTCGAGAAGTATAAAAAATAAATGCACATAGGTTAAGGCTTCAATCGCAAACCCAATTTTCTGAGGTTCCTTGTTTGTTTTCACTGAACTCAACACAAGTATTGTTTATTGTTTATTGTTTATTGTTTATTGTTTATTGTTTATTGAAAAATGTATATCCCACATCACTACAAAAACGAAAATCTTGAAGAAATAAAAGATTTCTTGACCCATAATAGTTTTGGCCTTTTGATTAATCAAGTAGATGGAAAGCCATGGGCGACGCACATACCATTGGAACTAGAGAAAGACGAAGCAGGAAAGGATATTCTTGTCGGTCATATTGCCAGGGGAAACCCACAGGGAAAGTCATTTATAGACTCGGTAGAAGTACTTTGCGTATTCAATGGTCCCCATACCTATATCTCTTCTTCATGGTACAAGGATGAGGAAGTTCCCACTTGGAACTATATTGCGGTCCATATTTACGGAAAGCTTACAATCCTGAGTGAGGAAGCTACCATGAAATCGCTATATAGGCTGGTAGACAAATATGAAAGAACGGTTAAAAACCCCATTTCCCTGAAGGATATGTCGCCAAAAACCTTGAGGCAAGTTAAGGGTGTTATTGGTTTTAAGATTGAAATCTCAGATATTCAAGCTGCGTACAAGCTTTCACAAACCCGCGAACAAGATCATCCAAAAATTACTTCAGAATTGATGGAAAGAGAAGATATGGGCAGTAAGGCAATCGCCAAAAAAATGAAAGAACCAAAACTGTAAAGGTCAATTATTCATTATCCTGAAATTTAGTGTCCGCCCAGTTGGAATAGCGGGGATTGTCTACGTGCATGATCCATATCTCATCGGTATATGCACCCTTCATCTTTGAACGATACGCTTGGTACGCAAGTTCATTTTCTTCATATTTCGCCAAGTAGACATAATTTAAGCCATTATCTGGATTTTTAAAGTATTTGGCATTCAATCCTCTGGCTTTAAGTTTAGCCATAAAGCTCTTTAGATAACGTTCGTTCTTGAATACATTGGCTACAATATAATGCCCCTTACCTACTCCATCAAGGTTGATGAATTTCTCAATGGGTTTGAACGCCCCACCGGTAAAAGCACCGGTATCATCAGTAGCACTGGTTTTTTTAGCTTTTACGTTATTCGCTAAACTATTAGTTTTTAAAGTTTTCTCAATAGAATCCAAATCAACATTTTTGGCCAAGTATATATCTTGGGCCTGTGCTTCAATATCTGGTCGTTCGTTATTGGTTTTGCGTTGTACCATTCGCATGACCATCTCAAAACGTTTTTCCAAGTCCCGCTGTCTGTGCTGTTCCAATGAATCCATTTTAAAAATCAACTCATTGATCACCATGTAATTGTCTTTTTGTTGGGCCTTTAGCTCTTTGACCTGCGCTTCCCAGAACGCTAAATCCTCCTTATTGGTTGGACGTAGGGTAGTTTGTTCATCCAACTTGTCTTTTTTCTTTTTCTTTTGATTCTTAGCATCGGCCACAAAAGTTCCCTCTATAGGTTTTTCAGTTGAACCTTCATTGGATGCTATTGCATTTCTTGACTGTGAAGGGATGAAGGAGAAAGCAATGGAAACTTCATGGGTTACGCCAAGATTACTTAGAGGACTATTAATATTTTTTTCAAAATTATAACCAAATGAAAGTCTTCGATTTAGATTAAATCCCGTACCTGCGGAAGCGCCATAAAATTCATCATATCCGCCTTGAATCCAACCTAACTTAGGTAAGTCCAATATTAATCCTCCCCCAAAAATGGGTTCTTCGGCCCCTTCAAAACGGGCTCTCGCTAAAGGCAGTAGTCTACCATCTTCAAAAATTCCAGCTCCATTTTTAAACTCATGCGCAAACTGAATATGTCCAGAAAAAGTTTTTTCATCGAAACTGGTCAAGGATTCCCCGGATTGCATATTGTAATCGACCAAGTTTTGTGCAAATACCCCAAAATCAAACTTTCCAAAAGAAAGGTTAAGCCCAGGCTGAAAAGATATAATGGAATTTTGTGAAGCATCATTTAAAAGAGGGTCTTCTTCTAGGGTAACGGCTCTTTCTGGATCAAAACTACTCACGTAATACGGAATATTGACTCCAAAACTAAGATTACTTTTTTCACCCAATTGTATGCCATGGGAATAGTTTGCCATAACACCCAAATTGGAGATTACACCTTCCTGTTGGTTGTACAAACTTAACCCAAGACCAACACGTTCATTTAAACGTCCACTATAACTCAAGAAATAGTTTTGGTTATTGTTGTTAAAATCCGAACCTTGGTTTCTGTGAAACAGGTTTACATAGGACTTATCCTCTCTAACAGCTGAAAACGTTGGATTTATCAAAAATCTATTGAATTTCAACAAGTTTTGAAAAGGCACATCATAGCTAACATATGGGTTTCCATCTTGTGCGTTTGCTTTGCATAGAAAAAACAATGGTATTATAAAAAATAAGGCCTGTCTTAGATAAAACAAGACTGTACCTCTGGATAAAAGGAGTAATTTTAAATCCATAGCTTAATCGTATTTGTAGGTTAAACAAACTGTGGTCAGCAGATTTGTCTTTTTTGTTTGGTCTCATTAGCAAGATTTGGGATACTTGTAAGAGCTTTACTATTAATTATGAAACAATATTACTTATTTAATCGTTAAAAAACCAATTTAATCGATGAAAAACAGTGTTTTCTTGGTTATCTGTCTAAATTTTATGAAAATTCAAGATTTTTTTTCCAAAAATCTATACTATGGTAGTAATCCTATTAACCTGTAATCGGTTTCTTCTATTTTCTTTTTTGGTAATTTTCGAATACAATTTATTCAAATGACCGAGACACCTACAATAGTTCCATACGCGGAAAAATATAAAGAAGCATTCAAAACACTCAATGTAGCCTGGATAGAAAAGTATTTTAAGATTGAGGAAATGGACCGTATTTCTCTTAATTATCCCCGAGAGTATATATTGGATAAAGGGGGGTATATTGGTTTTGCACTTGTTGAGGATAAGCCTGTTGGGGTATATGCCTTGATACCCTGTAAACGCAAGGGGTTCGATTTTGAATTGGCAAAAATGGGAGTTTCTCCTGAGGCGCAGGGCAAAGGTGTTGGAAAACTACTTGCACAGCACATTATAGAAAAAGCCAAAGCTTTGGGTGCCAAAAGAATTTATCTGGAAAGTAACCGTGTTCTACAACCTGCAATCAATTTGTACCAGAAGTTGGGCTTTGTAGAAATCAAAGGGGCTATGTCACCCTATGAGCGTAGTGATATTCAAATGGAACTGGTTTTATAAGTTATCCAACTGGTTACTTTTCTTATCTGTGCTTATTGTCCAAAAGAAGCCTACAAAAAAGAAGCTATCCGCCGCAGGTCTTATGGCCTGTCTATCAAAAATACCATTTGCATTTGGGGTGTTCGCATACTGATAGTTATTGATATTATTGAATCCAAGTACATTATTGACCGAAAAGTAGAGGATTTTTTGTTGGTCTATCAGGTATGCCCAGTTAAAATTCAAACTGTTAAAGGACTTTGTCTTTTCCGTTAAAAACCCATTTGTGTTTGGATTGTCATAAGGCCTTCCGGAACCGTATATGTATGAAAAACCCAATTGCGAACGTAAATCATCCACCCAATACTTGGTAACTACAGAAAGATTGTGCTCTGGAGCAAAGTTTGGTGTAGCGCGTTCCCTAAAATTTCTATAGTCCCTCTCGGTGTTTAAATAGGAATACGAAACCCAATAATCCAGATTCTCAATACTTTTGTTATCCCGCCAAAAAACATCCAATCCAGCAGCATATCCACTGCCCGAGTTATCATATACAGAATTGAACTGTGGTAATTGCGTGTCATACTTTACCAAATTGTTGTAATCTTTATAGTAAGCTTCAGCCCTGAAGGTTTTACCATCACTTAAAAATTGATAGTTTAAAAGGTAATGCGACGTTTTTTCGGAACCCAAAGCTTGTCCAAACTTGGCAACTTCTGTCAATGGGTTCTGATAAAAATCCCCATAGGCCAAAGAAAACTGCCCTTTTTCCCCTGGTTTATATGCCAGGGAAATTCTTGGAGAAACTGTAAAATCATCAATCAAGGAACTATTTTCTGCCCTAACACCAAGTTTCATGGCAAATTTGTTGCTCAAAAAAATATCGGTCTCTACAAAACTTGCCCATAATTGGTCCTCAAATCCTATACTCAAGTCCTGGACGTTGGGCTGTGCAAAGGTTTCATCAAAGTCGGTTAGAAAAAGTTCAGAGCCAAAATTCAAGCTAAAGCGGCTACTAAAACTTTTTTTGACCTTGAACTTTATATGCGAAGCGGTTTCATCATTGTCAATAGTATTCTCTTGTACCACTATCGCATTATCATCCCATGAAAATGATGCTCCGGTAGAAAGGGTCCAATCATTTTCAAAAAAGTGTTTGTACGAAGAATTGAAGTAAAGATTGTTATTCTTCAGGCGAAATCTGACCAAGTCTTCAAAATTGATATCTTCCTGGCTGATATCAAGATTTGAAAAATTGAATCCTGTGTACAACTTCAACATGCTTTTGTCTCCCTTGCTCCTAAAAACTGTTTCGCCGGAAAAGGATTCAACAGGACTGTTCCACCTAATTCCTTGAGTCGAAGGAATCAATGCTTCGTAGGGAGATAAGTTAATATAAGAGGTGTTGATGCTCAGGGATTGGTCGCCCCATAATTCCGTATGACCAAGTCCGCCACCAACAGACATGATGGATATTTCGGTCTTTTCCTGATCGGGCATATCGATTGTATTCAGCAATAGCACGCTAGAGAGCGCTTGTCCGTACTCGGCAGAATATCCACCTGTACTAAACGTAGTCCCTTTAAACAAAAAGGGTGAAAACCGCCCCCGGGTGGGAATGTTGTTAGCCGTAGCATTAAAAAACTGAAAAACCCGAAGACCATCAATAAAAACCTGTGTTTCGCCAGCTTCTCCTCCACGCACAAATAGTCTACCGTCTTCGTTAACGGTGGTGGTACCGGGCAAGGTTTGCAGAGCACTGCTAATATCCGCTAGCGCTCCGGCAGTGGTAACGATGTCCAACGGTTTTAAAACAGATACTTTTGAGTTATCTCCCGCTTCAAAAGTGCCTGCGGTAAGGGTAACGCCCGTTAAAGCATTTATAGATTCCAAAAGACTTATTTGTAAGTCTTTAAAATAGGATACTTCACCTATTTCGTAATGCGTATCATACGAAAGCATAGAGATTACAAGGGTTTGTGTTCCCGTCTCTTCCGTCTCAAAACTAAATTCACCATTTTCTGAAGTTGATGCACCATCATACGTACCTTCTAAATACACATTGGCCCCTGCAATCGGAACCTTTTTTGAATCTGTTATAATACCAGATATGGTTGTCTGTGAAAGAAGAAATGAGACATTAAATAGTATGAGTAAAGTAAAGGTTAGTTTTTTCATGACTGTTCGTTATTTTGATGGGGCAAAAATGCACAGGCAAGGTTTGATGCACCAATCCCATTGACCCAATTGTAAAATTTCAGGGATGAATTGCACCTTGATATTTTGAATTCAATTCAGCCTTAAAAAACTACATTTCAGTAGATTGAAATTTTGAAACAAACACTCCAGAAGGATATTTGTGGCATCAATAACAATAAAAAAATCATCATGAAGACTCTAACATTAACAGTAGGATTATTTTTAATCAGTTTTATCAGCTTTGCACAAGAAACTACAGGTGTCGATATTACGGTAACCATTAATAACGTAGCGAATGACCAAGGTAAGGTCATGATTGCGCTGCATACCAAAGAAACTTTTTTGAAAGGAAAAGGGATTCAAAATCAAAAAGATTCCATTAAGGATGGAAAAGTTTCATTCGTATTTGAAAATGTCCCAAAAGGCACTTATGCCATCTTAGCATTGCACGATGCCAACGAAAACAATCAAATGGATTTTGATAGTAACGGTGCACCAACGGAAAGTTATGGAATGCCCGGAAATGAAATGTTCTTTGGCTGGCCAGACTTTGAAGACGCCAAGTTTGAAGTAAACGATGAGAATCTGGAAATGGAAATACGGTTCTAAAAAAGGTGCAACGTAAAATGCCCTGATTGTTTTTACAATCAGGGCATTTTATTTTGTTCAAACTTGTAATCAGATTTCTTCGGCCAACCAGGCTTTCATCATCCATACTGTTTTTTCCTGCTCCGTGATGAAATCGCTCATCATCGAATTGGTCCCTTCATCTTTTGCTTCATCAGAAAGGTCTAAAATCTTTCTTTCGATAATCAATAGTTCTTTTAAGGAATCAACAATCAACCTGATTGCATCTTCATCCTTGGTTACATTTTTTCCTACCGGCACCTTGGCATTGGAAGCATAATCCTGAAATGTATGGTAAGGCACTCCTCCCAGTGTCAAAACACGTTCTGCTACTTCATCAACTTTTAAATTTGCATCAACGTAAAGTTCTTCGAATTTTTCATGGAGGTCAAAAAACCGTTTTCCGCGTATATTCCAGTGAATACCTCTAAGATTAAGGTAATACTGTTGGAAATTTGCCAACAATTCATTTAAATCATTACTCAAGGACTTTGAAGTTTCCTCGTTCAATCCTATAGCGTTTAGTTTCATTTTTATGTTTTTTTGTTCAAATTCACGATAAAATTATCAAATTAAAATCTACGGGCTCCATAAGTTTTACTAATAGTTTTTATAGCTTTATAGTCTAATATTATCGTTGATGACCATAACTCAATTACAGTATGTTTTGGCGGTTGCGGAATATAAAAATTTCACTCTCGCCGCAGAAAAAAGTTTTGTTACGCAACCTACCCTGAGCATGCAGATACAAAAACTTGAAGATGAATTGGATATACTCATTTTTGACCGCGGAAAAAAGCCCATTTCCATTACGGAAGTAGGTGAAAAGATAGTTGCGCAAGCAAAGAATATTGTGGCAGAAGCGGAACGTATCAAAGACATCGTAGATCAAGACAAAGGATTTATTGGTGGTGATTATACCATTGGAATAATCCCTACGGTAATGCCAACGCTTCTTCCCATGTTTTTGAACACATTTATAAAAAAATATCCCAAGGTAAACCTCATAATTAAAGAGCAGTCCACGGATACTTTAATACGAAATATACTGGATGGACATTTGGATGCTGGAATCGCCGCTACACCATTGGAAATTGAATTTATCAAGGAAAGACCCTTGTACTACGAGCCTTTTGTTGGATATGTTCCAAAAAACCATCGCCTTTCTGAGCAAGAATTATTGGCAACAGAAAATTTGGATGTGAGCGATATCCTATTGCTACAAGATGGACATTGTTTTAGGGATGGTGTCATCAATCTCTGTAAATCTCCTAAGAATTTAAACAAGGAACAGTTCAAAATTGAAAGTGGAAGTTTTGAAACTTTGGTAAGTCTGGCAGATGAAGGTATGGGGATGACATTACTGCCCTATTTAAACACCTTGGAATTAGATCAAAAGAAAAAACAGTATTTAAAAAAGTTTAAAAATCCGTCCCCTGCGAGAGAAATAAGTTTAATCTACCATAAAAGTGAATTGAAAATACAGATTACAGAAGCCTTAAAAGAAGTGATTTCTGGAATTGTTAGAGGAGCCATTGCTTTTCAAGATGTGAAAATTATAAGTCCATTGGGAAAAAATGGTGTATAGATAAAATCTTGGTAAATTCTCCAAAAAAAAGAGCCGCTTAAAGCGGCTCTTTTTAAACTCTCACTAATACTAGTGTAGCTTGTAATTCTGGTTTATCTATAATAAATTGTTTCAACCAGATTTTAAGTTCTTCTATTTCATTTGGTAATAATCGTGAAATAGCTTTTTTCAATTCTTTAGTAAATAATTTAGTATCAAAACTGACTTTTTGTAAAACAGTTTTTGTGTAATCCAACATAGCTCTAGGCATAATTCTTAGGGTTATGTTTAACAAATTAGTTGATAATCATTGTTTTAACGAACATAAAATTAAACAAAAATTCATAAACATTATTGTTTTATCCTTGTTAAAAATTAGGTAATTTCATGTTAAACAAAGTGTGGTAGTGATATGAAGCATTTATTGTATCTACTTTTAGTTGTCATTTTTTTGGTTGGATGTACCAGCTCAAAGAAAATTATTCAGAAAAAAACCGAATCTGCATTATTGGAATCTTTTTTCAATAATCAATTTACAGGGTTACTTATACTGGATGCCCAGAGCAAGGATACGCTCTATCAGCAAAACCATACAAAATATTTTACTCCTGCCAGTAATACCAAAATTTTCACTTTGTACACTGCGCTTAAGATGCTGCCGGACAGTATTCCTGCCTTAAAATATATTAAGTTGGGAGATTCCCTATTTATTGAGGGGACGGGCGACCCAACATTTTTACATTCTGATTTTGATAACACAACAACATTGGATTTTTTAAAGTCCCATGAAAATATAGCCTTGCATCCGAATAATTTTAAAGACGAAAAGTATGGTCCCGGTTGGTCCTGGGGAGACTATTCTTATTATTACCAACCTGAAAGAACGGCTCTTCCTATATATGGAAATGTCACGACTTTACATAAAACCGATTCCCTTATTGTTATCCCTGCCTATTTTAAGGATAAAGTGGTAGACATGGATTTTTCAAGGAATAGGAAAAAGGAGAGGAATCTTTTTTTCTTTAATCCTACTAGAAAGGATACACTGTCAATCCCATTTATCACCGATAGCACATTGACCAAGGAATTACTCATAAACGTACTAGATAAGAAAATAAACATTATAAACAGTATGCCAGAAGGGGTAAAATCGACCCTATACAGTGTGCCCAAAGATACAGTGTTGCGAAAAATGATGCAGGACAGCGATAACTTTTTAGCAGAACAATTGCTTGTGCTTGCCTCTTCCACTTTGTCAGATACCTTGAATGTATCCAAAGCACAGAATCATATGCTGGAAAACCATTTGTCCTATCTCAAACAAGTTCCACGTTGGGTGGATGGGTCCGGGCTTTCGAGGTACAATCTATTTACACCAGAATCCATAGTACAAGTTTTGGATAGAATGTACAGTGAATTTCCAAGGGAGACGTTATTCAGTACTCTTGCTGTTGGTGGTGTTTCAGGCACTTTGGAAAACTGGTACTCAGGTGCCCCTGACCCTTACATTTATGCGAAAACGGGAACCTTGAGTAATAATCACTGTGTTAGTGGCTATCTACTCACTAATTCTGGAAAAACACTTATTTTCAGTTTTATGAACAACCATTACAGACAATCCACTTCTGAACTAAAACAACGCATGCAATCTATCTTTGAGTATCTGAGAGATACCTATTGATAATTTGCGCCGAATTTATTTGGAGAACAATCCGTTAATTTGAGCGTGTTGCAGCAACATAATGGTCTTGGCATCTTTTATTTCACCATTTTTGACAAGTTTCAAAGCTTCTTCAAAAGATAGTTCCAATACTTCAATATTTTCAGTTTCATCCTCAGCACCCCCGCCTTCGCTGATTTTCATACTCTCTTCATACTTTCCCATGAAAAAATAAAGGACTTCCGTAACCGAGCCCGGTGACATGTATGATTCAAAAACTTTTTCCACTTCCGAAATTTTGTATCCCGTTTCTTCTTCAACCTCCATGATAATAGTCTGCTCCGCATTTCCTTTTTCAAGGATTCCTGCACAAGCTTCTATCATCATGCCGTCTTCATTACCATTCAAATACGTAGGCATTCTAAATTGGCGTGTTAGAATTACCGTACCCTTATCCTTATTATAAAGAAGAATAACAGCACCGTTTCCGCGATCATAGGCTTCTCTAACTTGAGTTTCCCATTCACCATCTTCCCGCCGATATTCAAAAGTGATTTTACGAAGCGTGTACCAATTATTGGACAATACTTCCTTTTTGATATTCTTTACATTTCCGTATTTCATAGTTTTATTTAAATCGATGCTGCTCGGTTTAGGTAACGGCGAAATAGTAGCATTTCCATGTATACCGCTATGATTTTTTCCTTAAAATCATTTTGAAAAACTTCAGCTCTATCAAATTGATGCGCTACCGCAAATGTCTTATTTTTTAAAAGTTCAATATGTGGGTGATCCTGAGAAAAGCCCTTAGGGGCATTTGTCAATTTTTCATCTTGATAAAGTCCACCAAACATACTTTTGAAAGAGGGCTTATTTAAAATAGAAAGTAGTTCCTCACCATCATAGTCTATACCCTCCCGGATACTTTGTAGTGTTTTGGCCTTGGGCCTCCAAAACCCTCCGGCAAATAGGCATTGCTTTAACCCAATTTCGATATAAAAATCCGCCGAATTGGGTGCTTTATCCAAACCTGCACCAAAATGGTCCTTATATACAGGTTTTTGGGGATGGAACATTAAATTATTATTGATTCGATTGATACCCTGTTTCCCTGGAGTGGGGTAATAATCATCATGCAATTGTGCTAGTTCTGTATCTAAGTCATCCAGCCATAGGATATAATTAGCCCGTAGGGATTCATACCATTTACGATGAGTATCCATCCATTCTTTGTGATTGTTTTGCTCAAGCTGCTCCAGAAAGTCAAAAAGGTCGTGGAAATCCATGAATTGGTGTTTGGTGTTTCGTAAAAATAGAAAACAATCCATTCAATAGGATTCAAACGAAACAGTATTTGATTCATTTAAAATGCAACCTTCATTACCAAGAATATATTGATACACTAACCAAAATCCGACATCTGACATCTGACATCTGACATCTGACATCTGACATCTATAAATCAAAAAATCAAAACCGATTATCACCCATGACAATATCACCCAAACCACCTAAAATGCTACCTTCCCCCTTATCTTTTCCACCCCTGGGAATGGAAGCCAAAACTCTTCCTGCCAATCTACTGAAAGGTAATGATTGTACATAAACGGTTCCTGGCCCTTTAAGGGTTGCAAAAAATAGTCCTTCGCCGCCAAAAACGGTGTTTTTTATTCCACCCACAAACTCAATGTTATAATCAACGGTGTGCGAAAAACCTACAATGCAACCTGTGTCCACTTTTAATACTTCCCCTGCTACCAATTCCTTTTTAGCCATGGTGCCACCTGCATGTACAAAGGCCATTCCATCGCCTTCTAATTTTTGCATAATAAAGCCTTCACCCCCAAACAATCCGCGACCCAATCTTTTAGAGAATTCAATTCCGACGGATACGCCTTTTGCAGCACATAAAAAAGCATCTTTCTGGCAAATAAACTTACCGCCTTTTTCAGATAGATCGATAGGAAGTATTTTACCTGGATAGGGAGAAGCAAAACTTACTTTCTTCTTTCCTTGCCCAATATTTAGAAAAGCGGTCATAAAAAGACTCTCTCCCGTAAGCAATCGTTTTCCAGCAGAGAACAGCTTGCCCAATACCCCCGAATCTTGACCGGAACCATCACCAAAAATGGTATCCATTTTAATATCGGTGTCCATCATCATAAAGCTACCAGCTTCGGCAACTACCGCTTCTTGAGGATCAAGCTCAATTTCTACATATTGCATTTCTTCTCCGTAAATGTCATAGTCTATTTCGTGTGCATTCATAGTTTTTGTTTTTGTTTACGGTTATTAGTTGTCTGTTTTTATATTTTGTTACTATACCATGTGTATAAGAGATAATCATTTTTTCAACTTTACCGTCCATTCAAAATTAAACGTAGAGACCACTACCCCATCGGTATTTACTCCTACGGACTTCATCCAGATGGTCTGACCTTCCCCTGTTTCAATACTTTTTTGAATAGCATCGGTAATCAAATGTCCATCTTCACAGGTAAAGGTGATTTTACCAGTAGCTTTTTTAGAGAAATTTGCATTATTGTTCAATACCAACATGGATATTTTTCTGCCGCTATCTTGTATTTGATTGATGACCATAGCACCCGTGCTCAACTCAGCAGCCATACCTTGAACGGCCCAAAACATACTTTTAAAAGGATTTTGATTCACCCAACGATGTGTTACTGTGGTTACCGTCTTTTTGCTATCAATAGACTTCACCCGTACTCCGCACCACCAAGCCGAAGGAAGTTTAAAAAAAGTAAAAGTGTTGAATTTACTAGCATTTGAAGCCATATTCCAATTTTAGTTTTGATAAAAGTAACCAAAATAATTGCTATTTCATTATGTTAAATATATGTTAATTTATAGTACTTTGTTTTGCATAGTACCATCTTTTGGATATATATTTGCATGGTAAGCTAATAGGTAAACTAAATTTCTTATCAAATCATCAGTTAAAAAATGGCAACAACAATAACCAAACACGAACGAAATCTGTCAGCGATCATACACGCTTCCACGTTCTCAAAGTATTTTATTCCTTTTGGTAATTTTATACTTCCATTAATATTATGGACAGCGAACAAATCGGAACACAAGTTTGTAGACTATAATGGTAAGCAGGCATTGAACTTTCAGATAAGTATGCTATTATATTCGGTTGTCACAGGTTTAATCAGTATTCCATTTTTTATAGGTTTTTTACCTGATTTGTTTGATTGGAACTTATTTGGATTTCACCGCTTAAGCGACCTTAATAATTTGGATATTCATATTAGCAGTGATGATTTTAGGTTAAGCCGATTTTTTTGGCCTGCAGGTATTACTGGACTTATCCAAGTAGCTTTGGTTGTAATCAATGTGGTGTATACCATTTTGGCAACGATACGCACCAATGAAGGGCAAACATTTGCTTACCCTTTCACTATAAAATTCATAAAATAATGAACCGAACCAACATAATAATAATTGGACTTTTTTTAAGTATAACAGCGTTTACCAATGCCCAAATAGCACAAGGTTCTGAGTTGTACATCACCCTTGAGAAAAAAGACAGCACGCTGTTTGACGCTGCCTTTAATCAATGTAATCCTGAAATCATGAAAACACTGTTTACCGAAGATTTTGAGTTCTATCACGATAAAGGAGGACTTACCGAAAGTAGAGCAGCTTTTTTAAATCCAATGCGGGAGAATTGTGCAAAATTGGACAGAAATGAACCTCAACCCGCAAAAAGAATCTTAGTGCACGAAAGTTTAGAGGTCTATCCGCTTCATAAAAAAGGGGAACTATATGGGGCGATTCAAAAAGGAATACACAGTTTTGAATATTTGAACGAAAACAAAGAATACCAAAAAGGAGAGATTGCCAAATTCACCCATGTTTGGGTATTGGAAAACGGAAATTGGAAAATAAAAAGAGAATTAAGCTATGACCATCAATCACAATAATAAATAACATAATACCATTAAGGAGTTTATTCATCAACCTGTGCTAAGCACTGTCGAAGTATCAAAAAACAATCAAAAACTTGCCCTGAGCATAGTCGAAGGGTCATCAATCAATCAATCAAAAAAAGTTCTCGCTCCCTCTTCTCATCAAAGAGGGAATGGGCGGGAGCAAGAGGCCCGATCAAATTGGGTACAAGAAAAACGAACAGTTAATTAATAGAACCATGAAGTTATGAACATAGAAAATACAAAAGCACAAATGCGAAAAGGGGTTCTAGAATACTGCATTCTTTCTATCTTAAACGATAAGGACAAATATGCATCGGAAATTCTAGGAGCTTTAAAAGACGCAAAGATGCTTGTAGTGGAAGGCACTATTTACCCTTTATTGACAAGGTTAAAAAATGCTGGATTGCTCAACTATCGGTGGGAAGAGTCCACTTCAGGACCGCCACGTAAATACTACGCGCTCACCGAAACCGGAAAGTTGTTCCTAAACGAACTCAACGGCACCTGGGACGAATTAAGAAATGCAGTAAATCTGGTTACCAACTCAAAACAATAATCAAAAAAATGAACAAGACAGTAAATATAAATCTAGCAAATACACTCTTTCATATAGATGATGAGGCGTATAACAAACTTAGGCTCTATTTGGAGTCCATAAAACGGTCATTTTCTGGCACTGCTGGTAGCGACGAGATCATTGCGGATATTGAAGCTAGGGTAGCCGAACTTTTCTTGGAAAAAATGGAAAGTGAACGTCAGGTGATTACCCAAAAAGAAGTGGACGAGGTCATCAACATCATGGGGCAACCCGAAGATTATATGGTCGATGAGGACATTTTTGAGGACGAACCCAAAAAGACACGCCCGGAAACCAGACGAAGAACTAAAAAGCTGTATCGGGACATGGACCAAAAATATATTGGTGGTGTCTGTTCTGGTCTAGAGCATTACTTAGGTTTTGACTCCCTTTGGATACGAATCCTTTTTATCCTACTAACCATATTTTCAGGGTTTGGACTAGTGGCTTATATCCTATTGTGGATTTTGGTACCGGAAGCCGCCTCAACTTCGCAAAAACTGGACATGCGGGGAGAGCCTGTCAACATCAGCAATATAGAACGTAAAGTCAAAGAGGGGTTTGATGATGTTGCAGACAGGGTTAAAAACGTCGACTACGAAAAAGTAGGCGGCAAGGTCAAAAGCGGCTCCAAGACCTTTTTCGATACTATAGGAGATATCATCATGTTCCTGTTCAAAGTATTTGGGAAATTCATAGGTATACTATTGATTATCATAGGTGCTTCAATGCTTATAGGATTGTTTGTAGCACTCTTTAGCGTAGGAATGTTCAATGCAGTGCACTTTCCGGGTATCGATTTTTATGAGATAGTGAACACAACAGGCGCTCCTGTTTGGGTCGTATCTATTTTGATATTCTTTACCATAGGAATTCCATTCTTTTTCTTGCTGTATTTAGGACTGAAGATTTTGGTAAACAACTTAAAATCCATAGGGAACATTGCAAAATTTTCACTTTTGGGGCTTTGGTTAATTTCTATCGGAACCTTGTTCGTCCTTGGATTACGACAAGCTGCTGAATTTGCCAACGTGGGGAGCGTCAACATTAAAGATGAAGTATTAATTGAAAATCCAGGAGATACGTTACTCATAAAAATGAAGAACTCCAGATTTGACTATGGTATGGATGATGTTCATTTTGGGCGAATGACCTTTACGTATGACGAAGATGATAATAGAATTTTGATATCCGATGATGTGGATATCAAACTGAGAAAATCTGACGATTCCTATTTACGATTGAACATTAGAAAAGATTCGCATGGTAATACTACGCTTGCAGCAAGGGAAAGGGCAAAGCAAATTAATTATGACTATGAATTAATGCCAAATGAGATTTTGTTGGATGAATTTCTTACTACATCAACTTCAAATAAGGCTAGAAACCAAGAGGTGACCTCGACCATCTATATTCCAGAAGGTACTGTAGTACAGTTTGCAGAATCCGTACACGGATATGTAGGACGGGGCATAAAAAATGATCAAGATTATTATAGAAGCAGTATAGTAGAATATACTTGGATCATGGGAGAAGATGGGGAGCTCAAATGCCAGGATTGCCCAGAACGTTCAAATTCTTACGAAAGCGAAGACGAAGACGGTCATATTATCATAAACGAAGATGGTATTGATATTGACCTAGAGGATGGTGACGATGCGCTCAAGGTAAAGATCAATGAGGACGGCATAAAAATAAAGGCCAAAGAAAAAAACTAACAGTTGGGTCCTCTTTTTCAACAATTGGGAAACCTTTAAAAGAATTAAACAATAATAAACACGAATTTCATACTGAGTTTATTTCAGCATCGCAAAAAACAAAGAACCATATCAATCAATTATTAACAGACCCTGAAACAAGCTTAGGGTAAAAAACAACAATCATGACAACACTAGCAAAAATCGCAATCGCACTATTAGTTTCCATTTTTGCATCTTCCTGCGCCTTCGATATCAATTTTGGAGATGGAAAAAAAGGAAATGGCGAAGTAGTAGAAGAATCCAGAAATGTAACTGAAGATTTCACCGTGGTATCCGCTTCAGAAGGTTTGGATGTCTTTGTAACTCAAGACCAAGAATTTAAGATTTCCGTTGAGGCCGATGAAAACATTATCGATTTAATCGCAACGGATATCAAAGATGGAAAACTACGAATCCATGCTTTGGAGAATATTGGAAGAGCGACCAAAAAGATTTATGTATCGCTCCCAGAAATAACTGCTTTGAAAAGCTCAAGTGGTTCTGATTTGATTGTACAGAACGTTATCAAATCAGAAAAAATAGAATTGGATGCCAGCAGCGGTTCCGATTTACATGTAGAACTTATTGCAGTAGAAGTATCGGCAGATGCCAGTAGCGGAGCGGATATTAAAGTTGCAGGTAAAACGGATTCATTTTATGCAGATGCCAGTAGTGGCGCGGATATTAGGGCGCGCGAACTTATGGCCAAAACATGTAATGCAGACGCCAGTAGCGGTTCTGATATTTCGGTAAATGTATCCGAATCCCTCGTTGCCGATGCGAGCAGTGGAGCGGATATATCCTATACTGGTGAAGCAAGCGTCAAAAAGAAAAAATCTGTTTCTGGAAGTGTGCATAAGTACTAACGCCAATATATGTAGGAATTAAAACATATCTACAAAATATTAACATTAAAAACCCTGATTCTACCAATAAGAATAAGGGTTTTCGTTTATTAGTCTTGCAGGTTTATCTATATTAGTATAAACCATTTTTTCGATGAAAATCAGCTTAAAAAAATATACGTTACCACTCAAGCATACCTTTAGCATTTCACGGGAATCACACGATTTTCAAGACTCTTTGATAGTGGCGCTTGAGCTTGGTGGTAAAACAGGCTATGGAGAGGCAACTTCCAATCCCTACTATAAAATTACAGTCGAAAGTATGATGGCAGAAATCGCGGCTATAAAAGATGAATTGGAATCGTTTAGCTTTACCACTCCTGAGGTTTTACATCAATTTTTAGTAGAAAAGGGATTGACAAATTTTGCCATATGTGCTCTCGATTTGGCAGCATACGATTTATATGGAAAAATACAGAACAAGCCTCTTCATCAGATTTGGGGAACAACTACCAATACGTATCCCACAACCAATTATACCATAGGTATAGCTTCTATAGCTAAAATGGTTTCCAAAATGCAAGAAACCCCTTGGCCCATCTATAAAATAAAATTAGGTACAAATGATGATGTAGCTATCGTTAGGGAACTGCGAAAACATACCGATGCTATTTTTAGGATTGATGCGAACTGTGCCTGGACCGCAGAAGAAACCATATACAATGCCCCTTTGCTAAAAGATTTAGGCGTAGAATTTTTGGAACAACCTCTTAAGGCAGATGATTGGAGCGGAATGGAAAGCGTATTGCACCATAGCGTGCTCCCTGTTGTTGCAGATGAAAGTTGTATTGTGGAGACCGATGTTGAGAAATGTGGGTTACATTTTAACGGAATCAATATAAAACTAACCAAATGCGGTGGCCTCACCCCTGCCCTACGTATGATAAAAAAAGGAAAGGAAATGGGGCTTAAAGTCATGGTGGGTTGTATGACGGAATCAACCGTTGGCATCTCTGCAATTGCCCAGTTATTGCCACAATTGGATTATGTGGATATGGATGGTGCCATGTTGTTAAAGGAAGATATTGCCGGGGGTGTTGAAATTTTAACGGATGGAGCTGTAAAATTCCCTGATATTGCCGGAAGTGGCGTAACCTTATGGCAATGAAATATTGGATAGATTCCTTCCCCGGCAGAACGGTCACCATTAAAAGCAAAGAATACCTATATTTTGGGGGCACTTCGTATCTAGGTTTACAAACAGATGCAACTTTTCAAGACACTTTTATCAAAAACACCAGAATTTTCGGCACCAATTATGGTGCTTCCCGAAAATCCAATGTTCAAATTTCTATATTTGAAAAAGCAGAAAACCATTTGGCAGAACTGGTCGGTAGCGAAGCTTGCATTACATTATCTTCCGGTTATTTGGCGGGGCAACTGGTCTCACAATTCTTAAGCCACGCAAAACATCCCTTCTTCTATGCGCCCAGTACGCATTCCGCATTGTATCAACACAAGATTAAAACGTACGATACTTTTGCTGCGCTCAATACAGCACTTCGGGCACAGTTAAGTTTGGACAAAGAATCAGTTCCCGTTGTTTTTTTGGATTCGATTGATTTTTCAGGTATGAACTATCCAAACTTTGAAGGCTTGCAATTGTTACCTCTTGAAGATATTATACTGGTGGCAGATGATTCGCACGGTATTGGAATTGTCGGGAAAAATGGCGGTGGCGTTTACCAGAAGTTAAAAAGCTTTAAGCCCAAAGAACTGATTGTTTGTTGTTCGTTAGGGAAAGGGTATGGCGTGCAGGGTGGAGCAGTTTTTGGATTTGAGAAAAGAATCAAGGCATTACAAAAAACAGCTTTTTTTGGAGGTGCCAGTCCCGCAGCTCCTGTAGGTCTGGCTACATTTTTGGACAGTGAAGCAATTTATGCGCAAAAGAGAGTTACCTTAAAAAACAATATTGAACTTTTTATTGATAAGATCAAGGGATTGAACAGATTTCAATATATGCCAAAACATCCTTCGTTTGGTTTTGTAAATGAAGCATTATCGAGTCATCTTGAGAAAAACCATATCCTTATTACCAACTTCAGGTACCCAGATGAAGATTCAAAGTTATTGAGCAGAATCATCATAAGTGCAGCACATAAAAAAGAGGATATCCAATGCCTGGTTGGACATTTGAATACCCTCTCTGAGAACTAATTAACTAATAACTTAATCTCTATCCCACCAAACTCCTTCGCTTATTTCTTTTACAACTATTTCTACCTGATCACCATTTCTAGTTTGCTCACTAGCTGGATATTGAACTCTTCTCACCCATTCCCCATTCAAAATTGGATTATGTCCAAAAGGCAATTCAAGACCAACAAATACATTAGGGTCAAAATCGTATCTTCTTAAATCCACAAAGGATTCTGGATTTAGGAAAGTAGCTATGAATTTTTCTCGCATTATTAAAGCCATAGTCAAATTTTCGGCCCCGACTGCAACGGAAACATCCGAGAGATAAGCCGAAGCTTCCCCAGTAGGAATTCCCAATTTTGTCATATTAGCGTTAATTCCCTCAAGGTATGCATCATATGCTTGTTGGGTGGCACCAATTGAGGTAGGTGTACCACCATCTTGAAGAAACAATGCCTCAGCCTCAATAAATTTCAATTCTGAATAACTGCCCAAAATAATAGGAGCGGATTGTGATGAGTAAAAATTATCAGCACCCAAATTCGTATTTGCACCTATGTTGGAATCACTACCAGCTTCTACAAATACATTAAATCCTCCAGTACCGTTAATGGCTCCTAAAAATTCTGTGTCATCTTCACCAATTGTGGTTATCTCTGGTAATCTTGGGTCTAATTCAATACTTGAAAAAGGAAATGATGTACCATCCATTAGACTTACAAGTTGATCTGAAAGTAACACTGAGAAATTTCCCGTGTTATTTGGTAAAACCACCTCTGAGTTCCAAAGGTTAAAGTTTCTGGAATTATAGATGAGCTGAAAATCATCATCATTAGAAGTAAAGGCATTTTCTATATTAGCAAGTACACCGGCTATTGCAGCATTTTGATCTACTTCGGTCAAATGAATAGCATACTTGGCCTTTAAAAAATATGCAGTTTTAATCCATTTAGCTGTATCCCCACCATAAATGATGTCATCCTCTCCTATGGTAAAGCCAGAGCTATCTGTCTGCCCCAATAAGATAATGGCATCATCCAACAACGTATTGATTTCTGTATAAACCGCCTCTTGTGCATCAAAAGAAGGTTTGAAATTTTCCTCTCCCAGTGTTGCTGTAGTAACTGGAACATCTCCCCATTGGTCTGTTGCCAGACCAATATTTGTTGCTTTGAGAATTTTGGATATGCCCAAATAACTTGTTGCACTCTCCCTTTCGGCTACATCCGCTAAAGTAGCTATATCTGCCAGTGCTTCTAAATAAATTGCCCTCCATGCGTCAGTTAACTGTATTTCCTCTTGTGTATCAGTACCAGGCTCAAAGTACGAGGCTAATTGTTGTGAATATTGACATACGCCCACAGCTACATTATAATGTGCAGAAGATGTATAAAAAATCGATGTAGTTAAAAGATCTGCTGGTATAAGCGTATCTAAACCTTCTTTGTTTGGATCTACATTTACATCTAAGTAATCATCACATCCCAAAAATAAAGTAATCACCAATAGACCCAATATATTATTTACTATCGCTTTCATTGTTTAGAAATTTAAGTTTAAACCAAAAAGGTATGTTTTTGTGTTCGGTATGTTAAGACCGGTAAAACCAAATGCATTAGTGCCTGCACTAAATTGACTACCTTCCGGGTCATAACCCCTAAATGGTGTGTCCAACCATAAATTTGTACCCGTAAAGCTGAATGATACTGCGTCAAAAACAGTATTTTGAAGCAGTTTGCTAGGTAAATCATAAGACAGGGTCACATTTCGTAACCTCCACCAAGAAGTATCCT
Organism: Flagellimonas sp. HMM57; assembly: GCF_021390175.1. NCBI lineage: Bacteria > Pseudomonadati > Bacteroidota > Flavobacteriia > Flavobacteriales > Flavobacteriaceae > Flagellimonas > Flagellimonas sp. HMM57. The sequence goes on along the minus strand of NZ_CP090004.1, from coordinate 3,220,636 downwards.
GTATAAGTATTTCAGAAGCACGATTATAAGCACCTGAATCTCTATAGTAGTTTTCTGTAATAAGGACGGGTATGTTATTTGGTTCTCCGCTCTCTAATACACCATCCAAAATTACTTCTTCATCTCTAACTTCTGTTATCTTTAGAATACCATTTCTTATCCCATTACGCTGTCCTGAATCATAAGCTTCTCCACCTTCTTTTCTTTCAAGTAAAAAAGATAGTGCTAAGTTCTTGTATCTAAATGTGCTTCCAATACTACCCAACCAATCTGGAAGCGCATTACCAACTTTGACTCGATCTGAAGGACTGTCCGCAACTATGTTCGGTAACCCATCCTCTCCAATGATACGATTACCATTTGCATCTCTTTCCCAAACGTAACCAAATAAATCGCCCGGAGCACCGCCTACTTCCAGTTTTGAAATTACACCTGCAAAACCGCTATCCGCAAATATAATTTCATCAATACCATCTGGAAGCGAAAGTACTTCGGCTTCTACTTTTGTCCAGTTAAGTGTTATATCCCAAGAGAAATCAGCAGTTTTTATGGGAACAATATTTATTAAGGCTTCATAACCAATATTCTCGATTTCACCGGCATTTAAAACATAGGTGTCAAACCCTGATGTTTGTGCAACTGGAACAGGAAGAATCTGATCTTTACTATTCTGTTTATAATAGGCCAAATCCATTCCCAGACGGTTATTAAAAAACTTGAATTCCCCACCAAACTCTATTGAGGAAGTCCTTTCTGGTCTTAGTGCATCTGAACCACCTTCGATATCACGTGAACGACCATCAACATTACCAAATGGAAAATTAAGCGGTTGATCGTAATAGACACCTACAAACGGGGGAGCATCCTTACCTACCTCAGCATAAGATGCACGCAGTTTAGCATAGGTCAAAAAACTTGGAAGCGCATCATTGTCTTGCAATGTCTGCGATAAAACATAACTTAAATTAAAAGAAGGATAGAAAAAACTTCTATTATCCTTGGGCAGTGTAGATGACCAATCATTTCTACCTGTAATATTTAAAAACAAGGTGTTTTTATATTCCAGTCTCAAATCTCCAAAAAGACCTATTATTCGTTGCTTTGTTCCTCCAATGTCGTTAAAGAAATTGGTAGCTTGATCAAAACTGTTTAGATTATCCGGATCTAGTCCCTCTGCCCTATTGGTTAATCTTCTTGTCTCAATATCGGTTATTTGGTTACCTACCAATAATGAACTTGAGAAGTCCTCACCAAAATCATGAGAGAGTGTTAAGAATAAGTTTGATGTTATCTCATTATAATTTATTCCTTCATTAACTATAAAGCCGCCATTGGCAGAACCTGGGTCAATATCCGGTGGAACAAAACGATTTCTAGAATCGTGGTAATTATCAATTCCTAGCTGATATTGTACAGTAGCCCAATCATTGAACTTGTAATTAAGTCTGGTATTAGCTAAGATCCTATCCACCCTACTATCCAGATAGCTCACTTCTGCAAAGTACCTTGGATTATCAACAATACCAGCCGTATAGTTTCGTTCATTGCCATTAGGTAACAAATAATCATTTACATCTATGGTTGGTGTCCAAAAAGATAAAGAACTCATAATGGACTTGTCACCTCCGTTGGGCAGTCTACCGTCTGAAACGATGTATGAAAAAGAAGGTTCTACAGAGAATTTATCTGTAACGTTTATTTTACCTGAAAGTTTAAGTGTAGTCCTATCAAAAAAAGTGTTTGGAACAATACCTTCATCATCGGATCTCGATATAGAACCAAAATACGTATAATCTTCCCCTCCACCACTAAGGTTAAACGAATTATTGGAAGTAAAACCTTTGTTAAAAAAGTTTTTGAAGTTATCAAAATTACGGTCATTCGGTCCATATTCAGGTCCTAAAGTCCAAAATCCGAAGCTTCTATCATCTGCATAATCAAACCCATCAGGTGCATTGTCATTTGGTATCGATACGATTTCGCCACCTCTTCCTTCTCGCCATCTTGTCTGTACATCTGGGGTTTTATTTACCTCGTTCCATCCAACAGAACCCCTGTAGTTGAACTTCATTTCTCCACTTTCACCTCTTTTTGTAGTAATAACCACAACGCCATTTGCAGCTCTTAGACCATATAGAGCTGTCGCTGCTGGCCCTTTAAGAATAGATACACTTTCTATATCATTTGGATTTAAATCCGCCCCTCTGTTGGAAAATGAAAATTGTTCAGAAGAACTTGGGGAATTAGAACCAGTACTTGGCAATACATTACCTGCAGGAGCCTCATTACTGATAGGAATCCCGTCAACAACAAATAATGGTTGATTGTTAGCGTCTGGATTCAGCGAAGTAATACCTCTTATAATAATACTGGATCCTGCACCTGCAGCACCACTTGTAGCATTAATATTTACACCAGCTACTTTTCCTTGTATGGAACTTAAGACATCTCCATCATTATTTCTTACCAATTGATCGCTCCCTATTTCTTGAACAGCATATCCTACAGAACGTTTCGCTTTTTTGATACCGAGTGCAGTAACAACTACCTCGTTCAATTGCTGGGTATCTTCTTGAAGTATAATATCAATTACCGAATTTGAGCTTACCAAAATATCCTGCGATATCATTGCAAGGTATATAAACCTTAAAGTATTGCCTTCTGAAGCGGATATGGAATAGTTTCCATCAAAATCGGTCGTAGTTCCATTATTTGTTTCGAGTACTACAATAGACACACCGGGCAGAGGAGCTCCTGATTCATCAACTACACTTCCAGTAATGGTCTGACCAAAACTTAGCATAGTTATTAATAAAGTAAAAAAGGTTAAAAATGCTTTAATCATAAGTTAGTTATTTAAAAGTGGTGGTTAAAAGTGTATAAAAAATGTTAATAATCAAACAATTTTATCTTAAAATGTTGCAGATATATACAATTATTTACGGTTTTATAGAAAAAACACTCATTATTTCCTTTTTTATCATCCATTTTCCTACAAAAAGCTATTTAATCTTGCAAAATATAGTTTAAAATCTTTTTCAAGTCATTTTCTTGCAATTAACTGCACATAATGCTGTTTTTTGACGGCCAAGGTAATCGGTAAGCATTGTATATAGCCATAAAAAAATAGGTTTTATGAATTTCATATTTAACATGCCACTTTTTTGAATTAAACCCAGTTTTGATCATAATTATTTGTAAATTAAAGGGTTGATTATTACTAATCTTAAAAGTAACGGGTATGAAAAAACTACTAGGATTGGTTTTATTGATGTTAATTTTAATTTCTGCCACAGAATTTACATCGCCTAAACCTCAACCTACAAAATCTATCGAAGGAACATGGGAGCTTCAAAGTTTCTATAGTTATGACGGGCAGGATATCTCTGATACCATCGAAAAATCTGATGGTTACAGACAGGTAAAAATGTACTCCAAGGGGAAAATAATGTGGACACGCTACGTCCCCGATGAACCACATGGAAGATTTGGCTACGGTTCCTATAAAATAACCAAAGACTCGCTCATAGAAGTCATTGAATACGGTGATGACGCTATGATGAAAGCACTGGACACCATGCGGAATTTCACGTTTGAACTTAAACTGGAAAAAGACTTTTTTAGTCAGATTACAGTAGATGATGAGGGCAACAGAACCTCTTCAGAAAATTATAAGCGCATCGATTAAAAAAATCCATTATAAAGCATAAAGCAATCCATTCCTGAATTGAAATCAGTCTATGGATTGCTTTTTTATTGTTCTTTAGTTATACCTATTATAATAGGAGAACATCTTCTACCCAACTTCTATGAATTGGCCGTCACTTCTTCTGTTGACCCAACAGAAGCCAAATAACGTTCTGCATCCAAAGCGGCCATGCATCCTGTTCCGGCAGCGGTTACTGCTTGCCTGTACTCCTTATCTTGTACATCTCCGCTGGCGAAGACTCCAGGTTTATTTGTTTTTGTGGACTTTCCTTCAGTAATTATATAACCTGTTTCGTCCATATCTAATTGACCCTTGAAGATATCCGTATTGGGTTTGTGTCCTATTGCTATAAAAAGCCCTGTAATAGCAATATCTTCTTTTTCCCCAGTTACATTATTGACCATTCTAAGGCCTTCTACCACTTGTTCGCCCAACACTTCATCAACCTCTGTGTTATATCTGACCTCTATATTCTCTAAACTGTTGACACGATGTTGCATCGCCTTGGAAGCTCGCATATAATCCTTTCTCACCAACATGGTCACCTTTTTACAAATGTTTGCCAAATAAGAAGCTTCCTCCGCAGCAGTATCCCCAGCCCCAACAATAGCGACTTCTTGGCCTTTATAAAAGAATCCGTCGCAAACAGCACAAGCGGAGACACCACCTCCCCGTAAACGTTGTTCACTTGGGATATTTAAATATTTCGCAGAAGCACCTGTAGAAATTATAATGCTTTCTGCCTCTATAACCTGATTATTATCCACAGTTACTTTATGTATTCCGCCAACTTCATCGCTAAAATCGACTGAAGTAACCATTCCTATCCGTACCTCTGTCCCAAATCTTTCAGCTTGTTTCTGCAACTGAACCATCATTGTTGGACCATCGATACCATCAGGATATCCAGGAAAATTATCCACTTCTGTTGTTGTTGTTAATTGCCCCCCAGGTTCCATTCCTGTATACATTACAGGTTTTAAATCTGCTCTAGAGGCATAGATTGCCGCAGTGTATCCTGCTGGGCCGGATCCAATAATCAGTGTTTTTATTCTTTCTATTTGTTCGGACATAAGATAGTTTGTGCTATAAATTACTTTTACAAAAGTAGGTTTTTTGCATAGAACCTTACAAAATGTAAACAGTTGATTTATTCACCATGCTATTCTCAATTTGTCAACAAGATCTTTGTGAAAGATTATAAACTTTCCTAAGTTGAAAAAGAAAAAGAGCCATTATAAATGACCCTTTTATCTAAGCAGGTAGGTTAAGTAAATGAGCTTGTTATACAATTAAATTTTAAAACCGTTACAACCAAGGAGCTCAACCTCATAACCCCTTGGTGCAACGTAAATCTTCTAAACAAATTGATCTAAAATATCCAAACCAAATCTATTCTTAAAAGATTTATAATCACGTCATTCAACTTGACTACTAACTCGGTGTAAACATACTATTGAATTTTGCTTTTATAGGACCTAAACTGATGGATGGGCCATTTGCATTCACGGATGGGCCTTCTGGATCGATATTTAAAAAGTGTAACCGTAACTTTCAATTAATTTTAACAGTGAATGAAACAAAAAATCCTCTAAACAAATCCAAAGATTTGTTTAGAGGATCGGCAACAAACAGTTTTAAATCTGTTTAATCCAGAAGTTTTGTTATTCAAAATATAAAAGTATTAGGTCAACCCAAGGGCAAGCTTCCAGATATACTATAACCAACTAAATAATGATGAGGTACTTTTACAGGAGCTAGAAAAGGTAGTTTTACAATTGATTACATCTTGTAGGCCAAAAAGCTCAAGGTTTCTATCAAACCATCGTTATGACTACTTTTTTTCTGGCAAATCAATATAGCGTAAAGAAGCTGGTTTACCATTTCCGTTTTGGGAAATATATAGTCTTCGGTTCTTAGTATCAATGTCTATACCATTCGGTGTCACAAAACTGGCTTTTGTAGCAGCACCATCTTCCATTTTGTATTCGCCAGAACCGGCAAATTCTGTAACCTTTCCATCCATTCCTATTTTATAAATCTTGTTGGAACCATATCCTGTTGCGTAAAGATTTTCTTCAAAATATGTGATATAGCCTATAACATAACCGGGGTAAACTATTGGAATACTTGCCAGTTCCTCGATTGAACCTTTGGAGTCCAATTTAAAAATCTTGCCCGTAGTAAAATTACTTACAAACATATCTTTGTCAGGACCAAAAGTTATACCCGTTGCGCCTTTTAGTCTTTCATCTTTTGCGTAATCTTCAACTTGCCCTTGCTTGGATACTCTTCTAATAGCAGGGTGCGTATAGCTGGTGATGTAAAAAAAGCCATTGGCCTCATCCATCAAAATATCTCCGGAAAAACCTTCGAGAGTTGCGATTTTGGTTATTTTACCATCTTTTAAAACCATAAAATCACTTGAAGTATAGGAATTTCCAGTATTGAAATAATAGTTTCCCTCACTGTCCATTGTATTGCCCACGGCACCTTTTACTTTATCAGAGATAATATCGACCTTACCTTCTTTGCTTACTGAAAATATACGGGTTCCACTCCCAGAAATATCTGGATTTGCCGTACCATATTCATTGACAAAAACAGTCCCATCCAGACCAACGGCCACTGAGCCATTTCCATAAAAATTCTTGGTTAACGTCTTTACGTGGATTACATTTTCTTGCGACCACATTTTATTGTAACAAAAAAAGGCAAAGACAATAGTTAAATAGTAGATGCTTTTCATTTCAGAGATTTTACATATGGGAAGATTAACAATACAGGCTCAGAACTCGACCGTATGGGCACAAGCATACCACTATTTTGGGTTGCAAACGAAATTAGATACAATTTTAATATAGTATAGAGAATCTGTTTCGCTATACAAACCTAATTGTCTCTTTTGAAAACACCTGTTAATTCATTCGATTATCCGATTTGTTTATGAGTAATCAAAAGAAAAATGAAATGCCAAGCCCAAATCCAGAGATATGGTGGCTATTGCCAGAAAGTAATAAAACAGTGCCTTTGATCAATATCGTAAATGCGAATTATGCCTATTGGAGCAAGTGAAGCTATCAAGAATCAAAAGTAAATCTCCTCCAGGCAAGCCCAAGAGCCACTAAAATTCCAAGCACCAAATCCAAAAAAAATCTCCGAGAAATTCCTGTTAATTTGTGTAATTAGTGTCCAGTAAATAATCCCAATAAAAAGAACCGGGCAAATCTTGGGAAATTAGAAAAGATAAGATAAAAGACCGATAACCAAGCTATTCAAATTTGCCAAATATTTTGAAAACAACTAAAATACGCTACAATACTTTTATTTGCTTCTGGCTTGGAAATCGGTCCTTTTTTGAAAAAACTAACTCAACTAATTAAACTTTCTGTAGTTCCAAATAATCTAACCGTAAGGCCTGGGGAAATTCGCCATCGCCTGACCAAATAAACTCTAACTCTTGTTGGCCTAGTTCTAGGCGAACTTCACCAAGTAATACGCTCTTGGTCTGCTTTTGTTCTTTGGGTGCTCGAAAATCCAACCGATTCAAAGCTTTACCGTTCAATTTGATATCGAATGTTCCTCCATCATCTTGCTGAACTAGATTTGCATACACTTTATAGTTCCCTGCTTCAGGCCAGTTAAAGGTTGTTTTCAAGGTATTGGCTTTATCCTTTGCAGCAAACCATACCATGATTTTATGTCCGCTCACGGTCTCAAAAAGTGATTCGTGTGCCCAAAAATCTGTCGATACCCATCCACCCGTATTGGATGCAACAGTAAGTTGTTCCGCTTCCATAACACCATCCTTTCGGAATACCTCGAATGGCGTTTCATACCCATAAAGTTCGTTTGCATCTACTGCAGTTAATACATCTTCTCCTTCTGGGTTCAAGTACCAATATACTACGGTGCTATATTGTGTGGGCAATTCGTTGGGGAAGTACTTTTCAAGATAACCATCAAAAGATTGTTGAAAAGGAATATTATCCGTTATCTGCCAGCGGTTCATAGGTTGATACCCCATATTGTCATTGTCTTGGGTCTGACTGTGAAACGCCTGTTCAAAAATTGAAGGATTACACCAAGCATAGCCAAAATAATCTTCGGTTCCCGTACCAAAGGTAGATGGAAACTGCTCGTTGTCCACAAAGAACTTTTCATCCCCTTCGCCCCACCAAAAATGTCCAGGTCCACCCGAATCCGAGCTACCCCCCTTTGGGTTCCAGACCAAAAGATGAGCACCTAAAAATCGTCCTTGGCCCTTTGTTTTAAGTAATTCCCAATCTGGCCATCGTTCTTCTTCGACGGGGTCCAAATCTCTGTGCCATTTGGCGTGAAACCTGCCGTAATCATCAATATCGCCTTCAAGCTCGGTATGTGCTATTTCTAAGGTCACCGATACGGGACCATCATAATAATTTTGTAAGGTTATTTCAGCCCCATCTCCATAGGGCATATACCAATAGCTGTATGCCCATTCTTTGGTCATTCCCATGGGTAGGGTTTGGTATTCGTTCCAACCGGGTGACGTACCAAAAAAATCTCCCAAAGGTGTCCAGACCGAAGGTTGGTCTTCTCCATCCCAACGTATCTCCAAAATGGTCTTGCGCATGATCTCTGCAACCTCTGAGGAGTCGGCGATATGAAACTTCGCCTTTATCGCTGCAATGGCTCCTTCTCCTTCTAAAGTAAAAGCGGTTTTCTTCTCGTTCGCCGCTAATTCCAGCTTGTTGGTTTCATTTTTCAGACTGCTATTTTCATGAGGGTATTCGCCCATATTTTTAGCGAAAAAAGTGTTCACATTATTAAGTGCATTTTTTCCTGATTCAGTCAACTGTGGGTCAAAAGCTTCCAGCTCTGTACCTTCAGGAAAAGTGATGTAATTGAAATGATAGTACTGCCCCCAACCGGGTTCTGCCACGATTTTACAACTTTTTTGATAGGGTATTGGCACATAGTTGTTAAACCCCTTGGCATTGGTCTCGTAGACCAGTTCAGGATAATCAAAAGCTGGAATACTCGGCTTGAAGTAATCAATAAAGGATTCGTTGACCATTGGCTCCTCGTTCCCATCAATATAGATTTTAACCTTTCCCTTACGTGGGCTTGCCGACCAGATCCTGACAATGGCTCCCGGTCCTGTCATTTCTGCCAACACCTCATTGTCACCTTCTTTTCTAATATATTGTGGTTCAAAACCATCAATATTGGCATCCCAATCAATAAATTCCCCAGTTACCGAATCTATTTTGCTATCACGATCATAACTGGACCACATTTCACTTTTTTCTCCTTTTTCGGGTAATTTCGCCAACACTTGAAGGTCTATTAATCGATTGACCATATCTGTATAGGAAATATACTTTTTCTCTTGTTCACAGGATAGTATAGCTACGACCACAAAAAACAATACTCCAATTTTTATGGTATTCTTTCGTATCGCAGTCCAAAATATTTTATTGTTATTTACTGAATGTCTCATGTTCTGTCTATTTATCATCCAAGGTTTTTTTAATCAGGGCTTCCATTTCCTTTACAACATCAGGATATTTTTCGTACACATTGGTGCTTTGATAAGGGTCGGCTTCTAAATCATATAATTGTGCGGGAGATGCTTCATCCTTGATTTTACCGTTTTCGATATCGCTGTTCACCTGACCTGTAAATGGAAAAGCAGCTGGTCCACCAAACGTGTGATCACCTAGTTTGATGTCTTCAAAACCACCTCCACCCTGCGCAGATATGTACATCCATTTTCCTTTGCGCATTGCAAGGTTTTTAGGTCGTGAAGGAGAAATGAGTAAATGTTCCCGAATAGGTTTATCTGGGTTTCCTGTCAACGCCGTTAACATGTCCATACTGTCAGGGCCTTCATCTTTCTTAGGTTTGTAACCAATCATTTTTGCCAAAGTGGCAAACAAATCTACATTTGACAACAATTCGTCCGATGTTGTTCCGGCAGGTACCTTACCGGGCCAACGAGCAATGAAAGGAACCCGATGCCCTCCTTCCCAGGCATCAAACTTAAAACCGAGCAAAGGTCCGTTCAAGGAATGGCCGGCTTCCATGGCAACCTGTCCTCCCCTATTCAACATACCGCCATTGTCACTTGTTAGAATTACCAGTGTATTGTCCGCAATCCCTTCTTCATCCAGCGTTTCTAGAATTTCAGATACCATCCAATCCAGCTCATGGATAAAATCCCCATAAGGTCCTGCACCACTAGTCCCAATAAATCTTGGTGCCGGGGTAAAAGGATGATGAATGTTGGTTGGTGCAAAATAGAGGAAAAAAGGATTGTCCTTGTGCTCTTTTATCCAATCCACTGCCTTATCTTTTAGATGTGTTCCTACCTCACGGTCTTTGTACAGTTTATGGGCCTCATGTGCACCTCCCATCTCATCTATGCCAAATTTCTCATCAAAATATCTGGTATTCGCTTTTTTTCCATAGACCATGGGGTCATCTGGTACAAGACCGACTACTTTATGATTTTCCACATATACAAAAGGAGGATGACTATTGAGCACAGGAACCCCGTAATAATAATCAAACCCAAGTTCCAAAGGACCTGGTTTCAAGGGTTTATTCCAATCTATGGGCTGTTCGTTGCCAAATCCCAGATGCCATTTCCCTATGACAGCTGTCTGATAGTCCGCTTTTTTCATAAGACTCCCCAAAGTCATACGCTTTGCATCTACTTGTAAAGGTGTCTTTAAGAATATGGGACTCCAAAAATTCTGTTTGGCAGGATACTGTCCTGTTAGCAGTGCATACCTCGAAGGGGAACACACAGCAGAAGCGGAATGAAAATCAGTAAATCGCCTACCCTCCGAAGCTAAGCGGTCTATAGTGGGGGTCTTTACTTTGGTCGCTCCCTGTATGCCAATATCTCCATACCCCAAATCATCAGCATTGATGATAATTACATTGGGCCTTTTAGTTTGTGACATTCCAATCGAACAAATCAATAAAAGTAAAATGAAGTTTAAACTTGTCACTGATGCTATTGTTTTGATGATATGTTTCATATTCTTTCTACAGGTAAAGCCTTGTATGACCAATTCAATAAATGTAAACGTAGTTTCTAAAAATTAAATCTATTGTTAATTTCAAGCTAATATCCAGGATTTTGTTCTAGGTTCGGATTTTTATCGATTTCTGTTTGGGGCAAAGGAAATAACACTTGATAATCTTGTGCCGCCTTTCCTCTGCTTTGTGCCAGTTGAATAAATTTGCCATGTCTGATAAGGTCTTGACGACGTAATCCTTCAGTATGGAATTCCCAGCTTCGTTCCAATAAGATTTGATCACGCAGCGCTTCTTTTGAAGCAAAGTCTGCCAAACTGATAGCCTCCAAACCTGCAGCAGTCCGAATTTGATTAATTAGCTCAATCGATTCCTGATTGGGACCTTGCAATTCGTTCAAGGCCTCTGCTCTGGACATCAAAATATCGGCATAGCGAAGAATGGGGAAATCGTTTCCGCTTACATCTCCAATACCATTGGGGTCCTCACGGTATTTAAAACTACGTTTGTCATCGTTCCCAAGTTGTACCAAATTGCCACCTCCATTGGTATACTCGAACAAAATGGCATCCAAACGTTCGTCTTCCCCAGCAAAAGAATCTACAAAACTTGACAGTAATTTGAACTGGGCGGCAAAGTTTACTTTTGGCGGAAATTCAAATTGATATCCCGGGGGGGCTGCATGACTGAGATAGGTATTGCCCAAATCTCCTGTGGGTACATCCGGAAAAGGAAACACCCAGATAAACTCATTGGATCGTTGATTGGCCAAGGCAAAGAGTTCCGCTCTATTACCTTGAGCAAAAATACCGTAAACACCTAAATCCATTACTTCCAAAGCAGTATCGGCAGCTTCTTGCCAAGATTTCTGATTCAAATGGTATTTTGCCAATAAACCCAATGCGGCACCTCTGGTAGCACGGCCATACTGTTCCTGCGTTGGGGGCAAAATGGTCGCAACTTCTGTAAATTCAGTTATCATAAATGTATCAAACTCCTCACGGGTTGCCCTGCTGGGCCTATCCGAAGCTGTGGTCTCACTCGTCAATATTAAAGGAACGGTTCCAAAAAGATCGTGTAACGTATAATAACTGAATACTCTTAAAAATCGTGCCTCGGCAACTATCTGAGTCCGCCGGGTTTCATCCATATCAATATTTGGAACTTGTTCCAACACCGTATTTGCCCTAAAAATGGAACTATAAAATTTGGCCCAAAGGCTTAAAAGCCATGGATGGTCTTCCGGGAACAGAAAATCTTCTATAGGTTGTGTGTTGGCGTTAATCGCTCCTTGTCGAGAAATCATCAAATCGGTGGTCATTTCGCCAAAAGTCAGGTAATCCCTCAATACATCTCGATATCCTCTTGCATTTGCATAGACAGAGTTCAATAAGGCTTCGGCATCCTCTGCGGTTTCATAAAAATTGGAAGGCCCCAATTGTGTGAATGTTTCTTCTTCTAAAGGTCCTTCACAACTAGGTAATAGAAAGAACAAGCTTACTATAAAAAAGTAGTATTTTCTTTTGAGTATCATGAGTCTATCTTTTTTTATTAAAATCCAATATTAAATCCTAATGTTATTATTCGTGCAAGAGGATATGCGTTATAATCCAACCGTAAGTTGGATGTTCCAAATGAACTTACATCTGGGTTAAATCCGCTGTAATCCGTAATCGTGAATACGTTTTGCGCATTAGCGAAAATGCCCAAACGCTCTATGCCCTTTATGCTTCCATTGGGGAAGGTATAGCCTATCCTTAGATTACGTAAGCGGATGTAAGAACCATCTTCAACGACCCTGTCGTTAACGGCGCGTCCACCCAATGAAGTCAGAAAAGAAGGATTTTGGCTATCAGTATTATCGGGGGTCCATCTGTCCTGTACAAAACTCTGTCTGTTACGGAGTAATGAAAATGGACTTTCAGAATCTACCCGTGTAAAGTTTAAAAGTTCATTGCCAAAGACGCCTTCAAAGAAAAAGTCCAAGGTAAAGCCCTTATAGGAAAATGAATTGTTTAAACCCAATGTAAAACTAGGAAAGGGATTCCCCAAAATAACGCGATCCTCCGGATCAATGGATCCATCCTCGTTAGTATCGACAAATTTGAGGTCTCCTGGGCTTGCACCCGGTTGCGCCGAAGCATCTATTTCTTCCTGATTTTGAAAAATACCTTCGGTCCGGTAACCCCAATATGAATTTAACGGGTCTCCTTCCCTTAGTATGGTAAAATCATTCAGAAACCTAAGGTTTCCCTGTAAAATAAAGGGTAATTCCCCCAAATTGGTCACCTCATTCCTTACGGTAGCAAAATTGAAGGTGCTTGTCCAGTTGAAATCACCTACTATGTTCTGTGTTTCCAAAAGCACTTCAAACCCACGGTTACTGGTATCTCCAACATTTTCCTGGGTAAAACCAAAACCAGTGGTAAGTGGAATGGGCAGGTTCAACAACAGGTCGGAGGTTTCCTTGGTATAATAATCCAAAGTTCCCGAAATCCGATTGTTGAACAGTCCAAAATCCAAACCTACATTGAATTGTGCCGTCTCCTCCCATCTTAGATCGGGATTGGCAAGATTTGAGGGAGCTATACTCGTGAATCGTTCTCCATCGAAAACGGCATCACCAGAGGTCCCCAACAATACCAATGAAGTATAATTCCCTATCTCTTGATTACCTGTAATACCATAACTGACCCTAAGCTTGAGATTCGATATAGCCGTTGCATTTTGTAGAAACGATTCGTTGTTCATTTTCCATCCTAAGGCAACTGAAGGAAAATAGCCGTATTTGTTGTCCTCTCCAAAACGTGAAGAACCATCGGCACGAACGGTAGCGGTAACTAGATAACGGTCTTTATAAATATAGTTGGCGCGACCAATATAAGATAACAATTGATTTTTATTTCTGCTTGAACCAACAGTATAGGTTTCCAAGTCGCCAGCACCCAAGTTATCAGTACCAAACTGATCGGTAGGGAAGTTTTGACTCCCAGCATTAAAACCCTGAAAATTAAATTCTTGATAGGATATGCCTGCTAAAGCATTTAAGGAATGATCTTCACCAAAAGTTTTATCATAACTCGCCGTTAGTTCAGCTAGATAACTTGTATTCCTTGCGTGATTGATACTTGCCGATCCATTGCCTAATTGTCCACGCTTGGTAACCGGAGCAGCATAGAAATCTGATCTAATATTTCTCCGATTTACACCAAAATTGGCCTTGGCCGAAAACCCTTTAAAAAATTCGTACTCGGCAAAGAAGGTTCCAAAGGTCCTATCCGTTTCTGACCTTGGCTCTATGGTTTCTGCTAATGCAACTGGATTGTTTAAATCAAGGTTTGGTGATTGTACATAGTCCCCGTTTTCGTCAAAAATGGCCAAAGTAGGATCAAATTGGAGCGCCGTACCGATTGTTCCTGCACCAATATTTATACCATTGCCCAAAGGTACATTGTCACTAACAACTACGGAAGTGTTCAGATTGACGCCAAAATTGAATCTGTCTCCAGTATGATTGATGTTTACTCTCCCTGTGTAGCGTTTTATTCCCGAACTTATAACGACACCGTCTTGGTCAAAATAGTTTAAGGAAGTATAAAACTTGGTCTGTTCAGACCCCCCAGACACCGAAAATTGATGGTTTTGTACGAAAGCGGACCTAAAAATAGCATCTTGCCAGTCTGTTCCTGCGCCGATTGCCGTAATATCCTCAGGGGAAAACTGAGGTTCTTGGCCTTGGTCTGCACGAATGCCATTGATAAAGGAAATGTATTCTTGGGTGTTTAAGAGATCCAATCGGTTTTCAACCTCTTGAAAACCAGCATAGGTTTCATAATCGACCCGAAGCTTTCCAGCCTTACCTTGTTTAGTAGTAATCAATACTACTCCATTTGCTCCTCGCGAACCGTAAATTGCTGTGGCGGACGCGTCCTTAAGAATTTCTATAGATTCAATATCACCAGGGTTGATGGCATTTTGCGGCTGACTTGGCAAACCATCAATAACAAACAAGGGTTCATTTCCTGCCGTGATGGAAGTTGCACCACGAATCCGGATGGAAAATGCTCCACCTGGCTGCGCATTTGCCTGAGTTATCTGAACACCTGCAGCCCTCCCCTGTATCAATTGCTCCACGGACACCTGTGCCCCCGTATTGAAGCTTTCATCACTTAAGGAAGACACGGAACCTGTCAAGTCACTTTTCTTGACCGAACCATATCCGATTATAACGACCTCATCCAAATTTTCAAGATCTTCTTCTAAGGTTACATCGATAACCGACTGCCCCCTAACAGGCACTTCAATACTGCGAAACCCTATGTATGAAAAAGCAAGAACACCATCAGAAGCTGTATCTATTGTATATTTTCCATCAATATCAGATACAGTTCCAGATGTAGTTCCCTTAACCAATATTGTAACACCCGGCAATGGAACATTGTTCTGGTCCGTTACGGTTCCCATTACTGTTTGTTGTAGCTCCATTTTTGGAATTAGGGGCGAAAACGCAATGGGCGATGCATAAATTGTTCCTGCAAAGAGAAAGAAAACAGCCCAAAAAGCGAAGTAATTTTTAGGATAAGGTAGCCAGCGTGAATGGGCACTTATCTTTTCGTAAGTATGCTTCATGTTGTTTTGGTTTAGTTAAAACAGTGTGCTTGTAGTATTTTACTTAAACGTTTAAGTAATATTTTAAAAAAATTTAAACTATTAACACAAACCTAACATAAAAATCCTATTTAAACAATGCTTAAACGTTTAAATATATCACTTTAACATTATTATCGTATAAAAATGACGATTTTTCATTTTTATACTATTCCATTTACTTTCAAGGATTTCAAAATGGTCTGTTCTTTCTAGGAAATTTATCCAGTTCGCTTTCGGGCTTGATGACGGTCGCCATGTGGGTATCGACCATCTTATCGATTTCCGATAGGATTTCAGGGAAATCTTTGGCAACATTGAACCGTTCGGAAGGGTCTGTCTGCACATTGTACAATTCGGGCATATCCAATTTTTCCATTCGTTCTGGATAACCCATTGGGTTGTTTTTATAATAATACTTTTTGTAATCGCCTTTTCTTGCGGCAAATAGAATAGTACCGTGATAATAGAGATGTTCATTTCTTGGATTTTCATCTTCGCCCTTCAAAACCGGTGTGATATCGAATCCATCATATACTCTGTCTGTTGGTAATTGAATGTCAGCCAAATTCATGAATGTCGGCAATAAATCCATGGTACTTCCCATTTTGGAGACCACTTCTGGTTTCACCAATTCTGGTCCCCAGAAAATTGCAGGTTCCCTAACCCCGCCTTCATAACTGGTCCCTTTTGCCCCATATAACATTCCTGCACTACCACCGTGATCGTTCATGATGGCCCAAGGACCATTATCCGAAGTGAAAACTACCAAGGTATTTTCATCCAACCCGGTTTCCTTCAAGGTCTCTATAATGTTTCCAACACTCCAATCGATTTCTTCCACTACATCGCCATATAACCCCCTTTTACTTTTGCCTTGAAAATCTTGGGACGCAAAAAGAGGAACATGTGGCATGGAATGGGCCAAGTATAGGAAAAATGGTTTATCGGTATTTTCCTTGATAAATTTTACGGACTCCTCCGTATATCTTTTGGTTATGGTATACTGATCCGCAGGCCGCTCTATAATTTCTTTGTTTTTCATCAACGGAACATTGAAGTACTCCACTTTTGGATTCAAAGATGCATTTCCATGACCTATATCTGCAACACGATCCATATCGTTACTGTAGGGCAGTCCATAAAAATAATCGAACCCCTGATCGGTGGGCAGATACCCATCATTATGTCCTAAATGCCATTTTCCAATACATGCTGTATTGTACTGCTTTGTTTTTAACAATTCAGCTATTGTAATTTCGCTTTGGGGAAGCCCTGTTTCGGAATCAGGAAAAAATACCCTTCGCGTTTGCGAGTATACCCCATTTCGTATGGGCAACCTTCCTGTAAGCAGAGAAGCTCTGGAAGGCGAACAAACATTTGCCGATACATAGAAATTTGTCCATTTTTGACCTTCGTGAGCCAATCTGTCCAAGTTTGGGGTTTTAATAGATGGGTTTCCATAACAGCCTAAGTCACCATATCCCAAATCATCCGCAAAGATGACTATGAAATTGGTGTGGCTCTCTTGATCAGTGTTTTTTTCTTCTTCCCGTGTATTGCAGGATAGGTTGATGGACGCTACTACAAATACTACGAAAACGAGCTTGCATATTCTGCCGTTTCCCATTTTTGATACATTTAGTTATTGAAATCATGTAAATATTCTAGTAGCTCCAACGAATGTACCGAATTTATAAAGATCATTCAATAGCTATTGATTGAAAATCGAATCAGTATCGATTCAATCGTAATCGGGAACCGTTTGCCTATCAATAGCAGCTTCGACTACGCTCAGTCTCCTGTTCCCAGACCATTTAATATATATCCACTGACCTTCATACTTTTTGGTTTTCAAGGTCAATCAGTTGATCTTCTTCTCCAAGAAATCACCTGTAGTCCTGTACATTGTGTAGCGTTTACTATATAGCTCAGTATTCTTTTTGTTGGGTTGATATACAGCATCAAAACCTTGCCCCATAACTCGCATGGCTTCTTCGACATTGGAATGTATGCCAGCAATTACGGAGGCAAACATGGCCGCTCCAGTAGCACAGGTTTGTTCTGATTTATGCACTTTGATGGTGAGGCCGAGTACATCTGCCATGGTCTGCATGACGTAATCCGATTTTCTGGCCACTCCCCCCAAAGCGATGATTCCTTTTAACGGGATACCATTGGCTACAAAATGATCTACAATTTGTTTTGACCCAAAACATGTGGCCTCTACCAATGCCCCGTACATGCTCGCTGCATTACTGCCGAGGTCAAGATTGAGAAAGGCACCTTTAACATATGGATTGACGTTTGGAGTCCGTCTTCCGTTAAACCAGTCTACGGCAAGTTCGGAATGTACATCAATGGGTAATTTGGCAGCTTGTTTGCCCAGTCTATTTAAAATATTTGAATCGATTTCTTTTAGTAATACTGTTTTCGCTTCTACATCAACAGCACTTTCTTCTATAGCTGTGCGTACTGTTTCTGTCAATAATTTTTCGAACCAAGCATAAGCATCCCCAAAAGCGGACTGTCCTGCTTCCAATCCTATCATTCCAGGGATTATTGAACCTGTTACCTGTCCAGAGATACCTTGTATCACCTTGAGTTTATCCGATATTGGGGCAACCAACATATCACATGTAGACGTACCGATGACCTTGCTCAAGTAATATGGCGCTATTTGCCCACCAACGGAACCCGCATGGGCGTCCAATATTCCAATACCTACGGATACATTGGTTGAGAGACCCAGCTTTTTTGCCCATTCGGGACATAAATCTCCAGCTATGCTATCTGTAGAGAAGGTTTTCGTAAAAAGTGGGTGGTCTAGCTTGCCCAAGGCAGAATCAAATTTTAGAAAAAAGGCTGCTTCAGGCAAACCTCCATGCTCTTCTGCCCATAACGCTTTATGTCCGGCAGCACATACTCCTCTCTTTATTTTTTTTACATCCTTTCCTCCTGTCAATAGAAACGGTATCCAATCGCAATGTTCCACCCATGAACGACATGCTTTGGCTACGGCTTCATCATGTCTAAGCGCATACAACAGTTTTGCCCAAAACCATTCTGAGGAATACATACCTCCCGAATATTTTAAGTAATCCTGTTTGAATTTTTTAGCATTTTGATTGATTTCCTCTGCTTCTTGTATTGCGGTATGATCTTTCCACAGGAAGAACATGGCATTTGGGTTTTCGGTAAACTCTTCCTTCAATGCCAAAGGCATTCCAGTTTCATCAACGGCAACTGGAGTAGATCCTGTTGTATCCACTGAAATGGCCTTGACATTTTCCGCTATGTCCTTACCTCCTTTTTGGACCACATCTCTCAAGGTATGTTCCAATCCTTCCAGATAATCCAAAGGATGTTGTCTAAACTGATTTTTGGAAGGGTCGCAATACATTCCTTTTTTCCACCTTGGATATTCAAATTCCGAAACTGCAATTTCTTCACCTGTAAGCGCATTTACCAACAAAGCACGTACTGATGCCGTCCCGAAATCGATTCCTATGACATAATGTTCTTTTCCCATTTTATTGCTTCATCTATTTCTTACGGTGATACTATCTTTTGCTGTAGGCTTTTTTGAACCCACGCATACAGGGCCACGACCAAAAAACATAACAATGGTACATAAAATGAAAAATGGATGCTCCCTGTTTTATCAGACACAACTCCCTGAATACCTGTTAGTACCGCTCCACCTAGAATTGCCATAATCAAGCCCGAACCCCCAATTTTGGCATCATCACTCAATTTTTGCATACCGAGACCATAGATTGTTGGAAACATGAGTGACATACAAGCTGAGGCCAGTACCAACGAAATCACTCCAATAAAACCGTTGCCATAGATTACCACGAGCGTACATATTGCACCCAAAATTGCAGCAAAGGATAACAATCGCCTTGGTTGTATAAATTTCATCAAGGCGGTAAATACAAATCTAGAACCTGAAAATAATATGATAGATGCCAAATAATACACTGAGGCATCATCTTCGTTTTTTTGGAGTTCTTGCATTACATATCTTATCGTATAGGACCATAGGCCTATCTGTGCGCCCATGTAGAAAAACTGAGCTACTACAGCCCAACAATAGTTACGGTTGCTCAATAAACGTTTTATGGAACCTCCAATATCAAGTTGTTTTGTTTTTTGCTTTACGATGGGCATTTTGGTAAACCGAACCAGAATCCAGACCACTAATAAGAAAAAGGCCACCCCCACATAAGTGCCCATCACTGAACCAAGCTCTTCGGATTGTACTGCGTTGAGCTCGGTTGGACTCATCATGGACCTTTCATCAGCATCTAGGAGGTTTAGATTTGAAAGGATAAAGAACTTGCTTAACAAAATCCCTGTTATCGACCCAATGGGATTGAAGGATTGGGCCAAGTTCAACCGACGGGTCGCTGTCTCCTCCGGGCCCATTGAAATAATATATGGATTTGCCGCAGTTTCCAAAATAGATAGACCGCCCGCCAAAATAAATAGTGCTGCCAAAAAATGCCCATAGACCATGGTAAAGCTAGCTGGATAAAAAAGAAGCGCACCAGCTATAAAAAGACCCAAACCCACCAATACGCCTTTTTTATAGGTATACTTTTTAATAAGAATCGCTGCGGGCAACGCCAATAAAAAATAGGAACCATAAAATGCCATTTGTATCCATGAGGTCTGAAAATCGGTCATACTCATGATTCTCTTAAAGGCCGCCAGAAGAGTATCTGTCATATTATTGGCCAATCCCCATAAAAAGAACAAACTGGTTATTAGTATGAAAGGCCATTTGCTGCCCCTCATGATAACTGGAATGCCCTTGGAAGTATTTTCTTGTTTATTGGTCATTGTTCGTTGTTGGTTGTTTGCTTCGACTACGCTCAGTATGAGCCTTATTTGTTGCTAAACGTATCATCTTCCGTACAATGGACCATAATTTTCACAAGCCCTGTAATCGGCACCTTCTTTGTCCATTCCATGCGCACCCCATGCCGAAGGCCTCAAAATACGTTCGTCTTCAACATTGTGCATACATACTGGAATTCTTAGCATAGACGATAGGGTAATTAATTCGTGACCAATGTGACCGTAGCTAATGGCACCGTGATTGGCTCCCCAATTGTTCATAACGGAATACACATCCGTAAATGGGCCATGACCTGTTATTTTGGGCACGAACCATGTTGTTGGCCAGGTTCGGTCGGTCCGTTCATCCAAAATATTATGTACGTTTTCGGGCAAATCAATAGTATATCCTTCTGCAATTTGAAGTGCAGGTCCCAAACCCTTGATCAAGTTGAGACGGCACATTGTGACTGGCATACCACCTTTGGTGAGAAAATTCGAGGAAAAACCACCTCCCTTAAAATAGCCCAGGTTTGCAGGATACCATGTAGTCGTTTCCAAACAAGCGTTCACTTCTTTCTGGTCGATTTCCCAAAACGGTTTCATCATGGGCTTTCCATCCTTTGACTGTTGCCCAGTACCGTCCAAGGTCGCAGAACCTGAATTTATCAAATGGATGAAACCGTTTGAAGCGATGCCTTCAGGCTTCCATCCTGTGACGCGTTCAATGGCTGCAGGACTCCAGTATGTACGTACATCGGCAAAAATCTGTGCCGTATTGGTCAATAGGTAATTGAACAGCATGGAAACTCCGTTAAGGGCATCGTTTTCAGTTGCTACCATATAAGGTGCTCTAATACCGTTCCAATCAAACGAGGAATTGAGAATGGCTTCGGAAAAGTCGCCGTTAGGTAGAAAATCGGTCCATTGTCGTTGTCCTTGAAACCCTGATACCAAGGCATCATGTCCTAACGCTTCTTCACCAAAACCCATTTCTTTAAGTTTAGGGTTGCCTTCCATTAAATCACGTATAATCAGGGTCATTTTTACCACAAATTCCCAATCTTGTTCCTTTTCCTCAGAACTACGCTGCTTTTCATCTACATTGAAATCGGTACCTTCCTTACAATTTGCTTTTGTCCATTGCAATGCTTTTTGATATTCTTCTTTGTCATAAATCTTGTTTTGAATGCGTCTAAGGACTTCGGTGGAATCCACATATTCATTCCGCATCCCCAAGAAGTCCTGAAAAAAATCGGGGTCTATCATAGACCCTGCAATGCCCATCGATACACTTCCTATAGCTAGGTAACTTCTATTCCGCATCATAGCAACTGCAAGACCTGCTTTGGCAAATTGCAGTAATTTTGTTTTCACATCCAATGTTATCGTTGTATCATCCAAATCCTGTACATCCTCTCCATAAATTCCAAAAGCAGGTAATCCTTTTTGGTTATGGGCAGCCAGAGTAGCGGCCAAATACACTGCACCTGGGCGCTCGGTACCATTGAATCCCCAGATAGCTTTGGGCACTAAGGGATCCATGTCCATAGTCTCTGTACCGTAGCACCAGCAAGGGGTCACTGAAAGTGATACTCCAACATTCTGTGATTTGAAAAGTTCACCACATTCGACCGCCTCTTTAACACCGCCGATACAAAAGTCTGGCAGCACACATTCCACGGAGCTGCCGTCTGGGTATTTCAACGTTTCACTAAATAATTTTGCAACGGTTTTTGCCAAGTTCATAGTGGTGGACTCCAAAGACTCCCGTACCCCTCCCAATCTGCCGTCAATTATAGGACGAATGCCTATTTTCGGATATCTATTTTCGGACATTTTTTTGCTTTATAATGCGTTTGTAATTTCTTTTAAAGTGACACCAAAAACTGATTTGGCCACGCTTTCCAGTTGTTCGGTTTTACCAACAAAATGAAAAACGGCATGATTGTGCATCAAAGATTCTTGCGGTTTTAAGAAAGCCGCTGGGGAAACACTTTCAATTTCGTAGAAGGGTCCCATTTGGGAGCCGTCTTCCAAAGGCCCGTCATTATATGCATTTATGGCATCGCCTTTAAACGGATCTGCATCAAGGTTCCATTCCTGATTAAGATAGGCAGCATCAGCATCTACCTCGAAAAGTGTAATGGTCAATATTTGATTGACAGCATCATAACTACCTGCCACATTGGTGGCCCTTTGTGGTGAAATCCCCAACTTCCCCCGCGACTTTCCATCCGCTTTAAAGAATAATACTCCATCGCCATAGGTAACTCGATTGTCTGGTATCTCACCAAAGTAATCGGTCGTTGCAACTTCACCTATTGCATCAGTTTTGTATGGTATGACAATGTTAGTATTGTCGGATGGTGGGAACATATCTAAAATCCAGATACACGGAGCACCGGTTTTTTTTGTCCATGCTTCACTTCCCACATTAGTGATCATATTCTCCGTGTTATAACCCACTATTTTCAAATCAGATGTTTGAATCTGGAGCAGTTCTTCAATCTGATTAAGGGTAAGTAGGGTGACTTTCCTTTTTGCCTTGATTTTAAATTTATGAGCTGAATAGTTCTTTAGATCCATGTTGGACTCCATAGTAACGTAAGTGTTGGTTTTTTCGACAGTTTTCCAAGGTTCACTATCGATTGGAGCTGGAGTTTTCCAGTTATCAAAGACCATTTCATCATTAGGTTTAAAGAAAAGAGAAAAAGCATTGCCTTCGGGCCCTAACCAAAAGCGATTCTCTCCTCCATAGGCATTCATATGCATATCTGTCTTTCCAAAAGCTTCATAGTTGATCCAGCCCAGGCTTCTGCCCTCTCGCCCAGAAGTTGTGGATGTAAACACCTTTGCCTGATATTTACCCGAAACAAGAACCACATTCTCATCAGATTCCAATATGACCAGATTCTCATCCCATTTCTTTAAAAAATTCTCATCGTATGCGAAGCTTCCTTGTTGGTCAATGGTCGTGGGCATTTTTTGTTTTTTATTTTCTTTGTTATCCTTGCAGGAAAGAGCAATAGCTATTAAGAATACAAGAATGATAGGTGTTTTTTTCATGAGTATCACGTCTGATTTACTTCAGAATTATTCTTTAGAGCATAAGTTTTTGAGTTGAGCCATATCCTTTACAATATTTGAGGAGTTTTATATTTGAATTGATTATTACGCAATCAAATATATTACTTAAACGTTTAAGTTACAAATCAAATATTCCATAACCCAAATTATTTGAACTCTAGTTTCCCAATAATTTTTTAGTCAAAGATTTAACTATCTACAAGAATTCCCCACAATCAATTCGGCATCCAGATTTATTTTGGATACGTTCTTACTTGGTTTGGTTATCTCCTCCACAAGTACATTTACCGCTTTTTTGGCTAAATCTGGTAAAGGTTGTTTCACATAGGTCAATGGACAATAAAAGAAATCAAATGCTTCACTTTCATCAAAAACGATAACAGCAACGTCTTCGGGAACGTTTATGTTGCGCTCGTTAAGATACTTTAGGCCCGTTATGCCCAAAGTGTTGGTCGCAAAAAAAATGGCATCTACAGAATTTTCATTTCCCAATAATGCTTCAATGGCTTTTGGAACGCCTTCCTTAATCTTTGAAAACTCGACCTTTTGAAGCAATGTTTCTTGGTATTCTTCGGCTGTTATAGCATTTTTAAAACCCCTTACCCGTTCTTTCATATGATGCAATTGCGTATCATAAGCAATCATACCAATCCGTTTTTTTCCATTTTTTTTTAATCGGTTAACGGCATCAAAAGCAGCTTTTTGATTGTCTATTGCGACAAAATTGGTTTCTATATCCGGGAAATAACGATCAATCAGTACAAAAGGTACTTTTTGTTCCTTTAATTGTTGTAATTGATTTTCCGAAGCTTCTGAAGGTGCAATGATAAAACCGTCCACTTGCCTGTTCAACAAAAATTTTATTAGGTCTCCCGATTTTGAAGCTTTTTCGTCCGAGCTTCCAAAGATTACGGTATACCCATTTTTTTTTGCTTCGTCTTCTACAATTCTTGCAATCTGGGCAAAAAAAGGATTGGAAATATCGGCTACAATCAATCCAATGGTATGGCTTTTGCCACTCTGAAGACTTTTGGCAATCTGGTTGGGCCTATAGTTAAGTTCTTTAGCTATTTTTCTGATCTTATCCGAAACCTCTTGGCTAACGCCACTATTTTTTTGTTTGGACAGCACATAAGATACCGTGGCAATGGAAACTCCTGCTTTTTTTGCAATATCTTTTAGCGAAACCCTTTTCTGCATGCTTCAAATATAATGGATCAAAGGTTAAAATTCTGAAGCTCCTTGCTTGAAGTTTCAATACCACAAGAATTCTGTCCGATAGCCAAGATAAGAAGGAACTTATCAAAAAAGTGTTTGAAATAGAGTCATTCAGATAGGATTTTCACCATTTTTTTTGGTGATAAATACTCAAAATATCGGGCTTTAACTTGAAAATACTCGTCCAAAACCAATACTGCGGGCAATGAAAATGGCACATCTTCCCGTGATGCCAGCAATAAAGGAATTTCATGGGTAGGATTTCGCTTTTTACCCAATTCTTTATTATAAAAAACATCACCGCCAAATTGTATACTGTCTTTATGTTCTGCATTCATTTTGACGGCATAATACGCTGTATTTAGTCTTTTAATAACCTCAGGATTCTGAAATGCGGCTTTATCCATCTTTTTACAATAAGTACACCAGTCAGCGTAAAAATCGATGAAAACTTTTTTAGGTTTTTCAGCAAGAGCAGTCTCCAATTGTTCAAAACTCAACCAATTGATTTCATCCTGCTGCGAAATCCCAATATGTATTGAGAGCATGTAAAAACCAAAAAATAAGAAATTCTTAAAATTCATAGTAGTTACTGTCGAAAAAAGGGTCACCAACTATCATTGCTTTTGAATTACCAATTCTTTCAAGATACAAATAAGCAACCCTTTTTATTAAACTTAATTTTCAACAAATCAACTGTTCTAATGTAATTTTCCAAACTTTACGCCTATAAAAAAGGTCCTTGGGGCATTAGGCCCATAAATATAATCGGAATCTCTTGTAGGGCCTATATCAAAGTCGTCTTGGAAACTATTGAATATGTTCTTTATCCCACCGGAAAAAGTCATCATAAAGTTTTCATTAAAGTCAACATGCGATTCCAATTTGATGTTCAAGTCGAAAAAGGAATCTACTTCGTTCAACTGCAAAAATCCGGTGTCACTTATAACCAAAGGTACTGTCATTCCACCAGTATATGTACCAGTAATATCTACATTAAAGGCCTCGTTTGGCAACCATGTAGTATTTAGATAGCCATAGAGATTGGGCGTCCTTACAAACTCATTCACTTCAATATCCGACTCACCCGGG